>NZ_ABCS01000067.1 GCF_000170895.1 Plesiocystis pacifica SIR-1 | reverse complement strand
TCCAGCGCTCATCGAAGTCGCGTTGCTCGCCAACATTGGGCGTTGAAAATTGCTGCAGCCGATGCCCGTAGGCGACAGCGGGGGATCCGACCCTCCCGGCCCGTGCCCGCCGTCCGCCGAAGCCAGAACTCGTTGCCAACTGCTGCAGCCGATGCCTCTGTAGGCGACAGCGGGGGAGCCGACCCTCCCGGCCCGTGCCCGCCGTCTGCCGAAGCCTGGGATCGATGCCAACTGCTGCAGCCGATGCCTTCAGGCCTCCTGACACCACGCTGTCAGGAGACCCAACCCAAAGACGAGGCTGCTGACACCACGCTGTCAGGAGCCCCAGCGCATACCGAGGGCGTCATGAACGACGCACTCACCAACCCCAACAAGCTCCTCCCCCTGCTCATCACCGACGCCCTCGCCGAGACCAAGGCCTTCTACGTCGATCGGCTGGGCTGGACGGCCGTCTACGACATGGACGGCTACCTGCAGGTGCGCAGCGCCGACGCCGAGGGCCCCGAGCTGGGCTTCATGGCGCCGGGGGAGCCGCCGCCCCTGCGTCAGGCCTTCGCGGGCAAGGGCCTGATCGTCTCGGTGCCGGTGGCCGACGCCGACGCGCACCACGAGGCGCTGAAGGCCAAGGGCTTGGCGCCGCTGACCGAGCCGAGCCGCAAGCCGTGGGGGTGGCAGAGCTTCTTCATCGCCGATCCCAACGGGCTGCTGCTCGACTTTTTCCACGTCGCGGCTGCGCCGGCCATGGCTCCGGCGGTCTGAGGCGTGAGTCGGTCCGCGCGGTGGTAGCTTGGCGACGACCATGCGCCGCGCGGATCGCTTGTTTCAGATCGTCTCGCTGCTCCGCGGCCGTCGCATGGCGACCGCGGCCTGGCTCGCCGAGCGCCTCGAGGTCAGCGAGCGGACCATCTATCGCGACATCCGCGATCTCGCCGGCTCCGGCGTGCCCATCGAGGGCGAGGCCGGGGTCGGCTATCGCCTGGCCAAGAGCTTCGAGCTGCCCCCGATGATGTTCAGCGTCGACGAGATTCAGGCCCTCGTGCTCGGGGCGCGGATGGTCGAGACCTGGGGCGACGACGAGCTGCGCGGGGCCGCTCGGCGGGTGCTCGACAAGACCACGGCGGTGCTGCCCGAGGAGCAGCGCGGGATCATCGACGAGACCGCGCTGTTTTCGATGTCCTTCCGCGTGACCGACGAGGTCCGGGCCCACCTGGCCGTGGCCCGCCGCGGCGTGCATGAGCGGCGCAAGCTCGAGTTCAGCTACGTCGCCGAGGCCGGGGCCACGAGCGAGCGGATCGTCCGACCGCTGGGCCTCTACTTTTGGGGCCCGAGCTGGAGCCTGGGGGCGTGGTGCGAGCTCCGCGAGGACTTTCGCAACTTTCGTCTGGACCGAGTCGAGCGCATGGCGCTCCTCGACGCACAATTCGAGCACGCCTCCCCGGTGACCCTCGAAGACTACAGGGCCGCGATGCGCAAGTGCTGACGCAGCTGCGTTCGTTTTTGCACAGCGCGCGTTTGGGAATTTCAGGAATTTTCATCCATGCGCGCCCTCTGGTGACCACCGCCCTTTCGTGCCTTCCGATGTAGCTCGGGGCGCGAAGCATCCCCTCGGGTGGGTGCCGACCGCCTACCTCGCCGAGGGCATCCCCTTCGCCATGGTCATCTGGGTCGCCGGGACCCTGTTCAAGGATCTCGGCCACGCCGACGGCGACATCACCGTGGCGCTGGCGAGCATCGGCCTGGCGTGGTCGCTCAAGCCCTTTTGGGCGGCCTTCCTGGACATGTTCCGGACCAAGCGCTTCTTCGTGCTGACCATGGAGCTTGCGATGGCCGTGCTGCTCGGCCTGGTCGCCCTCGCCCTGCCGCTGCCCAACTACTTCCAGGCGATCATCGCGATCTTGTGGGTGCTGGCCTTCGCCTCCGCCACCCAGGACATCTGCGTCGACGGCATCTACATCACCTCCCTCGACGAGGAAAAACAGGCCGCGTGGATCGGCGTGCAGGGCATGGCCTGGAACGTGGGCCGGATCTTCGCGACCGCGGGCGTGGTCTGGGTCGCGGGCACGCTCAAGGAGTCGAACTACACGCCCAAGGCCGCGTGGGGCGTGGCCATTGGCCTGAGCGCCGCGACCATGGCCGCCCTGGCCCTCTACCACTGGGTCATGCTCCCGCCAGGGTCGAAGACCTCGACCGCCGAGACCACGGACGAGGTCGTCGAGACCTTCGTCGACACGGTCAAGGACTTCTTCTCCAAGGAGAAGATCTGGGGGATGCTGGCCTTCGTCTTCCTGTTCCGCAGCGCCGAGGGCCTGCTGCTGGTCGAGGCCCCGCTGTTCTTGCAGGCGCCCCTGGCGGACGGCGGGCTGGGCATGACCCTGGTCCAAAAGGGCGTCATCGACGGGACCATCAGCACGGCGGCGAGCATCGTGGGCGGCTTGCTCGGCGGGGTGTTCGTGTCGCGCCACGGCCTCAAGAAGAGCTTGTTCTTCCTGGCCCTGTGCCTCAACGTCCCCAACCTCTGCTACGTCTACCTGAGCTGGGCCGTGACCCCGGACGCGCCGCTGTCGATGACCACCATCGGCATGCTGGTGACCATCGAGAAGTTCGGCTACAGCTTCGGCTTCGTCGGCAACATGCTGTACATGATGCAGCAGATCAGCCCGGGCCGTTACCACATGACGCACTATGCGTTTTGTACGGCGCTGATGAACCTGGTGCTGATCCCGACGCAGATGGCCAGCGGTCCGTTGGCGGACTGGATGGGCTACCGGGCCTACTTCATCTTCGTCATCGTCGCGACCATCCCCTCGCTCGTCGCGGCGAAGCTCGCTCCTTTCCCCCGACGCCCCGACGCCACCCACGAGCTCGCGGGCGACGACGCGCCTGCGCCCCCACCCGGCGCCGGCCCACCCAAGACAGCAAAACCAGATCCATGACCGATCACGCTTTTCCCGAGGACTTCGTGTGGGGGGTTGCGACCTCCTGCTACCAGATCGAGGGCGCGGCCCAGGAGGACGGCCGCGGCGAGTCGATCTGGGACCGCTTCGCGGCAACCCCAGGCAAGGTCATCGACGGCAGCAGCGGCGCGGTCGCCTGCGACCACTACCACCGCTACGTCGAGGACGTGGCGCTGATGAAGTCGCTCAACGTCCCGGCCTATCGCTTCTCCATCGCCTGGCCGCGGGTGGTCCCGGCGGGCCGCGGGGCGGTCAATCAAAAGGGCCTCGACTTCTACTCGCGCCTGGTCGACACCCTGCTCGAGGCCGGGATCAAGCCCTTTGCGACGCTCTATCACTGGGATCTGCCCCAGGTCCTCGAGGACGAGGGCGGCTGGTCCAAGCGCGAGACCGCCAAGGCCTTCGTCGACTACGCCGAGGCCGTGGTCCGTCACCTGGGCGACCGGGTCACGGACTGGATCACCCACAACGAGCCGTGGTGCGCGAGCATGCTCGGCTACGAGATGGGCGTGCACGCGCCGGGGGTCGTCGACAAGGCGCGGGCGATCGTCGCCAGCCACCACCTGCTGCTCTCCCACGGCTGGGCCATGCCGGTGATCCGCGAGCACTGCCCGGGCGCCCGCGCGGGCATCACCTTGAACCTCCAGCCCATGGAGCCCGCCTCGGACAGCGCCGCCGACCACGACGCCTGGCGCCACTCGGACGGCCACTTCAACCGCTGGTTCCTCGACCCCGTGCACGGCCGCGGCTACCCCGAGGACATGGTCCGCGACTACATCGCGGGGGGCTTTTTGCCGGCCGAGGGCATGACCATGGTCCAGCCGGGCGACCTCGAGGCCATCGCGGCGCCGGCCGACTTCCTCGGCGTCAACTACTACAACCGGATGATCATCCGCAGCGAGAAGATCCCGGAGGCGCAGAACGATCCGGTGATCCGCTCGCTCGCGCCCAAGGAGGAGTGGACGGAGATGGGCTGGGAGGTCTACCCGAACGGCCTCTACCAGACCCTCATGCGCGTCTACCTGCACTACGGGCCGCGCAAGATGTACGTCACGGAGAACGGCTGCAGCTACTCCACGGGCCCCGACGCCGACGGCCAAGTCCCCGACGCGCGGCGCGTGGCCTACTTCCGAGATCACCTCCGCGCTGCCCATCGGGCCATCGCCGACGGGGCGCCCCTGGCGGGCTACTTTGCCTGGTCGTTGATGGACAATTACGAGTGGGAGCGAGGCTACGGCCAGCGCTTCGGGATCGTCCACGTCGACTACGAGACGCAGGCCCGGACGCCCAAGGCGAGCGCCGAGTTCCTGGCCAAGGTGTTCGCGGATAACGCTGTTCCTGTGGACGAGACGCCCGCGTGAAAGCCGCCAGGTCGATCGCCGCGCGACAAAGCTTCATCCATTTGGACCGGCCCCACACCACAGGCCCAGGTATGAAGCCGGGTCGTCTAGCGGGGCTTGGAAGCGGGGCGTTTGCGCTGTCGGCGCTCGTGGCCTCGACCTCGGCCTGCTCCAAGTACGAGCCCGTGGGCGAGATGGACGAGGCCGCCACCATCGACGAGGGCGGCGACGGCAACACCAGCGACGACGACGCGGGCGAGTCGAGCAGCGGCGGGGGCGAGGAGAGCTCCAGCGGCGAGGCCTCGACCACCAGCAGCGAGCCGCCGCCCATCGCCCCCAACGGCTACTATGTCCTCGGCAACCAGATCTACGACGCCGAGGGCAACGTGCACGTGTTCCGCGGCGTCGACCGGCCCTCGCTCGAGTGGGACCCCAACGGCGAGGGCCTGTCCGCGGAGGACATCCAGCTCATCGCCGGCTGGAACGCCAACGTGGTCCGCGTCGCCATCAACCAGGGCTTTTGGCTCGAGGGCTCGGTGGTCTACGACCCGAGCTACCGCCAGCGCGTCGACCAGGTGATCCAGTGGTGCGAGGACGCCGGCATGGACGTCATCCTCGACCTGCACTGGTCGGACCGCGGCGACTTCTCCGTGGTCCCCGGCCAGCAGCGCATGGCCGACGAGAACTCCCGGGCCTTTTGGCACAGCGTCGCCGACCGCTACAAGGACGACGGGCGCGTGCTCTTCGAGCTCTACAACGAGCCCCACGACGTGGCCTGGTTCGTGTGGCTGCACGGCGGCGACTCGGGCGACGGCTTCCAGGTCGTGGGCATGCAGGAGCTCTACGACACGGTCCGCGCGACCGGGGCCCACAACCTCGTGCTCATCGGCGGCCTCGACTACGCCTACGACCTCTCGGGCGTGCCCAACCACCGCGTCGAGGGCTACAACATCACCTACGCCGCGCACCCCTACGACTTCCCCACCAAGCAGCCCGCTGCGTGGGAGGCCGACTGGGGCTTCCTGGGCGAGAGCGATCCGATCATCGTGACGGAGTTCGGCAGCTTCGACTGCAACCCGAACTACTCCCAACAACTCATCGACTACGCAGAGCAGCGAGGAATGTCCTGGTCTGCGTGGGCCTGGTACCCGGGAGGTTGCGACTTCCCGGCCCTCATCGACGCCTGGTCCGGCGCCCCCTCTGCGACCGGGCAAATTGTCAAGACGGCCCTCGAGGCCAACTAAATGGACGGAGAATCAACCATGCGAATCAAGACCCTACTCGTGTCATGCGCCACCCTCTCGCTGTTCGTCGCCTGCGGCGGCGACGACGGGGCCGGCAGCGGCTACACCACCGAAAACGCCGACGCGGACGAAGGTGAGGACGGCGACACCATGGGCGAGTCCGGCGAGGACACCGACGGCAGCACGGACGGCGACTCCGACTCCACCGACAGCGGAGATGGTGGCATCCCGATCGAGCCCGACAACATGATCGACAACTTCGAGGACGGCGACAACGCGCTGATCCCCAACGGCGGTCGTCAGGGCTACTGGTACACCTTCAACGACGCCAGCGAGGGGTCGACGCAGAGCCCCGCCGAGGACGCGGTCGCCCCCGAGATGGGCGGCGCGGCCGGGACCAGCATGGCCATGCACACCACCGGCAGCGGCTTCGCCGAGTGGGGCGCGGGCATCGGCATCGACCTCAACAACGCCGGCGACCCGGAGGGCATGACCAACGGCGTCAAGATGCCCTACGACTCCTCCTCGTACACCGGCATCGTGCTGATGGCCAAGGGCAACTCCCAGATCCGCGCCTCGGTCCAGCTCTCGTCGACCATCCCCCCCGAGGAGGGCGGCACCTGTGAGCTCGACTGCGACCCCCACGGCAAGGTCCTGCTGCTCACGGACGAGTGGCAGCAGTTCACCCTGCCCTTCGACGAGCTGAACCAAGAGGGCTGGGGCTCGCCGGCCGCTTGGGACTCGTCGATCGTCGTCGGCATCCAGTTCAAGGCTGGCAAGGACACCGACTTCGACTTCTGGGTCGACGAGATCGGCTTCTACTAGGCCTTCGCGCCCCCTCGAACCGCCCCTGCCCCCGCGATCACCATGAAGCGCTACGCGCCTGTTGGAGTGTCTGCCTGGGTCGTCCTTGGGACGGCCTGCGCGATGATGGAGTCGGACTCGTCGAGCCAGCCCCGAGGCTCGACGCAGGCGGTGACCTGCACGCGCTCGGCGGTGATCGAGGACGGCGAGAACAACGACCACCAGGTGGTCGTGCACGCCAACCGCAACGGCTACATCTACACCTTCCGCGGCGGCGACACCGAGGTCTCGCCGACCGCGGGGGCCGACGGGGGCGTGTTCACCATGAGCCTCGGCGGGGCCAACGGCTCGCAGCACGCCGCGCGCATGCACGGCACCGTCGGGAGCGACGACATGGCCTTCGCGGGGCTGGGCTTCAACTTCACCGACCCCCAGGTCGGCTTCGACGCGTCGCGCTACGAGGGCATCTCCTTCTTCGCGCGGCGCGGCGCGGGATCGGGCGGCCAGGTCCGCCTCAAGGTCCCCGACAGCAAGACCTTCCCGGCCGCCGGGGAGTGCACGGAGTGCTTCAACGACTTCGGCGTGGACCTCGAGCTGACCGAGGAGTGGCAGCACTTCGTGTTCGAGTTCGAGGAGCTCGCGCAGCTCCCGGGCTGGGGCGCGCCGCGGCCGGCGATGATCGACGCGGCCTCGGTCTACGGCCTCCAGTTCCAGGTCCAGGGCCCGGGCGCGGCCTTCGACATCTGGGTCGACGACGTGGCCTTCGTCGGCTGCGCCGGGGAGTCCGCGCCCGGCGAGCTCACCCCGATCACCGGCGGCAGCGAGCCGACCATCGAGGGCGACCACGACCTGATCCGCAACGCGAGCTTCGAGGCGGGCGCGCTCTCGCCGTGGGTGCTGACCCTGGGCCCGGAGGCCTCGGCCCGCGTCGAGATCGAGGACGGCCGGGCCTGCGTCGACATCGACGCCCCGGGCGAGCGCCTCTCGGACGTCCAGCTGCGCCACCGCGTGCGCCTCGAGGACGCCCACGCCTACCTCTCGGACTTCGTCGCGCGCTCGAGCCAGCCCACGGCCGTGCGCGCGCGGGTCGGCAGCGCGGGGCCGCCCTACGTCGACTACTGGGCCAGCCAGGCCGAGGTCGGCACCGGCGACCAGCGCTTCGTCGGCCACTTCGAGAAGCCGGGAGACGGCGCGCGGCTGGCCGAGCTCAGCCTGCAGCTGGGCGGCCCGTCTGCCAAGTCCGGCTCGCGCGTGTGCTTTGACCGGATCTCGCTGTCCGACCCCGAGTACACCCCGCCGCTGCCGCCCCTGGCCGAGCGCGCGCCCAAGGTCCGCGTCAACCAGATCGGCTACGCGACCAAGCGCCGCAAGCTGGCGGTGTTCGCCACCGCCGAGAAGCAGCCGGTGAGCTGGGAGCTGCGCCGCGAGGACGGCTCGGTCGCCAAGTCGGGCGAGTCGAAGGTGCGCGGCGAGGACTCGGCCTCTGGCGACTTCCTGCACCACGTCGACTTCTCCAGCTTCGCCGAGCCGGGCACGGGCTACACCCTCGCCCTCGGCGACCAGGTCAGCCCGCCTTTTGCGATCGGCGACGACCTCTACGAGGGCCTGCGCGGCGACGCCCTGGCCTATTTCTATTACAACCGCAGCGGCACGCCGCTCGAGCTCCCCCACGTCGCCGACGAGCGCTGGGCGCGGGGCCCGGGCCACCCCGGCGACGCCAAGGCGGCGTGTCGGGAGGGCAGCGGCTGCGACTACACCCTCGACGCCTCGGGCGGCTGGTACGACGCCGGCGACTACGGCAAGTACGTCGTCAACGCGGGCATCTCGACCTGGACGCTGCTCAACCTGTGGGAGCGGGCGGACGCCAAGGGCCGCGCGCGCCTGGGCGACGGGACGCTGAGCATCCCCGAGCGCAGCAACGGCGTGCCCGACTTGCTCGACGAGGCGCGCTGGGAGATCGACTGGATGCTGCGCATGCAGGTGCCCGCCGGTCAGCCGCACGCGGGCCTGGCCCACCACAAGCTCCACGAGGAGGCGTGGACGGGCCTGCCCCTGGACCCCTCCGCCGACGGCCCGCCCCGCTTCCTGCACCGCCCGAGCACCTCGGCCGGCCTCAACCTCGCGGCCGTGGCCGCCCAGGCCGCGCGGGTGTGGAAGAGCATCGACCCGGCCTTCTCCAAGCGCTGCCTCGACGCCGCCGAGCGGGCCTACGCCGCGGCCGTGGCCGAGCCCGAGCTCTACGCGCCCAGCGACGACAACGTCGGCGGCGGCCCCTACGACGACAAGTCCCTGTCGGACGAGTTCTACTGGGCGGCCGCCGAGCTCTACGCGACCACGGGCAAGGCCGAGTACGCCAAGGCCGTGAAGGAGTCGGAGCACTCGCCAAGGTCCAGGGCCCCAACGCCAAGGGGGGAGGGGGGCGCAGTCCTCGATGAGCTGGCAGCATGTCGGCAGCGTGGGCACCTGACGCTGGCGGTGGCGCCCAACAAACTCGACGCCAAGAGCGTCGAGCAGGCCCGCGCGGCGATCGTGACCGCGGCCCGGGGCTACTGCACCACGTCGGCGTCGAGGGCTACCCGGTCCCGCTGACCGCGGGCGGCGCGGCCAAGTACCCTTGGGGCAGCAACTCGCTGGTCCTCAACAACATGATCATCTTGGGCCTGGCCCACGAGTTCACCGGCGACGAGGCCTTCCTCGAGGGCATGCTCGAGGGCATGGCCTACCTTTTGGGTCGCAACCCCAACTCGCAGTCCTACGTCGCTGGCCACGGCACCTACCCGCTCTTGAACCCGCACCACCGCGCGTGGGCGACCCAGCTCGATCCGGCCTTCCCGCCGCCGCCCCCCGGGGCGATCTCGGGCGGACCGAACTCGGATCTGCAGGACCCCTACGCCCAGGAGGTCGGCCTGCCCGGCTGCCCGCCGATGAAGTGCTTCGTGGATCACGTCGAGTCGTGGTCGACGAACGAGGTGGCGATCAACTGGAACGCGCCCTTCGCCTGGGTGGTCGCCTACGTCGACGAACACCTGCGCCCTTAGAACGAGGGTCACAGACCCAACAAACGCTGTTCATCCCCAGAGAGGACCCACAGCAAAAAAGTCATCCAGTAACGGCCCGTGGGATCCACGGAGACGTAGGGCGTATTGCGCCCTGTGCCCCTCACAACCCCCTCGTAGCCGGAGTTTTCGCCCCATGCCACCACGCCTCGAACTCACTCATTACTCGCTAGCGCTCGCCCTGGTGACGCTCGTCGCCGCAGGCTGTGGCGACGACGGGAGGGGTGGAGACCGCTGGGCCACGAATGAAGTCGTGGGCGACGAGATCAGCGACATGGGGGAGGACAACGACACCCTCGACGAGTCGGCTGGGTCCTCGGAGTCCGACACGGGCGACAAGCTCGACATGGGCCCCGGCGGAAACGAAGGCGGGGGCATCCCCTGCGAAGAGGGGGGCGGCAGCGGTGCCGGCGGCGAGATCGAGTTCTCCAACATCTGGATCGCCAACTCGCCCGACGGGACCATCTCCAAGATCGACACGGTCTCGGCCACGGAGATCGGCCGCTTCCAGGTCACCCCGCAGCCGGCCAACAACGTGCTCGTCGGGCCTTCGCGGACCTCCGTGGGCATCTACGGCGACATGGTCGTCGCCGACCGCAGCGGCGGCCTGGCCAAGATCTACGCCCGCGAAGAGGACTGCTTCGACGCCAACGACAACGGCCAGATCGACACCTCGACCAACAACGTGCCGCTGCCCTACGGGGCCGACGAGTGCCTCGCGTGGCGCATCGACATTCCGCGCATGGCGGGGGTCTACGACGATCGTCGAGGCCCCCGCGCCGTTCAGTGGGCCCTGCCCGACAACATCGCGAGCTGCGACTTCACGGGCGCGAAGGTCTGGGTCGCGTTCTGCAACGAGTTCGACAACGACGGCACGGTCTGGCTGGTCGACGGCGACACCGGCGACCTCGAGGTCGAGATCCCGATCCCCGGGATGATGTGCGAGATGATGGGCCCCTACGGCGGCGGCCTCGACATCCAGAACAACTTCTGGTTCGTCGAGAACGACACCCGCAAGGCCCTGTACATGGCCAAGTACGACTGCGAGCCCGGGGGCGGCGAGAGCTGCTGGGAGGTCTTCGACCGCCCGGACGCCGACATGGACCCCTACGGCATCACGGTCGACTCGAGCGGCAAGGTGTGGATGGCTGGGCAAAACAACAGCCTCTACTACTACGACTCCGTCAACGCGGTGTGGGCCAACTTCAAGCCCGAGCTCGACGCCTTCTTCGCCAGCACGGGCCACCCCAACAACATCCTCCGTGGCCTGATGAAGGACAGCAACGGGGTGCTGTGGATCGCCACGGTCCAGGCCTTCGGCGGCGGCTCCTTCCCGGGCGTGCTCAAGGTCGACACCAACACCGACCCCTTCACCTACTCCTTCTACAGCAAGGAGTCCCTCGGCGGGCAGCTCCAGCACGCCGCCGGCGTCAGCATCGACGTCGAGGGCTTCGTGTGGCTCGTCGACACCTTCAGCAACGGCGCCTACAAGTTCAACCCGAACAACCCCGCGGACTACACGCGGGTCGACGGCCTCAACCAACCCTACACCTACAGCGACATGACGGGCTTCGCGCTGAATGAGGTCGGCTTCCCGCCGGTGGGGTGAACCATGGGGCGCTTGCGAAGCATTTCACTGATCGCGCTCTTGGGCCTGGGCCTGAGCTCGGCGTGCACGCTGGAGCCCGAGGGCGACTGGCAGTTCGCCTCCCTGGGCAGCAACGTCGACGAGGAGGTCGGCGAGTCCGCGGACGAGAGCGACTCGGACTCGACCACGGACAGCGAGTCGACGAGCGAGAGCGACTCGACTTCCACGTCGAGCGACTCGTCGAGCGAGAGCGACTCCACGAGCTCGAGCGACTCATCGAGCGAGAGCGATTCGAGCGAGAGCGACTCGTCGAGCGAGAGCGATTCGAGCGAGAGCGACTCGTCGAGCGAGAGCGATTCGAGCTCGAGCGACTCGTCGAGCGAAGACACCTCGACCTCGACGGACTCGTCTGGAGACGGCGACGGCTGCGACGGCATCCCGAGCCCGGGCGGCATGGGGCCGTGCCCGCCGGAGTGCGACAGCTGCAACAACAACCGCTGCCAGATCGAGTGCCTCATGGGCGGCGGCTGCAACGGGCAGAGCCTCGTGTGCCCGCCCGGATGGCCGTGCGACGTCAACTGCGACGGAAGCGGGGCGTGCCAGGGCGTCAGCGTCACCTGTGCCGACGGAGACTGCAGCGTATCGTGTGGCAACGGCGGCTCGTGCAATGACGGCACCGTCGTGTGCGGCACCGGGCAGTGCGCGGTGTCCTGCACGGGCGGAGGCAGCTGCAACAACCTCGACGTCACCTGCGGACCGGACACCTGCTCGGTCATGTGTGGCGGGACAGACAGCTACAACCCGCAGCTCCTCGACTGCGGCAGCTCGTGTGACTGCTCCACGGCTGGCTGCTGACGGATCAACGTGCGACTCCACTCTGCGCTCTTGGCACTCGGTCTAATGCTGGCCGGGTGCGGCACCACCCCAGGGGTGCAGACGGTGGTCGACGACCGCATCGCCGGCCACGCCTTGCTCGTGCAGATCGAAGCGTCGACCTCGGAGTCGGGCGCGTGGGGACCCTACGCCCACCCGGTCGCGGGCGGGGAAGAGGGCGCGGAGGCCCTGGCGGGGCGCCTCGACGGCCTGCTCGGGGAGCTGGCCTACGCCCGCCCCAAGGGCAAGAAGGTCCATCCATTGATGGAGGTCGAGGATCGCCAGCGCCTCGCCGCGGCCCTGGCCGAGGGCCTGTCGGCGGCCGCGCCCGATGAGCGCGTGCGCTTCGTGCTCAGCATCACCGACGACGCCCACACGCCGTGGATGACCCCGACCAAGCGCTTGACCCGAGGCGTGGCCTTCGTCGACCTCGAGGGCCGCTTCCACCTGGCCTTCGATCTGGTCGACGACCGGGTCGCCCCCGACGAGCTCGACTCCCCGGATCCGACCCTGCGCGCCCAGTCGTGGGTGCGCCTGCTGACCGAGACCGGTGAGCTCGAGGGTCGCGGGGAGGACGGGGCGCGCCGGCTGTGGGTGGCCTG
Source organism: Plesiocystis pacifica SIR-1 (assembly GCF_000170895.1). GTDB lineage: Bacteria > Myxococcota_A > Polyangia > Nannocystales > Nannocystaceae > Plesiocystis > Plesiocystis pacifica. Next base: position 43,176 of record NZ_ABCS01000067.1, on the reverse strand, counting down.
GCCGCTGATCGCCCCGAGCTCGAGCGCGCCCCCGCAGGCGCCCGAGCCCGAGCCCGAGCCCGAGACCCTCTCCCAGCCGAACGCCTCCAAGCTGGAGCTCCTCGACGAGCTGCTGCGCGACGGCGTCATCGACCGCGAGGAGTACGAGCGCCGACGCGCCCGACTCGTCGACCCCTCCCCGAGCCCCTCCGAGACCTCAGAATGACCACGACTGTTCTACTCGCCCTCTCGTTCGCCTTCTCGGGACCGGAGGCGTCCGCTCCCGAGGCCGCCGCTCCCGAAGGAGAGACCACGAGCACCGACGCGCCCGCGATGGCGGGCGACGAGGGCAGCGACGCGCCGGCCGAGGATGCGGCGGCAGCCGAAGCCGGCGCCGCATCCCAAGCCGAAGCCCCGAGCGAGACGGACGCGCTGCCCGTGGTCCGCCTCGAGCAAGAGAGCGAGCGCCCCGACGAGGGCCACCCCGCCGCGGGCGAGGACGTCGGCCCGGGCCCGCTGCGCAACAGCACCAAGATCAACACCGTCAGCACCCGCGGCGGCGGTCAGGTCGGCGGCAAGGGCTGGGGCTTCGACTTCAACGGCTACCTCAACGCGCCCATGCGCCTGGGCATCAACAAGCACCCGGACACGAACCAGACCACCCTGCACGCGCCGCTGGTGCCGGACGACCAGTTCCTGAGCTGGCAGCACACCTCGCACATGCGGCGCAGCTGGTCGGAGCTCTACTTCTCCTACGGCAACGACATCGTGCGCGGCACGGCGGTGATCGAGGCCTTCAACTTCACCGACGTGAACTGGAACCAGGCCGACGCGCAGCTGGGCATCGGCCAGGCCTACGTGTCCATCGCGCCGCGCTTTCGCCGGGTCCCGGTCCGCTTCCGGGCGCGGGTCGGCGCCTTCGACAACCGCTACGGCATGTCGGGCCGCTACGACCTGGGCGAGTACGAGACCTACATCTTCGGCCGCACCCGGGCCATGGGCGAGACCATGACCCTGGACATCCCGATCGACAAGTGGACGATCAACCTCGAGCACGGCTTCGGGGTCAACCGCCCGGACCCGAGCATCCACAACACCTCGCGCTTCTCCGTGCTCAACCACGCCCACGCCGGGGTCGACTGGAACGAGACCGTCGAGCTCAACTTCCACTACCTGGCGGCCTACGCCATGGAGGAGAACCGCCGCGGCGATCTCGACACCAACCTCGAGCTCGGCGACCGCCGCGGCCGCATGCAGGTGTTCGGGCCCGAGCTGCGCATCAACGCCAAGCGGGCGGGCTTTTGGTACCTCGGCTACTCCAACGTCGACATGACCAACGGCCGGACCATCGGCTCGACCATCGAGGTCATCCACGCCCAGGGCGGCGGCAACTTCACCCTCGGCATCGTCGACAACTACCTCGAGGGCCCGCAGCAGCAGTCCAACGGCGACGGGGCCGTGCACAGCGTCGGCTTCCAGACCGAGCAGAGCTTCAAGAAGATCCTCAAAGGCGACAAGTTCTGGGGCGCGGGCTGGGACGTGCGGCTGACGGCCTACGGCATGTTCAACCTGATCGACTCGCCGGACCCCGACGTCGACGGGACCTACAAGCTCAAGTTCGGCGCGGATCTGTTCTACAGCGCGCTGCCCTGGCTGGGCGCGGCGCTGCGCCTCGACCGGGTCCAGCCCCACAGCGACCTGCCCGAGCAGAGCTTCTCCGTGCTCTCGCCGCGCCTGGTGTTCCGCAGCTCGTGGCTGACCCGCGAGCAGTTCTTCATCCAGTACACCCGCTACTTCTACGCCCAGCGCGAGTGCACGGACCCGAGCGACTTCTACTTCTGCACGCAGCAGGCGGTGACCCCGGTGCCCCCGGACGGCTGGGGCGCGCCCTCGCTGGACGACAACCGCGGCGGCCCGCTGAACCTGCCCGACTACGACGTCATCACCATCGGCGCGAACATCTGGTGGTGAGCCGCGGGCGGACACCAGCTCGAGATCGGACATCAGACATGGACGCCATGCGCGACTGGAATGAACTCCTCGGTGACGCGCCCGTGCTCCCCGTGGTCGCCGTGGATGACCCCGAGCGGGCCGTCGCGGTCAGCCGGGCGCTCCACGCTGGCGGCCTGCGCTGCGTGGAGCTGACCCTGCGCACGGACAACGCCCTGGCCTGCATCGAGCGGGTCGCGGCGCAGGTGCCCGAGGTGGTCCTCGGCGTGGGCACGGTGACGCGGGCGAGCGAGGTCGCGGCGGTGGTCGCCGCGGGGGCGCACTTTTTGGTCAGCCCCGGGCTCACGCCCGCGCTGGCCGAGGCCCTGCGCGCCTGCCCGGTGCCCGCCCTGCCCGGGGTGGCGACGCCCTCGGAGGCCCTCGCGGCCCGGGACTGGGGCTTTTCGGCGGTCAAGGTGTTTCCGGCGTCGGTGCTCGGCGGCCCGGCCTTTCTCCGCGCCCTCGGGGCCGTGACCGGATCCCTGGGCCTGTGCCCCACGGGCGGGGTCGGCCCGGACACCCTCGCGGACTACCTGGGCTGCCCCAAGGTGTTCGCCGCTGGGGCGAGCTGGCCGTGCAAGGGCGAGCTGATCGCCGAGGCGCGCTGGGGCGAGGTCACCCGCCGGGCGCGGATCCTGGCGGAGCGCGCCCGGGAGGTGCTGTGATGCGCATCGGGGTCGACCTCGGCGGGACCAAGATCGCCGCCGTCGCCCTCGACGACGCGGGCACGGAGCTCGCCTCGCGCCGGCTCGCCACGCCCGGGAGCTACGGCGCGATCCTCGAGCGCATCGCCGAGCTCATCGGGGCGCTCGAGGGCGAGCTCGGCCGCCCGGCGAGCGTGGGCATCGGGACGCCCGGGGCGAGCTGTCGCAAGACCGGACGCATGACCCTGGCCGGGAACACGGCCCTCGAGGGCCGACCCTTCGTCGCGGACGTCGGCGCGCGCCTGCGCCGGGAGGTGCGGGTGACCAACGACGCCAACTGCTTCGCGCTGAGCGAGGCGGTCGACGGCGCGGCCGCGGGGGCGGAGCTCGTCGTCGGCGTCATCCTGGGCACGGGCGTGGGCGCGGGCCTGGTCGCCGACGGCCGAGTGCTGGCCGGCGCGCGGGGCCTAGCGGGCGAGTGGGGGCACACGCCCTTGCCGTGGCAGCGGGCCGACGAGCGCGGGATCCGGGCGTGCCACTGCGGGCGCGCGTCCTGCATCGAGACCTTCCTGGCCGGCCCGGGCATCTCCGCCGACCACCTCCGCGCGACCGAGCGCAGCCTCGACGCCCACGAGATCGTCGCCGCCGCGCGGGCGGGCGATCGCGGGGCGCGGGCGACCCTGGGTCGCTTCTACGACCGACTCGCGCGCAGCCTGGCCGTGCTGATCAGCCTGCTCGATCCGGACGTCATCGTGCTCGGCGGGGGCGTGTCGAAGGTCCACGAAATCTACGACGAGCTGCCCCAGCGCTTGCCCGCCTGGCTGGGGCCGACGCGCCCCGCCGCGCGCATCGTGCCCTCGACCCACGGCGACGCCTCCGGGGTGCGCGGGGCGGCCTGGCTGTGGCCCACGGCCGAGGCGGCCTGGGGCCTACCGCGGCCGGGACACTCGGTGCTCGGGCACACCACAGACAGCCTGCGACGCAGGCAGTGAAAGCCGAATTCCATCATGCATCGACGAGGTCGCAGTCAAATCAACATGGGCTGGCGAGTCCAGCGTGCTGCCCAGGTGGACGCTCCGGGGGAGCTGCTGTCGAGCCCGGCCTTCGACGCCACGGGCTGGGTCCGGGTCGAGCTGCCGAACACGGCGCTGGGCGCCCTGATCGACGCCGGTGAGTGGAGCCGCGTCGCTGAGCGCATCGGGCCCGAAGCCGACGCGCGCGGTCGGGAGCCCGAGGCCGCGTTCGCGGGGCCGTGGTGGTTTCGCCGGGAATTCCACTGCGCCCCGGCAGCGGGCGAGCACGTCAGCCTCGTGTTCGAGGGCCTCAACTACCGCGCGCGGGTGTGGCTCAACGGGGAGGTCCTCGCCGAGCCCGCGGAGGTGGTCGGGACCCACCGCTGCTTCGAGCTGAACATCGGCGATCGCCTCGCCCCCGACGGGCGCAACGCCCTGGCCGTCGAGCTCTTCGCCCCCGGGGCGACGGATCTGGCCCACGACTGGGAGATCGGCAGCCCGCGCCCCCTCGACGGCAACGTGGGTATCTGGGCCGACGTCGCCCTGATGCGCGGCGGCCCGGTGACGCTGCGCGCTCCGGCCGTGCTGACCAGCCTCGAGCCCGGGGGCAGCGCGAAGCTGCGGGTGCTCGCGGAGCTCGCCAACCATTCCGATCGCGCGGTCGAGGCCCTGGTCCACGGCGAGTTCCGAGGCCACCGCTTCTCCAAGACCGTCGCGCTCGCGGCGGGCGGGGAGGGCAGGGTGGTGCTGACCGCCGCGGACGCGCCTTGCCTGCACGTCCAGCAGCCCGAGCTGTGGTGGCCCCGGCCCCTCGGCGCGCCCACCTTGCACACCATGGCCCTCGAGGTCGAGGTCGAGGGCTCGACCTCCGACGCCGAGCGCTTCGAGTTTGGCATCCGCACCGTCGAGGGCGTGCGCACCCCAGAGGGCCACGCGGCCCTCGAGGTCAACGGCGAGCGCGTGCTCGTGCGCGGGGCGGTGTGGACCCCCGACCCCCAGCTGCGCCGCGACCTCGACCGTGAGCGGGCGCTGCTCGACTACCTGCTCGATCTCAACCTGGACACCTTGCGCTTCGAGGGCCTGCCGCCGCGGGCCGACCTGCTCGCGCGCTGCGATCGCGAAGGCGTGATGGTCATCGCCAGCTGCAGCAGCGGCGATCGGCGCAAGCCCTGGGCGGAGTGGAGCGAGGCCGAGCGCGCGGGCGCCCGCGCGGCGCTGCGCGACCAGGTTCGCCGGACCCGTCGCCACCCGTGCATGGTCGCGTGGTGGACCGGGAGCGACGAGCCGCCGCCGGCGGAGCTCGAGCGAGCCTACCTCGCGGTGCTCGAGGAGGAGGCCTGGCCCAACGCGGCGCACTCGAGCGCGTCGGGCCTGTCCGCCGAGGTGACCGGAGCCTCCGGCCTGCGCGGCGCGGTGGAGCTCGGGGCCGATGCGGCGCCCGAGGGCTGGTTCGAGGCCGCGGAAGGCTTCGTCACGCGAGCCAGCGCGGGCCCGGTGGTTCCGCCCGTGGAGAGCCTGCGGGCGGCGGTGCCCGGCGATCAGCTGTGGCCGATCGCGGCGCCTTGGCGCCGGCTCGCGGGAGCCGGGGGGAGCGGGGAGGTCGACGCGCTGCGGGCCGCGATCGAGGCGCGCCTGGGCCCGTCGGACACCGTCGAGGCCTTCGCCCAGGCCGCGCAGATCCACGGCTACGAGGGCCAGCGCGCGCTCTTCGAGGCCTTCACGCGCAACCGCGGGCGCGCGGGCAAGCCGGCGACGGGCGTGCTCCACCGCTGCCTCGGGGCGGCCTGGCCGTCGATCGACGCCCACCTCGTCGACCACGCGCTGCGCCCTGGCGGGGCCTACTTCGGGGCCAAGAAGGCCTGCGAGCCCGTCCACGTGTTCTACGCCCCCGACGAGCGCGGCGTGTGGGTCAGCAACGCGCACCGAGACGCCCTCTACGGGGCGCGGGTCTCGGTCCGGGTGTTCGATCGCAGCAGCAAGCTCATCCACGCCCGGCGCGACCGCGTCGACGTTCCCGGCGGCGGGCTGGCGCAGGTCACCGTGTTGCCGGAGAGCTCGGAGGCGCTGGCGTTCGTGGATCTGCAGCTCAGCACGCCAGCGGGCGAGCAGCTCAGCCACAACTTCTATGCTCTGGGTGAGGGCGCCGCGCTGCGCCCCGAGGCCTTGCCGCCCGCCGAGCTCGACGTCCAGGTCGAGGTCGAGGGCGAGCGCTGGCAGGTCCAGCTCGAGAACACCGGCGACGCGGTCGCGCTCCACGTGCAGCTGCGGCTGTGCGACGCCGAGGGCCGAGACATCACGCCCGCGCACTACTCGGACAACTACCTCGGCGTGCTGCCCGGGGAGTCGACGCGGGTGCAGGTGGCGCTGCCCGGCGGGGCGCCGATCCCCGCGGACGCGCGCCTGGAAATCGGCGCGCTCAACCTCGCGGCGCGGGAGCACTGGCCCGACCGACCCGAGCGCGGGCGCGGCGAGGCTGGGTCCGCGTCGGCGGGCTCCGAGGCCGTCGACGCCGAGGTGTTGCTGCTCGGAGCCACGGGCGACCTGGCCTACCGCAAGCTGTTCCGCGCCCTCTACCAGCTGCTGCGCGCGGGCGACCTGGCGCGGGGCTCGGGTCTGCACGGCCTCGCCCTGGGTCCGATGACCCGGGCCGAGTTCAACGAGCACGTCGCCCGCTCGATCACCGAGACCCTGGCGCCCAACGAGCGCGACCCGCTGACGACCGCCGCCTTCGTGGGCGCGTGGAACTACGACGACCTGGGCGCGGAGGGGGCGTGGGCGCGGGTCGCCGAGCGCCTGCGCGGGAGCACCAAGCCGCGCTTGATCTACCTGGCGACGAGCAGCGCGCACTACGGCTCGCTGTGCGATCAGCTCGCCGAGGCCGGGCTGATCACCGAGGACACGCGCCTGGTCATCGAGAAGCCCATCGGCCACGACGCCGCGAGCGCGGCGGCGATCAACGACTCGGTCGCCCGCCACTTCGACGAGCGCCAGGTGTTCCGCATCGATCACTACCTGGGCAAGGAGACCGTCCAGAACCTCCTGGCCCTGCGCTTCGCCAACGTGATGTTCGAGCCGCTGTGGCGCAACACGGTGGTCGAGGAGGTGCAGATCACCGTCGCCGAGGACATGGGCGTCGAGGGGCGCATGGACTTCTACGACCGCACCGGGGCGCTGCGCGACATGGTCCAGGCCCACCTGTTGCAGCTCGTGTGCCTGGTCGCCATGGAGGTGCCCTTCTCGCTGACGGCGCAGGCCGTGCGCGACGAGAAGCTCAAGGTCATGAGCGCGCTGCGGCCGATCCGGGGCGCCGACGTGGATCGCTGCACGGTCCGCGCCCAGTACGAGGGCTACGGTGGGGCGCCCGAGAGCGAGACCGAGACCTACGTGGCGATCCGGGCCGAGGTCGCCAACTGGCGCTGGGCCGGCGTGCCCTTTTACCTGCGCACGGGCAAGTGCCTGAGCCGTCGGCGCTCGCGGATCTCGCTCAAGTTCCGCGAGGTGCCCCAGTCCATCTTCCCCAACGAGGCGCCGCTGCGCGCCAACCAGCTCGACTTGCTGCTGCAGCCCGACGACGGCATCCGCCTCAAGCTCATGGCCAAGCAGGCCGGGCACGGCATGACCCTGCAGGGCGCGGACCTGTCCCTCGACTTCCACGAGCACGACGCCCGGCGCCGGCCCTACTCCTACGAGCGCTTGCTGCGGGACGCCCTGCGCGGGGACTCGACCCTGTTCGTGGACCGCCGCGAGGTCGAGCTGGGCTGGGAGTGGGTCGACCCCATCGCCGCGCACTGGAAGCGGCGCGGCCGCTCGGGCTTGCTGCGCTACGTGCCCGGGAGCACCGGGCCGACCGGCGCGGATCGGCTGTTCGAGAGCCGCGGGGGCTGGGACAACGACCTGCTGACTCAGGAGAACCCATGACCCGCTCGACCACTCCCAAGATTCACCGCCTCGAGGCCGAGACGCCGGGCGACCTCGCCCGGTCCCTGGCACAGGCCATCACGACGCGGCTGAGCCAGCGCCTGGCCGAGCACCCGCGGGCGAGCTTGTTCGTCAGCGGGGGCAGCACGCCCGGACCGCTCTTCGACGCCCTGGTCGAGTCCGCCGCGCTCCCCTGGGAGCGCGTCGACCTGGGCCTCGTCGACGATCGCTGGGTCGCCCACGACGACCCTGACAGCAACACCCGGCTGGTGCGGGAGCGGCTCATGCGAGGCCCCGTCGCGCGCGCGCGCCTGCACCCGCTGGTGTCGGAGGTGGCGTACGAGGCGGGGCCGGCGGCCGCGAGCGCGATGCTCGAGGCCCTCGGCCCGCCACGGTCTTGGTCCTGGGCATGGGCGGCGACGGCCACTTCGCCTCGCTGTTCCCGGGCATGCCCGGCCTCGCCGAGGCCCTCGACCTCGACGCCGCGCCGCGGGTCGTCCCCGGTCTGGCGCCCGCGCACCCGCGTCGGCGCGTGAGCCTGAACCTCGCCGCCATCGCCTCGGCGCGGTGGCGGGTGCTGCACGTCACGGGCGCCACCAAGCGCGCCCTGATCGACGCCGCGATCGCCGACGATGAGGGGGCCCGCGCCCTGCCGGCCCACGCTCTGTTCCACCGGCTCCCCGAGCCGCCGGCGCTCTACTGGGCGCCCTGAAGCGAAGTACCCATGACACAGCTGCACCCCGTCGTCGCCCAGGTCACCGAGTCGATCCGCCAGCGAAGCGCGGCGACCCGCGCCCGCTACCTCGAGGCCATGGACCGCGCCCGCCCGCAGGGCTCGCGCGCGCGTCGAAAGTACGCGGCCCCGAACCAGGCCCACGCCCTCGCGGCCGCGCCCAAGGACGACAAGCACCACCTCCAGGTGCTCTCGTCTCCGGCCGTCGGCATCGTCACCGCCTACAACGACATGCTCTCGGCGCACCAGCCCTACGGGGACTACCCGGCGCGGCTCAAGGCGGCGCTGCGTCAGGCCGGCGCCGTGGGCCAGGTCGCCGGCGGCGTGCCGGCGATGTGCGACGGCATCACCCAGGGCTACCCGGGCATGGAGCTGAGCTTGTTCAGCCGCGACGTGATCGCGATGGCGGCCGCCGTGGCCCTGAGCCACGGGACCTTCGACGCGGCGCTGTGCTTGGGTGTGTGCGACAAGATCGTCCCCGGGCTGTTGATCGGCGCGCTGCGCTTCGCCCACCTGCCCATCGCCTTCGTGCCCGCCGGGCCCATGCCCTCGGGGCTGTCCAACGCCCAAAAGGCGGCGGCTCGGGTCCGCTTCGCCAACGGCGAGATCGACGAGGCGGCGATCCTCGACAGCGAGCTCGAGGCCTACCACAGCGCCGGCACCTGCACCTTCTACGGGACCGCGAACACCAACCAGCTGCTCATGGAGGTCATGGGCCTGCACCTGCCGGGGGCCAGCTTCGAGCCGCCGGACACGGCCCTGCGCCACGCCCTGACCCGCGAGGTCGCCCGGCGCACGGCCGCGGGCGCGCTCCGGGGCCGCTCGATGGCCGAGATGTTCTCGGAGCGCACGGTGGTCAACGCCGTCGTCGCCCTGCTCGCGACCGGCGGCTCGACCAACCACACCCTGCACGTCCCGGCCATCGCCGCCGCCGCGGGGCTGTCGCTGACCTGGGAAGACATGGACACGCTCTCGGCCGTGGTCCCGCTGCTGACGCGCATGTACCCCAACGGCCAGGCCGACGTGAACCACTTCCGGGCCGCGGGCGGGACGGCCTTCTTGATCGGCCAGCTGCTCGACGCGGGGCTGCTGCATGGGGACATCGGGACCGTGTTCGACTGGGGCGCGGATCAGCCCGAGGGGCTCGAGGCCTACCGCCGGAGGCCGCGGCTCGACGCCCAGGGCGAGGTCGAGTGGCCCGCGCCCGAGGCCGAGGCGAGCAGCCGCGATCTGGCGGTGCTGCGTCCGGCCGCCGAGCCGTTCTCGCCCGATGGGGGCCTGCGCGTGATCACCGGCCCCCTCGGCCGCGCGGTGATCAAGATCTCTGCGGTCGCGCCCGAGCACCGCAAGGTCCGGGCCCAGGCGCGGGTGTTCGAGGATCAGCTCGACCTGCTCGCGGCCTTCAACGCCGGGGAGCTCGAGCGTGATCTCGTCGCCGTCGTGCGTGGCCAGGGCCCGCGGGCGCGCGGGATGCCCGAGCTGCACAAGCTGACAGCGCCGCTCAAGGCGCTGCAGCAGCGCGGTTTTGCGGTCGCGCTGGTCACGGACGGTCGCATGTCGGGGGCGTCGGGGAGCGTCCCCGCGGCCATCCACCTGACCCCCGAAGCGGCCGACGGCGGCCTGATCGCAAAGATTCGCGACGGCGACTGGCTCGAGCTCGACGGCGACGCCGGGACGCTCGCGTGGGATACGGAGGTCGAGGTCCGGGCTGGGCGAGACGAGGTCGCCCCCGAACCGAGCGCCCAGGGCTACGGGCGCGAGCTCTTCGCCAGGTTCCGCGCGGGCGTCGGTCCGGCGGACCGCGGTGCCTCGATCTTCGCCGACCTCGACGGACCCGCGTGACGAGCCTAGGTGTTGGGCGCGCTGACGCGACCAACTCGACAGCCAACGGGGGGATCACCGTCGTGGACAAGGCCATGGGCCTCCGATACGATCGCGTCGATGGGGTCTGGCGGAAATGCCATTCCCATGGACCGCGCGCTGGACGGGTCCAGTGGGAGGACGAGCACGAGCGCATACGCCGATGACTTGGCCCTCGCGCGCGCAGTCGCCGAGGGGGACAAGCGCGCGTGCGAGACCTTCGCGCGTCGTCTTTTGCCCACGGTCCGTCGTGTCTCGCGAGGGTTGCTGCGACGTAGCGATGACGCGAACGATGCCGTCCAGATCTCGCTGATGGACCTGTTGAGCTCGGCCTCGAACTACGCGGGCCGGGGGCCCCTCGAGGCCTGGGCGCAGCGCATTGCGACGCGCTCGACCCTGCGCTGGATGAACAAGCAAAAGCGGGTCCGCGAGCGCAGGCAGGCCCAGGCGCAGGCCCAAGACGGCGAGCAACGAGAGCGCCGCACCCTGCTGCAGACCGAGCTCCTCGATCGTCTGCCGCGGCCCCTCGAGGAGTACCTCGGCCAGCTGTCCGAGGTGCAGCGCGTCGCCGTGTTGCTGCGCTTCGCCATGGGCCACACCATCCCGGAGATCGCCGAGATCACCAGCGCGCCCGTGCCGACCGTCAAGTCGAGGATCCAAAAGGGGCACCAGGAGCTGTGTCGGCTGGTGCGTCGCGATCTCAAGCTCGGCGTTCGCCGAACGGAGTAGCCCTCGCACGCTTGGTGGTCCGCGGGGGTCGCAGAAGATGGCAGAAAATGAAAGAGGCCGTGGACACATCCACAGCCTCGAAGCTCGCTTGGGGGGGCGGCCCCGGTTTTAGTTCCCGCGCACGGCGTCGGCGTAGGCGCTCTGCGGGTAGTCGTCGAGGAAGGCCGCGGCCTCGGTCTTGGCCTTGGCCGTCTGACCTTGCTTGCGGAGCGCCCGGATCTTGCCGTAGTGGGCCTCCTCGGCGAGGGGACCCCCGCGCTTGAGGTAGCGATCGAAGTGGCGAATCGCCTTGCTCGGGTTGTCGAGCGGCCCGAGGTAGAGCTGGGCGACGGACACGTGGGCCGATCGGGCCTTGGCGGAGCTGGGGTAGCTGCGGACCAGCTCTTCGTAGGTCGCGGCCGCGGCCGCGAAGTCCTTGGCCGTCCGTTGGCTGCGGGCCAGATCGAGGAGCTCGTCGGCGCTCTTGCTCGACTTGGGCTTGGCCTTGGCGACGCTCGGATCGGAGCTGGGCGCGGCCGCGTCGACGGGGGGCGCCGCGTCGTCGGGGTCGACGACCTGGGCGGGCACGCCAGCGCTCTCGCTGCCGGCGGACTCCCCAGCCTCGAGCACCTGCTTCATGCCGTTGGAGTCGGAGACCGTGACGGTCCCGCTCTCCACGGACACGGTCCAGGTCTCGGTGTCCATGCGCAAGTTGGCGACGAACACCGCCGCGGCGGTGGTCGCCTGGATGCGCACGCCGGCGAGCATCACGACGATGGGAGCCTCGGCCTCGACGCGGGCACGCCCAGCGAGCAGCTCGAGGTTGCCGTCGTCCTGGAAGCTCGCGCGCGATCCCGGCTCGAGGCAGGCGCGGGCGTCGCTCCGCTTGGCGCAGGTCTCCACGGACTCGGACACGACGATCCCCTGCGCGGGCGCACCTTGGGGTTCGAGCACCCACATGGCCTGGGTGGGTGCGTTGGTGTCGGTCTGATTGGTCGCCGTCGCCTGACGCGCGGTGTCGTCGGAGTTCGACGGGACCAGCCACAAGACGGCGGCGGCCGCCGCCGCGAGCAGCCCCGTGGCGGCGATCCAGCGCATCGGGATGACGCGCGCAGGCTCGGGGGCCGTCGCGCTCGAGCCCTCGAGGTGGGCGGTGACAACCGCCGAGATTAGCGCCTCGTCGTCCTCGGCGGGCGACGCCTCCAGCTCGGGGTATTGGCGAAGCGCGGCGAGAATGGCCTCTTCAACCCCGTCGGCAGCGCCGTTGTTCGCGTCACTGGACATCACGTATTGCAGGTGGTCGGCAGCGGCTCGAAACGGACGAACAAAAACGAAGGCGTGGGAGTCGCCTCCGCGAGTGGGGTACACTACCCCAGTCGTGGTTGACGTGCGCTTCCTTTTTGCAGCGGTCGCGTGTGGGTTGGGGGTCGGTTGTGTGCAAGTGCATCAACTTGGGCAGGTCGACGCGGGGGACGAAGGCGCACAGGACGCGGCGACCGAGGCCTGGGGAGACGAGAGCGACTCGGACTCGACGGAGACCGAGACGGGCTCGACGGACTCGGGCTCGACGGAGACCGAGTCGACGGAGACCGAGTCGACGGAGACCGAGTCGACGGAGACCGACACGGGCACCGAGTCCTCCGAGTCCATGGATACGGAGACCGACGGCAGCGAAGATACGGGCGGTCCCGTACCCGAGCCTTGCGAGATCGTCGACCTGGGCGGGACCGAAGGCATCACCGTCGAGTTTGCCCCGATGAATGATTGGGAAGACGGAGCGTGCAGGTACGTCTACCTGACCAATGAGTCCACGGAAAACCTGGTCTGGACCCGCGATCTTCGCTTCGGCGGCGAGATGAACAACTGCTGGAACACCGAGTTCGAGGAGCTCTCTCCGACGGACTGGAGCTTCACGGGTACGGCCGCGGCGAGCAACGTCGTCGTGCTCGAAGGGCAGACCATTCAGTTCGGCTGCTGCATGGCTTGCATGCCCGGCGAGTGAAGCGGGCAGCTTCTGCACCCATCCAGGAGTGCAGGCAATTCCTGCAGTGGTGTCAGATCAGAAGGCGTACTCGAGGCCCGCGCGCAGCTCTCCACCCACGGGCGCAGGCCCGAGGACGGTTCGCAGCTCGCCCGACTCGTCGACGTCGACGCGGACGTTGCGTAGCCAGCCCACGACGCTGCCGCCGAGCAGCAGGCCGAGGCCTGCGTGGAGCTTGATGACGAGGTCACCGCGCACCCCGAGGCCGACGCGTAGGTCGGTGCCGCCCGCGAGCTCCAGGTCGCTCGCGTCCGTGGGTTGCCAGCTCACGGCCTCGACCACGCCCGTGGCGAGGATCCGCCCGGAGACCCGTCGGTCGGGATCGAAGGCGTAGCCGAGGGTCAGCCCGATGGGCACGCGGTGCAGCTGGAGGGGGCTGAGCGCGTCGCGGGCGAGGCCCGTGCCCCACCCGGCGGTCAGCCCCACGTCGAGGCGAGAGCGCAGGCGCAGGCCGACGTCCACGGCCGCGCCGTGTTGCCAGGGCGCGTTCGAGGACAAGCTCGCGCCGAGGTAGCTCACCGACACGTGAACCCAGGGGCCGGGGTCGACGGGCGGGAGGACCGGCGGGTCGGGATCGGGGTCCGGGTCCGGCGGCGGATCGGGATCGGGCTGTGGTTCGACTCCGCGCATCCCGCTGGGCGGTCCGGCCTGGAGCGACTCGGCGGCCCCGCGGACGATGACCGCGAGCAGCTCGGCGAGCTCGTCGGGGCCGCCGGCGAAGGCGATGTCGCGGACGTAGCCGAGGTCGGTCCCCGGAGGCAGCACGAACAGCTGCACGGTCTCGGGGTCTCGGCGGACCAGCCAGAACACCGCCCGGCCGCGGCGCTGCGCCCCGAGGGTCCGGGCCCAGTCGAGCTGCACGAACACGTTCCCGGCGGGCCGGGTCGTGACCTCGATCTCGATGCCGAGGTCGACGAGGTTCGAGGCCAGCACCGGCTCGAGCTGGGCGGGCTCGAGCCCCGGCCACTCGCCGACGAGGGCGAAGGCAATGTCCTCCACGGCCGAGAGCTCGGCGGGCTCACCGGGAGTCTCGGGCTGGGTCTCGGCGGGCGCGGGCTCGGGGGCGGGGCCCAGGACCAAGGTGCTGAGCAGGAGGCTGAGCATTCAACTCGACCAATCGAGTATCCGGAGCCGCTCGGGGGCGGTCAAGCGGGTCGCTCGATGGTCGAGGAGAGCCGTGTATCAGCCCACGGGGGGGTAGGAGACCAGATCGAGCCCGGCCCCGGTCATGTCGGAGTAGGTGTAGGGCGTGTCGAAGCCCATGACCGTGAACTCCACGGTGTAGTCGAGGGGGTCGAGCTTGTGGGCCCGGCCAAAGGGCGGCGCGCCGGCCCACTGGTCGACGACCCACACGAAGCCGTCGACGTCGATGGACACGCCGACGGGGATGTTGCACTCGGGCAGCGTGATGGTGTCGACGGTGCCGTCGGCGAGGTGGTAGTGGGCCAGGCCGCAGTTGCCGTTGGTCGCGACCCAGGCGTCGCCGAGGCCGTCGACGGCGAGGCCCCGGAGCGTGCCCTGGATCGTGGCGAGGTCTTCCCAGGTCTCGCTGTCGGCGTTGAAGCGGAGCAGGCGGTTGTCGAACTCCGCCGTCGCGTAGGGGTTGCCGTCCTTGTCCATGGCGATGCCGTAGAGCCGGCCGACGCCCTGGGGCGCGTCGTAGCGGGTGATCTCCATGGTGTCGAAGTCGGTGCGGAACAGCGCGGGGTCGTCCTTGCCGATCGCCCAGAAGTTGCGGCCCTTGTCGACGGCGCCGCCGTAGAGGCCGCCCCACTCTTGCGCGCCGGCCCAGTTGGGCATGGTCGCGTGGCCCTCTTCGGCGCCGTCGGTCCCGGCCAGGCGCCACACGTGGATGGTGTTCTGGGCGTCGAGGGCCGAGACCCACAGGCTCGGGATGCCCTCGCAGTCCTCCGACTCGGGGTCGCTGCCCGAGTCCCACGCGGCCGCGCGCGCGCCGGGGTGCAGGGGCACCTCCCACACGATGCACTCGTCGACGCCCCAGCCCAGGGCCGTGTCGTTGGTCGAGGTCTGGATGATGCCGTCGTCGTTGAGGTCGACGCAGCGATCCTCTTCGGCGGCGATCTTGATCACCGAGCCCTGGCGGTTGAGCACGGCGACGTCGCCCTGGAGGTTGACCGTGGTCCGGGAGGGATCGCTGGCGTTGTTCGGGCCCGTGGCGTAGCGGCCGACGTGCTCGCCGGTCACGGTGTCGACGCGGGACACCGTGCCCTCGGGGGAGTTGGCGATCCAGATGTTGCTGAACGCGATCTCGGCCAGCCCGCCGCCGCCCGTGGTCTCGGCGCAGGGGTTGCCCTCCGCCCCGGACTCCTCCGCCGACATGTCGAGCTTGGGCCCCGTCGTTCCAGACTCGGTGCCGAGGGTGTCGCCGGCCTCGTCATCGTTGCCGGTCGTGGTGAGGGTCGCGCTGCCCTCGGTGGTCACGAAGGGGTTGCTCGAGCCGTCGTCTCCACATGCACTCAGCGTGAGCGCGGTGACACAACAGATGGGGATCAGGCAGGACGATGGGGACAACCCTCGCATGTGGACCACGTGGGTCCCCGAGTGTCTGAATGGACGATTTTTTTCAATATCGGGAAACTTTCATCCACTCGTCGAAGCCGGGTGCACAGCACTGATACACAAGGCGTGTGCCTCTCGTTCTCATGTCTCCTGCTCGTAGCATCGCCCTGCTCTCGCTGACCCTGGTGTCCCTGTTTGGGTGCGCCGAGGAGCCGAGCGAGGAGGGCTCGACGGGCGGGGCGACCCTCGGCTTTCCGGACACGGGGGACGAGGCCGACACGACGACCGCGGGGGAGAGCTCCGAGGGCGAAGCGTCGAGCGGCGAGTCGGGGTCTGGCGAGAGCTCCGGCGAGACTAGCGGCGAGGCGAGCTCGGGGGACACGGCGTCCGAGACCAGCGGCGGACAGGGCTCGTGCGGACCTGCGCAGGTCTTCGAGGGCCAGGCCACCTGGTACGAGCTGGCCACCGACCTGGTCAACTGCAGCTACCCCACGGGAACGCTGCCCCAGTTCTACGGCGCGTTGAACACGGCCCAGTACGCCGACGCGGCGATGTGTGGCGCTTGCGCGCGGGTCACCGGGCCCAAGGGCAGCGTCGACATCCAGATCGTCGATCAGTGCCCGATCGCCACCAACCCGATCTGCTACGAGGGCCACATCGACCTCAACCCGCCCGCCTTCGAGCAGATCGGCGAGATCATCGACGGCATCATCCCGATCACCTGGGAACTCATCTCCTGCGACGACCCCGGCACGATCGCCTACAGCTTTAAAGAAGGCAGCAGCCAGTGGTGGACCGGGGTCCTGGTCCGCAACCACCGCAACCCCATCGCCAAGTTCGAGTACGACACCGGCGGCGGGAACTTCAAGGCCGTCCCGCGCGAAGGCTACAACTTCTTCGTCGATCCCGACGGCTTCGGCACCGGCCCCTTCACCTTCCGGGTGACCGACATCCACGGCCACGTGATCACGGACGTCGACATCCCCCTGCAGCTCGGCGACCCCGTCGTCGGCGGCTCCCAGTTTCCTGCTTGTGATTGACGCCACCACCGCCTCTACCCCAGCCCGCTCGCGCTGGAGCTGAGGTCCGTCAAACCCCAACCGTGAGCACCCAATGTCAGGCCGAGCTCCCTTGCTCGGCTGACGTAGCCGCGCCTCGTCCCTCAGCGAGGCTCGAGCGTGAACCATGCACACCGTACGCCGTCGTCACTTCTTGAAGCTCGCAGGAGCAGGGCTCGTCGCCGCGCCCTTCGTCAACCTGGCCCGGACCCGGCGGGCTCGCGCCGCCGATGGCGTGGCCAAGCGCCTGGTCATATTCTTCTCGCCCGACGGCATCGTGCACTCGCACTGGCGGCCGACGGGCGGGGGGACGGACTTCTCCTTCCCGGCCGGGAGCATCCTCGAGCCCCTGGCGCCCCACCAGGACAACTTGATCGTCATGGACGGGCTGAACTTCTTCCAGGCCGACAACCATGAGGGCGGCATGGAGGCGATGCTGACCTGCAAGGGCGACGCGGGCTCGGTCGGCGGGGGCGCGTCCGTCGACCAGTTCATCGCCTCGCAGCTCGACACCTCGACCAAGTTCAAGTCCCTCGAGCTGGGCATCCAGACCAGCGCCTGGGGCGGCTCGAACCAGACCCGGATGTGCTACAGCGCGCCCGGGCAGTTCGTGACCCCGGACGACAGCCCGCTCAACGTCTACGACCGCATGTTCGGCGATCTGCTCGGCGGCGAGGAGGAGGCGGCCAAGCTCCGCGAGCGCCGTCAGCGGGTGGTCGACCTGGTCACGGAGGAGACCCACTCCCTGCGCCAGGAGCTGGGCAGCGAGGAGCGGCACAAGCTCGACGCGCACCTCGAGGCGCTGGCGACCGTCGAGCAGGGGCTGCAGGCCTCGGGCAGCTGCGGCGAGCCGCCGCTGGCCCCGGTCATCGGCAACCTGTTCTCCGACACCCAGATCCCGGACATCACCAAGGCCCAGATCGATCTGGCCGTGATCGGCCTGTCTTGCGGCCTGACCAACGTGGCGACGATCCAGCTGTCGCACACCGTCAGCCAGTCGGTGTTCTCCTGGGTCGACGGGGTCAACGAGGGCCACCACTCGCTCTCGCACATCGACGACAGCAACCCCGCCGGGGTCGCCCACTTCGCCGCCTGCGAGCGGTGGAGCGCCGAGCAGTTCGCCTACCTCCTCGAGCAGCTCGCGGCCCTGCCCGAGCCCGAGGGCGAGGGCACGATGCTCGACAACTCGGTGGTCCTGTGGGCCAAGGAGATGGGCGACTCCCGCCAGCACGTGTGCACCGACGTGCCCTTCGTGCTCGCGGGGGGCGGGGGCGGCTGCTTCACCACGGGGCAGTACCTCAGCTTCGACGGCGAACCCCACAACAAGCTGATGGTGTCGCTGTGTCAGGCCATGGGCCTGAGCAACGACACCTTCGGTCAGGCTTCATTTGGCGCGGGACCCCTCGCGGGGCTGATGGCTTAGGAAGGCGGAGCATCCGATGACCACCACGCATCCCATGCATCCGGTATTCAAGGTTCTCACGGTCGCGGGCTTCGCCATGGGCGTCGCCGCGGGCTGTGCTCAGGGACAAGACGGCGGCGGCGAAGACTGCCCCTCGGACGCCGAGTTCTTCGAGGAGCAGGTCTGGAAGCCCTTCGCGTCCATGACCTGCTTTAGCTGCCACAACAGCGAGGGCGCGGCCAAGGACTCGGCCATGGTCCTGCGCCCGCCCGGGGAAGAGGGCGCCGCCGCCTACAACATGCAGGTCATGGCCGGCGTGGCCAACGAGGAGGTCGACGGGACCTCGGTGCTCCTGCTCAAGCCGATCGGGGCGCACCCCGACGGCCACGGCGGCGGCACGCAGCTGACCCCGGGGACGCCGGACTACGCGGCCCTCGAGGAGTTCGTGGCCCGGGCCCAGGGCACCTTCGACTGCGAGCAAGACAGCGGCAGCGACGGCGAAGAAGGCGGCGAGGTCGCGAGCTGCGAGGACGCCAACTCCGACATCGGCGGCCGCGGGATCCGACGGCTCTCGCACCTCGAGTACGACAACACCGTGCGCGATCTGGTCGCGGTCGACGGGGACCTGGCCGCGCAGGCCGAGGGCTTCGCCTCGGACAACGTCATCAACGGCTTCACCAACAACGCCGACTCGCTGACGGTCTCGGGCCTGCTCGCCGACCAGTACCGCGTGGCGGCCGAGGCCCTCGCCGATCACATCGTCACCAACCAGGGCGACTTCCTGGGCTGCGACCCCATCGACGGGGAGGCCTGCGCCGAGTCCTTCATGCGCGCCTTCGCCGTCCGGGCCTTCCGGCGGCCCGTGACCGACGAGGAGGTCGCGCGCTACCTGGCGCTCTACACCGTCGTCGAGGCCGAGGACGGCTTCGACGAGGGCCTCAAGTGGATGGTCGCCGCGGCCCTGCAGTCGCCGAACTTCCTCTACCGCACGGAGCTCGGCGTCGACGCGGGCGACGGGACCTACACGCTGACCGCCCACGAGGTCGCGTCCGAGCTCTCCTACCTCATCGTCGGGACCATGCCCGACGCCGAGCTCGAGGCCCTGGCCGAGAGCGGGGAGATCCTCGACCCGGCCGTGCTCGAGGCCCAGGCCCAGCGCCTGCTCGGCGCCCCGGGCAGCGAGCGGGTGCTCGCGCGCTTCGTCGACGAGTGGCTGGGCATCGGCCTGCTGCCCACGGTGACCCGCGACCCCGATCTCTACCCCGAGTTCACCCCGGAGATCCGCGAGGCGATGCTCGGCGAGACCCACCGCGTCGTCGCCGAGGTGTTCTACTCGGGGGGCAGCCTCGCGGACCTGCTGACCGCCGACTTCACCCACGTGACCTCGGAGCTCGCGGCCTTCTACGGCGTCCCGGCGCCGGGAGAGGTCGACGCCGAGGGCTACGGCCGCGTCGGCCTCGACGGGGTCAGCTACGGCGGCCTGATGACCCAGGGCTCGGTCAACGCCGCCCACGCCCTGCCGACGACCTCGTCGCCGATCCACCGCGGGCTGATGGTCCGCGGGCGCCTGATGTGCCACGAGCTCCCGCCGCCGCCGGCGGGCCTCGACACCTCGCCGCCGGCGGTCGACCCCGACCTCAGCACCCGCGAGCGCTACGCGGCCCACTCCTCGGAGATGGCCTGCAGCGGCTGCCACGAGCTCATCGACGGCATCGGCTTTGGCCTCGAGCACTACGACGCGATCGGCCGCTTCCGCGAGGTCGACGGGATCCACCCCGTCGACGCGACCGGTGAGATCGTGCGCAGCCAGGGCATCGACGGGACCTTCGAGGGCGCCGCCGAGCTCCAGGGCATCCTCGCGGGCGGCGACGAGGTCCGCGACTGCTACGCGCAGCTGTGGACCGAGTTCGCCCTCGGGGCCGAGCTCGAGGGCGAGCTCGAGTGCGTGGGCGAGTCCATGCGCGAGAGCTTCGCGACCAACGGCGGTCGCCTCGACGGATTGGTCTCGGAGCTGGTCCGCTCGCCCCACTTCCTGCGCCGCCAGGCCGGGGACTACGTGCCCGGCGGCGACACCGGGGGCGGCGACGAGGGCGAGAGCTCGACGGACGAGGGCGGCAGCTCGACGGACGGGGGCGAGGGCGAGGCCGACACCGAGAGCGAAGACTCCGGCGGCGACGGGCTCATCTCGGAGGGCATCGAGATCGAGGTCACCATCGACTCGCAGTGGGCCCAGGGCCAGTGCAACACCATCCACGTCTACAACGTCACCGACGCGCCCATCGACTGGGAGGTCAGCCTGATCCTCGAGGGCACCTTGAACAACCACTGGACCTCGACGGCGACGCCCGACGGCGAGTACACGACCTTCACCGGCGACTTCACCAACGCGACGGTGCCGGCCCAGGGGACGACCTCCTTTGGCTACTGCGTCAGCTACTGAGGGGAGCGGGATGATGCGCATGACCATCCACGAAACGGGCCTGGCCGCGCTCGCGCTGGCGAGCCTGGCCGCCTGCTCCGCGCCCGAGCCCAGCGAGGGCGAGGACACGGCCATCGCCACCCTCGACACGACGGCGGGGAGCCTCGACGCGGGCGAGGACACCGAGGACAGCTCGAGCTCCGACGAGGCGGAGGGCTCGACCACGGCCGGTGAAGAGTCGACCACGGACAGCTCGAGCTCGAGCGACGCGGAGAGCGAGAGCTCCGAGAGCTCGGAGACGGGCCTCGACCCGGCGCTGATCCTCTTCGAGGAGGACTTCGAGGCCGCGGCCCCGGACACCGTGCCCGCGGGCTGGGACAGCTTCGTCAACTGGCAGGTCAACGCCGCGAACATGCCCGGCGCGGACACCTTCGCCCTCGTCGACGGCACCAAGCCCCACGGCGGCTCCCAGTCCCTGCACGTCAAGGCCGGGTCCAACCCCGGCATGCTGACCCGGCCGCTGCCGCCGGGGACCACGACCATCTACGTCCGCGCCCACGTGTGGCTCACGGGCAAGCTCGGCCAAAACCCGGGCAACAACCACGAGACCCTGATCGGCATCCGCGGCACGCCGGGGCAGGCCAGCGACGAGGTCCGCTTTGGCGAGATCAAGGGGGTGATCGGGACCAACGAGGTGCCCAGCGACGACATCTCCCCGACCCAGGAGCAGTGGGGCATGGGCCCGGAGATCACCGCCGGGGAGTGGCACTGCATCGAGGTCGCCTTCGTCGCGGACGAGGGCCCGCACCGCGTCGAGGCGTGGAGCGACGGCGAGCCGATCCACCTCGTCGACGACCCCTCGCAGTGGAACAACGGCGTGCTCGGGACCGACTTCCTCGACGGCAAGTTCACCGAGTTCATGCTCGGCTGGCACAGCTTCAGCAACTTCGCCAACGAGGTGTGGTTCGACGACGTGGTCGTCGCGCTCGAGCGCGTGGGCTGCTGAGTCGTGGACGTGGGGCAGGGAGGGCGTGGCGTCGTCCACGACGGCTAAAGTCGACAGAGGGATGGCCAAACTCGTTTTGGCCGACCCTCTGAGCGCGCACCGTTGCCCGCTCGTGACCCGCGCGGGGTGAGCGTGTCGCCGGCGGTAGGGTAGCTTTGGGGCATGCCAGGGAGGCTCCCCCCGTCGCGCCTGAACCTGCTGCTCGTGCGGCACGCTCAGTCTCAAAACAACGTCGCCCACGCCCAGAGCGTCGAGGACTGCGACGGCGATCTGGTCCGCGCCAAGGACTTGTACGAGACGCGGCGCGCGGCGGACCCGGAGCTCTCGGCCCTCGGCCGGCGCCAGGCGGCCATCGTCGGCGAGGCCCTCGGGCCCCTGGCCGCGCGGCCCGACACCCTGCTCGTCGCCAGCCCGATGCGCCGGGCCCTGGACACCGCGCAGGCCATCGCCGAGGTCGGCCAGGTCCCGCGGGAGCGCTTTCGCTGCCAGGGGGATCTCTACGAGGTCGGGGGCGCCTACGTCGGCGAGCGGGCCGCGGCCACGGCCAACGCGGACGCCCTCGAGGCGGCCCACCCGGTGCACTGCCGCGACATCTCGGAGGCGGGCTGGTACTCGGGCCGGGGCGTCGAGTCGCGGGGCGCCGAGCCGG
Source organism: Plesiocystis pacifica SIR-1 (assembly GCF_000170895.1). Classification (GTDB taxonomy): domain Bacteria; phylum Myxococcota_A; class Polyangia; order Nannocystales; family Nannocystaceae; genus Plesiocystis; species Plesiocystis pacifica. The sequence goes on along the minus strand of NZ_ABCS01000067.1, from coordinate 21,237 downwards.
TCGAGCACTGCTGGGCGCGCCTGGATCGCGTGATGGCGTGGACCCAGGCCCTGGGCGCGGAGGCGATGGAGCGGGGCTGGTCCCGGGCCATCGTCGTCGTGCACGGCGATCTGATGTCGCGCTGGCTCCGGCGCCTGTTCGAGGTCCCGTGGTACCAGCGCAGCGCCTTCGTGCACGGCAACACCGGCATCACCCGGGTGCAGCTCGCCCTCGGAGATCCCGGCGGCGGCGCCCTGCTCCAGGCCCACAACGAGCTCGAGCACCTGCCCGCGGCGCTGCGCAGCGGCCTGGGCCCGGTGTGGTGGCACTACAGCTGGCCCGACGTCGAGGTGAGCCTGCACGACACCCTCGAGGCCGTCCCCGAGGCCTGGCGGGGGGCCCTCGAGGCGCTGTGGTCCGCGCGCGGCTTCGGCCCCGACGTCGAGAGCCTGGACGCGCTCGGGCCGATCGCCGCGCGCAGCGTCTGGTGTGTCGCGCGCGTGCGCGGGGAGGTCGTGGGCGGCGCGCTCCATGACCCCCAGGCGGGCTGGGCCGGCGCGGGTGGGGCGGGGGATCTCGGCCGGCTGCGCGCCGTGGTCGTCGCGCCGAGTCACGCCGGTCGCGGCCTCGGCGAGGGGATCGTCGAGGCGCTGGCTCGGGCGCGGCGCGGCGCGGGGGACCCCGAGCTGCGCGTCCATGCGCCCTCGAAGTCGGGGGAATTCTACGCCCGCTGCGGCTTCACCCGCGTCGACGGCCAGGCCCCCGAGGGGGGCGGGACCGAGCCCTGGCTGCCCATGCGCCTGGAGCTCTGAGCCGCTCTCTAGACTCTGCTTGGCTCTTCTCGGTCGGGGTGGGTGCACCGTCGCCAGCGCCGCGATGGTACACACGTCCCTGGTGCAGGACGGGCGCATCCTCCGGGAACGCTATGTGCTCGAGCGGGAGCTCGGGCAGGGGGGCGCGGGCGTCGTCTATCACGCCTTCGACCTCGTCGACGAGCGCGAGGTCGCGATCCGAGTCATCGGCGACCACCCCGGGCGCGACCTGCTCGAGGTCGGCCTGCGCTACGAGGCCAAGCAGGTCCGGGGCCTCGAGCACCCGGGCCTGGTGCCCATCTTCGAGTTCAACCGCGACGGCGACCTGCTGTTCCTGGTCATGCCCCTGCTCGAGGGGCGCACGCTCCGGGACTTGCTGCTGCCGGGCCCCCTGCCGATCCCCCTGGCCGCGGAGATCGGCCGCCAGGTCGCCGAGGTCCTCGCCCACGCCCACGGCGAGGGGGTCATCCACCGCGACCTCAAGCCCGAGAACCTCAACCTGAGCATGGTCGACGGGGCGCTGCACGTCCGGGTCATGGACTTCGGGCTGAGCCCCATCGCGGACGTGCAGGCGGCGGGGGAGGGCTCTCAGGCCGCGCTGTCCATGGGCACCCCGGAGTACCTCGCGCCGGAGCAGGTCTGGGGCGGCGACACCGATCCGCGCACGGACCTCTACGCCCTCGGGCTGCTGCTCTACGAGTGCATCGTCGGCCGCCCGCCCTTCGTCGGGACCGGCCAGGCGGTGCTCCAGGCGATCACCGAGGCGACCCCGGTGCGCCCGGCGGTGCTGCGCACGGACCTGCCCCGGGCCCTCGACCTGCTCGTCGTCGAGCTCCTGGCCAAGGACCCCTCGCGGCGCCCGGGCGACGCTGGCGACGTGGCCAAGCGGCTGTCGCTCTACGCCGACGGCTCGACGGCGGCCACGTTGCTCATCGAGCCGGCCCGCTCGCGCGGGGCCTGGACCCTCGGCGGCGAGGCCGACGCGCGGACCATGCTGGGCAAGGCGATCGGTCGCGACCGGGAGCTGCGGGCCCTCGACGCGCGCCTGACCACGGCCCGGAGCTCGCGGCTGCAGCTGGTGCTGCTGTCTGGGGCCATCGGCATGGGCAAGACCACGCTGCTCGACGAGCTGGTGCTGGCTTGCCAGCAGCGCAGCATCGAGCTGTTGCGGACCCGCGCCGACGAGGACCACGGGCGCCTCGGGCCCTTCGAGGAGGTGCTCACGGCGGGCATGGCCCGCCGCCCCGAGGCCGCCGGCGACCTGGTCGAGATCGCGGCCGACCTCGTCGAGGTGTTCCCGGCCCTGAACCGGGAGGGCCTGGGGGAGCTGGCGAGCAGGCGCGAGCCCGACCCGCAGCTGTTCGCCGGGCTCTCGGCCGCGGCCCCCCGGCGGCGCCCCCGTCGAGGCGTGCGCACCGAGGTGACCCGGGAGCTGTCCCCGCGCGAGCGCGTGGACATGCTGATCGTGCGGGCCGTGGAGGCCCTCGTGGCCGACGGACGCCCGCTCGCCCTGACCATCGACGACGCGCACCTGTGCGGCGAGACCGTCGAGCTCGTCGAGCTGCTGTTTCGCCGCCTGCCCCACAGCCCGCTGCTGATCGTCGTCGCCTACCAGGACGACGGGCTGCCCCCCAACCACGCCCTGCGCCGCCTCGAGCGGTGCCTGCGGGCGCACCCCCGCTGCCTGCGTCAGCGCCTCGGGCCCATCGCCCCCGAGCGCTACGACCGACTCCTCGCCCAGTTCTTGGGCAGCGAGCAGCCCGAGCTCGATCTGGCCGAGAGCCTGCACCACCAAAGCGGCGGCCGGCCCCTGTTCGCCCGGGAGCTGGTCCGCGCGGCCCTCGAGTCGGGCCTGCTGATCCGCCGGGAGGGCTCGTGGTACCTCGACGCCGCCCTGTGGCCCGTGCCCCGCAGCCTCCGCGTGCAGCTGGCCGGGACGCTCAACGAGCTCGAGGACGGCCTGGTCACCGCCCTCCGCACGGGCTCGGTGTTGGCCGTGGGCTCCGGGGGCTTCGAGCTCGGCCACCTCGCCGAGCTGCACACGCGCCCGCGCAACCTCCTGGTCCGGCAGCTCGAGCACGCCGTCAACCGCGGCATGCTGACCGAGCACCGCGAGGGCGGGGCGGTGGTCTACCGGTTCTCGAGCGAGGTCCTGCGCCGGGTCATCCACGACGACATCCACGAGGCCGCGCGCCGCAAGCTGCACCGCTTTTGCGCCGCTCGCCTGCGCAAGATCATCCGCGGCGAGGAGGACGTCGCCCGCGACGACGCCCTGTTCGCCCACCTGCTCGAGGCCGGCGAGCTGGCCGACGCGCGGACCTGGGCCGTGGCCCTCGCCCAGCGCGCGGCGGCCGAGCACCGCCCCTTGCGGGCGCTGTCAAAGCTCTCGGCCCTGCTCGAGGTCGCGGACTCCCTCCCGGCGGTCGAGCGCGCCGAGCTCTACCTCGCCTCGGCCGAGCTCGAGCTCATGCGCAAGGAGCACGGCGGGGCCCTGAGCGCGCTGCAGCGCCTGGCCGCGACCCTCGACGAGTCCGACGACTCGCGCCTCGAGCAGCTCGGCACCCGCGGCGCGGGGCTGGCCCGGACCATGGGCAAGCGCCAGCTCGCCGATCGACTCCTGGGCCTGCGCCCCCAGGACGGGCACTCGGCCGAGCTCGAGCTCGCGGCCAAGGTCGAGCTCGCGGCCCTGCGCCCGGTCAGCTCGGCCCGCTCGATGTCCGTGGGCGACAACCACTTCATGCACGGCGAGCTGTCCCGGGCGCGCGAGGCCTACGAGAACGCGCGGCGCCGGGCCAAGAGCGAGCGCGACCTCGACGAGGAGCTGCGCCAGCTGTGCAACCTGTCCCGGGTGGCGAGCAAGCTCGGCCACTACGAGTCGGCCCTCAACTACTGCCGCGAGGGCCTGGAGCTGGTCGGCTCGCGGCGCACCGTCGAGCGCGTGGGGCTGTGGGCCCAGGCCGCCGAGACCCACTGCGCGGCGGGCTTCCTGGACCGCGCCTGGGGCGAGCTGCAGGCGGGGGGAGCAGACCTCGAGACCTACCCTCGGGAGCCGCGGACCCCCGAGCGCGACGCCGTCGCGGCGGCCCTCGAGCGCAGCGCCGGCGCCCTGTTCCTGGCCCGGGGCGAGGCCGAGGCGGCGATCGAGGCCTACGAGCGCTGCCTCGCCCTCAACGCGGGTCAGCAGCGGTGGACAGCCTCGAGCGTGCGCCTGCACCTCGCTCAGGCTCGCGCGCTGGCGGGCGACGCCAGCGGTGCCCTGCGCTCGCTCGAGCGCGCGGCCAAGGACAAGGGGGCGATGGGCGACCGCCGCGGCCTGGCGCGGACCTACTGCCTGCGCGTTCGGATCATGCGCGACCTCGGCATGATCGAGGACGCGAGCGACATCCTCGACGCGGCCCGAGACCTCGTCAAAGTCCTCGACGAGCCGCGCTTGTTCGCCCTCGTCCACGTCGAGTACGGCCGCCACCTGCTGCTCGGCGCGCGGGTGCCCGAGGCCGGGGGCGCGGCCCGACGGGCCCGAGACATGGCCAGCCGCGCCGGGGCCCAGGCCGAGCTCGCCCGCGCCGAGGAGCTGCTCGGGCTGGTCGCGCTGACCGAGGGTCGCCCCGAGGACGCGCGCCGCCACGCTGGTGAGGCGGTCACCATCGCCGACAAGCTGGGCATGCGCGAGGTGAGCATCGGTGGGCTGCTGGTCATGGCCGAGGCGAGCCCCGCGGGCGGGCGCCCCGAGCTGCTCGCGCGGGCCCGGAGCGAGAGCGAAGTCCTCGGCAACCCCTTCCGCGAGCTCGACGTGGCCTGACCTCGCTGCGCCTGGGCGTGGGCTCGGGCGACGGAGCCAGCGACGAGTACGTCGGCCTCGAGGTGCTCTCGAACCAGGCCCAGTCCCTCGTCGCGCAGCGCCACGTGGGCCTGTGTCAGCTCGCGCAGGCGGTGGTCCTCACCCCGCACGACCTGCGCGGTGCCCTCGACTTGGCAAAGCTTGCCGAGACCCGCCTGCGGCGATTGGGGGCCATGCTCGAGGCGGATCGCGCAGGCGAGCTGGTTGCAGAGCTGACGATTCGCGACCGGGCCCGAACCCTATAGCGGAGGCCGGCGACCGGACGCTGGGCCGGAGCCCGACTGCTCGACCTGGACCTCGGGCGAGTCGCGCGAATGACGGGCGAAGATTCACCCCCGTCTCGCGATCGAACGGGTCGCCGGTCACTGGTCGATCATCCAAGCCTCGGTCTTCGGTGCACTTGGTGGCGAGCGCTCGACTGCAGTCTAGATGGCGAAAATCACCAAAATACCTCGGCAATGTGTCTCGATTTAGCGGATGAGTCGTCAAAACTGATCGAAAGTACAAGGAGAGAGTGTAGTTGAAATTAACCGATCAAATTTACGAGCTCTGCATGGCCGCACATGCCACTCTTGGTTTGGGTAGGGACGAGGTGTTGGGGCATCTCTCGCCGTAGACCGCTGAGCTTCAGCAGGTGCGCGGATGGGAGATAGTGTAGGCGCGTGCAGGAATGAAGGGTAAAAACATGATGATTCGCAATGTCGTTACTTTGCTCACTACGTGCATGGTTCTCGCCGTCACCGCGCTGGCGGGATGTGACTCCGAGGCCACCGAGGACAAGCAATACTCCGGGGAACTGCGCGCTTTGCCGGTCGACGACAACGCTGAATTGAGCGCGAACGTCGGATGCACCGGCTTCGAGATGCCGCAGCTGATGGTGCCCAACTTCAGCTCGATCGAGGTGTTCATGTTCTCCCTGCAGCCCGACGCCTTCGCGCTGACCAGCGCGACGGGGGGGCTGCTCGCGCCCTTCCCCTCGACCATCGACACCTTCGACGAGCCCGAGATTTCCGAGGGCGCCTTCGTCGGCACCAAGGTCCTCGACCGCTGTGGAAACTTGATCGGCTTCGGCTCGGAGCAGCAGCTGCTCGACACCCAGACCGCCCTCGCCGACACCACCTACACCCTCACCCTCCCCGACCGGGGGACCATGCTGGCGAGCCAAGAGGAGAACTTCGCCCCGATCTTCGGCGAGATCAACGACATGGTCGCCACCCAGGAGTTCGTGCGCAGCTACTCCCCGCCGCTGACCGTGGTCACGACCTCGTTCGGGAGCGGCGAGCTGCTCGGCGGCACCGGCGAGTTCGCGGACCAAAAGGGCTTCATGATCGAGATCAACTTCATCTCCGAGATCAACCTGCTCGACGGGAGCGCCGACATCCTCGACGTGCTGCTCGTCGGCTACGAGTGAGCGCAACTTCGCCCGGAGCGACTGCTAGGGGCGCAAAGACGCGCAGCGACAACTCGCGCCCCCAGCTCAGCCCTTTCGTGGCACCATCGGCGGCGTCCATGGCGGCCCCCGATCCGAACCGTGTCCTGGTCGCCATCCAGCGCATGCTCGCCCCTACCGAGCGAGGCGTGAAGGATCTCGGCCGGGCCCTGTCGAGCTTCGCCGTCGAGCTCGTCGAGCTCTCGGGCGCCGCGGTGGCCTTCGCCCTGCCGCTGACCTGGGAAGCGGGCGGTCCGGTTCCGCTGGTCAGCCACGGCGCGGTCGAGGCAAGCGACGCCGACCCCAACGGCACCTTGATGCTCTGGGTCCACGACCTGTTCCAGGAGCTCGGAGCCGGCGCGGCGCCCCCCCGGCCCCTCGCCGACTTGTTCACGGCGCGGCGGCCCAAGCTGTTCGAGGCCAACCCGCAGCTGCCGGTGGACAACATGCTCACCCTGCCGATCGCGCGCAGCTCCGCGCCGAGGATGACCGCCGCGGACACGGAGGTCGCGCGCAACGAGCTGGTCGTCGGGTTGATCAATCGCAGCGGCGGCTTCGACGACGCCTTCATCGCCAGCTTGGGCCCGATCATGAGCGTGGCCCGCAACCTCGTCGCGCACTACGACCTGGTCGCGCTGGTCGAGGAGCAAGAGCAGGAGTACGCCCGGGCCGAGGAGCGCTTTCGAATGTTCATGGACGCCTCGCAGCTGGTCGCCTACCTGAGCGACTCCGAGCGGCGGGTGGGGTGGATCAGCGAGGGCTTTCGCGAAAAGTTTGGCATCGATCCGGCGGACGTCGTCGGGCGCCTCGAGGAGGAGCTGCTGCCCGCGAGCCTCATGGCTCGGGTCCGCGCCATCGACGAAGAGGTGCTCGAGACCGGGGACATCGTCAACATCCTCGAGCCCGCCGTGGGCGTGGGCGGGGTGGTCAATTGGTGGAAGGGCGCCAAGTTCCCCTTCGAGGGTCCCGGCGGCGAGTCCTACATCGGCGGCCTGGCCATGGACGTGACCGAGACCGTGCGCATGAGCGAGACCCTGCGCGAGCGCGAGGCCGAGCTCGACGAGGCCCGGGAGCTCGGTCGCCTGGGCTGGTGGACCTGGGTGGTCGAGCGCGATCGCATGGGCTGGGACAGCCACTTCGGCCGGATCTGCGGCCTGCCCAGCGCCGACGACCACAAGCTCTCGACCCTCCTCGATCTGCTCCACCCCAGCGACGTCGAGGCCACGCGCCGCGCCCTCGAGGAGGGCGCCCGGGGGGAGGGCAGCACGCGCTTGACCCTCGAGCATCGCCTGCTCGTCGACGGCGAGGTCCGGGAGCTCTTCGTCGTCGCCAAGGTGCGGCGCGAGGGCGAGGGCGACAGCGGCCCGGTGATCACCGCCGTGGCTCAGGACGTCACCGAGCAGCGCCGCATGCAGCGGACGCTGCGCGAGCTCGAGGGCGAGTCGCACAAGTTCGAGAACCTGGCCGTGCTCGCGGGCAGCACGGCGCGGGAATTCGGCGAGCTGTTCGAGGGCATCCTCGGCAACGCGGGCATGGCCCTCGACGAGCTCGAGCCCGACACCCTGGCCTCGGTCTGCGTCCTCGACATCGAGGCCGCGGCGGGCGAGGCCGCGCGCATGGCCGCGTCGATGCTCGAGTACAGCAACTACGGGCGCTCGAGCATCGAGCAGGTCGACCTGAGCTCGCTGGTCGCCAACCTCGCCAAGGCCATCCACGCGGTCATCTTCGACGCGGTCAGCGTGCGCTTGTCGCTGCACCCGGACCTGCCCGCGGTGTCCGTCGACGTCCACCGCGTGCGCCAGCTGGTCCTCGACCTGGCCAACAACGGCTCCGAGGCGATCGGGCGCGTGGGCGGAGAGCTGACCCTGGCGACGGGGGTGGGGGACTTCGGCGAGGAGGAGCTGGCCGAGCTGCGCGCCGGGACCTCGCTCGAGCCGGGGCGCTACGTGTGGCTGATCGTGCGCGACTCCGGCGGGGGCATCGACGCGTCCATCGAGGACCGCATCTTCGAGCCCTTCTTCTCGACCAAGCCGGCGAGTCGGGGCCTGGGCCTCGCGGCCGTGGCCGAGATCGTGCGCGCTCACGGCGGGGGGCTGCTGGTCGAGAACCGGCCGGGCAAGGGCGTGGCCTTTCGGGTGCTGTTTCGGCCGGTGGTCAGCCGGGACGCCGGCGAGAGCTGGTCGGCGACGACCTGAAGCCTGTTTTGCCCCCGCAGGCGCCTTTGGACCGGGGACGCTTTGTCGCTCCGCTCCTCCGCTTTGGCTGGTGGGCAATGGGGTTCGTGCCTGGGAGAGGGCATGGGGTCGCCCCCGCTGGCGGGGGCGTCAGTTGGCGGGGATGAAGAGCGGTCTCAAACCACCGGGGGGCCGGGAGCTTCGTTTGGTGGATGGCTGAGCTCTCGGCTCACAGGGCGACCCAGCGGCCCGGCGTGGCTTCGGTGACCAGGCCGAGGAGCTCCGCTTCGCACAGCTGCGAGAGGGTGCCCTCGGGGTCGGGGCAGGCGTCGATGCTGAGCCCGCGAGGGCCGGCGGCTCGCAGCCGTGCGCGCAGGTCCGAGAGCGCCTCGGGCCAGGGCCGCGTCGGCTCCTCGATGGTGCGCTGGGGGTCGAGGGCCGCGCCGAGGAAGGTGTCGAGGGCCGCGCGTAGGTCTCGGTGCGTCGGGCCTCCGGGGCGGGGCAAGCCCCGGGCTCCGGCGGCGATCAAGCGCCCCGCGCCGGCCGAGCCCGACACGGCCGCGAGCGGCACGCCCCGGCCCAGCGCCAGCCGCCCCGTGCCCATGGTCCCCGAGCGCGAGCGTGCCTCGACGACCAACACGGCGCTCGCCAGGCCGACGACGATCGCGTTGCGCGAGGCGAACATGGCTCGCGTCGGTGAGGTGCCCACGGGCTGCGCGAACAATAGGCCGGCCTCGGGGGCGTCGAGCATGGCCGTGAACAAGGCGGCGTGCCGTGAGGGGTAGGGCTGGTCGCGGCCGCACGGGAGCACGGCCAGCTGCGCCACGCGGCGGTCGAGGGCGGCCTGGTGCGCGCCCCCGTCGATGCCCAGGGCGCCGCCAGAGACCAGCGACCAGCCGCGGCTGCGGGCGAGCTCGAGCACGGCGGGGAGGCAGTCGAGGTAGGCGCGGTGGGCCGCTCGGCTGCCCACGACGGCCAGGCGCGGCGGCGGGGGGAGGGGCCCCAGGAGCTCGCAGAGGCGGCGCGAGCGGGGTCCGAGGCCCAGCTGGGTCCCCTCGACGAGCAGGGGAGCGGCGGCGAGCAGCCGGACCTGGAGGCGAGCGTGGGCGAGTTCGGGGCGCACGTTTCCTCGTCGGCCCGCGCGGGCGGGGTTTTCGAGTTAAACCGTTTGCCGGCGAGCGGGCACTCGGGGGGCATGACCACGAACACCGAATCGCCAAGCTCGAGGCCGAGACCCCGAGAAAGAAAGACGCCGGTGAGGCCCGGTGTCGTCGTGGCGCTTGGACCTCGGGGCGGGCTATGCTGACGCACGGTGACTATGGAGCAAGAGGGCGTTGGGGTCGTGGGGCGGCGCGCCGTCAAGGAATCCACGCCCCCGCGAGCGGGGGCGACCACGAGCCTTCTCCAAGGCACGAACTTCATTTCCCACCAAGCCAAAGAGGAGGAGCGGAGCGACGAAGCGCCCCCGGTCCCAGCCGGTTGTGGGGGCGAAACAGAACTCAGGGACTGTGAAGTTTTCACAGTCCCTGTCTGCTCTAGCCGTCGTGGACGACGCCACGCCCTCCCTGCCCCACGTCCACGACTCAGCTCGCGCGCAGCTCGAGCCACAGCTCGTCGACGAGCAGCTTGGTATTCCCGTCCCAGTCCTCGCTCGTGAACAGGCGCTCGCGCAGCTCGGGGTCCGGGTAAATCTGCCGATCGTGCGCGTCGGCGATCAGCCCGCGCTCGAGCGCGGTCGCGTTGGGCGTGGCGTAGCGCAGGGTGTTGGCGTTGAGCGCCGCGATCTCGGGGTCGAGGAGGAACTCGATGAAGCGCAGGGCCAGCTGGGGGTCGCGGGCCTTGTCGGGGATGGCCAGGTAGTCCGTCCACACCGCGGCGCCCTCTTCGGGGACGAGGTAGCGCAGGCTCGGGCGCATGGCCTGGGCGCGGAGCAGGTCGCCGCTGTCGATCTGGGCGATCCAGGTGTCGCCGTTGATGAGCGCGGCGGCGGGGTTGCTGTCGTAGCCGCGCAGCAGCTTTTTTTGCTCGCGCAGGCGCGGGTAGACGCGCTCGCGGATCGCCGCCTTGTCGATGGAGTTGATGCCCAGGCCGCTGGCCAGCAGGCCCTGGTCCATCACGTCGCCCTTGCTGTCGATGACCGAGATGCGCCCGCCGTAGCGCGCGTCGAACAGCGCGTTCCAGCTCGTCGGCGCCGGATCAACGCGCTCGCTGTCGTAGCCGATGCCCGTCGTGCCCCACAGGTAGGGGATGGCGTACTTGCCCCCGCCCCGGGTCGCGCGGGCCGACCAGATCGGGAATTCGGGCGCGAGGTGGTGGGCGCCCTTGGGCTCCGCGCGCAGCTCGAGCAGCACGCCGTCGCGCTGCAAGCCCGAGAGCTGGTAGTCGATGGGCACGCACAGGTCGTAGGCCGCCCCCGCGCGGAGCTTGGCCCCGAGCTCGGCCTCGGACAGGTAGAAGTCCTGGGTCAAGGTCGCGCCGGCCTGGGACTCGAGGAAGCGCTCGACGACCTCGGGGGCCAGGTAGTCGCCCCAGTTGTAGAGGGCGAGGGCGCGGCCGCGTCGGCAGCCCAGGGCGCCGACGCCCGCTCCCGCGATCATCCCTCGCAGCAGCGCGCGTCGAGACAGGGCCGAGGAGGCCAGAGAGGTTGAGGTCGGGGGCGCCACGCGGAGGCGAGGAGAGTAGCAAAGGCCGTCGCGCGGCGCTCCGGCCGTAGACACCGCGCCTCAGCGCAGCTCGAGGACGTCCTCGTCGCGCCAGTCGAGGCCGCAGCTGTCCGCGCCCTCCCACGGTCGGGAGCCCGAGGCGAGCACGTGCGCCTTGGAGTCCTCGCCGACGAGGGCGAGCTCGTGGGTCCACAGCGGGCCCGAGCAGGTCCGCGCGAGGACCTTGGCGCGCACGCGGCCGCGCTCGGGCGGGACGAGCTCGAGGTGCTCGGGGCGGAGGTAGCGGCCTGCTTCGGCGCCGGGCAGGGGGCTCAGCTCGCCGAGCAGGCGCGCGCTGACGAGGTTGGGCGGGCGGGCGTAGAGCGCCCGGGGAGCGCCGGCGCCGACGAGCTCGCCCGCGTCGAAGATGAGCAGGCGGTCGGCGAGGGCGAGGGCGTCCCCGGCCGCGTGGGTGACGTGGATCATGCCCAGGCCCAGGCGCGCGCGCAGCTGGGCGAGGGTGCGGCGCAGGGCGCTGCGGCGCGGGCTGTCGACGGCCGACAGGGGCTCGTCGAGGAGCAGCCAGGGCGGCGGCCGGTAGAGCGCGCGGGCCAGGGCGACGCGCTGCCGCTCGCCGCCGGACAGGGCGTCGATGGAGCGCGCCCCAAAGCGCGAGGGGTCGAGGCCGACGGCGTCGAGCAGGGCCTCGGCGTCCATGGGCGGGGGCGGGAGGGCGGCGCTGGCCCGCAGCCCGTCGACGAAGCGCAGGTTGTCGAGGACGCTCAGGTGGGGGAAGAGGGTCGGCGTCTGGAACACGCTGCGCGTCGGTCGGCGCTCGGGGGGCAGGGTGTCGACGCGCCGCCCTGCGATGCGCAGCTCCCCGGCGTCGGCGGACTCGAGCCCGGCGAGGATGCGCAGCAGCGTGGTCTTGCCCGAGCCCGACGCGCCCATGATGCACGCGTGGGTGCCCGCGTCGAGGTGCAGGTCGACGCCGGCGAGGGCGAGGGTCCCGGCGTAGGCCTTGCGGAGCCCGCGGGCGTCGAGGTCGGCGTTGGCGGTCATCGGCGGGTCGTGGCGGTGATGGCTAGCTTGGCGAGGAGGGCGAGGCCGAGGGGGGCGAGGATCGAGAGCGCGGCCCAGCGTCGCACGAGGGGCAGGGCGCCGCCGCGGGCGAGGATGGTCAGCGCGACCGAGAGGGTGTCGCCGCCGGGCCCGGAGGTGAACGAGGGCAGCGCGGCCTGGCCGAGGATCCACGCGAACGCGGCCGCGAACGCGACCAGGATCGCGGGCAGGCCCAGGGGCAACCACACCCGAAGCAGGCGCTCGCGGGCGCTGGCGCCGAGGTCCCGGGCGAGCTCGAGGAGCTGCGGCGGCAGGCCGGCGACCAGAGGGCGCGCGCACAGGTAGGCCAGGGGCAGGGTCGGGCCGAGCAGGGCGAGGGCGGTCAGGGTCGGACCCGGCCCGAGGCCCAGGCGCGTGCCGGCGGTCAGCGTGAGCAGGCCGGAGATCGCTGGCGGCAGGGCGAAGGGCGTGAGCAGGGCGGCCGCGACGAGGCGCGGGTGCGCTTTTCGTGGCACCAGGGCGAGGCCAAAGGCGAGGGCGCTGGCGAGGGCGCCGACCCCCGCGGCGAGGCCCAGGCTGCGCGCGCCGAGGCGGCCGAGCTCGAGGTCGCGGGCCGTGAGCCCGGCGGGGTGCTCCCCGAGCAGCAGGGCCGCGGGGGCGGCGAGCATGGCCAGGAACAGCGCCCACCCGAGGGCCGCGTCCCAGCTCCAGCGCGCGCGCAGGGGGCCGTCGTGCGCGGCGCGAGCTCGCCGCGGCGCGCGTGGGCCTCGAAGCCCTCGAGCTCGCCGGCGACCATCCACGCGCAGGGCAGGGCGACGACGAGGATGCCGAGCACGCCCGCGAGCGCTCGGGCTCCCGCTTGCTCGCGCAGCAGCGCGTCGCGGATCAAGAGGCCCGGCGTGTAGCTGTGTCCGCCGCCCGCGAGCTCGAAGGCGACCACGTCCCCGAGGCCCTGGAGCAGAGCCCACGACCACGCCGCGAGCAGGGCCGGCGCGAGGTGGGGGAGCTCGAAGGTCCACGCGCGCTCGAGCCAGCTCGCGCCCAGATCGGCGGCGGCGTCGATGCGGGCTCGCGGTCGCGTCCGCAGGCGCAGGCCCACCAGCAGAGCCGCCAGCGGCAGGCTGTCGAGGACCAGGGTCAACGTCGCCGCCCCGGGACCAGGCGCGAGCCCGAGGGCGAGCACGCCCATGGCGAGGTGGCTGCGGCTGACCAGCAGCAGGCCGAGCAGGGCCAGGGGCGACGCGGCGCGGGCCAGGGGCACGGCCAGGGCCGCGCTCAGGGTCGCCACGCCCAGAGCCAGGAGCAGGCCGCGAGACCACGCCCGGGCCACGGCGGCGCGCTCGTAGTCGGCGAGCTCGAAGGGGTCGGCGAGCTCACCGAGGACCAGCAGCGGCGCGACCACGAAGGCCACGAACACCAGGGCCGGGAGCGCGAGGGCGAAGGCTCGCCCCGCGCGGCTGGATGCTCCCGAGCTCACCGCTGCGGCATAGCACGTCAGCTGCCGTCGAAGGTGTAGTGGGCCATGTCGAAGTGCAGGTGCATCTCGTGCAGGCCGTCGGGCGTCGCGGGGGTCACGACCACGTTGAACACCTCCTCGTAGGCCCGCTTGGACATGGCCCGGAGAAACTGCCCCTCGGGCGTGTCCTCGAAGTAGGTGTCCTTGATGGGCACCACGCGCCCGTCGGCGAGGGTGAAGGACTTGATGTCGATGCCGTTGGCGTAGCTGTGCTCGCTGATCCAGCCCTCGTAGGCGGCCATCATCCGGCAGTTGTAGGTGCCGACGTGCTTGATGCGTTTGACGCGGCTGCCGAGGTGGGCCTGCGCCTCTTCCTGTAGGATGAGCTCCCACTCGGCCATCGCCAGGGCCAGGGGGCAGGCCATCTGCGGGCTCCCGCCGTAGGAGATGTCACCCGGTCCGCGCTCGTAGCGGACCACCTGGGGCGCGCCGCAGGTGAAGTCCCCGCTCTTGTTGGGGTGCAGCGGGATGCGTGACTTGCGGAACTCGACCCCGGAGTTCTCGAGGCGCTCGTGGCAGGCGACGATGGGATCCGGGGGGCGCATGACCTCGGGGTCGACGACGTCGAGGAGTCCGAGGGCGGCGGGGAGCCAAGAGGGGAAGGTGCTCAGCAAAAGCGCCACGGGATCAGTCTACGCGCGGGGCCGGCGATCGACTCCTCGTCCTGCCTCAATCCGGCCTCGTCCCGTCTCATCCAGGCGCGATGCCAAACTCGCGCTGGAGCGCCGCGACCTCGGCCGCGCGCCAGCCCTTGTCGCTGCCGATCTGCGACCCGAGGTGCTCCATGTACAGGTAGTCGTGGTCGGCGTAGAGGAACACGTCCGAGCCGTAGTGGTCGGGCCCAGTAGACCCGGGCGATCTCGGGCTCGAAGGCCTCGCAGGCGTAGTCCATGTCGACGCTCGTCACGGAGCACTACCGGAGGGGACTCGACGCGCTCCCGCTCCAGCGGTCGTCAAAGCCGAGGACGAGGACGCGGACGTCCTCGCCGACGCGCAGGGGGATGAGCAGGGACTGGCCGCTTCGTCAGCGCGCCTTTTCCAGGCGCAGCTCGGCCTTGCGCGGCGGCTGGACCAGGGGCAGGAAGCGCGGCTTGGGCATGGCCCCGGCCGGGGCCGGACGCACGCCCCACGCCGCCAGGGTGCGCGCGGCCTGGACCAGGAACATGGTCCCCTCGAGCAGGGCCATGTGGTAGCCGAGGCAAAAGTGCGCCCCGCCGCCGAACTGGCAGTTCTCCACGGGGGTCGGCTTGCGCTCTCGGTCGACCCAGCGCTCGGGCAGCCAGCGCTCGGGTTGTTCGTAGAGGTCGGGGCTGCGCGAGAGCAGCATCAAGCTCGTGCCCACGGTCGAGCCCGGGCTGACGCGGTAGCCGGCGATCTCGAAGGGGGCGTGGACCAGGCGCGTGTCCTGGGCGACGGGGGGGTAAAGGCGCAGGCTCTCGCGGAAGATGCCGACCGCGATGGGCACGCGCTCGGCGAGGACCTTGAAGTCCCGCGGGACCCCGTCGAGGGCCGTGGCTTGCTCGCGCAGCTGGTCCCAGTACTCGGGGTGGTGGGCGAGGTGAATCATCGACCAGGCCATGGTCGAGGCCGTGGTCTCGTGGCCGGCGAAGCCGAGGATCAGCAGGTTGTCGATGAGCTCGGCCTCGGACATGCCCGCGCCCTGGTCGTCGCGGCCGTGGACCATGGCGCCGACGAGGCTGTCGTGGTCGTCCTTGGACCGCGCCGTGGTGATCATCTTGCGGATGCGCTCGTCGAGCCAGCGGCGCGCTCGCTTGGCCCGCCACAGCGGCGTGCCGGGGAACTCGAGGGGCAGGTTGAGCGCGCCGAGGGTGTACTCGCCGTACCACTTCGACCAAGCCTGGAGGTCGTCGACCTCCACGCCCATGACCCGGAAGATGACCTCGAGGGCGATGGTGCGGGTGTCGACGACCACGGGCACGCGCTCGCGGCCCTGCCACTCGCCGAGGCGGCGGGCGACGGTCTCGCCGATGATGTCGCCGACCTTGGCCCGGCGCAGGCCTGCGGGCGTGAACGCGTGCCCGCTCGCGCCGCGCATGCGCTTGTGGTCCGGCCCGTCGACCACGAGCATCGACTTGCCCAGGAAGGTCTCGAGCTGGGCGAGGTGGGAGGAGTTGGTCGCCTTGCTGCGGAACACCTCCATGCCGGCCTCGCCGAGCACGATCAGCGTGTCGTGGCCAAAGCCGAAGTCGCACCAGAACACCGGCCCGAGCTGGCTGTGCGCCCGCTCGAACATCGACAGGGAGTTCCTCGACATCGACACGAAGTGCCCGAGGACCGGGAGGCGACCGCCCAGCCGGGGTGCATCCTTGGCCTCACGAATCGCATCCACCACCTGGCTATATCACGAGATCCGCGGGCGGCTCGCGCAGCTCGGCAGCGCCGCCGTGGCTCCCGCGGACTCCCGCTCGCCTCGGCTCGAGCGCTTCGCGTGGCGTACGCCTTCAAAGCCACGACGGCCCCCTTCCGTGGGTGGGGGCGCGGTCAGTCAGCGGCGCGAGGCCGCGTAGCGCTCGACCTCGTCCCACACGCGCAGCACGTTGGCCCCGCACAGCTTCTCGATGTCGCCCTCGGAGTAGCCGCGCTCGAGCAGCTCGCGGATCAGGTTGGGGTACATCGACACGTCGGACAGGCCCTCGGGGAGGCTGTCGCCGACGCCGTCAAAGTCCGAGCCGAGGCCGACGTGGTCGATGCCGACGAGCTTCACGACGTGGTCGACGTGGTCCGCGACCACGCTGACGTCGACCTTCTCGATGGGGTGCTCGGCGGCGTAGGCCTCGGCGATCTCCATGGCCTTCGCGTCGCCCCACTCGACGCCGGCCTCCTCGAACAGCGCCTTGATCTCTTGTTCGGCGGCGTCGCTGGCCTCGCGGTAGCTCTGGGACACGAAGCTGCCGCCGAAGTTGATCTGGATGACCCCGCCGCGTTCGGCCAGCGCGGCGATCATCTCGTCGCTCATGTTGCGCTCGAAGCCCGGGGTGAAGTGGCGGCACGACGAGTGCGAGGCGATGACCGGGACCGCGCTGAGCTCCATGACCTGCCAGAAGGTGTCGTCGGAGACGTGCGAGACGTCGACCATGATGCCGACGCGGTTCATCTCCTCGACGACGCTGCGGCCGAACGCGCTGAGCCCCTCGTGGGTGTGGCGATCGTCGTAGGAGGAGTCGCAGATCGCGTTGTCCTTGGAGTGGGTCAGGGTGATGTAGCGGATGCCCAGGTCGTAGAAGTGGCGGACGTTGGCGAGGTCGTCCTCGATGGGCGAGCCGTTCTCCATGCCCATGGGCAGGGACACCCGGCCCGCCTCGAAGTTGGCGCGCACGTCCGCGGGGGTCGAGGCCGCGCCGAAGCGGTCGGGGTGCGCGGCGATCAGCTCGCGGACGTAGGCGATGTTCTGCTCGGCGAAGGCCTTGCTGGCTCCGGGCTGGTCTTGCAGCCGCGCCGGCGTGTAGATCGACATGAAGGGCGCGTCGAGGCCTCCCTCCTTGGCGCGGGCGTAGTCGAAGTCGGTGTCGCCGGCGTGGTCGTGGATGGTCGGCGTGGGCTCGTGGTCCCGCTCGGCCATGGCCAGCTTCATGGGCGCGTCGACGTGGCCGTCGAGGATGATGAAGCGCTTGGCGAGGAGCGGGGCGAGGACGGCGGGGTCCTCGGTCTTGGCGGGCTCGGGCTCGGGCTCGGGCTGTTGGTTGTCGCTCGCTTGGGGCGGCTGGGTGGGGGAGGGGGTGCAGCCCAGGCTGGCCGGGGCGGCCAAGCCAAGCGACAGCGCAAAAAGCGCCAGTTTCCCGAGAGGGCGCGGGTGCATGGCTGGACTCTCGCATCCCCATCGAGCGCTCGGGACGCCGGAGCTGTCATGGCTGCTGTCGCGTGGTCCGCGGACTTCGCTCCAGCGTCCAACTCAGCTGCGTCAAACCCCGAAACTAGTCTCAAACACAGTACGAACGCTGACTCGGCGTAAACCTACAAAAGTCAAATTTCATGCTTGCATACATGTAGGTAAGTGTGGCCTAGTATCAGACATGTCCGACCGACGCCATCGCAACCGAGTCGAGCTCCGCTCCATTGGCACCATCGACTTCGGAGACCGCGTGGTCCCGTGTCAGGTGCTCGATCTGTCCGCCGACGGCCTCGCCGTCGTCACCCCCGCGCGCGCGCTGCCCCTGGGCCCCGTCCGCGTCCGCTTCCAGCTCGGCCGCCGCGACGCCGCCTGGACCGAGGTCGACGCCGTGCTCCGTCGTCGCAGCGCCTGGGCTGGGGTGGACTCGGAGGCGGTCTGGGGTCTCGAGATCCTCGACATGGATCTCGGGACTCGGACCCGCGTGCGCGACTACCTGTTGCAGGCGGCCTGAGCCCCGTGGCTGACCCTCCGGGTCAGCAGGCAGGGTCTGAGAATCGGCTAGGCTCCGCCCATGACCTCCTCGAGCTCGAGCGCCCGGGGCCTGCTGGTCCTCGCGTTGACCGCCCTCGTCGCGTGCGAGGACGCCGGGGATGACAACGGGGACGAGCTCGGCGAAGAGTCGGCCGGGACGGCCCCCGGCTGGTCCCTCGCGCCCATCATCCAGCTCAACGACAACGGGGCCTGGTCGTGGTTCATGGACGAGCGCGTCGTGGTCCACGACGGCGTCTTGGTCGTCGGCTCCGTCCGCTCCCTCGGCGGCTTCAACTCGACCATGGGCATGGACGGCTGGGGCAACGTCGAGGTCGCGACCTACGACATCGAGCTCGACGCGGTCGAGTCCATCATCTTGCACGAGCAGTTCGAGCAGGACGACCACAACAACCCGGCCTTCCTGCCGACCCTCGACGGGGGCTTGCTCGCGGTCTACTCCAAGCACGCGACCGAGCGCATGGTCTACATCCGGCGCAGCTCCGCGGGCGATCCGCTGGACTGGTCCGAGGCGATCGAGTTCGACACGCCGGGCATGGACAAGGACTTTCGCGGGGACAACGTCACCTATTCCAACCTGTTTCGCTGGCCGGATCAGCGCATCTACAACTTCTTCCGGGGCTACGACCACGACCCCAACTACATGTTCTCGGACGACGACGGCCTGAGCTGGACCTACGGCGGGCGCTGGCTCGAGGGCTTCGACGGCTACAGCCCCTACCTCAAGTACGCCTACGACGGGAGCGGCCGGCTGCACTTCATCGCGACCGAGGACCACCCGCGCAACTACGACACGAGCATCTACCACGGCTACATCGAGGACGGGATGATCCACGACTCCTTCGGGCAGGCCCTGGGCGCCCTGGGCGAGGGCCTCGAGGCGGGGCTGGCGGTGTGGGACTTGACCCTGGCGTTCGAGGGCGACGAGGACCACGTGGCCTGGACCGTCGACATCGAGCTCGACGACGAGGAGCAGCCTTACATCGCCTTTTCGGTCCAGCGCGACGGCGCCGGCGTGCCGCGCTACGACGGCGGCTTCGACCTGCGCTACCACTACGGGCGCTTCGACCAGGCTCAGTGGCGGACCCAGGAGATCGCCTACGCGGGCACGCGCCTGTACTCGGGCGAGGACGACTACTCGGGCCTGATCGCCCTGCACCCGGAGGATCCGGACACCGTCTACATCTCGACGGACGTCGACCCGAGCACGGGCGAGCCCCTGGTCTCCGAGGCCGACGGCGAGACCCACCACGAGCTGTTCCGGGCGACCAAGGCGGGCGACCCGTGGATGTGGAGCTGGGAGCCCGTGACCGCGGACTCGGACGTCGACAACCTGCGCCCGATCATCCCCAAGTGGGAGGACGAGCGCACGGCGTTGGTGTGGATGCGCGGGGGCTACTCGAACAACCGCGGCAACTGGGACTCGGCCGTGGCGGCGATGATCATCGATCCGGATTAGTCGCCTCTGCCCAGCCAAAGCGGAGGAGCGGTAGCGACGGAGCGCCCCCGGTCTTCGGATGCCTGTGGGGGCAGACCGCGCCCCCGCTGGCGGGGGCGACCACGGGCCTTCTCGAAGGCACGAACTCCATTGCCCACCAGCCAAAGCGGAGGAGCGGAGCGACGAAGCGTCCCCGGTCCCAGGTGGCTGTGGGGGCAAAACAGCAGACAGAGGTCGGCCAAAACGAGTTTGGCCAACCCTCTGTCTGCTTTAGCCGTCGTGGACGACGCCACGCCCTCCCTGCCCCACGTCCACGACTCAGAGGGTCGGCCAAAACGAGTTCTGGCCAACCCTCTGACTATTTTAGCCGTCGTGGACGACGCCACGCCCTCCCTGCCCCACGTCCACGACTCAGGGACTGTGAAGATTTCACAGTCCCTGTCCATTTTAGTCGTCGTGGACGACGCCACGCCCTCCCCGCCCCACGTCCACGACTCAGAGGCTGTCAACGAACCCACGCCCCCGCGAGCGGGGGCGACCACGAGCCTTCTCCAAGGTACGAACTTCATTGCCCACCAAGCCAAAGAGGAGGAGCGGAGCGACGAAGCGTCCCCGGTCCCAAAGCGGCTGTGGGGGCAAAACAGAACTCAGCTGGCGACGGCGTCGAGGGCTCGATCGAGCTCGGTGAGCGCCGCGTCGAGCTCGGCGAGGGCTTCTCGGGAGCGCTCGGCGCTGGCCTCCTCGAGGGCGTCCGCCTTGACCTCGAGCTCGGCCTTGGCCTCGCTGACCTCGGACTCGAGCTCGCGGCCGAGCTCGCGGCCCTCGGACCGGGCCTTGGCTCGGGCGGCGTCTAGGCGCTCGTCGATGGTGCTCAGGTTCTGCTCGGCCCGCTCGAGGCTGTCGTCGATGCGCTGGCTGGTGTCGCGGAGCTCCTCGCCGAGCTCGCGCTTGGTCTCCCTGGCCTCGCGGGCGGCCTCGTATTGAGCTCGATCGAGCTCCGCGGCGGCGCGCTGCGTGGCGTGGGCGAGGCTCGTGGGCTCGTGGTCTTCGCCCGCGCTCGGCTGGCAGGCGAACACCGCGGACAGGGCGATGAGCGCGGCGGCGAGTCGGAGGGCGGTGGCGTTGGGGGTCTTGGTCTGGGCGGGGTGGGTCATCGTGTCGTGGTGTCTTTCTTTGTGTGTCGTGTCGTGTGTCGTGTTCGTGCGGGTCGACGTCGTCGTCGTCTCGGTGTCGTCGTCGTGGTGGCGGTCAGGAGGCGGTCGCTTCCTGGCCGAGGTTGAAGACGAAGGACACGAGCGCGAGGCCGAGGAACACCCAAAAGCAGAGCTTGGCGATGCCGGCCGCGCTGGCGGCGATGCCACCGAAGCCGAATACGGCGGCGACGAGGGCGATGGTGAACAAGGCGATGGAGGCTCTGAGCATGTCTGGTCCTTTCGTGGTGAGTCGCTCGGGGTGGTGGAGGTGAGCGCGTCGCTGGACTGTGGAGCAATACGCGTGCCAAGCCGCCCTCGCGGCCCGAGTGGCCCGGCGAGGGCGAGCCCCCGTCGGCAACCGATGCCAGCTGTGCCGGTCCGACACGGGGCACGCGGGCGCTGTGTCAGAACCACCCGATCGCGCCGCCGATCCGGCCTCGGGGCTCTGGCCTGCGCCCGCTCAGAGAGCCCGCGCCGGGCTTGGCACGAGCCTTGCTTTGTCTACCCGGCGAGAGGTCGAGGCGCCCGACCAGCGCAGGCCTCGAACATCCACTAACGATTCACACGAACAACCAACGAGAGGAAATCACAACACAATGAACTGGACGCAAATCGAAGGACAGTGGCATCAATTCAAGGGCAAGGTCCGCACCCAGTGGGGCAAGCTGACAGACGACGACGTCGAGCGCTGCGAGGGCCGGCGCGACCGGCTGATCGGCAAGCTCGAGGAGCGCTACGGTGAGACCAAGGAGTGG
>NZ_ABCS01000068.1 GCF_000170895.1 Plesiocystis pacifica SIR-1 | reverse complement strand
ACTGCATCAAGAAGCTGCGGACCAGCAAGTTCGCCCCGACCCGGCGCGAGCCCGTCGAGCGCCTCGCCGAGCTCGCCAGCGGCGACGACCCGCAGGCCGCGGCCGCGGACCGCGAAGCCTGGGGGCTGGTCAGCCAGGTCCTCGAGACCATGGAGCTCGAGCAGCGCGAGGTGCTCTTGCTCCGCGACATCGAGCAGCTCAGCGCCGCCGAGGTCTCGGCCGTGGTCGGCGTCTCCGTCGGCGCGGTCAAGAGCCGCCTGCACCGGGCCCGCAAGACCCTCCGCGATCGGCTCCAGCCCCTCGTCGCCGAGCCCACCCCCGAGTGCCCCGACATCGCCCTCGCCTTCAGCCAGCACGCCGAGGGTGAGCTCGGCGCTCGAGCCTGCGCGATCATGCAGAGCCACGTCGACAGCTGCCCGCGCTGCTCGGCGATCTGCGACGGGCTCAAGGCGGACCTGCGCACCTGCCAGGAGGCCCCGGGTGAGCGCGTCCCCATGGCCCTGCAGGCCCGCATCCGCGAGCAGCTGCGCGAGGTCATCGCGGCCAGGCAGAGCTAGCCCAGGCCAGACCGGCTCGCTACAAGCAGCGCACGCGGATGTCGATGTGGCTCGTGGGCGCGAGGGTGATGGCCGCCTCGTAGCTCGCCGAGCTCGACAGCACCTCCACATCGAAGCGACGCAGCAAGCTCGCCACGATCGCGACCAGCTGCATCATCGCAAAGTTGCGCCCGATGCAGATCCGCTCGCCGGCCCCGAAGGGCATGAAGCTGTGCTTGAGCGCGCCCTTGGGCAGGCCATCGGCGAAGCGCTCGGGCTCGAAGGCGTCGGGCCGCGGCCAGTACTTCGGGTTCCGCTGGATCGCGTAGATCGGGATCATGAACTGGGTGTTCGCGGGGAACTCCAGGCCGTTGGGGAAGCGGACGGGCTCGAGGTTGGTGCGCGCGATGGTCCACACCGCCGCGTCGATGCGCAGCATCTCGTTGACGACCATGGTCGTGTAGTTCAGCGCGCGCAGGTGCTCGCGGCTCAAGGGCGCCCCCTCGGTCACGGCCTCGACCTCCGCGCGGACCTTCGCCATCACCTCGGGGTGGTCGCGGAGCCGGAGCATGCCCCAGGCCAGGGTGTGGGCCGAGGTCTCGTGCCCGCCCAGGAACATCGTGATGATCTCGTCGCGCAGCTGCTGGTCGGGCATCGGCTCGCCCGTGTCCTCGTCGACCGCCGTCATGAACATGGACAGGATGTCGCGCTTGCCCGCGTTGCCCGTCGCCTTGCGCTCGCGGATGAAGCGATCGATGAGCTCCCCCAAGAAGGCGTTCTCGGCGTCAAAGCGCCGCTTCGCCCCGCTCAGGTGCTGGGTGTACTTGAAGAAGGGGTCCTTCCACAGGCGCATGGCGTGGGCCAGGCCCAGCTGCGCCGCCGCCGAGAAGCGCTCGGTGTCGCCCTCGAGGGTCGAGCCGATCAGCACCTTGACGACCACGTTCATGGCCAGCGCGGTCGCCTCGGCTTCCCAGTGCACGACCTCCCCCTCCCGGGCCGCGATGGCGTCCATGCTCGCGTCGACCTCCTCCATCATCAGCGCGAACACATCGTCGAGGTACTCGCGACGAAAGGCCGGGTTGGCCAGGCGGCGCTGCTTTTTCCAGTGCGCGCCTTCGTTGGTCACGAGGCCCCGCCCGGTCATGAGCGCGAGCCCGTCGTACATCGCCGCCTTCTTGAAGCGCGCGCGCTCCTTGACCAGGATCGTGTCGACCATCTCCAGGTCGGCCACGGCCTGGAAGCCCGGGAGCGGGCCCATGTTGATGGTGTAGAGCTCCCCGAAGCGCCGCTGCCAGTCCAAGAGGGTCTCGAGCGTGACCGAGGTCAGCGCGTTCGCGGTCTTGAGGAAGTTCCAACCGGTGGTCTGAATGGTCTGGTTCACGGTAGCCCCCTCGATGATGCACCGCCCGAGCCTGCGCGTGCGACACGCCCTCGCAACATGAGCATGACGCGCACCTGGCTCGGGTATCGGGCGCCGAGGTCAGCAGTCCGAAGAGATCATCGCGAAACTGTAAATTGACACTCGTTCCACCAGCATTCCAATCGTCCCCCTTCGGGCGATTGCGAGCACTTTGACATCCCACACTCGTACACCAACCTCTAGGTGGGCACATTTGCCTAAACTGAAACCTGAAGCTGTTTAGACATACCTTTGCGGTGTCCCATCAAGGCAAAGGTACTTGACTAATTAGTTCCTGACTATGGACCACAATGAACCACTAACTCAGAGCTATGCGATAAATAGCTTGACTCGATTTCAGTACAGCTGTAACTCTCCACCCATGACGTTTGAGGCGGCCCAGTCCTCCACTTTCCAAGTTGGACATAACCACAATGTCCGACATCGTGGGCTGCTGTGCCACATTCAGACTGAAGATTACGGATTTTCGAGGCAGTACGTCTGCACTCAAATCTTCGTCGAAGGGACCGTAGTGTTTTCGCTAAAGTCCGTTTACCCAAAGGGTTTAACTATATCAAATCGAGTCGAAGCAATTCGCCAGCTCATGCAGGCTTCCCACAAGCAAGTAATCCGTGCACTGCGCGCAGGGAACTTCGACACCAAACTCCAACGCAGCGGGCTGCTCCCCGAGCTCGAGCCTCCGCTCGCCGACACCACGCCGGCGCTCCCCAGCCCCTCAGACAACAGCATCGACCTCGGCGTAGCCAGGCGAATTCGACGCCTCAAGGAGGCACTCAACATGGCCAACATCGAACAAACCATCTCCACCATCTTCAACCAAGTCACCGGCACGCTCGGCGTGGCACTGGTTGACCACGAGTCCGGCATGGCGCTGGCCACCCGCGGCTCCGGGATCAACCTCGAGGTCGCGGCGGCCGGGAACATGGAGGTCGTGCGCGCGAAGATGCGCGTCATGGAGGCGCTCGACATCGAGGGGGAGATCGAAGACATCCTCATCACGCTGTCGAGCCAGCTGCACATCATCCGCCCCGTCGGCTCGAACCTGTTCCTCTACCTGGCCATCGATCGCAAGACCGGCAACCTGGCGATGGCGCGCCACCAGCTCGCCAAGGGCGCGAGCGAGCTCAAGGTCTGAGTTCTACTTTGCCCCCACGAGCGCCTCGAGACCGGGGGCGCTTCGTCGCTCCGCTCCTCCGCTTTGGCTTGGTGGGCAATGGGGTTCGTGCCTACGAGAAGGCTGGTGGTCGCCCCCGCAAGCGGGGGCGTGGATTCGTTGACAGTCCCTGAGTTCTACTTTGCCCCCACGAGCGCCTCGAGACCGGGGGCGCTTCGTCGCTCCGCTCCTCCGCTTTGGCTTGGTGGGCAATGGAGTTCGTGCCTACGAGAAGGCTGGTGGTCGCCCCCCGCAAGCGGGGGCGTGGAATCCTTGACAGTCCCTGAGTTCTACTTTGCCCCCACGAGCGCCTCGAGACCGGGGGCGCTTCGTCGCTCCGCTCCTCCGCTTTGGCTTGGTGGGCAATGGAGTTCGTGCCTACGAGAAGGCTGGTGGTCGCCCCCGCAAGCGGGGGCGTGGATTCGTTGACAATCCCTGAGTTCTACTTTGCCCCCACGAGCGCCTCGAGACCGGGGGCGCTTCGTCGCTCCGCTCCTCCGCTTTGGCTTGGTGGGCAATGGGGTTCGTGCCTACGAGAAGGCTGGTGGTCGCCCCCGCAAGCGGGGGCGTGGATTCGTTGACAATCCCTGAGTCGTGGACGTGGGGCAGGGAGGGCGTGGCGTCGTCCACGACGGCAAAACAGCCACCTCGAACCGGGGGCGCTTCGTCGCTCCGCTCCTCCGCTTTGGCTTGGTGGGCAATGGGGTTCGTGCCCTCGAGACGGCATGGGGTCGCCCCCGCACGCGGGGGCGTGGATTCGCCTCGAGCTCGGGCGCGCCTCAGCTGGCCCGGAGTGCCGTGACACGCCGGCTGAGCTGCGCGAGCAGGGTGTAGGCGCAGGGGACGACGTAGAGGGTCAGCACCGTCGAGAGCGCGAGACCCCCGAGGACCACGGCGCCCACGCCCCGGTAGAGCTCCGAGCCCGAGCCCGACGCCACGACCATGGGCACGAGCCCGGCGAGGGAGGTCAGGGCGCTCATGAAGATCGGCCGCACCCGGGCCTCGACGGCCTGGGCTGCGGCCTCGCTGATCCCGAGCTCGGGGTCGGCGCGGCGCCGGGCCTGGGCCCCGTCGACGACCAGGATCGCGTTGTTGACCACGACGCCGATGAGGATCAAAAAGCCCAGCGCGGTCATCAGGTCGAAGGGCTGGTCGCCGCCCGAAAGACCGAGCCAGCGATCGACGGCGAGCAGCCCGAGGACGCCCCCGGCCCCCGCGAGCGGCACGCTGACGAGCACGGCGAAGGGCGCGATGAAGTCCTCGAACAGCGCGGCCAGCAGCAGGTAGGAGATGACCACGGCGAGCAGCAGGACCTGGGCGAAGCGGCCCTGGGCCTGCTCGAGCTTGCCCGCCGTGCCCGAGAGCTGGACGTCGACGCCCGCGGGGATGACCTCGCTGGCCTGCATGGCGTCGACCTGCTCGCGGATCGTCGCCATGGCCGTCTCGAGGGCCACGGTCTCGGGCGGGGTGACCTGCAAGGTGATCGAGCGCGAGCGCTCGATGCGGCGGATCTGCGTGGGCCCGAGGCGCTCTTCGATGGTCGCCAGGGAGCCCAGGGGGACGACCTCGCCCGAGGGCGTGGTCACCGGGGCCGCCGCGAGCTGGGCCGCGCTCAGCCGCGTGCTCGCGTCGGCGCCGGCCTGGCTCCCCGAAGACCGGAGCGTGCCCTGGTCGTCGGGCAAGCGTCCGCGCAAGACCACGTCGACCTTGGGCTCGCCCTCCCGACCCCACTCGCCGATGATCTGCCCGTCGACGAGGGCGTCGACGGTCGCGCCCAGCTCGGATCCGCGGACCCCGAGGCCCGCGACCTCGCCCCGCCTGGGGATCACGTGGAGCTCGGGGGCCCCGAGCTCGAGGGAGGGGATGGGCCGGACCTGGGCGCCGGGGATGGCCTCGCGGATGCTGCCCAGCAAGGCCCCGCCGGCGCCGACGAGGGCGCGCAGGTCCGAGCCGGACAGATCGACCTCGACGGCCCGGCCCCCGCCGAGGCGGTTGGCGAACAGCGAGGCCTGGCTGGCGAAGGCGTAGACCCCTGGGACCTCGGCCTGGCGCTGGCGGTAAAAGGCCGCGAGCTCGCCGGCCCGGGCGTCGTCAACGGCCGCCGCCCCGCAGAACACCCGGTTGGGGTCGCCCACGAAGAAGGATCGGCTGATCGCCGGGACGCCGTCGCGCTCGACCCCCGCGTGCTGGGCGACCCGGGCCTGGAAGGCCTCGCCGATGGCCTCGAGCTCGTCGATGGAGTAGCCCGGCGGCGGCGTGATGATGCCGAACACGAGGTTGCGGTTGCCCGTCGGCAGGTACTCCATGGGCGGGAGCAGCCACGCCCCGAGGGCCGCGGAGCCGACCATGGCGACGAGCAAGGTGGCGAGGGCGCGGGTCCAGCGGGCGCTCAGCCAGCCGACCTGCGCGCCCACGGCCGCGCGCAGGCGCGGACCCAGCGGCGCCCTCCCCTGCGCTCGCGCCTCGTCCTCGGCCGCCTCGCGCACGCTCAGCAGCCGCGCCGCGAGGCTGGGCAGGGCGAGCACCGAGACCAGCAAAGACACGACGACCGCGACGGAGATGGCCGCGGCGACGTCGCGGAGCAGCTCGCCGACCTCGTCCTGCCACAGGATCACCGGGATGAACACGGCGGCGGTCGTCGCCGTGCTGGCCAAGAGCGCGCCCCAGACCTCGCCCACGCCGCGCCACGCCGCCTCGGCCATGGTGTCGACGCGCCCGCGCCAGGTGTCGATGGACTCGAGCACGACGATGGAATTGTCGACGACCATGCCGACGGCGAAGGCGGTGCCGGCGAGGGAGACCACGTTGACCGTGCGCCCGAGCACCGCCATGCCCAGGGCCGTGCCGAACACGCACACGGGGATCGACAGGCCGATGAGCCCCGCCGCCCCGACGCTGCGCAGGAACAGCCACAGCACGACGATGGCCAGGACCCCGCCGACGATCAGGTTCTGTCGGACCAGGGCCAGGGCGCCCTCGATGTAGCCGGTCTGATCGCTGAGCACCTCGATGCTCAGGCCCTCGGGCGCGAGGGTGTCGCGGTCGAGCGCCTCGACCACGGCGCGGATCTCCGAGGACACCTCGAGCACGTTGGTCCCCGCCTCCCGAAACAGCAGCAGGACCATGGCCGGGCGCTCGTTGGTCATGGCCACGCCGAAGGGCTTGCGCAGGCCGACCTCGACCTCGGCGACGTCGCCGAGCAGGATCGGCTGGCCCGCCTCCCCGGCGCCGATGACCACGGCCTCGAGGTCCTCGGCGCGATCGGGGCTCAGCGGCGTGCGGACCAGCAGGCGGCGCTTGCCCACGCTCAGGTCCCCGGCGGACACGTCGGTGAGCTCGGCCCGGACCCGCGCGGCGACCTCGGCCACGGAGATGCGCCGGGCCGCGAGGGCGGCGACGTCGAAGTCGACGTGGACCTCCGTGTCGCGCCCGCCGATGTGGCGGATGCTCGCGACCCCGGGGATGCGCTCGATCTGCGGGAGGATCTCGTCCTCGACCCAGGTCCGGTAGGCGGCCACGGGCTCCCCCTCGGGCGAGCGGATCGCGATGATCGACAGCGGCGGGCCCGTGGAGCTCGACGTGGTCACGACGGGCTGGTCGGCGGCGTCGGGATAGGCGGGCACCTCGGTCAGGGCGTTCGAGACCCGGACCAGCGCGAGCTCGAGCTCCGTGCCGACCTCGAACTCGAGGGTGATCTCGGCCTGGTCCGGGCGCGCCGTCGACTCCATGCGGACCAGGCCGACGACGCTCTTGAGCGCCTCCTCCTGCTCCTCGAGCAGCTCGGCCTCGACCTCCGCCGGGCTCGACCCGGGCCAGCGCGTGTTCACGGTCACCGTGGGCACGGTGATGTCCGGGGTCAGCTGGATGGGCAGCCCGGCGACGGACAACAAGCCCGCGAGGATGAGCAGGACGAGGCCGACGGTGACGGTGACGGGGCGGTGGATGAGCGTCGCCAGCAGGCCGCTCGGGGGCTCGCTCGAAGCGCGAGCTTGGGCGGGCCCCTCGCTCGCGCTCACGGCTGCGCCTCGGCGCTGTCGCCCTCGGCCGTCGACGGCTCGAGCACGCGCACGCTCTGGCCCGGACGCAGGCGCTCGTTGCCCCGGGTCACGACCACGGACCGGGGCTCGAGGCCCGCGCCGCGGACCAGGGCCTGATCGCCCGCCGAGGCCAGCACCTCGATCTGCACGGGCTTGGCCGCGCCGTCGACCACGGTGACCACGCGGATGTCGACGGCGCCGAGGACCAGGGCGTCGCGGGGCACGATGACGCTCGGTGCCTCGGCCTCGACCTCCGCACCCGCCTCCTGCGTCGAGAAGCGGACCGGGAAGGCCACGCCGACCGAGGCCCCGGGCACGAGCCAGGCCTGCTCCTCGCCCGCGCCGGCGAGGGGGCGCAGGCGCACGGTGAAGTTGCGGGTCGTCGGGTCGAGGGAGGGCACCACGCCGACGATCTCGGCCTCGACGGGCTCCGCCCCCGGCAAGCCCTCGGCCGGCCGCAAGCTCGCGCGTCCGCCCACGCGCACGTGACCGGCGAGGCGGGGCAGCGCGTCGACGAGGACCTCGACGGCCTCGGGGTCGACGAGCTCGAGCACGAGCTGGCCCGGGTCGATCCACTGGCCCACGTCGACGTGGCGAGCCGCGACCACCCCGGAGAAGGGGGCGAGCATCTGGTAATCCGACAGCTCGGCCTTGGCGGCGCGGATCCGGGCGGCGAGCGTGCCCTTGCGGGCCTCGAGGGTCTCGGCGCGCACGGCCTCGCGCTCGATGACCTCGCTGGCGAGCACCGCTTCGCCGAGCTCGGCGGCCCGCTCGGCCTCCCGGCGCGCCTGCGCGAGCTCGCGCTCGCTCTCTCGACGGCTCGAGATCGCCGCGGACAGCTGAGCCCGCGCGCGGTCCTCGTCGATCTCCGCGAGCACGGCCCCGAGCTCGACGCGATCGCCCTCGCGGACCTCGAGGAAGGTGAGCTCGCCGCCCGCTCCAAACGCGAGCGAGGCGGCCCGCAGCGAGCGGACGCTGCCGAGCAAGGTCCACTGCTCTTCGATGCTGCCGAGCTCGGCGACGGCGACCTCGACGGGCGCTGGGCGCTCGCCCGCGCCGGCTTTGGCCTGCTGAGCGCCCTGCGACGAAGGGCACCCCGTCACCCCTGCACCGAGGCACGCGAGCAAGGCCCACGCGCGCGCGCGTCGGTGTCGAAGCTGGAGCGAGGGCGCCAAGGTGAGGCAGTTGTGCCGGGGTCGGCCTCCCCTGGCAAGCGCTCGCGCGCTCCCCGAGCGCCGAACCTCCCCAGAGGAGGAGCCCAACCTGTTCTCGCCGAGGCTCGCGAACCCTTTCTCGAGGCCGCGGCTCTCACCTCCCGAGACCGGCGCCCCCCCAACGACGCCGGCCCCGACTCCCCTTCAAGGAGGTCTCCATGCTCCTCGCACAGCTCACACTCGCGGGCGTCGCAGCGCCCATCGCAGGCGGCGCGCTCATCGGCCTGGCCGCGTCGCTCATGCTCCTCACGGACGGCCGCATCGCCGGCATCAGCGGCATCGTCGGCGGCAGCCTCGAGCCTCGCCCCGAGCGCTGGCGCCTGGCCTTCCTCGCCGGCATCGCCCTCGGCGGGCTCATCCTCAGCCTCGCCTTCCCCGCGGCCATCGCGGCCCCCGTCGGTCGCCCCCTCGCCCTCGTCGGCCTCGCCGGCCTCGTCGTCGGCTACGGCACGCGCATGGGCAACGGCTGCACCAGCGGCCACGGCGTGTGCGGGCTGAGCCGTCGCTCCCGCCGCTCGTTCGCCGCGACCTTGGCCTTCATGGCCGCCGGCGCGGTCTCGGCCACGCTCTTGTCGATGATCGGGGTGGGCTCGTGAGCGCCGACCAAAAGCGCACGCTCATCGCCGGCGCGGCCGGCTTGCTGTTCGCCCTCGGCCTCGGCCTGGCCGGGATGACCGACGCCAACGTGGTGCTCGCCTTCCTCGACCTCGGGGGCCTCGCCGACGGCACCTGGGACCCGAGCCTGGCCTTCGTCATGGTCGGCGCGATCGCGGTCTACGCCTCGGCCCACGCCCTCTACCAGCGGCGCATGCAGGCCCAGCCGGCGCTCGGCGGCCCCTGCCGCGTGCCCACCAACAAGACCATCGACCGACCCCTGATCCTCGGCGCCGTGCTCTTTGGCCTCGGCTGGGGCGCGGGCGGCTACTGCCCCGGGCCCGGGCTCGTGTCCGTGGTCAGCGGCGCCCCGGCGGCGATCGTGTTCGTCATCGGCCTGCTCGCCGGCATGTTCCTCTACGCGCGCAAGCCCTCGGCCAGGAGCTGAGCGGGCAAGCTGGCCTCAGCCCACAGCTGGCGCGAGACCTCGGCGATGCTCCGCCGGGCCGTCGCCACGAAGGACGAGTAGTCCGGCACGCCCCCGGCCCCGCCGATGTAGAAGTCGACGTAGGTCAGGGGCCGACCGCTGCCGTGGACCCAGCCCGCCCACGCGGCCCACTCGGCCAGGGTCTGGCCCCAGCCTCGCTGCGACCAGGCCCCGCCAAACTCCCACAGGGTCGGGTCGGCAAAGCCGGGCGCCCCGGCGAACACGGCGACGTCGTTGGTGAACGCGGTGCCCTCGATGAGCAGCATCGTCGCCGACAGGAAGGGGAACAGCTTGTCGTGCTCGTGGGCCTCGAAGTTCGAGGACGCCCAGTAGTCGGGCTCGTCCTCGTCGGAGCGCGCGAAGCCGAGGGGCCCGAGGTAGCCCGCCGCGTTCCCGGGCACGCTCGTCGGGCCGAGGGGCAGCCCCGCGCTCCGGGCGAGGGTCCGCGCGAGCTGCTCGAGGTACTCGCTCAGCCGCATGCCGTCGGCGTCGTCGCGCAGCGTGCCCTCGGGCGGGAAGTTGCCGCCGCTGAACGGCCCGAACAAGAACAGCCCGAAGCGCTCCATGTTCGCGCGCAGGATCATCGCCGGCTCCTCGATGGACGCCTCGCCCCGCTCGACCCGGCGGACCGCGCCCACGAAGGGCACGGCCTCGTCGAGGGCCTCGAGCCGACGCGTCTCCTCCAAGGGGCGCGCCGAGCTCAGGGGTGGGACAGCGCCATGCCGACGGTGTTGCTGTACTGGTTGGCCCAGGCCACGTCCAGCGCGCCGTCGAGGTTGAGGTCGGCGAGCTGGACCGAGACCGGCTGCAGGCCCGTGGCCCACCAGCGCGTCAGCTCGAACTCGCCGCCTTCGATCTGCAGCCACATCTGGACCTCGTCGCCGTCCATGCAGCCGACGACGATGTCGTTGGCGCCGTCGTTGTTCATGTCGCCGACGGCGACGGACTGCGGCCCGGCGCACACGTCGATCTCCGTGCGCTCGGAGAAGCCGCCCTGGCCGTTGCCGAGCAGGATCGAGACCACGTTGCTGCCGTAGTCGGCGGTGACCAGGTCGAGGTCGCCGTCCATGTTGAGGTCGCCGGGGACCACCCACCAGGGGTTGCCAGACAGCGGGTGGTCGACCCACTCGGGGAAGCTCCCGTCGCCGAAGCCGTGGTAGATGCGGACGTAGTCGTCGTCGCCGAAGCTGTCCATGACCGCGACGAGCATGTCGAGGCGGCCGTCGTGGTCCATGTCGACGAGCTCGGCGTGCATGGCCGCGCCGCCGACATCCAGGGTGGTCATCCACTCGGCGCCGCCGGGGCCGTTTTGGATCAGCGCGACGCCGCTGGGCGTGGTCACCACCAGGTCGTCGACGCCGTCGTTGTCGATGTCGCCCGCGGAGATCGAGCTGGCCACGGCCCCGACGGAAGTCTGGGACGCCTGGCCGAAGTCCATGCCGCCCTCGTTGAAGGACAAGAAGGCCGCGTTGGCCTCGTTGTTGGCCGTGGCGATGTCGAGGTCGCCGTCGCCGTCGAAGTCGCCGGCCGCGAGCCCGACGGGGAGCTCGGCCCCGGCGTCGTAGGCCTGGGTCGGCGCGAAGTCGCCGTTGCCGTAGCCGCGCAGGACGTTGTTGACGTGGGCGCTGCCCGGGGGCAGGAGCCAGTTGGAGTTGGGCACGGCCAGGTCCGGCCGGCCGTCGTCGTCGAAGTCCGCGACCGAGAGCGAGCAGGGGTCGATGCCCGAGTCGAGGTCCGGGGCCTGGACCTGGCAGTACTCGCCGGGCTGGGGGATGCCGTCCCAGCAGCTCTCGCTGATCTCCCCGCCGCTGCCCGGGTTCTCGCCCTCGAGGCCCTCGCCCTCCTCCTCGGCTCCGATGTCGCCGAAGCCCTCGAAGTCGCTGTCCGCGAGGCGGTTGCAGGCGCCGACGCTCAGCGCCAGGCCCAGCAGGGGAAGAAGCATCAGGGCGGGGGTCGACGGCGTTGCGACGCGGGGCATGGGCGGACTCCAGACCGGGTGTCTCCAGACATGATCGCATCGATCAATGCGGCATCACGCGAAAAATCCCGCGGAGCACGCGAAAGATGGAGCCAGGCCTGCAAACCAAGGCCTCGCCGGGGTCTCCTTCCACCGGCGCTTTCAACGCACGCGACCTCGATTCACAAAAACCAACGCGCCCTCACCAAGTCGGAGGAGATCCCCGCCGCTTGGCCATCGCCGCCCTGCGTGGAAGCATCCCCTTCCCCGCCGTGCACCGCTTCATCCGCATTCCCCTGTCCGGCATCGCCTTCCTGTTCTTCTACGGAGGCCTGCAAGTCATCGCCTGGATCCTCCTCCCGCTCGAGCGTCGGCGACTCCGCGAGCTGCCCGCCGACGAGGCCCAGGCCCAGCTCGACGACTTCTTCGTCCGGGCCTACCGCGTGTCCGTCGACGTCATGGCCACCCTCGGCCTGATGCGCTACGAGCTGCCCTCGCCCGAGGCCATCGCCGCGTTGCCCCCCGGGCCCAAGGTCGTCGTCGCCAATCACCCCTCGCTCATCGACGTGCTGTTCATCAAGGCCTGCATGCCGGGCGTGGTCGTGCTGGTGAAGTCGGCGCTGTACCGCTCGGGCGCGATGCGCCGGGTGTTCGAGGCGAGCGGCGACTTCAAGGGTCCCGAGGCCGAAGAGCAGCGCTTTGGGGTGACCGCGGTCCTCGACATCTTCGTCGACCGTCTCCGCAGCGGGCGCTCGGTCCTGGTGTTCCCCGAGGGTACGCGCTCGCCGGCCTGGCGACTGCGCCGCTTCCGTCGCGGCGCGGCCGAGGCGGCGGTACGCGCCGGGGTCCCCATCGTTCCGATGTTCATCCTGTCCGACCCGCCCGTGCTCAAAAAGGGCGACAAGTGGTACGACATGCCCGAACGCGTTCCACTGTTCCGGGTCGAGCTGCTCGACGTCATCGAGACGGCGGGGCGAGATTCGCGAAGCATCACCGCCGAGATCCGCGACCTGCTCGCGGAGCGCCTGGAGGCTGCGCGCGAACACGCGCGAGCGCGCCACCGGCGAGAGCAGGGCCAGGACGAGGCGGAGCCCGAGCCCAGCTCCGAGTGACGGTGCAAACTCTCGCGGCCGCGCGGGTCCGGCCCTCCGTGCCCGTATAGTTGGGCCGATGCGCAGGCCCACGCCCGCCCACCTCGTCCCCGCTTCCCTCGTCGCGCTCGCGCTCGCGTGCAGCCCTGATCCCGGCCCGGGCCAGCCCGTCGGCCCCGCCGAGCCCGACGATCGCTCCGCGCCGAACCCCGACGCGGCCGAGCGCGACACCTGCCTGATTCCCGCGTGCCAAGACGGGGATCCGACCCAGCCGGGGCTCACCCCGCGCCAGCCCTACGCCAAGGTCCCCGTCCAGCTCCCCGCCGAGCGCGACGCCGAGGGCACGCCGCTGACCTGGCAGATGACCGTCAAATTCGTCGACGCCGCGCGGGTGCGCGTGGACGGGGAGAGCACGCTGCGCTCCGAGGAGGGCCACGACGTGGCCGCGGCCCAGGCCGTCGTCGAGCACTACGACCTGCGCCTGCGCCCCGCCGTCGACCTCGACCCTGCGACCCTCGCCGACGTCGAGGCCCGCGCCCGCGCGAAGTCGGGCCGGACCCAGCCCGACTTCGCGGCCCTGCTCATCGTCGAGCTCGACCAGGCCCAGGGGCCCGAGTGGGCGGTGATCGGCGAGCGCCTCCAGGCCCTCGAGATCGTCGAGTTCGTGTCCGTCGAGGCTACCCACACCCCGCCGCCCGCGGACATCGACCCGACCACGCCAGACCTCGAGGAGTTCCAGGGCTACCTCGGCCCCGACCCTGGCGTAGACGTGGACGCGGCCTGGGCCATCGGCCTGCGCGGCGAGGGGATCCGCCTC
The DNA here is from genome assembly GCF_000170895.1 of Plesiocystis pacifica SIR-1. Lineage (GTDB taxonomy): Bacteria > Myxococcota_A > Polyangia > Nannocystales > Nannocystaceae > Plesiocystis > Plesiocystis pacifica. The sequence goes on along the minus strand of NZ_ABCS01000068.1, from coordinate 41,998 downwards.
GGCGACATCGAGTACGGCTGGAACACGGCCCACGAGGATCTCGTCGACCAGGGCGTCGTCCCCGAGCCCGGGCAAACGCCGACCCCCGACGACAACTCCCTCGACCACGGCACCGCCGTCGTCGGCATCACCTCCGCCGGCAACAACGGCTACGGCATCACCGGCGGCGTGTCCGAGGCGCAGCTGCACACCTTCCCCGAGCTCAGCGTCGAGGGCGGCTCGCGCCGCGTCGCCGCCATCTTGTCCGCGGTGTCCGTGTTCGAGCCCGGCGACGTGCTGATGTACGAGATGCAGATCGGCGGCCCCAACGGGCCCGAGGCCTACATCCCCGCCGAGTACGCCCCCGCCGTGCACATGGCCACGCGCACGGCCACGGACGCCGGCGTCCTCGTGGTCGCGGCCGCGGGCAACGGCAACCAAAACCTCGACGCCCCCGAGTACGCGGAGTACATGGCGCGCGAAGACAGCGGCGCGCTGATCGTCGGCGCGGGCTCGTCCACGGTCCAGCACACCAAGATGGGCTTTTCGACCTACGGCTCCCGGGTCGACATCCAGGGCTGGGGCACGAACGTGTTCACCCTCGGCGGCGGGACCTTCGAGGCCTACGGCGACGACTACAACCAGGCCTACAACGGGGGCTTCAACGGCACGAGCTCCGCGGTCCCGGTGGTCAGCAACGCCGTCGTCGTGATCAGCCAGTACGCCCAGCAGCAGGGCGTCGCGCTCAACGGCTTCGGCATGCGCAACCTGCTGGTCAAGACCGCGATCCCCACGGGCGCCGACGACTTCATCGGCCCCTTCCCCAACATCGCCAACGGCCTCCAGGCCCTCGAGGTCGAGGACGTCGGCCCGCCGACGGTGACCATCACCGCGCCCGGGCCCGGGATCGACGTGTGGATCCCCGAGGCCCCGTTCGAGACCGACATCGAGATCGAGGCCCTCGACGAGACCTTCGTCGCCAGCGTGGGCATCGAGATCGCCGGGGATCTCCAGCCGTGGACGGGCCTCGAGCCGCCCTACGTCATCGAAGGGGTGACCTTTCCAGAAGGAGACTGGACCCTGCGCGCCCGCGCCGAGGACGTGTGGGGCAACGTCGGGGAGTCCGAGCTGGTCACCCTCCACGTCGGGCAGGAAGAGCCCGAGGACAGCGGCGCGGACGAGGGCGACGCTGGAGACAGCGCCGACGAGATCGGCGACGCCACGGGCGACGCCGGGCAGTCGGAGGGCGACGACGGCAAGGGCTGCTCGGTGAGCGCTCCGAGCTCGCCGCGGGAGCTCGCCTCCCTCGCTTTGTTGCTGTGCGTGGGCGCGGCCGCGTCCCGGCGTCGCGCCGGGCGCTCGGCTTGACCGCCGACTGTCTCGCCAGAGCGTGCGCCGGCCCATGGTGAAGGCCGGCTCGGGGTGCCATCGTTCGAGGCCTACCCGCGGGCATCTCCCTGCCCGCTCCCAGCCATGCTCTCGACCACGCCTGCCCGCGCCCCTCACCTCGCCATCGCCGTCGCCCTCGCCCCGCTCCTCGCCCTGGCCTGCAACACGGGCGACGAAGACGAGGGCAACGGCGACGAGGCCGCGGACGCCCACACCGAGCCCGAGCTCTCCATCGAGGTCGAGGTCTACCCGAACTCGCCGCTGGTCATCGATCTGGTCATCCCCCACTACGAGGGCAATCAGCTCGGGACCATCCACGTCGTCCACCCCGACGACCCCGGCATCAGCCACGAGCTCGTGCCCAGCACCGGCGACGAGCTCCGCCGCGTCCGCGTCCGCGGCCTCGCCCCCGACACGGCCCACGGCCTCGAGCTGCACGTCGTCGCCGACGGCCACGACCTCGTCGAGCCCGTCACCGTGATGACCGAGCCCGCCCTGCCCGGCTTCATCCCGGCCTTCGAGGTCGAGCCCGTCGACCCCGACGACAGCGAGACCGTCCAGGTCATCTTCGACCTCGCCGGGCTGTTCACCGTCGAGCCCCAGAACCTGTTCGCCGTCGACCGCGAGGGCGTGACCCGCTGGCACTACTCGCAGCTGCCCGAGAGCGCCAACATCGACGAGCTGTGGACGGGGCTGACCCTGCGCCCGGACGGGACCGTGCTCAGCCTGCGCGGCAACGTCGCGCGGATCGTCGACGAGCTCGGCCAAGAGCGCATGCACGTCAGCGCCGCCGACCTCGACGTCCCCGGCCTGCACCACGACATCATCGAGCTCCCCAACGGCAACTTTTTAGCCATCGGCGTGGAGTTCCAGGACATCGACTACGGCGGCGACGAGGGCGTGCTCCCGGTCGCCGGCGACACCATCGTCGAGTTCACCCCCGAGGGCGAGCGCGTGTGGCTGTGGGACAGCTTCGACCACCTCGACGTCCACCGCCGGCTGCCCGACTTTTGGGGCATGTTCATGATCACCAACCCCGAGACCGGCGTGGCCTCCCACGACTGGACCCACGCCAACGGGCTGATCTACGACGAGGCCCGCGACGAGGTCCTGCTCAGCCTGCGCCACCAAGACTGGCTCGTCGCCGTCGATCGGGGCAGCGGCGAGATCACCTGGCGCATGGGCACGGACGGCGACTTCGCGCTGAGCGAGGGGACGTGGTTTTGGCACCAACACTCGCCCCAGTGGCTCGCCGACGGCAGCCTCATCCTCTACGACAACGACATCGGCGATCCCCTCGACGCGCCCATCGACGTGCGCTCGCGGGTCGTCCGCTACGCCGTCGACCGGGACGCGATGACGGCGGCGCAAGTGTGGGTCGACGACGGCGGCGAGTACTCGTCGATCATCGCCAGCAGCGTCGCGCTGATGCCGGGTGGCCACTACCTGGTGCTCGACTCCCTGCTCGCCTCCGACGCGGCCGATCCCTTCACCGACGCCCACGCCCGGATCCGCGAGCTCGCCCCCGAGGCCTCCCCCCAGGCCGTGTGGTCCCTGCACACGCCGAACAACTCGTTCAGCTACCGGGCGATCCCGACGGCGCGGTGGATGGGCCAAAGCAGCGAGTGAAGCCGGCGAGTGAAGCCGGCGAGTGAAGCCGGCGAGTGAAGCCGGCGAGTGAGCTAAGCTGCGGCCCGTGCCGACCCCTCGCGCTGGCTCCGTGTTCTCGATCCTGGCAGGCCTGAGCGCCCTCGGCTGCGCCAACGGCCCGGGCCTCCAGAGCCAGGGCCCGCCGCAGGACCCCGTCGTCTACGTGCTGCCCGGCCCGGGCGAGGCCAACCCCGGCGGCATCGTGACCCTCGATCCGCGAGCGCCTCGGGTCGAGGCCATGGCCGTCGCCGGGGGCAAGATCGTCGCCACCGGCAGCGCCGCGGACATCCAGGGCAACTACTTCGGCGCGCCGGTCATCCGCCTGCCCGGCGCCGTGGTCTTGCCCGGCATCATCGACTCCCACACGCACGCGCGCCAGCTGGGCATGGACGCCCTGCGCGTGGACGTGAGCGAGTGCGAGACCGTCGCGTGCATGGTCGAGCGCCTCGTCGCCGAGCCGGCCCCCACCGGTGATCGATGGCTCGTCGGCCAGGGCTGGGACGAGGGCGCGTGGGCAAACGGGGGCTACCCCGACCGGGCCGAGCTCGACGCCGCCTTCCCCGAGACCCCGGTGGTCCTCTACTCCCGCCACGGCTTCGCTACCCTGGCCAACGGCGCCGCCCTCGAGCGCGCGGCGATCGGCGCCCGCACGCCGAACCCCGCGGGCGGGACCATCCTCCGCGATCCCGAGGGCCGCGCCACCGGGGTGCTGCTCGCGGGCGCCCAGGCCCTGGTCCGCGATCGCGTGCCGCCCCCCGACCTCGCCCAGCGCGAGGCCGCGATCACGGCCGCGCTGTGGCGCCTGGCGGCCGCCGGGGTGACCACGATCCACGAGGCCGGCGTGGGCCAGGAGGACCTGCGCGCCTTCGTGAGCCTGGCCGAGCGCGACTTCGACACCCTCCAGGGCCTCAGCGGCGACCTGATCACCGACCCCGCCACCCTGTCCATCCAGCTCGACCCCAGCGCCCCCGGCGACATCGACTGGGGCCTGCCGATCCGCGTCTACACCCTGCTCGACGGCAACGACCCCCAGCTCGTCGCCGAGGCCCTCGAGCGCGGGCCCATCGTCGACCCCCGCGATCGCCTCGTCGCCCGGGGCTTCAAGGTGTTCTACGACGGCTCCCTGGGCTCGCGCACCGCCCTGCTCGCCCAGCCCTACGCCGACGACCCCCACAACCAGGCCCACCCGGCCGAGCGCATCTCGCCGCGGGCCATCGAGGACCTGGCCGAGGGCGCCCTCGAGCGCGGCTTTCAGCTGGCCGTGCACAGCATCGGCGACGCGGCCAACGCCACGGTCCTCGACATCTACCAGCGCGTGCTCGAGCGCCACGGCGGGGCCTCGGCCCACGACCACCGCTGGCGCCTCGAGCACGCCCAGGTCATGCACGAGCGCGACTTCCAGCGGACCGCGCGGCTCGGGGTCATCGCCAGCATGCAGCCCAGCCACGCCGTGGGCGACAGCGCCTGGGCCGAACAGCGCCTCGGGCCGACCCGCGTGCGCCGAGCCTACGCGTGGCGACGCTTCCTCGACGCCGACGCCCACCTGATCTTCAGCTCCGACCTCCCCGGCGAGCCCTGGACCCCCGTCGAGACCCTCTACTTCGCCGTCAACCGCACCCGCTTGCCCACCGACCCCGGCTACGACCCGGGCGCCCTGCCCTTTTACGGCGACCAGGCCGTGAGCCTCGACGAGGCCCTCACCGCCATGACCCTCGAGGGCGCGTTCGCGGGCTTCGCCGAGGGCCGCCTCGGCGCCCTGGTGCCCGGGGCGTGGGCCGACTTCATCGTCCTCGACGCCGACCCCTGGGTGCTGCGGCCCAAGCAGCTCGCCGATCTCGAGGTGCTCGGGACCTACGTCGCCGGCGTGGAGCTGCGCATCCCGCCAAAGGCGCGGCTCGACGGCCCCGCGGAGGACACGGCGGCCCCCAGCCAGTAGACTCCGCGTCTGTGAGCGCCGGACAACCCCCTCCCACGCGCGCGGGCTGGATGCTCTGCCTCGACGCCTCCGCGCCCCAGACCTGCGTCGCCCTCGGCCGGGTGCACGCCGAGGGGGCCGAGCTCGTCGTCCGCGACACCGAGGCCGACGGCGCCAACCAGACCTCCGAGCGCCTGCACCTGCGCCTGCGCGCGGCCCTCGACGCCGCTGGCATCGCCCCCCGCGACCTGGCCACCGTCGCCTGCGGCCGCGGACCGGGGACCTTCACCGGCACCCGCGTGGCCGTGGCCACGGCCAAGGGCCTCGCGCTGAGCCTGGGGATCCCGGTCGTCCCGGTCTCGACCCTCGCCGCCCTCGCGGCCTCGAGTCCGCAGCTCGATCCGGGGCAGCCCGGCCACGTCCTCGCCCTCCTCGACGCCCGGCGCAGGCAGGTCTACGGGGCGCTGTTCTCCCTCGGCGGCCCAACGCCTGAAGCCGTGGCCATCACGGCCCGCAGCCCCGAGCGCGTCATCGAGCTCGCCACGCTCATCGAAGAGCTCGACGAGACCCTGGCGGCGCTGCGCGAGGCTGGCGAGACCCCCTGGGTCCACGGCCCCGGCTGTGGTCCTTACGCCGAGCAGCTCCCCGAGGACCTGGCCCAGCGGGCCCTGCTCGCCCCCGGGCCGACCGCCGAGGGTCTGTGGCGGGCCAGCCTCGCCGCCCTCGGCCCGGCGCGCGCGGGCGCCGTCGATCCAGGGGCCTTCGGCGTGACCTACCTGCGCCAGAGCTACGCCGAGATGGGCATCAACAAGCCCAAGCGCAAGCCCTACCGCAGCCCCTTCGTCGACGGCTAGTCGACGCCTCGCGCTTCCCCTCTGACTCGGAGCCCGAACGTTGACCGGCCCGGGAGACCACCTTCGAGACCACCCCGCCTGACATCACACGCCACTCGACCGTCTCGGACGCCACGCGAGGGCTCTCAGAGGGAGCACCCGGTGGAGCGCGGTTCGGCCATCAGCGCCCGGCATCGAGTGCGCGGGAGCCTCGGCTATAGTTGAACCATGATCAAAATGTTGGATTCGATTGGCGGGGCCTCGGGCTTCGTCCTGAGCTTGAGCCTGACCCTAGCCCTCGGGGCCTGCGTCCCCGGGGAGGAGGACGGCGAGGGGGAGAGCACCGGCGCCGATGAGGGCATGGACGAGAGCGGCGGGTCGGACACGAGCGAGAGCTCCGACTCCGACTCGAGAGAGAGCAGCGAGTCCGAGTCCGAATCGAGCAGCGAGTCTGAGTCCGAATCGACCGAGAGCACCGAGTCCGAGTCCGAGTCCGAGTCCGAGTCCGAGTCCGAGTCCGAGTCCGAGTCCGAGTCCGAGTCCGAGTCCGAGTCCGAGTCCGAGTCCGAGTCGACCGAGAGCAGCGAAGAAGACACGGGCGGGACGAGCGGCGCCTTCGACGGTCAGCCCTGCGACCCCTACGCCCAGGACTGCCCCCGCGGTCACAAGTGCAGCGTGTACCTGGTCAACGGCGACTGGCAGCCGCCCCTCGAGAACGTGTGCGCGTCGATCCTGGCCCCCGGAACCGGGCAACACCTCGAGTCCTGCGAGATCGACTACGGCTCCCCCGACGACATCATCCACGACGACTGCGCCCCAGGGCTGTTTTGCTCGGACTACGACCCGCTCTCCGACGTGGGCACCTGTCGCCCCTTTTGCAACCTCGAGAACCCCTCGTGCCCGCCGGGGCTGGTCTGCCACGCCTCTCCGGAGGTCCTGCCGATCTGCCGCACGCCCTGCAACCCCGACGGCGGCAACGATCAGTGCGGCGAGTACGAGTACTGCGCCAACATCGGCGGGGGCCAGGGCGTGTGCGCCAACGTCCCCGCGCCTTGAGCTGGGCTGAGCTGAGCTGAACCGGTCCGGCCGAGCCCGCCTGGGCGTGTCCGGACTTTTGTCCTTGCCCATGGCCTGGCCCCGTGTCTCCCTGCTTCGTCATGGGACGAGACATCGTCATTGGGGACATCCACGGCTGCCTGGCCGAGCTCGAGGCCCTGCTCGAGCGCGTCGAGCTGCGCGACGAGGACCGGGTGATCAGCGTCGGCGACCTCGTCGACCGCGGCCCCGACTCGGTGGGCGTGTGGGAGCTCTTCCGCGCCCGGGACAACGCCGTCGCGCTCATGGGCAACCACGAGCGCAAGCACGTCCGCGGCGTGCTCAGCTACTCCCAGGAGATCGTCCGGCTTCAGTTCGGCCCGCGCTACGCGGCCTTTCGCCAGTGGGCCGCGGCCCTGCCCTACTTCCTCGAGACCCCGGACGCGATCATCGTCCACGGCGGCTTCGAGGCGGGCGTGCCCCTGGCCGAGCAGCGCGAAGACGTGCTCGCGGGCACGACCTCCGGGACCCGCCACCTCGAGGGCCTCTACGGCGAGCGCTACTGGACCGAGCTCTACTCTGGCGACAAGCCCATCGTGTTCGGGCACCACGTCGTCGGCGACTCGATCCGCGTGTGGAACGATCGGGTCTACGGCCTCGACACCGGGGCCTGCCACGGCCAAGCCCTGAGCGCGCTCGTGCTGCCGAGCTTCGAGCGCGTCTCGGTCCCCGCGGCGCGGGACTACTGGGCGCAGGAGCGTCAGCGCTGGCAGGTCGCCGTGCTCCGCAGCCGGGCCTGGCCGACGTTCTCGGCCAAGAAGCTCCGACGCGAGCGCGACGCCCTCGCGCGCCGATCAGACGACGCCGAGCTCGCCCAGTTCACGGCCGCGCTCGACGCCTGGCTCGCCGAGGTCGACGCCCTCGTGCCCGCGCTCCTCGACCGCGTGGGCGCGCGACGTGAGCAGCTGCGGGCGTGCTTTGACGATCGCTCGCGCCGCGCAGAGGTAGCCGCCGAGCCCTTCGCCTCGCTGCTCTTCGCCTGCCACGCGGGCGCCCTCGATGCCGCGTCCATCGGCCAGCAGCTGACGACCCCGGCGGCGATCGTCGACGCGGCGCGGGCCTACGGCGTCGACACTGGCGAGGCGTCCGAGCGGGCCGAGCGGCTGTTCCAAACCGAGGGGGCGGGGCTCCCGTGACAGGGCGAATCGCCCGTGCCGGGCGCCGCTCGGGCGGACGAGCGAACGGGTATGCAGACAAAAACCAAGACCCGCGCAGGCTTCCACAACAACCGAGCTGGCCTCGAGGAGAAGTAGGCGCCCACTCGCGGGCCCGTCCCTCGGGTCTGCGAGGGCTCACCGGCTACAGTCGAAACACCGGGCCCACCGCAAACAACAGCTCGTGCACGGGCCGGCCCGCCTCGGCGACGAGGTTGTAGTCGAGCTCCACGTCGACCCCCACCCGGGGCGTCGGCCACAGGTAGGTCCCGACCGCGAACGAGGCCCCAACGGCCGCGCGCAGCTCCGGCGTGACGGTCAGGTCCACCGTCGGCCCCAGGGCGAGGTAGGGGCTGACCCGCGGAGAGGGGTGGAAGGGCTTTTTGAGGTGCAGGTCCATGGGCAGCGCGAGCTCGGTGTCCTCGGCGAAGACCACCGCCAGGGGCACGGAGACCTCGAGCTCCAGCCACTCGTGGATCAGCGTGCGCTCGTAGGACAGCCCCGCGAACACGCCCGGGCGCAGCTCGACGCCGCGCTCCCCCTCTTTTTCTGAAGGCGCGAGGATCGACAGGTAGCCCACGCGAACGCCGAGCAAGTTGGGGTACTCGGCGTGGTGGTGGCCCGGGTGCGCCTCGCTGACCGCCTCCATGGGTTTGGCGGCGGCCCGCGCTGGCGCTGCGAACACGAGCGCGGCGGCCCAAACGACCACCAGGGAGCGAGCGCGTCGGCGTGGCATCACGGCATGCTCGGGTTCTCGATGGCCGCCCGAGAAGTTACGCCCGCGGCCCTCAACCCCAGGGGTCTTCGAGGTCCTCGTGACCGATCGCGCCTTTAGCCTTGCTGTCCGGGGCCGTGCTCGGCTTCGCTTCGGCGGGCGCATCTTTTGCTTCGTCCTTCGAGGCCGCGCTCTTTTTGGCCTTGACCGGCGCGGCCTTGGCGGGCGCCTCGCTCTGCTGGGGCGCGCCACCGGTCTCGGCCGCGGCCGGCTGTTCGGGCGAGGGCTCCGCCGCCGCGGGCTCGCTCGGCGCCGCCTCGGCCCCTGGGCTCGGCTTGGGCTCGGCCGCGTCGGGCTGGGACGCCGCCCCAGACGGATCCGCGCTCGGTCCAGCCGAGGCCGGCTGCTCCACGTCCTCGATGAGCCTCGACACCAGCAGGTACATGCCGATCCCGGCCCCGCCGACGAGGATGGCCACGCCGATGGCCGCGGCCGCGGTCCGCACAAAACCCCCAGACTTCTTGTTTGGCTTGGCGGGCGCGACCGGCTCGCGCGCCTGCTCCGGGGCCTTGGCGGGCTCCTTGGGCTTGGCCGCCGTCGCCTTGGCCGCGACCTCGCTCAGGTCCCGGCGCGAGAACTTCATCGGCAAGGACACCGAGTCGCCGGCGCCCGGCTCCTCGCGGATCACCGGCGCCCCCGCGATGCTCGCCGCCGCCGCGCTCTGGGCGATGCGCCCGAGCTCGGCCCCCAGCTCGACGGTGTCGGCGAAGCGGTGGCTCGGGTCTTTGGCCAGGCAGCGCGCGACCACGGCCTCGAGCTCCTCGGAGATGAACTGCCGGGGCGCCCGCTCGCTGAGGAACTTGGGCATCTCGGACTCGTGCCGGCGCCGGACCGCGGCCGCGTCCCCGGTGAAGGGAAAGGGCGGGTCCCCGGTGATCATCGCGAAGATCAGGCAGCCGAGGGCGTAGACGTCGGAGCGCGGGGTGAGCACGCCGCCGCGGCACTGCTCGGGGCTCATGTAGGCCACGGACTCGCCGGGCGTGTCGGCGTTGGGGTCGTCCGTGGGCCCGCGCCGGGCCAGGCCAAAGTCCACGACCTTGACGAAGTCGCCGACCTCGTCGGTGTCGACGCAAAACACGTTGGCCGGGCGCAGGTCTCGGTGGATGACCCCCTGCTGGTGCGCGGCCGAGAGCGCCGCGGCGACCTGCTTGGCGATGTTGACGGCCCGCGCCCAGGGCATGCTCCCGCGGGCCGCGAGCACCGTCGACAGCGCCATGCCCTCGAGCAGCTCCATGACCAGGAAGGGCTCGCCGCCGACGGTCCGGCCCGAGTCGCTGAACTCGACGACGTGGGGGTGACGGATCCGCGCGACGCTTCTGGCCTCTTCGAGCAAGCGCTCGCCCCCGCCCGCGCCGAGCTGCTTGGGGTGGAGGAACTTGATCGCCACCGGGCGATCGAGGTCGACGTGCAGCGCCGCCCAGGTCTCCGTGAGTCGGCCACGGCCGAGGAAGCGCTCGAGGTGGTAGCGGTCGCCGATCCGCTCGCCGATGCGGTGGGTGGAATTGGGCAGCGCCCGCGGGTCGAGGTGCTCGGGCACGGGGCCCCAGGTGCCCGCGGGCTTGCCCGAGGGCGCCTTGGGCCGGGGCGAGGCCGGCTTCGAGGCGAGCGGCGTGGGCACGGAGTGGTCGACGCGGACCCAGCCGCCGCGGCCCGGACCCGAAGACATCTGAGGCGCCTGGGCGAGGGCGGCTGGGGGTGCCGGCGCGGCCTGGGCCGGCTGAGCCGAGACCGGCTCCCAGCGCTTGCTCGAGGTCCGCTCGCGCTTGGTCTTGGCCCCGGCCTGTTCCGCCTGCTCCGCCTGTTCCGCTTGTTCGGCCTGTTCGCGCGTCGCGGGGATGGGTCCGCCCATCCACACCTGCGTGCCGCGCCGGCCGTCGGCGTCCCGGGGGCTCATGGCCGCAGCTTAACACGCCTCGCGCGATCAGACTCGTCGCGCGATCACGCGACCTCGCGCGCCGAGGCGACGCGAACGCGACGATTGTTGGCACACTCGGGGTCCATGCCCGCCGATGACAGCTCCGCGAGCCCGACCCTCCGGCTGACGCGCTCGGCCTTCGACCTGCCCCGCGCGACGTTGCGCCGGCTGGTCGGGGAGCCGGTGTTCAACCACCGCGGGGCCCAGCTCGAGGTCTCGCTCCAAGCTCTGCTGGTCGCGTCCTCGGCCATCGGAGAGCGCAAGCTGGCCAACTTGACGCCGGAGCTGGCCCGCAGCGAGATGTTGCGCGACACGCAGCTCGCCGACCTCCGCCCGCGGGCGATGGCCGCCGTCGACCCCCTCGAGATTCCCCCGCCCGCGGGTGGCAAAAGCGTCCCGGTGCGCGTCTATCGACCCCGCCTCGAGTCCGGCCCCTGGCGCCGCGAGCTGCCGCCCCTGCTGGTCTACTTCCACGGCGGGGGCTACGTGACGGGCAGCCCCGACAGCCACGACGGCCTGTGCCGCACCCTCGCGGAGGTCGCCGGCTGCGTGCTCGCGTCCGTGGACTACCGCCTGGCCCCGGAGCACCCCTTCCCCGCGGCCATCGACGACGGCTGCGCGGCCTTTGAGCACCTGCGCGCCCAGGCCCGCGAACTCGGCGTGGATCCGCAGCGGGTCGCGATCGGCGGGGACTCGGCCGGGGGCAACCTCGCGGCCCTGGTCTGCCATCGCCTGCGCGCCCGCGACCAGCCTCAGCCCTGGCTGCAGTGCTTGCTCTACCCGGCCACGGACCTGCGCTACGGCGCGCCCTCGCACCACGAGTTCGCCGAGGGCTTCATGCTCTCCCGGGACAAGCTCGCCTGGTACAACGGCCTCTACCTCGACACCCGCGAGCGCGTCCACGACCCCGCGGCCTCGCCCTTGCTGGCCGAGGACTTCAGCGGGCTCGCCCCGGCGATCGTGCGCACCGCCGGCTTCGACCCCCTGCGCGACGAGGGGCTCGCCTACTCCCGAGCCCTCGCCGCGGCCGGCGTCCCCGTGGACCACCGCTGCCACGAGCGCCTGATTCACGGCTTTTACAGCATGGGAGGGTTGATCTCGGCCGCGCGCGAGGCCGTGTTGGACCTCGGCGACGTCCTCCGCGATGCTCTCCATGGTCAGGGCGTCCGCGTGACCCCCTGAGCCCGACCTCCGTCCGCCCCCAATACGCCCCCGTGTCTGCTCGCGCGCCCAGTCTGGCCCAATCCCTCGTCCACCGCAGCGTCGGCCTCGTCGCCCGAGGCCTCGCCGAGCCCCGCCGGGTCCTGCGTCGGCGCTTTGGCGATCCGCCCCGCAACCTGCGCGGCGCCGAGCTCGACCCCCACGCCCACGCCCTGCTCCGGCTGATGCGCGCCGGGGGCATGACCAACATCGAGCGCCACCCGCCGGCCAAGGCCCGCGCGGTCTACCGCGACTACGGCGGGCTCCTCGATCGGCCCGCGCTGCCCGAGGTCGAGGTCGACGACCTGCGCCTGCCCGGCGCCGAGGGGACCCGACCCGGCCGGCGCTACCGGCCCAAGGCCGCGCCCTCGAGCGCCGCCTTGCCGACCCTGCTCTACCTCCACGGCGGGGGCTTCGTGATTGGCGACCTCGACACCCACGCGCACGTGTGCAGCCAGCTGGCCCTGCGCGCGGGCTGCATGGTCCTCGCCCTCGACTATCGGCTCGCGCCGGAGCACCCCTTCCCCGCCGGGCTCGACGACGTGGTCGCGTGCGCCCGGGCGCTGCTCGATCCCCAGGGGCCCCTGCCGGCCCTCGGCGGCGATCCGCAGCGGGTGGTGATCGGCGGGGACTCGGCCGGCGGCAACCTCAGCGCCGCGACCTGCGTGCTGCTGCGCGACGCCGGGGGCCGCCAAGCTCGGGCCCAGCTGTTGATCTACCCCTCGACCCACCGCCGCGCCCAGCTGCCCTCCCGAGAGCGCTTCGCCCGGGGCTTCATGCTCGACAAGAGCACCACCGACTGGTTCGTCGCCCAATACCTCGGCGAGGGCCGCGACGCCGAAGACCCCCGCATCTCGCCGCTGCTCACCGAGGACCTCTCCGCCCTGCCCCCCGCGCTGGTCCGCACGGCCGGCTTCGACCCCCTGTGCGACGAGGCCGAGGCCTACGCCGGGCGCCTGCGCGAGGCCGGCGTGGCCGTGGACGCGCGCTGCTACGAGACCCTGATCCACGGCTTCGTGACCATGACCGGCGCCCTGCCCCGGGCCCGCGAGGCCGTGCGCGAGATCGCCGACGACCTGCGCCCGCTGATCCACGGCGAGAGCGAAGGCCCTCGATGAGCGCGGACAGCCCGAGCCCTGCCCCCGGCGCGATCGTCCTCGCCACCCTCAACGCCAAGTACATCCACGCCGCCTTCGGCCTGCGCTACCTCCAGGCCAACATGGGCCCGCTGCGCGCCCACACCCAGCTGCGCGAGTTCACCATCCTCCAGCGCCCCCTCGACATCGCCGAGGCGCTGCTCGAGGCCCTCGGCGACCCCCGCTCCGGCCCGCGCATCCTCGGCCTCGGGGTCTACATCTGGAACGTCGAGGAGACCCGCGCCCTGGTCGAGCTGCTCCGCCGCGTCGATACTGGGGCCGAGACGGGGGCCCGCAAGCTCGTCATCGTCGTCGGCGGCCCCGAGGTCAGCCACGAGCTCGACGAGCAGCCCTGGCTGGCCCAGGTCGACTACGTGATCACCGGCGAGGGCGACCGGGCCTTCCCCGAGCTGTGCGCCCGCCTGCTCGACGGCCGCCGCCCGCTGACCCGCGTGCTCGACGGGGGCCTGCCCGACCTCGACAGCCTCACCCTGCCCTACGCGCTCTACACCGACCACGACCTGAGCCACCGGGTCGTCTACGTCGAGGCCTCGCGCGGCTGCCCCTACCGCTGCGAGTTTTGCCTGTCGAGCCTCGACAAGAAGGTCCGCGCCTTCCCCCTCGAGGCGCTGCTCGGGGAGTTTGACAGCCTGCTCGAGCGCGGCGCCCGGCACCTCAAGTTCGTCGACCGGACCTTCAACCTCGACATCGCGCGCAGCCGGGCGATCCTCGAGCACTTCCTCGCCCGCCTCGAGCGCTACCCCGAGCTCTTCCTGCACTTCGAGCTCGTCCCCGACCGCCTGCCCGAGGAGCTGCGCGAGCTCATCGCCCGCTTCCCCCCGGGCAGCCTGCAGTTCGAGGTCGGCATCCAGACCCTCGACGACGCCGTCGGGCGGCGCATCTCCAGGCGCCAGCGCGTCGACCGGACCTTCGCCAACCTCGAGTTCCTGCGCGAGCGCGCCCACGTCCACCTGCACACCGACCTGATCATCGGCCTGCCCGGGGAGGACCTCGAGGGCTTCGGCGCGGGCCTCGATCGGCTCATCGCCGCGGGCGTGCAGGAGGTCCAAGTCGGCGTGCTCAAGCGCCTGCGCGGCACCCCCATCGTCCGCCACGCCGAGCCCTTTGGCCTCGTGTTCGAGCCGCGCCCGCCCTACGCCATCTTGCGCACCGACGCCATCGACTTCCCGACCATGCAGCGCCTGCGTCGCTTCGCCCAGGTCTGGGACAACTTTTGGAACCACGGCGACATGCCCCGGACCATGGCCCAGCTGTGGCGCGTGGACGGCCGCGGCTCCCCCTTCGCCGCGACCCTGGCCTTCTCCGACTGGCTGTTCGCGCGCGCGGGCCGGGTCCACGCCATCTCGCTGATCAACCGCGCCCGCTACCTGTGCGCCTTCCTGGTCGAGGTCCACGGCTGCGCGCTCGAGGCGATCCACGAAGGCTGCGTGGCCCCGGACTTCGAGGCCAGGGGCAAGGGCGTGCCCCAGCTCGGGGACCTCTCGCTGGGACCCAAGGCCTCGGGCCGCGGCCGAGCTCGGGACGCCAACGAGCGCCAGCGCCGACACGCCAGCGGCTAGCCCTCGACCTCAGGCATGCCTCACGACTCAGGGGCTGTCAACGAATCCACGCCCCCGCTCGCGCGGGGCGACCACATGCCCTCTCAATGGCACGAACTCCATTGCCCACCAAGCCAAAGCGGAGGAGCGGAGCGACGAAGCGCCCCCGGTCCTCAGATGCCTGCGGGGGCAAAACAGCACTCAGCCCCCAAGCAGCGCGTCGAGGCGCTCGAGGACCTGGTCCTCGGCCGGGCGGTCCTTGGGGTTCTGCCCGACGTAGCGCCACGCGATCTGCCGGTCCGCCCCGACGATCACCACCGCCGGTAGGGAAATTTCACCGTTGTTGGTGTCGAGCAGCTCGTAGGCCCGAATCACCGCCCCGTCCGCGTCGACGAGCAGGGGGAAGTTCAGCTCGAGGCGCGCGTGGAGCTTGGCCGAGTCGGCCTGGGAGTCGACGCTGATGCCGACGAGCTGAACGCCGCGGGCCTCGAGGGCCTCGCGCTGACTGGCCAGCTTCCCGAGCTGGCTGCGACAGTGGGGTCACCAGTGGCCGCGGTAGAACACCAGCACCGCTGGCTTGCCCCCCGCGAGCAGGCTGTCGAGGGAGTGCTCGGCCCCCGAGTGGTCCGCGAGGGTGAACGCAGGCGCCTCGCCGAGTGCGGCGTCGCCATCGGCGTCGGGCTCGGGCTCGTCGGCAGAGGGCTCCGGTTGGCTCGCGCCCTCGTCCGTCCCCGGTCGGGGCGAGCAGGCCACGAGCAGGGTCAGGGCGCCGCCGAGCAGGGCCCCTCGAGTCGATTCACGCTTCACTGCAACACTCCGTTCTCGGGCTCTAGCAAGGGCGGGAGCGCCTCGTCCGGGCCGAGGCGCTGGCGCAGGTTGACCTCGATCATCCGCGACAGGGCCGACAGCGGCAGGTCGTTGGGGTCCTTGCCGAAGGGGTCCTCGATCTCCGTACCCACGGCCTCGAGGCCGTAAAAGGCGTAGGCGACCAGGGTCACGACCACGGGCGTCCAGCCCCCGACCTGATCGACGATGCCGAAGGGCAAGCCGATGCAGTAGAGCAGCACGATGCGGTGCATCAGCACGGTGTAGCTGCCCGGGATCGGCGTGGACTTGATGCGCTCGCAGGCCCCCTGGACCCCGGTCATCTCCGTGAGGCTGTCCTCGAGCACCGGCAGGTGCATGGGGTGGATCCAGCCGCGGTCGTAGAGCGCCCGGAGCTGGTCGCCCATCCACTGCAAGATCGCGATGGGCCGGTTGAGCTCGAGCTCGAGCTCGGCCGCCAGCTCCGGCGGCAGCATGCCCTCGAGCTCGGCGAGGGCGTCCTCTTCCCGCAGGTGGTGGCGGAAGGCGTGCACGTAGCCCGCCTGGGCCAAGATCAGCTTGCGGTGGATGGCGTCCAGCTCGACGCGCTCGTCCGCGCTCAGGGCGTGGTTCTTCTCCTCATCGACCATGCGCGGCCCGACCAAGGTCAGGACCTGGCGCGTGAAGGTCCGCGACACGTTGACCATCCGCCCCCACAGCTTGCGACCCTCCCAAAAGCGGTCGTAGCTGGTGTTGTTGCGAAAGCCCAGGAAGATCGAGAGCGCCAGGCCGATGAGCGAGAAGGCCAGCGGCGTCAGCTTGGGGGTCCAGTCCTGGAGGTGGCTCGAGGCGTAGGTCACCCCCTCGGCCACCAGGAAGGCCACGCCCACGCGCTTCCAGGTCACGGCGAGGGTCGTGCCGCGGAGCTGGAAGACTTGGGCGAGCCAAGATCGTCGATCGAGGATCAGCATGTCGCGGCCGGGACACTAACAAGTTTGCCGGCTCGGCTCATGGCCTGTGAACCATTTCACAGGCCATGCCTATTTTCACCGTCGTGGACGACGCCACCCCCTCCCTGCCCCACGTCCACGACTCACTTGCGAAAGGGGTTCTTGACCTCGCTGTGGTCCCCTTGGTCCAGCTTCTCGGGCTTGATCGTCGTCTCGACTGGCTTGGCCTTGCCCTTGCCCTTGCCCTTGCCGCCCTTGCCCTTCGCCTTGGTCAGCTCGAACTCTAACAGCTTGCCGTCGTGGTTGGGGGATGACCTCCACCACCTGCTCCTCGTATCCCTCGGAGCAGCAGGGCGATCGCCTCGTTCGAGCGCTGAATTCGATGCGCCCGCCCTCGGGGGTGGCGACGCCGTAGGTGGCCTCGTCGGCGGCGTCGAGGATCTCGGCCTCGACGTTGGTCTTGAGCACCAGCTCGATGCTCGGCGCGCCGGGCTCGGGGGCGGCCTTGGCCTTGGGCTCGGCGACGGGGGGCGGCGCAGGGGCGGCCTCCGCCGGGGCGGGCTCGGCCGCGGCGACCGGCGTCGGCGCGTCGGCCTCGGCTTCGGTCGCGGGGTCGCCCATGAACAGCAGCGCCCCGCCGGCCACCAGGGACAGCGCGAGGCCGCCCAGGCCGACCCACAGCAGCTTGCCCGAGCCCTCGTCCTCGTCCTCCGGCGCGCGGCGGCGAGCGTCGAACTCGACGACCGTGGCCTCGCCCTCGGCCGCGCTCATGCCCGGGCGCGTCGGACGGTTTTGGCTGTCGCGGCCGGCGTAGTGCGTGGGCCCGAGGGTCGGCGCCTCGAGCATCTCGGTCACGACCTCGACCGCCCCCGCCCCGGAGCCCACGGCCTCGAGCGCCGCGAGCATCTCGGTCATCGACTGAAAGCGCAGCCCCGGGTCTTTTTGCAGGGCCTTGAGCACGATGGCCTCGACCTCCTCGGGGATCTCGGCGCCCGGGGCCATCTCCCGCGGGGGCTTGGGCGCGTCGAACATGTGCGCCGTCATCGTCTCCATGTAGTTGCTGCCCTTGAAGGGCGGGCGACCGCACAGCATCCCGTACATGATCACGCCGACGGAGTAGATGTCGGCGCGGTGATCCAGGGCCTCGCCGCGGGCCTGCTCCGGCGCCATGTAGGTCGGCGTGCCCACGATGACCCCGGTGCGCGTGAGCCCCTGGCCGTCGTTGTCCTCGATCTTGGCGATGCCGAAGTCGAGGACCTTGATGAAGTCGACGTCGTGCCCGCGGGTGATCCGGAAGCAGTTGTCCGGCTTCATGTCGCGGTGGACGATGCCCTGGGCGTGGGCGGCCTCGAGGGCGTGGCAGACCTGCATCATCATGTGCCGCACCCGCGGCCACGCGAGCCGTTTTTCCCGGCGCAGCATGGCGCGCAGGTCCTCGCCCTCGAACAGCTCCATGACGAAGAACACCGAGCCCGTCGGGGTCTCGCCGAAGTCGCTGATCTCGACCACGTTGGGGTGGTCGATGGCCGAGGCCGACTGGGCCTCCCGCAAAAAGCGCTGCACCAGGTCGGGCTTGTTCGCGTACTTTTTCGCGAGCACCTTGACCGCGAAGCGCTTGCGGATGGTGGTGTGCTCGACCAGGTAGACCGAGCCCATTCCCCCCTTGCCGAGGCGCTTTTCGACGCGGTAGCGGCCGGAGAGCTCGACGCCGATGAGCGGATCGGGCGGGGAGCTCTTGGACGGAGCGGCCATGTCGGGACTCTACACCACGCCCTGCGGCGCTGCTCTCAATCTCGTCGAGGCCACCCATCACGTTGGGCTGGCACGTTGGGCTGTCTCATCGGGCGGTCGCGCTAGGCTGTGTCCATGTCTCCGTCCGAGGTGACCCCGCCGACCCAGCCCGGCGACTTCAGCCCCCAAGCGGCCGCCTACGCCCGCGCCCGTCCCCCCTACCCCGCCGCGATGGTCGCGCGTCTGGTCGAGCGCGCGAAGCTCGACGCTTGTGCGGGTCCGGTCGTCGAGATCGGCGCCGGGACCGGCCTGTTCACCAAGGTCCTCGTCGAGGCGGGCCTCGAGGTCCTCGCCGTCGAGCCCAACGCCGCCATGCGCGAGCGAGCCCCGAGCTGGGGGGAGCGGGTCCAGTGGTCCGCAGGGACCTTCGACGATCCCGGCCTGGCACCCGCGAGCGCGAGCTGGGTGGTCGCCGCCCAGGCCCTGCACTGGGCCGAGGCGAGCACCGCCCTGCCGGCGCTGCACCGGCTGCTTCGACCCGGCGGCCACCTCAGCGCGCTGTGGAACATCCGCGACACCGAGCGCTCGCCCCTGCTGCTGGCCACCGCGGCGCGCATCGAGGCCCTCACCCCGGGCTTCGACGAGGGCTACCGGGCCCGGGACTGGCCGGCCTTCCTGACCTCGACGGGCCACTTCGAGGCGCCCGTCGTCGACGAGGTCCCCCACGTCCTGACCCTCGACCACGCCCGCTTCCTGGACCTGTGGCGCAGCCACAACAAGCTCAACGCGGCCCTGGGCCCCGAGGCCATGGCCGGGCTGCTCACCGAGCTCGAGGCCCTGCTGGCCGCGGACTTC
This sequence comes from Plesiocystis pacifica SIR-1, assembly GCF_000170895.1. Classification (GTDB taxonomy): domain Bacteria; phylum Myxococcota_A; class Polyangia; order Nannocystales; family Nannocystaceae; genus Plesiocystis; species Plesiocystis pacifica. Next base: position 23,058 of record NZ_ABCS01000068.1, on the reverse strand, counting down.
CCCGGCCCCGTCGAGGTCCCCTACCGGTGCAGGGCGTGGACGGCCGCGACCGTCCCCTGACGCCGCCGTGGCTCGACCAGCCCAGGCTCGGCCCCAGCTTTGGCTATGATTCGCCGGTGATCGGCTACACCCGCGCGGCCCACTTCGTCCGCGAGTGGACCAAGCCCGGGGCCTCCCTCGAGGTCCGCGAGCTGCAGCTCGCGCCCGCGCCCGAGTCCGAGCGCGACGAGCCCCTCGCGGCCACGCGCTACCACCACGCGCCGCGCGGGCGCCGGGGCGGACGACCCGGGTGGATCCTGCTCCACGGCCTCGCCAGCCCCGGGCGCCACCACCCCTCGCTGATCAAGCTCGCCCGCGCCGTCGCGGCCACGGGCGCGACGGTCATGGTCCCCGAGGTGCCCGAGTGGACCCGCCTCCAGTTCGCCCCGCACCGCACCGGCGACGCCGTCTTGGCCGCGCTCGCGGCCCTCGAGGCCGACCCCCGCGTGGACGGCCGCCCGGGCCTGATGGGCTTTAGCTTTGGCGGGGCCCAGGCCGTGCGCGTGGCCTCGGAGCCCGCGGCGCGGGGGCGCCTGGCCAGCGTCACCTCCTTCGGCGGCTACAAGGGCCTCGAGTCCGCCACCGAATTCATGATGACCGGCCGCTTCGAGCACCGAGGTCGCGACCACTCCCTGCTCCCGGACAGCTACGGCCTGTGGGTGCTCGCGGCCAACTACATGCCCCACCTCGCCGACTACGCCGAGCGCCGCGTCCTCATCGACGCGCTCCGGGACCTGGCCCAGTACTGCGGCGACCACAACCTCGAGACCTGGGGGCCGCAGATGCGCGCCTACCTCGAGGCCCGCCGCGCCGAGCTCGACCCCGAGCACCTCCCGCTCTTCGACCTGTTCGCGCCGGTCCTCGATCCGCGCGCGCGCGACAGCCCCGAGCTGCGCCGCCGCGCTCGCGAGTGGGGCGCCCGGATCGGCACCGTCGGGCGCCGCGTCGACCCCTTCCTGACCCTCCCCGATCGCCTCGAGCTCGACATCCCGGTGTTCCTGATGCACGGGCGCGACGACACCCTGAGCCCCTTCACCGAGACCCTGGGCCTCGCCGAGCGCATCGTCGCGCCGCGCCTCGAGGTCACGGTCACGGCGATGCTCGCCCACTCGGCCACCGAGGGCTTGCCCGACGATCTGGCGCGCGAGGCCTGGGCCTTCCTGCGCGCCCTGAGCCTGGTCATGGCGACGCCAGGCTGACACTACTGGTTGAAGCCCGACTCGAGACGTGGCAAGTGGGCCCCGTGCCCGCCCCTCCCATCCCGCCGGTGTCCGAGTCCGCCCGCGCCCGCGCCCGCGCCCACCAGGACCAGCTGACCAAGCCGCCCGGGAGCCTCGGCCGCCTCGAGGCCATCGCCGCCCAGCTCGCGGCCATCCAGGGTCGCGTCGCCGTCGAGGTCCACGCCCCGCGCCTGTGCCTGTTCGCGGCCGACCACGGCGTGACCCGAAGCCGCGGCGTGTCCCCCTACCCGCGGACGGTGACCGGGCAGATGGTCGCCAACATCCTGGCCGGCGGCGCGGCGGTCAACGCCCTGAGCCGCGCAGTCCAGGTCGAGCTCGAGCTCATCGACGCGGGGGTCGACGCCGACGCGCCCGCGGCATTCGAAGGTGCTGCGCTGAGCTACGTGCACGCCCCCATCGCGCGAGGCACCCGCGACTTCCTCGACGCGCCGGCGATGACCGCCAGCGAGCGCGCCGCGGCCCTCGAGCTCGGCGAGGCCGCGGCCGCGCGCGCGGCCCAGGCCGGCTCGACCCTCGTGGCCCTGGGCGAGCTCGGCATCGGCAACACGACCAGCGCCGCGGCGATCACCGCCGCGCTCACCGGCCGCCCGCCGCGAGAGGTGGTCGGGCCCGGGACCGGCCTCGACGCCGAGGGCCTCGCGCGCAAGGTCGCCGTGGTCGAGGCCGCCCTCGCCCGCCACGAGCTCGCGCGCGACGCCCCCCTCGCCAGCGACGACGCCGACGCGGCCGTCCGCGTCCTCGAGCGCGTCGGCGGCCTCGAGCTCGCCGCGCTGGTCGGCCTTTGCCTCGGGGCCGCCCGCCGGGGCCTCGCCGTCGTCGTCGACGGCTTCATCACCGCTGCCGCCGCGGCCGTGGCCGCGACGATCGAGCCGGCCCTGCTCGGCTACCTGTTCGCCGCCCACCGCTCCGCCGAGCCGGGCCACCGCGCCCTCCTCGAGCGCCTCGGCCTGCGTCCTTTGCTCGAGCTCGACATGCGCCTGGGCGAGGGCACGGGCGCGCTCGTGGCCATCCCGCTGATCCGAGCCGCCGCCGCTGCCCAGCGCGAGATGGCGACCTTCGCCGAGGCGGCGGTCGACGACCGCGGCGCCGTCCACGACGGCTAACGGCTAGAGGAGACAGGCCTGCCGATGCTCGACTCCCTGCGCTGCGCCCTCGCCTTCCTGACCCGCCTGCCCGTGGGCGAGGCGAACTTCGACGGCCGCGACGTCGGGCGCTCGACGGCCTACTTCCCCGTGGTCGGGGCCCTGCTCGCGCTCCTCGAGCTCGCCGTGCTCGCCCTCGCCCTGCCCCGCCTCGGGGCCATGGCCGCGGCCGTGCTCGCCTGCGCGGCCATGGCCCGGCTGACCGGCGCCTTCCACCTCGACGCCATCGCCGACATGGCCGACGGCTTCGGCGGCGGGCTGACCCGCGAGCGCGTGCTCGAGATCATGCGCGACCACGTCATCGGGGCCTACGGGGCGGTGACCCTGATCCTCGCCCTCGGCCTGCGCGCCGCCGCCCTCGCGGGCCTGGCCAGCGCGGGGCTGGGGATCCTCGGCGCCTGGCTGATCGCCGCCAGCGCGTGGTCGCGCTGCGCCTCGGCGTGGATGGGCTGGGCCCTGCCCTACGCCCGCGCGAGCGGCCAGCACGGGCAAAAGCGCCTGGGCGCGGCGGTCACCGATCACGTCGGCCGCCGCGAGGTGATCGTGGCCACGAGCCTCGCCGCCGCGCTGAGCCTCGCCGCCTTCGCGTGCAGCCTCGACGCGTGGGCGCTCCCCCTGGCGCTGACCCTGGGCGTCAGCTTGGTGACCGTCGCCGCCATGGCCCGCCTTTGCCTGCGCCGCATCGGCGGCGTGACGGGAGACACCCTCGGCGCGACCACCCAGGCCGTCGAGCTCGCCGTCCTCACCCTCGGACTCGCCCTGACATGAGCACCCTGACCGCGCTGCCCCCGGGCGTCACCCACCGCCTCGTCCTGCTCCGCCACGGCGAGCCCTCCGAGCGCGCCCGCGGCCGCTGCTACGGCAAGCTCGACGTCGGCCTGAGCGAGGCCGGCCGCGCCCAGGTCCGGGCCGTGGGCGCCCGGCTGGCCGGCTCGAGCTTCGCCTCGATCTACGCCAGCCCCCGAGTCCGCGCCCGGGAGAGCGCCGCGCTCTTGGGCCTGTGCCCGCCCGAGGCCGTGCGCGTCGACCCTCGCTTTTCCGAGCTCGACTTCGGCGAGTTCGAGGGCCTGCGCTACGAAGAGGTCGAGGCCCGCTATCCCGAGGCCTACGCCGAGTGGATGCGCTCGCCGACGACCATGCGCTTCCCCAAGGGCGAGAGCTTCGCGCAGATGCAGGCGCGGGTGCTCGCGGGTGTCGCCGAGCTCCGCGAGCGCCACGCAGGCGAAGCCGTGCTGCTCGCCTCCCACGGGGGCGTGGGCCGGATCATCCTCGCCGCCGCCCTGGCCATGGCCGACGCCGACATCTTCCGCATCGGCCAGGACTACGCGAACCTGTCGTGGATCGATCTCTACGGCGACACGCCCATCGTCCGGGCGCTGAACTGGACGCCGGACCAACCCCAATGAGCGCGATCAGGCGCCGTCCCCGTCGCCCCGAACACGGTGCAAACCGCCCACGAACATCATTCCGTTACACTTTGGGGGCGGCGCAGCTGCGCCAACCATGCGAGACTCCGGCCATGAAGCGCTCCCCTGCGATCGTCGCCCTCGCCCTCGCCAGCCTCCTCGGCACGGGCTGCTCGATCTCCTCCCTCGTCAACAAGCTCCAAGACGAGACCGACGAGAGCATCGACCTCGTGTGCTCCTGCGACTTCCCCTCGCTCCCGGGCTTTGACTGCGAGGACTTCCTCAGCGGCTTCCTCGACGTCGACGATCAGTGCGTCGTCGATGCCCTCGAGGCCGACAAGGACTCCGCCCGCGACACCCTCAACTGCATGATCGACGTGCAGAAGTCCTACAACCAGTGCCTCGAGGACGAGCTCGAGTGCAGCGACGTCACCTCCTGGGACAACTGCCAAAACCGCCTCGACGACCTCGACGACTGCCCCCGGCTGCCCCAGTCGGTCGAGGACGAAATCGCCAAGTGCGGCTGAGCGAGCCCTGACCTTCCCTCGCCCCGAACGGCCGACCCCGACCCGCGTCGGCTGCTCGGCTCTTCAGGGCCCGAAGGGGTCCTTGATCTCGCTCGTGTCGATCTTCCCTGGCTTCGGCTCGGCCGCGGCCGAGCCCTCCGCGTCGGCCTTGGGGTCCTTGGCCGGCCCCGCCTTGGCCCCGCGCTTTTTCTTGGGCTCGAGCTTCTGCGAGAAGCTGCGGTCGCCCGAGGGGACGATCTGAAACTCGAACTCCTCGTAGCCCGCCGCGCTCAAGCGCAGGCGCACGGGCTCGAGGCTGCGCTCGAGGGTGAAGCCTTCGGGGTCGTTGGTGAGGCCATAGAGCGCGCCGTCGAGGGCATCGACGATGCGCGCCTCGACGTTGCTGTCGATGCGCACCCGGATGGTCTCGGCGGCCGCTGGCGCGAGGGCTTCGGGCTCCGGCTCCGGTTCGGGCTCCGGCAGCGCGGCGGCGACGGCTGGCGCCTCGATCGGCGGAGCGGGATCCGGATCGGGCTCGATGAGGCCGCGGCCGTACATGAACCATCCCGCGCTCAAGCCCGCGAGCAGCATGATCACGCCGAAGGACAGCGCGGCCGTACCGATCCACGCGAGCTGGTTGCCGCGCCGCCGAATCGGCGCGGGCCTGGCCTCGACCGCCGCGACCAGCTCGCGCGCCTCACCGCGCGGGCTGTCCCCCCTCCCGGGAGCCGACGCCGCGAAGCGCATGGGCCCGTCGATGTGCGGCGCCCCCTCGGCGTCGTCGACCACCGCCGCCGGGGCGACGCCTTCGCCGCACAGCGCCTCGATCGCCGCGGCCAGCTCGGCCATGCTCTGGTAGCGGTTGTCGGCCTGCTTTTGCAGGCACTTGCGCACGATCGCCTCGACGCCCTCGGGGATCTCGAGCTTGGGCGCGAGCTCGGCGAAGGTCGGCGCGGCCTCGTAGCCGTGGGCCGTGAGCACCTCGACGTAGCTCGGGTACTTGGGCCCCTCGAAGGGCAGCTTGCCCGTGAGCATCTCGAAGGCGATGACGCCGAGGGCGTAGACGTCGACGCGGTGGTCGAGCTCGGCCTCGCCCCGGGCCTGCTCCGGCGAGATGTACTCCGGCGTGCCCACGACCACCCCGGTCTGGGTCAGCCGCTCGCCCTCGACGAGCTCGTCGCGGGTCAGCTTGGCCACGCCGAAGTCGATGATCTTGAGGCGCTCGGTCCCGTCCTCGCGGATCACTCGCACGCAGTTGTCGGGCTTGAGGTCGCGGTGGACCACGCCGACCTCGTGGGCCGCGGACAGGCCGGCGCACAGCTGGAGCAGCCACCGAGACAGGCGCTCCCAGGGGATGGGGCCCTGGCGGTGGAGCAGGTGGGCGAGGTCGTCGCCGTCGAGGTGCTCCATGACGAAAAAGGGCGCGCCCTCCTCCGTCTCGCCGAAGTCGCTGATCTCGACGACGTTGGGGTGCCCGATCTCCGCGGTCGCCCGCGCCTCCCGGAGGAAGCGCTGGGTCCGGACCGGGTCGTCGACGTGCTCGTCGCGCAGCACCTTGATGGCCACGAGCTTGCGGATGCGGACGTGCTCGGCGACGTAGACGATGCTCATCCCGCCGGCGCCGAGGGGGCGCTGCAGCCGGTAGCGCCCGGCCAGCAGGGGGCGCTGGCGGATCGACTCCGAGGTCATCGCCAGGACCTCGTCGGACACGGGGCTCTCGTCGCGGCCCTCGAAGATCGAGGTCTCGCTGTACTCGCCGACGCGCTCGTCCTCGGGCTCGGCCGAGGGGGCGTAGCCCAGGAGCGTGTCCTTGCCCTGCTCTGCGTCGCCCTCGACCATGATCGTGTTCATGTGGCGCGCCCCGCTACAAAGAACGCGCGCAGCCCGGCCAGGTTACGATGGTTCCACGCCTGAGTCGTGGACGTGGGGCAGGGAGGGCGTGGCGTCGTCCACGACGGCTAAAATAGTCAGGGACTGTGAAAAGTTCACAGTCCCTGAGTCGTGGACGTGGGGCAGGGAGGGCGTGGCGTCGTCCACGACGGCTAAAATAGACAGAGGGGCGGACAGGACTCGTTCTGGCCGACCCTCTGGGAGGCCGTGAACCCGAGCCTAGCACCGCGCGCTTGCCCCCTCGCCAAGCTCGACTAGGCTGGCGCGCCATGGACTCCGCGGGCATTCCCCACCGCCCCTACCCCAAGATCCCGACGCGCCTGGCCGAGGGCCCGGGCGCGGGGTCCGATTGGGTCGCCACCGAGAAGATCCACGGCGCCCAGCTGGTCCTGGGCTGCGACGGGCGCTCGGTCGAGGTCGGCAAGCGCAAGGCCTGGCTCGCCGACGACGAGCCCTTTTTTGGCTGGCAGCTGCTGCGCGGCGCCCTCGAGCGGGCGGCCCTCGACGCGTTCGCGTTCCTGCGTGCGAGCGCGGTCACCGATTACGCCCCCGCGACCGTCTACGTCTACGGCGAGCTGTTCGGGGGCGCCTACCCCCACCCCGAGACCGAGGCCTTGCCCGGGCTCAGCCCCGTGCAGACCGGCATCTGGTACGCCCCGGGGCTGGCCTTCGCAGCCTTCGACGTCCTGGTCTGCCGGGGCGCTGAACCCGAACACTCGGATCCACCCGAGCCCGAGTTTCTCTCGCGCACCGAGCTCGAGGCCGTCGCCGAGCACGCGGGCCTGCGCACGGTCCCCGTCCTCGGCCGCGGGACCCGACGACAGCTCGAGGCCCTGCCCGTCCGCTACCCGACCACCGTGCCCGAGCGGCTCGGCCTCCCGGCCCTCCCCGACAACGTCGCCGAGGGCTTCGTGCTCGTCCCCGATCGCCGCCTACCCGCGAAGGCCCGGCCCGTGGTCAAGCACAAGATCCCCGAGTTCGACGACCTGCGCTTCGACGCCAGCGTGCCCTTCGACCCCAACCGCCACCTCGAGCTCGACGCCCTCGAGCGGTGGACCGGCGCGCTGGTCAACCCCATGCGCCTGGCCAGCGCGCGCTCAAAGGTCGGCGAGGACCCCGAGGCCGTGGTCGAGGAGGCCCTGCTCGACGTGTTCATCGACCTCGAGGCCATCTTCCCCCGACGCATGGCCGGGCTGCGGCCCGACGAGGAGGCGACGCTGCGTCGCGGGGTCGAGGCGCGGCTGCGCGAGCTGATCGCGGCCGCGCCCTGACCCCGATACCGCGGTGCGTCCTCAGCCCTCTTTCCAGTCCTCGAGGGCGTTCTTGGCCTCTTCCTTGATGTCCTTGTTGGTGATCTTGGCGCTGCCCTCGACCGCCGTGGCGAAGGCCTTGACCTTGTCCATGTAGTCCGCCTTCTTCACGCCGTCGTCGCCGAGGTAGAGCACGGCGTCGACGACGTCCTCGTGGATCGTGCCGTCGGTGACCTGGGGCATGAGCGCGTCGATCATCCCGGGGATGACCGCGGCGCAGGTCTCGGCCTTGGCCTCGTCGTCCCCGATCTGCAGCTCGCCGAGGCCGTCGATGAGCTCGCCGGCGTCCTCTTGGGGGAAGAACTCGACGCTGTCGTCGTCGTCCTTGGGCACGGGCTGCTTGCTGAGCTCGGGGACGAGGGCGGCCGCGGCCTTGCACGCCTCGGCGTCGTAGTGCTCGAGGTCGAGGGCCTCGCCCGCGGCGTAGCTGCGGACGTCGAGGGCCGCCCCGCCCTTGGCGACGGCGACCAGCAGGCCCCCGCAGGCCTTGGCGTCGGCGCAGTCGCTGACGTGGGGGTAGAGCGTGTCGAACACGTCGTACTCGGTCACCTGGACCAGGGCGGCCTGGAGGTTGGGCAAGAACTTGCCGTAGAGCTTCTCGCTGTCGACGCCGGAGTTGATCGCGTAGGCAATCTCCTTGGCGACGGCCACGTTCTTCTCGGCGCCGAGGGCCGCGAGCATCGTCCCGATGAGCGCCTCGTCCTCCTCCCAGGTGTCTCCGAGCAGGTCGGCGGCTGCGAAGCGGACCACCTCCTTGTCGTCGCCGAGCAGGTTGATGAGCGTGCGGTCGACGGCCTTGGCGTCCTTCTCCTCCGCGGCGACGAGGGCGTCCGAGAACTTGTCGTAGCCCTCGCACTCGTCGATGTCCTCCTCCTCCATGTTGAGCTTGCAGGCCTCGAGGCCCGCGAGCGCGGCGAGGACCGTCTTGTCGTTGTCGGCGGCGCCGCGACCCTTGGGCACGGCTCCCGACACGGCAGCGGCGGGCTTGGCCTCGCCGCCGTCGGCCTTGGCCTCGCCGCCGTCGGCCTTGGCCTCGTCGCTCTTGGCCGCGCCGCCGTCGGCTTTGGCCTCGCCCTTCGCGGCTTCGTCCTTCTTGCCGCCACAAGCAGTCAGGCCGAGGGTGAGGACGAGGGAAGTGATGAGGGGGACGATCGTGGTGTGACGCATGGTATCGACTCGCCGGAATCCTTGATCGAGAGCGCCCCACCGACAATGCATCCACAGCGCAGTAAACGCACGCCAGGTTCACCGTGCACGGATGCACGACTCATGGCGAATCAGTCGTTCAACTCCTCCCCAAATGTACTCATTGAAGGTTCTGCTTTCAACATACTCAGACCTCGATGAAACCTCATTCCTCGGAGGTAAACCCGATAGACGGAGCTAGACGGATCGAGCGCTCGCGCAGCAGGGCAGCAGCCCGTCAACGCGAGCGAGCGACCACCGGCGGCTCCGCAGGGCCACGGCCGCGGCGATCATCGCAGGGGCCAGGGCTATCGTCAGCGCCACCAGGGCGAGCCCCCCGACGCTCGCCAGCGTCAAGACGGCGGCACGCCCGGCGCGCCCTCGCCTGCGTCGACGCGCGAACCGGCCCCGCAGCTCGGCCACCGAGCGCGGGTAGAGGGCCTCGAGCTCGGCCTGCGACAGGGCGTAGAGGTTGGCGCTCATCTCCCCCCGAAGGAAGGCGTCGACGGTCGCCCGCGGCATGGTCAGCAGCCCGATCGCAAAGCCAAACAGCGCGATGAGCCAGGCGTAGACGTGCCGGCCCGCGCCCCCGGAGCCCAGCTCCCACGCGCTGATCAGCGACTCGCCCCGCCAGCTCGTGGCGTAGCCCGTGAGCACGTGGTGGAGGTCGTGGACCTGGAGGGCCGTGGCCCGTGCCCGGGAGTTGGGTACGGCGTAGGGGATCGGGCCAAACATCGCCTCGTCCCAGGGCCGGGAGGCGCCGCCGTCGACACCAAAATCGTTGGCCGCGTAGTACGCCGCGCGGGCGTCGATGAGGGTCTGCACGCCAGGGAGGTTCGCCCCCTCGCGCAGCCCGTTACGCGGTCGAGTCTTGTCCTCGAGTCAGATGTTCAGTAAACATCAAAAGTGCGCTCCACGGCCGATCCTCCGGCGTCTGACGGCGTCTCCGGCACCTCTCCAGACGGAGAGGTCGAGCGCCCGTCAGACCGCGAGCGGGTCGCCTGCGTCGAGCTCCCGGCCCTGCCGCTGCAGCTGCTCTTGCTCGAGCACCCGGCGTGGCGGGAGCTGCCCGTGGCCATCGTCGAGTCCGACCGACCGCAGGCCAAGCTGCTGTGGGTCAACGAGCACGCCCGCGCCCGGCGGGTGCTCCCGGGCATGCGCTACGCCGCCGCGCGCAGCCTGGCCAGGGACCTGCGCGCGACGGTGTTCACCGCCGAGCGGATGGAGGCGGCCGTCGACGCCCTGTTTGCGATCCTGTTCGATTTTTCGCCGCGCATCGAGCCCGAGGCCGACGCCCCGGGCACGGTGTGGATTGATCCGGCGGGCATGACCTTGCTGTGGGGCGAGCTCGAGAGCTGGGCCCTCGCCGTCGAGGAGGCCCTCGCCCAGCGCGGCCTCGGGGCCGTGGTCGTCGTCGGCTTCCATCGCTTTCGGGCCCTGGCCATCGCCCGCGCCCACGCCCACCGGGCCAACCCCGACACCCGCGACCGCGAGGGGCCCCAGGCCTGGGTGCTCCGCGATCGCCGGGCCGAGGCGCGCATGGCCGCGTCGGTGCCCCTCGATCGCCTCGGCATCAGCCCGCGCCTGCGCGACGAGCTGGCCAGCCTCGGCGTGCGCAGCCTCGGCGAATTCATGGCTCTGCCCGCGGTCGAGCTGCGCGGGCGCTTGGGGGTCGAGGCCGAGGCCCTGCAGGCGAGGGCCAGCGAGGGCGCCTGGGCCCCCCTCGAGCCCCGCCGCCTCATCGACCCCCTGGTCCAGCGCACCGAGCTCGACCCGCCCGAGGGCGACGTCACCCGGCTCTTGTTTCGCATCGAGCCCGCCCTCAGCGAGCTGCTCTCGCGCCTGGCCGATCGCGGGGCCGCGCTCTCGGCCCTGCAGCTGCGCTTCGAGCTCGACCACGACGAGCCCCTGGCCCTGCGCCTCGAGCCCGCCGCGCCCACCCTCGACGCGCGCTTGCTGCTCGAGCTCGTGCGCCTGCGCCTCGACGCCCTCGACCTCCCCGCCCCCGTCGAGCTGTTCGTCCTCGAGCTCGAAGGGCAGCGCGCCGACCCCCGCCAGATCGCCCTGTTCCGCGCCCAGACCCGCCGGGACCTCGACGCGGCCAACCGCGCCCTGGCCCGCATCCGCGCCGCCCTCGGTCCCGAGTCCGTGACCCGAGCCGCGCTCTTGCCCGCCCACCTGCCCGAGGCCCGCTACCGCTGGGAGCCCGCGAGCGCCGTGCAGTTTCCGCTCAGCGATCGCATGGCCGTCGACGGCGAGCGCCCGCCCCAGCAGCGCCGCGTCCTCGCCAAACCTCGGCGCCTGCCCAACCGACCGCGGCGCGAGCCCGACGGATGGGTCATCGATCCCAGCCTCGGCCCCGTCGAGCGCCTGCACGGGCCGCACCGGGCCAGCGGCGGCTGGTGGGTGCGGGAGGTCTCACGGGACTACTACTACGCGCAGACGCGCAGCGGGGCGACGCTGTGGGTCTACTACGACCGGCCCCGGCGCGGCTGGTACCTGCACGGCTACCTCGACTGAGTTCTGTTTTGCCCCCACAGCCGCCCAGGACCGGGGACGCTTCGTCGCTCCGCTCCTCCTCTTTGGCTTGGTGGGCAATGAAGTTCGTGCCTTGGAGAAGGCTCGTGGTCGCCCCCGCTCGCGGGGGCGTGGATTCATTGACAATCTCTGAGCGCTGCTTTGCCCCCGCAAGCGTCTCGGGACCGGGGGCGCTTCGTCGCTCCGCTCCTCCGCTTTGGCTGGTGAGCAATGGCGTTCGTGCCTTCTAGTTGGCCCGTGGTCGCCCCCGCTCGCGGGGGCGTCATCTGCCGAGGGTGAAGACCACCTCAACCGCGGGTGCCTCGAACCGGGGGCGCTTCGTCGCTCTGCTCCTCCGCTCTGGTCGTGCGCTCCCCGACGGCAGCGTCGCCTGGAGCCGCGGCGAGGGCACGGAGGTGCTCGACGGCGACGGCGCGCTCCTCGAGCGTGTCGACCTCGAGACCGGCGAGACCCTGTGGGCTCGAGTCCACCAGCGCTTCACCCTCGCCGAGGGCGAGCAGTGCTCCGACGACACCTGCTCGGTCAGCTTCCTGACCGCTTCCCATGTCCGCCCCGCCGGCGGCTCCTGCTGTCCGGAGCGCACCCTTACCCAAGCGCGAGCTGCAGCAAACAGCCGCTGGTCATGGCGCTCACCGAGGCTGGCGAGGTCGAGTGGGCCCACCGCGTCGAAGTCTGTGGCCACGCCCACGACGCCGTCGAACGCAACGGTAGCGTCGAGTTCATGGGCGAGATGATCACCTACGGAGCCCACTACGAAGGCGGCGCGAGGCTCCACGGGTCCTGGCTGCGCCGCATCCTCCCCTGACATTCCCCGGCGTGGGTGCGCACACACGCAGGGAGCCGCGCCCGAGGCAGCGCCGCTCCCTCCGCGTTTAAGCCGTACACTGGGCCCGCCTCGGTGGCGGGCGCCGCCCGGCCAGGCAGGCCGCGGCAATGAAACGGCCCCCCCGCAGTTCCCCCTCCCCGCTCGCCCGCGAGCACACGACACGAACCATGCACACCCCACCCCGCCTCCACACCCTCTTGCTCTCCCTGCCCCTGCTCGCCGCCGTCGCCGGCTGCACCTCCGTCGACGAGGGCGAGCGCGCCGTCAAGCTCAAGTGGGGCAAGGCCATCGAGGTCGTCGAGCCCGGCATGCACTGGAACATCGCCCCGGGCCTCGACTACAAGAAAATCTCCATGCGCCGCGAGACCTTCGACGCCGAGGCCTCCGCGGTCAGCTCGGACCAGCAGCGCGTCGACACCTCGGTCACCGTCAACTACCAGGTCGAGGCCAGCTCCGTGCTCGAGGTCTACACCTCGATCGGCCCCGACACCGTCAAGTGGGAGCGCGAGCTCCGGCCCAAGATCATGGACGCGGTCAAGTCGACGACCGCCCACTACACGGTCTATGAGCTCATCTCCAAGCGCGACGAGGTCAAGAACGAGATCGAGAACGCGGTCATCGAGGCCGTGCCGCCGACCTTCACGATCAACTCGGTGCAGCTGACCAACTTCACCTTCAGCCAGGCCTACAACGACGCCATCGAGGCCAAGCAGGTCGCCGAGCAGGCCGCGCTGCGGGCCAAGAACGAGCTGGCCAAGAACCAGACCGAGGTCAAGAAGCTCGAGCAGCAGGCCGAGGCCGAGCGCAACGCCGCCGTGGTCCGGGCCGAGGGTGAGGCCAAGGCCCTCGAGATCCGCGGCAAGGCCTGGGCCGAGTACGTCGAGCTGCTCGGGCCCGACGGCGTGGCCGCGTCCCTGCGCCAGCAAGAGATCGAGAAGTGGGACGGGCGCGCGCCGCAGACCGTCGCGGGCGGGAACACCTCGCTGATGCTGCCCAGTGGCGGCGGGAACTAGCAGCCTGCGGGCTTCGACGGAGGGGCCTCGCAGCGCTGCGAAGCCCCTCCGTCCATTGTGCGCGCAGAGCTTCAGGACCCAAGATCCAGGTCGGAGCAATCCGTGCACGAGTGCAGCTCGGGGCCATGGACTGCGCTCGGGGCCATCCAGCGGTCCACATGTTTGGCGGACAAACAGTTTATTCTGAACGTGTAGACTCTGGGGTGTGTTTGTTGGGTGATAAACAGCATCAATAATCGCAGGCACTGAATGAAGGTGGTTTTCTGGTGCTGTACTAAAAAACCTGGTTTTCATCGCGACACGCCGATATTTAAGCATCATGAAAGCGCAACGCATATCCTCCCTGCTGGGGCTCTCCGCTACTTTGTGCATTTCAGCCTGCTCGTCAGGGGACGGCACGGATGAGTTTGGAGACACCTTCATCACCGCGAACGGCGACGAGGGGGCCTCGGACCTCGGGACCGAGGGCGACGACGACTCCGACGACGAGGCCGGGAGCGACGACTCCGGCGACACGACATCAGGGGGCGACGAGTCCGGCGGCGGGACCACCACCGACGGCGGCGGGGAAGAGTCCGGAGGCGGGACCACCACCGGGGGCGGAGAGGAGTCTGGCGGCGAGACCACGACCTCGGGGGGCGAGGAGTCCGGCGGCGGGACCACCACCGGGGGTGGCGAGGAGTCCGGAGGCGAGACCACGACCACTGGGGGCGGAGAGTCTGGCGGCGGTGGCGAAGCTTGCGGAAACGATCCGGGCTGGGGTCAGCTCGCGGTTGGTCAGCCGGTCAAGCACATCAGCGCGACCAACCACCTGGGTGAGCAGGACAACCTGTGCGAGTACGCGGGCAAGCCCATCGCCGTCGACGTGTCCGCGGTCTGGTGCGGGCCCTGCAACCAGGCCTCGGCCTTCCTCGCAGGCAGCGACCCCAACGATCCCTTCTCGGGCATGGGCCAGCAGCTCTCGAGCCTCATCGCCGACGGCACGATCTACTGGATCACCATCTTGGGGCAGGACGCATTTGGGGCGGATGCATCGGCCGCCGATGCCGCCGCCTGGGACGGGATGTACCACAATGTCAACATTCCCGTTTGGTCAGAGGACGACGTTCCCATGGCCTTGAACTACCTACAAATACAATGCTGGCCCTCGGTGTTCGTGATCGACGAGGACCTCGACTTCCTCGCCATCGAGGACTGCCAGACCTGGAACCAGCTCGGGGTCCTGATCGACTACGCCGGTTGAGCGCCGGGCACTCCAGTCTGCTCACGAGGGGGCGCGAGGTGGGCTCGGCGCTCGGGTCAGCGCCCGCGCGAGGGGGACGATGAGCTCTCGCGCGCTGCGCCTCGCGATGCGCTGACGCAGCGCGCGCCCGGGTCGGCCGTGGGCCTCGGCGTCGTCCTCGGTCCTCGCCAGGTACACGCCCGCGCCCTCGAGCCGGGCCACGCGACGCTCGAGGGCCGCGCGTAGCCGGGCTCGGCTCGCCCCGTCGCGGACGCCCTCGCGCAGCAGCCAGGCCAAGCTGTCCCAGGCCAGGGCGGCGTGGCGGCGCTCGTCGGCGGCGACGGTCTCGAGGGCCTCACGGGCGGCGGGATCGTCGACGAGCTGCGCCGCGACCCCGGCCTCGGCCGCGGCCACGGTCTCGCCGATGCAGCCCTCCTCGAACAGGCGCAGGGCCACGTCGACCGGGTCGACGCGGGGCTGTCCGCGCCCGAGGGGCAAGGGCCCAGGCTGCGCGACGGCGCCGTCGCGGGCCGCGAGCTCGAAGCACAGCCGCGCGTGCTCGACCTCGTCGCCAGCGGCCGCGAGCGCGCGCTGGACCAGCCGCGGCGGCGCGCCGAGGGCCATGAGCTCGAGCCCAGAGCGCGCGAAGGAGGCCACCGAGGCGTGCTCGACCAGGCCGTCGCGGAGCCACAGCTGGGCCCGCTCGGGCAGGGCGTCGAGCGAGCCCCCCTCCAGGCTCGCGACCACGGCCTCGCCCTCGATGACCCAGGGCCGACCGCCGATGCAGTACTGGTGATCCATCACCTGGACCTGACCCCCGTCGCCCCCGACCCAGGCCCGAGCGTGGGTCCCCCCCACCGCCGTGGGCACGAAGGCCATGCGCCCCGAGACCCACTGCGAGATCGAGTCGTGGATCGTCACCACGTCGCCCGAGCTCATCGCGACCTGTTGGCCTCCGATCGCCACGGGCTTGCCCTCGCCGTCGAGCTCGAAGGGGCTCCAGGTCCCGGAGTCCGCCTCGTCCGTATCGGGCATCTTGCGCAGCAAGAGCGCGTCACCGGCCAGCACCAAGACGGCGCGCCCCTCCACGGCCTCGCCCTCGCGGCGGCCGTAGTCAAAGCAAGAGCTGACGCCGAGGATGTCGGCCTCGGTGTCGACGGGCTCCCGGGTCCACGGCCCCTCGGGCGCGGGCGCGCTCCATGCCCGGCCACCATCCCCGACCACCCACACCCGATCCCCCACGCTCGCCGCGGCCCGCAGCCTGCCCCAGCCGCCCTCGGGCGCTCGGAGCTCGAACCAGGTCATGGCGCCGTCCGTGGACCCGCGCACGCTGCCGTCGCTCGCGAGGGCCACGAAGCGGTCCGCGAGCTCGGGCTCCGCCTCGAAGCGCGCGACGGCGATCAGATCTGCCTTCGTCCCCGCGCTGCGGGGGGTCCACGTCGCCCCGCGGTCCTCGGACACGAGCACGGTCCCGGCGTCGCCGACCGCCACCAAGCGCGTCGCGCTCCCGCTCGCCCCGCGCAGCGCGAGCTCGGTCGGCTGGGCGACGCGTTGGGCCCCGCCTCGCTCGATCACCGCCACGAGCCCGCGCGCGCCGACCACCACGGCCTGCGGAGCCTGGCCGGTCTCGGCGTAGGTATCGACGACCACGAGCGCGTGGATCCCCGCGTCGACCCCCAGGGCGTGACTGCGCGGCTCGGACCAGGGATCGGGGCAGCGGCTCAGCCACAGACAACCGGCGCTCATGGCCAAGGTCGTCCCCAGGCACGCGGCGGTCAGCAGTCGGAGCGAACGGTCGAGGGCAGCGCGGGAGCGATCCATCGTCGCCCCCCAGTGTCGTCTCTGACCTGCGCGCGACGCAACGAACACGCGAGCGCGGCCGGGCAGGCTCTTGCGCAGGCGTGCAAGGCCCGCGCGCGCCCGGTGTGAAACACCGATATCGAGCGTCGCAGCGCTCCCCGCCGTGCACGTGCACCGAGTCACGAACCGAGCGCGACGTGCCGTGGCCTTTTCCCGTAGATTCCCCGCGCAGCCCGACTGCCGGACGGTCATCGCCATGACGCTCCATCTCCACGGAATCGGCCACTTTCACCCCGCCAACGAGATCACCAACGCGTTCTTGGAGTCCCTCGAGATCGGGACCAGCGACGAGTGGATCCGCGAGCGCGTCGGCATCCTGACCCGCCGCACCGCCCTCCCCCTCGACTACATCCGCGAGACTCGCAACCGCAGCCTCGCGGCGGCCGTCGAGGCCTCGGACATGAGCATCGCGCAGATGGGCGCGGCCGCGGGTCGCCACGCCCTCGAGCGCGCCGGCGTGGCCGCGGCCGACGTCGGCATGGTCGTCGCCAGCAGCTGCGCCCCCGACTACATCGTGCCCGCGGAGGCCTGCCGGATCGCCGCCGAGCTCGGCGTCGAGGCCCCGGCCTACGACCTCAGCTCGGCGTGCACCGGGCTGTTCGCCAACCTCCACGCGCTCCAGCGCATGCGGCCCGAGACCTTGCCGCCCTACGTGCTGGTCGTCTGCGCCGAGGCCATGACCCGGACCATCGACTACTCCGACCGTTCGTCGGCCGTGCTGTGGGGCGACGCGTCCGTGGCCATGGTGGTGTCGACGCAGGTCGAAGGCCGCGCGCGCCTGCTCGAGACCACCCTCGACTCCGACCCCGCCGGCTACGACAAGGTCGTCGTCCCCCGCCTCGGCCACTTCACCCAGGAGGGGCGCAACGTCCAGATGTTCGGCATCCGCAAGAGCTCGATGATGCTGCGCGCGCTCCAACAGCGCTACGGCCGGCCCGGTCGACGCATGCACTTCGTCGGCCACCAGGCCAACCTGCGCATGCTCGAGGCCATCTGCCGCCAGTGCGGGATCACGGCCGAGGACCACCACTACAACGTCGACAGCTTCGGCAACACGGCCGGGGCGAGCGGCGCGACGGTGCTCTCCCAGCGCTGGGACGAGTGGGGCGACGGCGAAGACGTCGCGGCCCTCGGCGTGGGCGCGGGGCTGACCTGGGGCAGCTACCTGCTGCGCTTTGGCGCGGATCCAGATCCAGCTCCAGCCTGACGCCGCCCCTCAGAGCTGCTGGCTGCGGCGGACCTCGGCCATCTCGGCTTCGCTGAAGTTGGAGTAGACGAAGGCGAAGACCGTCAGCTCATGGACGAGGAAGTCAGCCTCGACGCGGGACAGGCCGCCCGCGGCGCTCCACCGCAAGTGACGCCCCTTGCGTCCGCTGATCTCCACCTCGCTGCGCTCGGGGGCGCCAAAGCGGCCGAGCGCGCTGATGCGATCCCGGGCGTTTTGCTCGATGAAGTCGTAGATCCACGACTCTTCCTGCAAGCCGTTGACGAAAGACAGGCTCCAGGCGGTGAGCTCGCGGCGCCCGCTCTTCCACACCTCGACGCGCTCGCTCCCGACCAACTCGCTTTGACTGAGCTCGAAGCCCGCCGGGATCTCGAAGCGCCGCCCGAACAAGCGATCGACGCGGGTCCGGCCGAGGGTCTCGACCGGCTCGAGGCGATCGTGGAAACGTAGGTTAGCCAGCGCGCGGGCCATCGCCTCGTCCTGCACCGCACCCGGGTTCGCCGTCCAGGCTTCCATGAGCACGTTTTGGCCGTGGTGGACCGCCACGAGCGTGGCGTAGCGAAACTCGACGCCGTTCACCCGACCGCTCGAGAGCCCACGCTGCACGGGGACCCCGTCGACGCTCGCCGTCGAGCGAGACACGAGCTCGCGGCCTTCGAGCTCCCTGTCGAGGATGTCCGCCGGGCTCGCGCCATCGGCCGCCCAGACCTCGAGGCTGACCATCACGCTGGCCTCGATGTTCTGGGCCTGGAGCACCGCGTCGGGGCGCTGCTCCCGAGCCGCGTCAAAGCTGTCCACCCCCCACATGCCCTGTGGACAGCGCCAGCTCAGATCGTTGGCGAAGTCGCGGAAGGTCCCGCCCCAGTAGCTGCGATCGGGCTCGAAGCGCCGCTGCTGGGCAGGCGTCTCACGCAGCGACCGCACGAGGCGCTCGCGCTCGTCGCCAGGGATGGACGTGAACGCAGCGTAGAGGGCCTCGACGCTCGGCCGGAGCTCATCGGCGAGCGGGACGGTGTACCAGGAGGAGACCTGGATGACAGCCGAGCCGTGGCTAAAGACCCCGTGCTGATACTCGAAGGGGTCCGAGCGGTAGGTCTGAAAGCTCACCGGGATCCCCGCTAGCTCGTGCGTCTGTCCCTCGCCCCTCGCTTCGCCGAACAGCTCCCCGCCGCGAGTGCGCAGAAAGCCCACCATCCCAGCCTGACCATCCGTCGAGACGGTCTCCGTCGTGATCGCCACGAAGGCGTCCTTGCCCAGGCTGAACACGACCTCCGAGTCGGGATGGATCCGCTCGCGCTGGCTGCCGACGAGGATGCCCCAGCCTTCGGGGGGCTCAATCTGCAAGCCGCTCACCCCGCTCTCAAAGCGCCCATCTCGCACGCGGGCCCCGACGCCGTCGTAGCGCTCGATGCGAGGCGCGATGATCTGGCGTCCGCGGACCTCACCGTCGAGGAAGGCAAAGGTGTCCTGGGACGAGTCGAGGTCCGAGGCCGGCTTGCTCGCCAGGGTCGATGACAAGACCTGGTAGACGTGATCTTGGCGGTAGTAGACCGTCGACTCGTAGCGGTAGGCGACTCCGCCGACCTCCGCCGTGAAGATGTGCTGTTTCCCGGGGACACCGCTCGTCTCGACGTCTCGCGACGACTCGATCACCTGCTTGGGGAACTTCTGCTGCCCCACGAACTCCGCCGCCGCCTCGAGCCCCATGTCCGGGGTCCGGGACACGATGACGATGCACAAGAGCCCGCTGTCGTGAAGCATCCCCGCCTCTGCGTCGGGGTTGAACTGTTTGACGTCAGCCTCGCCCAGGAGCTTCCAGCCTTCCCCCGGATGGTCGATGCGAAAGCCAAAGTCCACGTCGACAATGGGCTCCGTCGCGTCGTTCGTCGAGCTCGCGGTCACCCGCTTGGAGTTCGCCTGCGCCTCGGCCTCGACCGAGTTCGCGCGCTCGCAGCCCACGAGCGCGGCGAGGGCGAAGGCGACAACGGCCGCTCGTGGCAGACGGTGAAGGGATCTAGAGAAGACAGCAAGGGGAGCGGCCGGCATGTCGGCGCATGGTAGCGCGCGGAGCAACGCCCACCAGCCAAAGTGGAGGAGCGACCGACGAAGCGTCCCGGCGCCCAGACCCCCGGTCTTCATCCCCGCCAAATGACGCCCCCGCCTGCGGGGGCGACCCAATGCCCACGCCAAGGCACGAACTCCATTGCCCACCAGCCAAAGCGGAGGAGCGGACAGCGACGAAGCGCCCCCGGTCCCCAGACCCCCGGTCTTCATCCCCGCCAGCTGACGCCCCCGCCTGCGGGGGCGACCCAATGCCCACGCCAAGGCACGAACTCCATTGCCCACCAGCCAAAGCGGAGGAGCGGACAGCGACGAAGCGCCCCCGGTCCCCAGACCCCCCGGTCTTCATCCCCGCCAAATGACGCCCCCGCCTGCGGGGGCGACCCAATGCCCACGCCAAGGCACGAACTCCATTGCCCACCAGCCAAAGCGGAGGAGCGGACAGCGACGAAGCGCCCCCGGTCCCCAGACCCCTGCGGGGGCATCAAAAGAACACTCGCGCCTCGAGGTAGGCCGTCAGGGGCGAGAGCCCAAACTCGCTGCCCAGGTCGATGCTGCCCGTCATCGAGTCGACGCCCTGGAGGCCCTTGCCCCAGGGCACGAAGACCCCGAGGATGAGGTCGGACTCGTCGGCGACGCTGTAGATGAAGGACACGCCGGCCAGGCCCGAGCCGTCCGTCGCGCTGACCAGCACGGTCCCGCCCACGCGCAAGATCGGCAGGATCTCGAGGCCCCCGCCGACGCCGGCGTAGTGCTGCCCGAGGTAGGGCAGGTCGTCGCTGTAGCCCGCGAGGGCGCGCTCGAGGTAGCCGTCGGGGTCGTTCGCGCCGTCGGACGCGAACATGTACTCGGCCATCAAGTTGGCGTTTTGCCACGCGAAGGTCACCCCGAAGCCCGCGGCGGCGCGGCCGTAGATCGGGCGGTCGGCGTCGCCGTCCTCCGAGGGGTCGTGGCCGTCCCCGTCGGCGTCGGGGATGCCGACGTGGAACTCCCCGCGCAGGGTCAGCGGACCCGCCTCGCCCTGGAGCGAGCCGCCCGCGACCCAGCGCTGCGAGACCTTGCCGCCCAGGGCCGCCCACTCGAAGCCCGCGCCGACCACCGCGGCCCGGGTCAACAGGGCGCTGCGTGCCCAGGTCGGCCGGTTCGCGTCGGCGTTGTCCATGCCGAGCAGGTCGAGCTCGGGCTCGTAGCCCAGGGCCCCGACGAAGTCCCAGCTGCCCCGGGAGCCGATGCCCGCCGACAGGCGCAGGGCGTCGACGCCCGGCTTGTAGATGGTGTTGACCGCCGTCGCCGAAAAGGGCGCGAAGAAGTCGTTGGTCGTGAACATGGTCGTGACCGCGTAGGTCACCGGGAAGCGGCCGACGTCGACCTGGACCGGGCCGGCCTTGACCTTCATGGCCATGTAGTCGACGCCGAGCTGGCCGGCGATGGTCCCCGACTCCCAAAAGGTCCAGCCCAGGTAGGTCGTCCGGTAGGCGCTCTGGGTCGCGCCGGCGCTGGTGAACGAGCCCCCGAGGCCGCCCCCGCCGAAGCCCGCGGGGCCGCGGCTGAGCTCCATGAAGCCGTTGAAGTCGAAGCGCAGGTGCTCACCGACGTCGCCGCGGACGAGCAACCGACCCAGGGCGACGCCCAGGCCGTCGTCGCCGTTGGGGAAGAGCTCGGGGCTGTCGTCGAAGTGCATGTAGGCGCCGGTCAGGCGCAGGCTGCCGCCGACGTAGTCGCCAAAGCGGGGCTTCGCGGGGCCGGTGGGCTCGACAGGCGGCGCCGAGGGCCACGCGGGGACCTCGGCTTCGGTCTCGGTCTCAGCCTCGGCCGGGCCTTCGACGGTCGACGGAGCCTGCTCGGGACCGGACGACTCGGCCGGAGCTCCCCACCCGGCCGCCTCCCAGGCGCTGTTGCTGCCCTCCGACTCGGGCGCAGGTGGTGCGTCCTCAGCAGGCGCTTTTGCGTCGGGGACGACGACCGAATCCTCCTCGGCCGGAGCGCCCCACCCCGCCGCCTCCCAGGCCGCCGAGGTCTCGGAGTCCGCAGCTTCGACGGCGTCCTCCTCGGGCTCCGGCGCCGGCTCGGGGCCCAGCCCGATCGCCACCGCCAAGGCGCCGATCAACCCCACCGCCACGCTGCCTCCCGCCGCCATCCTCGACCCCTACTCCCGGCGCTCGTCCGACTCGACCTGGCCGTCGACCAGGGTCACGATCCGTCGCGCCCGGGCCATGACCCGCGGATCGTGGGTCGAGAAGATGAAGGTCACCCCGCGCTCTTTGTTGAGGGTCTCCATCACCGTCAGCAGCATCTCCGCGGTCTTCGAGTCGACGTTGGCCGTGGGCTCGTCGGCCAGCGTGACCACGGGATTGGACGCGATGGCGCGGGCGATGGCCACGCGCTGCTGCTGCCCGCCGGACAGCTCCGCCGGTCGGCGGTGCTCCATCCCCTTCAGACCCACGTCGGCGAGGAGCTGCATGACCCGCTGCTTGCGCTCGTCGGCCGGCACGCCCTGGAGGCGCACGACCATCTCGGCGTTCTCGTAGGCGGTCAGCACCGGGACCAGGTTGTAGGCCTGAAACACGAAGCCGATCTTGTCGCGCCTGAGGGTGCTCAGCTCCCCGGAGCTCATCGTCGCCAGGTCGCGGCCGCCGATCAGCGCCCGCCCCTTGCTCGGCTTGTCGAGGGCCCCGATGATGTTGAGCGCGGTGGTCTTGCCCGAGCCCGAGGGCCCGATCAGGGCCATGAACTCCCCGGGGTGGACCTTCAAATCGAGGCCGCGCAGGGCGTGAACCTCGACCTGCCCCTGGCGGTAGGTCTTGTGCACCCCATCGAGTTCGATGATGGGCGAGTCTTGGTCTGCTGGAGACATGCTGAATCCTTTGGCTGCTCAGACGATGCGGATGACCTCGACGGGGGACACTCGCCCGGCGCGATAGGCCGGGTAGAGCCCCGCCGTCAGGGTCGCGAACACGATGGCCCCGACGATGACGAAGGCGTGGGGGAGGTAGAGGTCGGCGTACATCACCGCAGGCATGGTCACGCCGGAGACCTGCGCGCCCTGGTCCCCGACGAACATGGAGGTGTCGAGGCCCGTGGTCGCCAGGTAGTAGTAGGGATAGGCGGTCAAGATGGCCCCCGCGATCAGCCCGCACACGGCCACCCACAGGCTCTCCCACACGATCAGCGTGAACAGCTGCGCGCGCGAGAAGCCGATCGCCGCGAGGATCCCGAACTCGCGCATCCGCTCCATCACCGACACGAACATGGTGTTGAAGATGCCCGCGGCGATCAGCACCATGATGATGCCCTGCATGACCGCGTTGCCGCCCTCCTCGAGCTGGATGTAGGTCGCCAGGTCGGGCATCGCCTCGGACCACGGCAAGACCGCGACGGCCTCGCCCCCGACTTGCTCTTGGAGGCGCGCGGCGATCTCGTCGGCGCGGTGGTGGTCCTCGACGTAGATCGCGACCTGGGTGGCCTCGTCGGCCTCGTAGCCCAAGATGGCGCGCAGGCTGCCGATGGGCATCAGGCAGGTCGCGCCGTCGATCTCGGGGGCGCCGGTCTCGATGATCCCGCTGACCCGCGCGAGCCCGTTGGCGATCTCGCCGT
>NZ_ABCS01000069.1:10000-54471 GCF_000170895.1 Plesiocystis pacifica SIR-1 | reverse complement strand
CGGCCCCGTGCCCATCCCCTACCCCGACTCCTCGTTCACCAAGGACCTCAAGGACGGGTCCAAGACCGTGCTCGTCGGCGGCAAGCCCATCGCGCTCAAGAGCTCGAGCCACCTGGCCAGCTCGCCCCTGGGCAACGAGGCCGCGACCAAGAGCTTCGGCGCGGGCGTGGTCTCGCACCAGATCACCGGCAAGACCTTCTTTGCGATGTGGTCGATGGACGTCAAGGCCCAGGGCAAGAACGTCTGCCGCCACCTCGACATCGCGACTTGCAACCACGGCTCGCCGGGCAACTCCCCGCCGATGCCCGCCGCCGGCAGCATGAGCGTGGGCGGGACCGGCAGCAGCGCGAGCACGGGGCCGCTGTGCGAGTGCTGCGGTCAGCCCATGCACGACGGGCAAAAGGACGACTCGGGCAACCCCGCGCCGACGGTCTCCGAGGACGAGTGGTATTGCCTCGACGAGCTGCCCGCGATCGAGGCCGCGATCGAGGCCCTCCCCACCGTCCACCCCCTCAACAAGACCGGCATGAAGCACCTCGAGGCCGATGAGGACAAGCTCATCAAGCGCTGGGAAGAGCTCGAGCAGCGCAAGGAGGCCGTCGCCAACGCCCGCGCCAAAGGCTGCGAGAGCCTGCCTGAGCCGCCCTGCAACGTGTACCGCGTCACACCAACGGGCTCGGCCGACAAGATCGCCAACGAGTGGGACGACTACCGCTCAGATTACCTGAGTGCAAACGGCTACCCACCGGGCACCAAGACCAACCACCGCGTGCCCAAAGTCGCGGGTGGGTGTCCGGGTAACGCTCATAGTCAGGGTAACCTCGTGCACGACTCGGAGCTCTCGGCGGACTGCCTGAAAGCGGACGACGAGCTGGGCAAGGCCCAATCCAGCGCTGCGCGGATCTGGGAGACGAGAGGACCACCGACACCGTGAGCAAGGGAAACCTCGACTTCGCCGGGCCTGGAGCCCTGAGAATCCTCGCCCGGGGCTACCGCTACGACTGGCCCGAGGGCTTCGACGCCGACTCGCAGGCGATCCTGCGCCACACCGACACCGGCGTCGTGCTCGTCGCGGCCCTCGAGCGCCTGCGCCTGCGCGGGGACGACTCGGCCCTGCCCACCGTGCTCGAGCGCTGCCTCGACGACGAGCACCCCGTGATCAACGCCGAGGCCCACCTCCTCCTCGGCCTCGCCGGCAGCCCGGAGCTGATCGCCAACCTGATCCAGCGCTTTTGGGCGCCCCTGCAGGCCGGGACCCTCGCGTGGTGGCCCGCGCTCTACACCGCCGAGGCCCTGCTGCACAGCGGCCTGAGCTGGACCATACCCATCGTGCTCGCCCTCTACCGATGCGCCGCGCGCAGCTCGGGCCGCAAGGAGCTCGGGGCCCTGCCGCTGCTCATCGAGCTCGCCCTCACGCCGCGCTACGAGAACGTGCTCTACCCCCACTACGAGCGCGGCGAAGACCTGGCCCTCATCGAGCAGGCCATGGCCTGGTGGCGGCCCCTCGACGAGGCCCACGGCCCCAACGCCAGCTTGCTGTTCGGCGCCCCCTTCGATCTCCGGACCCTCGCCGAGTCCCTGCGCGAGACCGCGACCCAGCCCAGCGTGCCCTTCCTGGGCTGGTACCGACGGCGCTACGAGGGCGCCACCGGCATCGACTGCTCGAGCTGGTACGGCCACGGCGGACGCAAGCGCGGGCTGCAAGCCGCCGCCGAGGCCGAGCGCCTGCTCGACAGCCCCGCCGAGCTCGACCGCTACCTCCCGGGCCAGCGCTACTTCCTCGGTCACCCCATCGGTCACGCTCCCGGTGCGGGGCCCGAGTGGACCCAGGCCGAGTGGGTCGCCGGGCTGCACGCGTGGTGGGGCGATGTCCTCGACGCAGATCGCAAGCTCGCAGGCGTCAGCGCGGCCCCGAACGACGACGACGAGGAAGACGACGAGGAAGACGACGACGATCCCCCGGGCTGGGACGAGTACCTCTACGGCCCCTTCCTCGACGCCCCCGCGGACCCAAAGGGCGATCCCTGGAGCCGGCTGAGCGCGGCGATCCAAGACGCCTACCTCGGCGAGTTCGAGGGCCTCACCCCCGCCGTGCTCGCGGCCCTCGAGCTCGGCGACCCCGACCGCGACTTCGACCTCCAAGCCGCCTACTTCCTCGGCGACGCCGCGCCCCTGTCTCAGCTCCAGGCCCTCGTCGAGACCCTCGCCCCGCGCCTGTTCGACGACGGCGCGGACGCCAAGGGCGACCCGCGCTGGCGAGAGCTCGCCATCCTCATCCTCGCCCGCGCCGCCATGCCCTGGACCCTGCGCGCCGGCCAGGCCGTGTTCGAGGCCTTCGTGCCCCAGGGCGAGTATCCCCGCTACCTGCGGCCGTGGACCTACTTCCAGGACGCCCTGCCTCCCCTCGGCGCCATGGAGGGCCTCCGCGAGCGGGTCCGCGTCGACCACGAGCGCCTCGGCGAGCGCCTGGCCGCCGCGCTCGAGGGCCTCGAGCCCAGCACCGCCTTGGTCCACGGCGAGCCCCTGCGTCTGAGCGAGCGCGTCGACGCCCTCGCGGCCGAGCTGGCCAAGGACGCGCTCCGGCCCGACCGCATCTACCCGCTGCGCCACCTGCTCGAGGCCAGCACCGGTGTCGACATGCAGTCGCTGTGGGTCAACGCCGAGATCGTCGATCGAGCCGCGGGCCTGGCCCTCGTCGAGACCCTGCGCGAGACGGACTGCGTGCGCGAGCACGAGCCGGGCGTGCGGCTGTTCGCAGGGCATCGCATCCCCGACTGACGGAGATGGCGAATCCGTCGTCAGCCCGCGTGGTGTTCGTACCTTTGAGCAGAGTCTCGCCACGACCATCGACCAAGCTCAGCCCGACCCATGGGCTATTTGTGTTCATCCCTCCGGCCACGGGCGACCGCAGCGTCGTCCCTTGCCTTAGAGTTCGCCCATGTCCAAGACGAAGCGCCGCCCGCGAACGGCAGTCCTCCTCGCCACCATGCTCCTCGCCGCGCCCGCGCTCGTCTCGGGCTGTGACAAACAGGACGACGAAGCGAAGGCGAAGCCCGTCGAGGTCATCCCCAAGCAAACCAACGGCTCCCCCGTCGCGGCCAAGTTCGTCCGCTTCGTCGGCGAGGGCGAAGAACGCGGCGTGGAGATCCTGCTCTACAACCACGGGGACCGCACCGCCGCCGGCATGGTCGTCTTGCTGCGCTACTACGACGCCAAGGACCAGCTCCTCGTGGTCAAGGAGGGCACGCCCTTCCAGAGCGACAGCGACTTCACCTCGGTCTCCGGCAGCCGCTACACGATCGAGCCGAGCAAGAACGCGACCTTCGAGCTCGACGGTCGGAGCTTGGGCGTGCCCGCGGCGGCGGCCCGCGCCGAGCTTGCGATCTCCAAGGTCGACGCGCTCGCGGGCGACGGCAAGACCATCGAGAACTGGTGGGGGCAGGACAACTTCAACGAGTGGCCGGCCGAGTAGTCCCCCGACTCCTCCCACCATGGCGCCCACCCTGCCCAAGCTCCCCTCCGAGCTGATCCCCTACGCCGAGTTCCGCGAGCGCCTCGACGCCCTGGGGATGACCCCGATCACCGTCTCCGAAGGCGGCAGCGGCCGGGCGCGCTGGACCGGGCCCGGGCTGAGCCTCGTCGTCGAGCACTCGGGCTACGGCGGCGGCTACGGCGGGCGACGCCCCGTCCGGGTCCGGCGCTACTTCGTCGAGCACGCCACCCTCCCCGACTCGCCCGAGCAGCACGCCCAGGTGTGCGAGGTGCTCGGCCGGCTCACCGCCCCCGGTCCTGCCGTCCACGCCTACCACCCCGCGAAGCTCGAAGAGCGGCTGCTCCGCTTTTGGGACGAGCACGACTGCTCGCGCTTTCGCCTCGTATTGGCCTCGGACGAGCTCTTGCTCGCGCCCACAGCCGAAGGCGCGACCTTGGCCGATCGCCTGCGCGTCTACGCCGGCGTGGCCACGCGGCTCGGTCACGAGCTCCGGATGCTCCGCTCGGGCAAGGGCCCTCCCGTCACCTGGCCCGTGCTCTACGCGGGCGCCGGGGCTGACCTGGCGCCGCGGATCGACGAGGTCGTGCGCGCGATCGGGTCGTCTCGCTACCTGCTCACCGTGGGGGCCGACCTGTCCGTCGAGGAGCCGCTCGCCGTGAGCCGAGAGCGAGCGCGCAGCTTGGCTCCCGAGATTGCGCGCCGCAAACGGCAGGGCGCGACCATCTACGTCGAGATCGACGCCCAGGCAGCCGAGGCGGTAGAGGTCCACGCGAGCGACGACGTCCCCGCGATCAAAGCGAAGCTGCGCGCGCTCGTCGAGGCGACCCAGGCCAAAGAGTTCGTCGTCGAAGGCGCGAGCGAGACCGTCGTCAAGCCCCGCAAGCTGCTCAAGCTCGCCACCACCTTGCGCGCTCGCGCCAGCGGTGGCGAGGCCCTTCGAGTCCGACCCAATCGAGCCTCCCGCCCATCGGCGCGCCTGGTGCTCTGACTCAGCGGGCGGCCTTCGCCTTCGCCCCCAGATAGGCCTCGTAGGCCTCCTTCGCCTCCTCGAACGCCTCCGTCTCCTCCTCGGCCTCCTCCACGAGCTCGGCCCACTCCTGCGCCCCGAGGTAGCCCTTCGGATCGGCGATCATCGCCTCCGCCTCGGCCTTGCTCATGTTGCCCTGGCGCCACTGCCAGTAGGCCTCGAGCACGACCCCGAGCTCCGGGTTGCGGTCCGGCCCCGAGAAGTCCATGGCCATGGACGCCTCCCAGCCGGGCTCGGTCCCATCGTTGTTGGTCTCGGGGATGATCCGCGGGACGTGGTCGTAGGGCGCAAAGTCGGGGACGGCCGTGAAGAAGTCCCACAGCGGCGCCGCGACGGCGTCGCGCCGGCCCACCGGCGGCACCCCGAGGATCCGGTCGATGGTCGCAAACACGCTCGCAAAGCCGGCGTGCACGTGGGAGACGTGCCCGCGCCGGGCCCAGGGCGAGGCCACGACCACGTAAGAGCGGTGCGCGTCGACGTGGTCGCCGCAGCCTTGCGGGTCGTCCTGAAGGATGATCACCGCGGTCTTGTCCCAAAACTCCGACTTGCTCACGGCGTCGACGACGATGCCCACGGCGACGTCGTTGTCGGCGATCATCGACTCGGGCGAGGGCGTGCCCGGGCTGGTCCCGTTGGTGTGGTCGTTGGGCAGCAGCAGGTAGGTGAAGGGCTTTAGGGTCCCGCCGCTGATCTTGTCGGCGACGTACTGGGCCTTGTCCTCGTCCTTGACCGAGTAGTTGAGGTAGGGCCCGCCCGGGAAGCCGCCGTCGATGTGCTCGAACACCGCCCCGTTGCCCTCCTTCGAGGCCGAGAGCGTGCCGACGACCTCGCCGTAGACGGTGAAGTCCACGCCCTCGTCGATGAGGTGCACGAAGTAGTCGCCGGGCCCGGCCGCCTCGAGCAGCTGGTAGCCCTGGAAGTCCTCGCCGGAGTAGCTCTCGATCCACGTGCGCTGGGCGTACTCGCTGAGGTGCCCGCCGGTCAGCCACAGGTGGCCGGTGTCGGACACCTCCGCCTCGGAGTAGAAGTTGTCGGACAGGGCGAAGGCCTTGCCGAGCTCGTGGGTATTGGGGGTGTAGTCGTAGCCCCAGCGCAGCTCGCTGGCGTCGGTGTCGATGTCCGGGATGTCCGAGTCGGCGAAGATGCAGTCGAAGGTCTTGTTCTCCTTGACGATCAAGATGACGTGCTCGATGGGCGAGACGTCCCCGGGCTTGCTCGGGATCGGGAAATTGTCGAGCTCGCAGGTGAAGGGGAACACCTCGCCGGGGCGACGGAAATTCGCCTGAGCCTGGTCCGTGAGCCCGTCGAGGTCGAAGCCGTCTTCGAGGTCGACGACGCTGATCGAGCCGGTCATCTGGTCCTTGATGCCCTCGCCCGCGTTCGGCCCGTACCAGCCGCCCTTGCCGTCGACGACGACGAGGCGGTCGAGGGTCGAGGTCAGGGCGACGTCCGTGGGCCACCAGCCGGCCGGGAAGGCGCCGAGGACCTCGAGGCTGCTGCCGTCGAGGACGCTGACGGCGTTGTCGGCCCCGCGGGTGGCGTAGAGGCGGTCGCTGACGGCGTCGTAGGTGACGGCGTTGACGTTCGAGAAGCGGTAGGGGTCGCCCTCTTCGTCGAGCAGCTCGCCGACGGCGGCCTCGGCCGTGACCGCGCGGGTCTCCGCGTCGATGGCCACGACCAGGTCCGTGCCCGCGACGGCGGCGTAGACCCGCTCGTCGTCCTCGCCCACGGCCAGGCCCGCGGGGCTGAGGGTCAGGTCGAGGACCTCGGCGACCGTGCCCGTGACCAGGTCGACGACGGCGATGCCCTCGTCGTCGATGGCCGAGACGTAGAGCTCCTGGCGCGAGGGCAGGTGGACGACGTCCCAGGCCCACAGCGGGAGCTCGATCTGCCGGACCTCGCTCAGGCTCTGGGTGTCGAACTCGAACAGCGTGCTGGTCTTGTTGGTGCCCGAGCCCTCGCCGCGCCACTGCCCGGCCCACAGCGTGTTGCCGTCGGGGGACAGGGCCAGGCCCGAGGGGTAGTCGCTGCACGGAAGATCCGCGGCCTTGGTCAGCAGGCCGTCCATGCCGACGTCGTAGACCTCGACGATGTCGTCGCCGCCGCTGCTCGAGTACAGCCGGCTGCCGTCGGCGGACAGCTCCAGACCGTAAAAGGCGTTGTCACGGTCGATGTCCTGGATGACCTCGTTGAACTCGAGGTCGACGACGAGCAGGCGCCGATCCTTGCGCGGGGTCGAGGTGACGTAGGCGACGTCGGCGAAGGGGTGGACGACGACGTCGGCGGGGAAGCCAGGGAGCAGGGCGTGGGGGCCGGCGTAGGCGATGCGGTGGCCGCCCGCGGCGAGGATGACCTCGCCGTCCTCGGTCTGGTTGGGGCCCATCCGGAGCATCGCCTCCGGGGGCGGATCGGCGACGCAGTCCTCGACGCCGGTCTCGCCCGTGTCCGTGTCCGTGTCCGTGGCGGTCTCGGTCCCCGTCTGCGTTGGATCCGTGTCCGCCGCGCCCATGTCTGGGGGCGTCGACGTGGTCCCGATCTCGTCGTCGGTCGAGGGCGTGTCGTCGGCGCACGCGGCGAGGCTCAGGCCGAGAACGACGAACGAGGCGGGCAGCGTGGCGCGGCGCATGGCCGCAATGTACAGCGCCCAGCGCGGTCGTGGTGAGCCGTCACAGCCTCGTCACTCAGACCGCGAGCAGACGCGCCGCGCAGGGGGCCACGACCTCCGCGAGGCCCATTCGCCGCCAGCGCTGACGCATCGAGCGCGACGGACACCCGAGGCGGAGCATCGCCGAGGCCGACTCCTCGACCGCCTCTTCCAGCTCGTCCACGGCACACACCCGCGAGGCGAGCTCGGCCAGCTCCGCCCGCAGCTTCGGGTGCGCCTCGACGGCCCAGGCGACGAAGCGCCAGGCCAGCACGGCGTGGCTGCGCTCGTCGGCGGCGATCATCAGCATCGCGTGGCGCAGCTCGAGGTCCTCGCAGGCCTCGGCGGCCAGCTCGAGCTCGTGGGCCGAGAGGGTCTCGGCGACGCAGCCCTCGACGAAGGCGTCGCGGACGGCCGCGGCCAGATCCGTCACGCCCTCGAAGCCATCGCGGGTTGCGAGCGGTCCGGGCTCGACGGGGGCGCCGGCGAAGTAGGCCGCGAGGCCAAAGGCGACGCGGGCGTGACGGACCTCGTCCCCCGCGGCCTCCAGCGCGCCGAGGACCAGCTCCGGCGGCGCGCCGAGGGCCTGCAGCTGAGCGACGAAGCGGGCGAAGCTGGCGACCGAGGCGTGCTCGGCCAACGCGACGCGGCGCCAGTGCGCGGCGAGCCGAGCCCGGGTCGCGTCGTCGAGGGCCTCGGTGGGGGGCCTCGGGCTGAGCCGGGACCAGTCCCCCGCCCTGCCCTGCCCCATCGCCGCGACGCGCAGCCCGCCCTGGTCTGGCCGGAAGGGGCGGCCCTCGACCAAACCGCCCGTGTCGGTCTCCCACCACAGCTCGGCGACGACGAGCGAGCAGCACAGGCCGAGGTCCGCGTCGAAATAGGGGCCGCAGACCTCGATGTAGTCGTAGTTGGGCACGTCGGCGCACCACAGCGCCCCACACAGCCCGCTGGTCTCGCACAGCGCCTCGCACTCCCCCTCGGCGCCTTGGATGCACGCCGTGAAGATGTAGGGCTCGATGAAGGTGTCGGGGTTGATGGTGCAGTCGGGGTAGTCGTCGAAGGTCATCGAGTCGCCCTCGGTGACGAGGGAACACGGCGGATCTCCCGTGGTGCCCTCGTCCTCGGTGGCCGACGTCGACGTCCCCGTCCCCGTCCCCGTCGACGTCCCCTCGTCCTCGGTCGCGCCCTCGCCTGGACCATCGGTGTCGAGGTTGCCCGCGTGCGTCGTCACGCCGGCCTCCTCGTCCTTCGGGCCCTCCCCGTTGCACCCCGCGCTAGCGAGGAGCAGGGGCCCGAGGGCGGCGAGGAGCTCGGCGCGAAGGCGGAGGGTCGGGGAGGTCGACGCGCGAGAGGCCATGGCTACGGGAGTGCCACAGCTCGGCGTTTCGATCACGCGTGATCCCTTCGCTCAGGCCGACCCGGCCACCAACGTCGTTCCATCCGCGATGTCGAAGGAGATGGCGACCTCGGGAGGCTCGTTCTCCGAGTAGGCCGTGAGCCCGTCGCTGCCGCTTTGAAGGCGCGCTGACGCCCATCCACCGACGGCGAGCCACAGGCCGCTCTTTCCGGCCTCATCTTCGAGCCCGAGGTCAGCGAGCGCGCCCCAGAGGGCATCCGAGATCTGAGCCGCCTGCGCCCTCCGGACCGCCTCGGCAGCGACCTCGACGCTGACGCTGTGTTCGTCCCCGAGCGTGTCGTCGTCGAGGGAAGCGACGGCAGCGGGAACGCCAACCACAATCGAGAGCTCGTCGGCGTCCTCCACGTTGTCGACCGGAATGAGCGCGACCAACTCCAGAGCCCCCGCGTGCTCGGCGAGGCGCTCCGCGAGGGCAGCGGGGTCGACCCCTTCTGCGAACAGGGCGCGACCATGGACGACAGCTGCATGACAGGCTGCCCGACGGTCCCAGTCGGGCAGCTCGATGCAAGCCGACGACAGCGAGCCGCAGATGTCCTTGGACCCGCACAGCTCCTCGCACTCGTCCTCGGCTCCGTCGAGGCAAGAGGTGAGCACATAGGGCGCGCCGAAGCTCGCGTAGTTGATGGAACAGTCGCCGGGATAGTCCGCGACGGTCATCTCGTCCCCCTCGTACACCGTGCCGTAGACCGAGCCCCCAGCGTTCCCGCCCTCGTCGAGGGCGGTCATGTCCGCCGTGGTCGACACGTCCTCCCGCTCCTCGAGGCTGCGATCGCTGCACGCCGCGGTCGCCAGCAGCAAGGGGGCGATCGCGGCGAGGAGCTCTGCCCGGAGGCGGAGCGTCGGAGAGGTCAGCGTGGAAGGGGGGCGATTGGCACCTGAGTGCCACTGTCCCTCGATCCGATCACCAAAGACCACTCGAACGTCAGATACCGCTCTCCTTGGCCAACCGCGCCCTGAAGAGGCTCATGACGAGTTGGAGCCCCTTGCGCGTCCTTCGTAGAAAGCCTGCCTCCGACATTGCGTTTGCGAAGCGGTAGACCTAGATTTTGCGGGTTCGGCGCGAGCGCGCGAAGCCCAGCGCGAGCATCAGCAGTCCGAAGCCCGCACCCGCGCCGCGGCTGGGCTCGGCGCTCGAGCACGCGCAGCCCGCATCGCTGAGGCCGCCGTCGGCCCCAAACTCATCCTCACCGCCGACCTCGTCCGAGCCATCGTCAGACCCAGGCTCCTCGGGAGCCTCCGGGGCCTCTTGGTCGACGCCGATGCCGATCGAGGCCGACGCGGTCTCGTTGCCCGACCAGTCCACGGCGACGACGTTGAACACGTAGCTGCCCGGCGGCAGGGCCAGGTCCCACTCCCACGGCTCGACACCGTCGACGCCGTTGGGGATGTCCTCGCCCTCGAGCTGCAGGCGGACCTCCTTGACCCCGCTGCCCTCGTCCGCGGCCTCGGCCCGGATCGTCGCCGCGGCCGTGTCGGAGCCGTTGGTCTCGTAGGTGGTGCCGTCCGGCGGATCGACGATCTCGACGGTCGGCGGGACCTCCTCGGTCTCGAAGGGGTCGCCGCAGATCGATGAGATGCCGCCCTTGGGCGCGCCCGAGCTGCAGCCGTTGGCCCACGAGCCGTGGGGGGTGCCGGGGTCCGTGGGGAAGCCCTGGCAGTACGGCGTCGGGTTCCAGGTCCCGTCGGTGTCGTGGCAGGGCGTGAGGTCGATGCCCTCGGACGCGAGCTCGCCCTCGAACCAGTCCATGCCGGTGTGCATCATCGAGTAAAAGGCCGGGCCGCCGCACTCTTCGCTGAGGCCGTAGGAGGTGATGCCGAACACCCGCCAGGTGTCGTCGCCCCCGGCCTCGGCCGGCAGCCGCACGTAGGCCGGGCCGCCCGAGTCGCCAAAGCACGAGCTCTCCCCGCCCCCGCCGACGCTCGCCTCGTTGTTGTTGATGCCGTTGAGGGTGGTCCAGACCTCGGACTGGCGGCCGTACTGCGGGGTGATGTCGGCCTGGCCAAAGCCGACCAGCACGACCTCGCGCCCGGGGGTCAGCACGCTGGTCTCGCAGCCCATCAAGATGGGCACGATCGGCACGTCGAGGACGGGCTCGGCGAGCTTGCAAAAGGCCTGGTCCGTCCCGAGCCCGCCGCCACCGTAAGCGGGGTTCAGCTTGCAGTACTCGGTGGGCACCACGCGCGCGGCCAGGGCCCCCTGGCTGGCCTCGCCGAGGATGACGTTGTTGTAGTTGGCGCCGCAGTGGGCCGCGTAGATGACCACCTCGGGGTGCACCAAGGTGCCCGTGCAGCTGCCCAGGCTCACCGTCGTCGGCCAGGCGCACACCTCAGAATTCACACCGCCATAAATGTGAGTCTCGCTCGACTCACCGAGGACCTCCGGCATGGCGGGGGCTTGCGGCTCCCCGGCCTGGGCCGCGCCGCCGGGGACGAGCAGCAGCGAGGCAGATAGACCCAGACCGAGACCAAAACTCAAACGATCGACGCGCACGCTGCATCCTCGGCTGTTCTGGGCGAGTCCACAAGCGGCGCCGTGATGAGCCTCCCCACCTCGGTACTCGAATCGTTCGCGAAGTTCGGACAGTTTTCGCGAGGACCAGTAAAGCGTCGCAACAAAGACTCATCGCGTAATTGGCGTGATGCTCAGGGCCCCGAGCCGGGCTTGCGATGACCAAAGCGCGGCGCTCGTTGGCCGCTGGCCCACAGCAATTGCACCACGCGATAGCGCTGACCCGGCCACGCGTCGAGGAGCTCGAGCATGCGCGCGTCGTCGGCCCGGGCCTCCCCCGCCAGCGCCCACGCGATCATGGAAGGCATCTCGTAGTCGCCGACGATCACCGCGTCCGTATCGCCGAGGGCGTTGGCCCGCACCGTGCCGCTCGTCCACGGGCCGACGCCCCGCAACAGTTCCAGCTTGGCACCAAAAGCGGCAGGGCTGAGGGTCTCGGCCCAGCGCTCGATGGTCCGCTCCCGCGAGGCGACCTCGAGCAGCGTGCGGGCCCGCTTGCGCTCGAGACCGTGGGCCGCGAGATCGACGGCCCCGAGGGTCGCCCACTGCTCCTTGCCCGGCGGCACCACGAGCTCGCCGAAGCCGGCGCTCGGCCCCGGCGCCGGCTCCCCAAGGGCGCGGATCAGGCTGCGCTCGGAGTTGACCGCGTCGCGCCAGGCCACGCGCTGGCGGATCACCGTGCCGACGACGCAGTCGATCACGCGCGGGACCCGACCCATGCGCACGCCGGGGCGCTCGCCCTGGAGCCGGCCCAGCTTGCCTTCAAAGCGCGGCGGGCGATCGTCGGCGCCGAGCAGGGCCGGGAGACGATCGAGGAGCCAGCCCTGGGCCGCGGCGTCCCCCCAGACCTCGGCGTCCACGACACGCGCGCTCGCGTCGACGCGCAGGTGCAGGCTCGCCGGGCCCTCGGGCGTTCGGATCGCGCGCAGCAGCTCGGCCCGGCTCGGCCCGCGCGTGCAGGGGTCGCGCGCGCCCACGCCGATGATGTGCATGGAGGCCCACAGGTCGTAGGGCTCGTCACCCAAGGCCACGCGGCGACGCTGGCTCATCGCCGCAGCATCGAGCGGCGCACCAGGCAGTTGCCGAGCACGATCGCGTCGGCGCCCAGGCCCATGAAGCTGCGCATGGCCTCGAGGGGCGTGCACACGATGGCCTCGCCGCCGCGGTTGAAGCTGGTGTTGACGACCATCGGGACCCCGGTCTGCTCGCCGAAGGCCTCGAGCAGCGCGGCGTAGCGCGGGTGGTGCTCGGGGTGCACGACCTGCGGCCGCGTGGTCCCGTCGTGGTGGACGATGACCGGGACCACGGCGCGCTTGTCCTCGCGCACGGTCACGGCGAAGAGCATGAAGCGGCTGTCCCAGTCCTCCTCGAAGAACTCGCCCTGATGCCCGGCGAGCACCGAGGAGCCGAAGGGGCGCCAGGCCTGCCGGCCCTTCATGTCGTTGAGCCGCGGCTTGAGGTCCTCGCGGCGCGGATCGGCGAGGATGCTGCGCCCGCCCAGGGCCCGCGGCCCGAACTCCATGGGCCCCTGGAACCAGCACACGATCTGGCCGCCGGCGATGAGCTCGGCGGTCTGCCTGCCGACCTCGCGCAGGCGCTGGAAGGGCACGCGCATGCGCTTGAGCTGCTGGGCGATGGCGGCGTCGGTGAACGCCGGGCCGAAGTGGGTGTGGCCCATGTCCAGCCGGGGCAGCTCCCCGGTCAGCTCGCGGTGGGCGATGAGCGCGGCGCCGATGGCCGTGCCCGCGTCGTTGGCCCCCGGCGGCACGGCCATGTCCTTGGGCGCGAAGCGCTTGCGCAGCAGCCCGTTCATCTTGCAGTTCAGCGCCACGCCGCCGGAGTTGGCGAAGTTTTGCCCCTCCATGGTCTTGCCGACGTGCTTTTCGAGGTAGGCGATGACCGTGTCCTCGAGGGCCTTTTGGACGGAGGCCGCGAGGTCGTGGTGGGTCTCGAGCAGGGGATCCGAGCGCTTGCGGACGTCGTCGCCGAAGCGGTGCTGGGTGGTCCACTCCGAGAGCACCGGGGAGCCGTCGGCGTCGACGCCCATGCAGTCGGACACGTCGACGTTGGGGGTGCCCAGGGCCGCGAGGGCCATGGTCGAGCCCTCGCCGTGGGCGCCCATGCCGAGCACCTGGGTGAAGGTCTTGTAGACCCCGCCAAAGGAGCGATCGGGGCGCCAGGGCACGGCGTCGACGAGCTCGATGTCGTGGCCCTGCGCCTTCCAGATCGCCGCGGTCTCGAAGTCGCCGCGCCCGTCGATGGACAGGATCCACGCGTCGTCGAAGCCCGACAGGCCGTAGGCCGAGGCCGCGTGGGACAGGTGGTGGGGCACGTAGACCAGGGAGTTGGCGCGCATCACCGGCGGCGGCCGCCAGTTGACGCCGCCGTCCATGGCGTAGCGCATGCGCGCGGGGATGCCGTTGATGCCGACGATGTCGACGTCGTCCATGCTCAGGCCCTGGGAGGCGAGCACCCAGCGGATCGCCTTGGGCGGCCAGGCCTCCTCGATGCGCAGGCAGGGGTCGGAGGCCAGGGAGGAGCCCGGGCGGGTGGGGTGACGCCACGAGTAGTGGCGCTCCCGGGCCAGGCGCTCCTCCTCCACGGCGGCGACGAGCTTGCCGTCGACGAGCAGCGCGGCGGCGTGCTCGAGCAAGGTCACCGTGGCCAGGCCGAGGACCACCGTCGGCTTGGCGCTCACCGACGCGTCCCCGCGCTTGCGCGCGTCGAGGCGCCCCGGCGGCTCGGCGAGCACGCCCTCGAGGGCCCGCGGGCGCTGGCGCTTGCGGGCCTCGGCGAGGGTCAGGGCCTCGCGCACGAGCACCTTGCCGCCGACGCTGCCGTCGGTGTCGAGGATCGGGCGCAGGGCCTCGACCTCGCAGCGCTCGACGCAAAGCTGGCAGCGCACGCAGGCCGAGGCGTCGATGACCGGCAGGCGACGCGCGCCCTCGGAGCTGGGCTCGGCGAAGGACACGGCCCCCGTCGGGC
Source organism: Plesiocystis pacifica SIR-1 (assembly GCF_000170895.1). Classification (GTDB taxonomy): domain Bacteria; phylum Myxococcota_A; class Polyangia; order Nannocystales; family Nannocystaceae; genus Plesiocystis; species Plesiocystis pacifica. The sequence goes on along the minus strand of NZ_ABCS01000069.1, from coordinate 40,396 downwards.
AGATGCGCACGCAGTCCCCCGAGCCCACGCAGCGGCTCTCGTCGACCCAGATCGGCGCGTCGCTGGCCTCGATGGGGGCGCGCGCGAACGCGGGCCGGGTCCACGCCTGGAGGTTGACGCCGCGGATCAGGCTCTCGCCAAAGCGGGCCTCGATGTCCTCGGCGGTGGCCTCGGCGAGCTCGCCCTGGAACAGGGCGCGCGCGTTGGCGAGGGCCTCCCAGCTCGCGCTGCTGAGGATCATCGGCTCGCGCTCGTCATCACCGGGGAGCAGCTCGATGTAGCAGCCGACGTCCCGCCCAGGCTCGAGGCTCGCCGCCGGGTCGTCTCCGGCCGCCGCGCCCAGGAAGATCGTCAGCATGGGCTGCTGGTCCGGCAACACGATGCAGCCCTTGGCGTCGAGGGCCGCCCGCAGCGTCGCCCGGGCCTCCCCGGGGTCGTCGCCGCCCGCGGCTTCGGGGCGCAGATCCACGACGCCCGCGGACGTGGCCGCGTTGATCCGCGCCGCCGTGATCGCGCAGGTCCACGCCGCCCGCCGGGGCTCGCTGTCGGCCTCGCCGGCCCACAGCGCCCACACCTCAGGGCGCCCGTTGCTGCGCGCGTCGTCGAAGGTGGGCTCGTCGAAGCTGTGCCCCGCCGCGACCAGCTCCACGCTCAGGCCGGGGAGCACCGTGGCGTAGGCCTCCTCGATGCGCGAGGCGATGTCCGCAGGATCGGCCCCCGGCAAGGGCGAGACCTCGCACAGGGTGCCCTCGTCGCGGAACAGCACCCGGTAGTCGAACATCGGCATGCTCGCGAAGGCGTGGTGCAGCTCGTAGCTGGCGATGCTCTTGCCGCCCAGATCGCGGATCGAGGCGCTGGGCACCGTGGGCAGGAAGCTCGGCCGACCCTCGCGCTCGAACTGCATGGCCCACACCCCCAGGGCGCGGCCTTCGGCGTGCAGCAGCCCGGGCATGCCAGGGGGCGCCGGGGCGCCGTCGTCTCGAGACTCGAGGCTCCCCGGCCCGCGCAGGCCGAACAGCGGGTCCCCGCCGACGCGCGCGAAGGCCAGCCAGCCCCCGGCGACGTCCTCGATGGCCAGGCCCGGGCGGACGGCGTAGGGCGAGCCCTGCTCGAACACCTCGAGGCAGCCCTCGGTGGTCGGCAGCGAGGTCACGACGACCTGCACCCCGTCGCGGGCGCGCGCGGTGGCGATGGCCTCGGCGTGGCGCTGGCCCAGGGTCCACAGCTGCCCCGCGCTACCCACGAACACCAACGCCGCGCCGGCCTCGACCAAGGCGGCGAGACCCTCCGCGGGCAGCTCGTCGACGCCGCCCTCGAGCAGCAAGGTCCGCTCCCCCTCGCGCAGGCGGTTTGGCTTGCCCTCCTTGCGCACCAGCACGAGCACGGGCGCATCCGCGCGGACGCGGCCGTCCTCGTCGACGCAGCCCAGGGCCGCCAGCAGCTCGCCGCGCAGCAGCTCCAGGCGGCGCTGACCCGGAGCGCCAAACACCGCCGGGAGCTTGGTCCCGCCCTCCCCCGCGGCGATCGCCCGCAGGTGGGCGCGCAGCGCCTCGTCCTCGCTCGAGCCGGGCTCTACCCGGTCAGACACCGTTCCAGGCCAGTTCGTGGTCACCTGGAGGGGACCATACCAGCGCCGCCGGGCCCCACGGGCCGAAAAAGCCCGGCGCCAGCGCGCCTTCAAATTGACGCGATTGGCACGTGCTTTGGCGCGTCATGCGAGCGCGCGAAGGGCTCACGGCGGTAGCGTTGTGGCGACGCCCCCGGCACGGACCCCTCCGCCGGCCGGGGAGCGCGAAGGACGATCATGGCCACAGCTGACCCGGAACTCATCCAGATCCGTACGCGCGTCAACGGTGAGGCGCGCTCACTGACCCTCGACCCCCGCGCATCAGCCGCGGATGTCCTGCGTGAAGACCTCGACCTGACCGGCACGAAGATCGTGTGCGCCGCCGGGGTCTGCGGAGCCTGCACGGTGATGATCGACGGCATGCCCGCGACGGCGTGCACCTTGCCGGCCTGCGCCCTCGCGGACGCCGAGCTGCGCACCGTCGAGGACATGGGCCGCGACATCGGCGGGGGGCTGCACCCGATCCAAAAGGCCTTCCTCGTCCACGACGGGCTCCAGTGTGGCTACTGCACGCCGGGCTTCATCGTCGAGTCGATCTCCTTTTTCGATCGCTGGCGCGCCAAGGAGGGCAAGACCGAGCCGCCCCGGGACGCCATCGCCCACGCGCTCTCGGGTCACCTGTGCCGGTGCGGGGCCTACGTGGGCATCTACGCCGCCGTCGCGGCGGCCTGTCGCGGGGACTTCGACGGCGACGCCCTGCCCGACTACCCGCGCCACGACGGACCGCAAAAGGTCACGGGCGCGGCCCGCTACACCACCGACGTCCGCTACCCCGGCATGCTCACGGCCAAGTACCTCGGCTCGGCCCACACCCACGCGAAGGTCCTGGCCATGCGCTTCGAGGCCGCCCTGGCCGTCGAGGGCGTGGAGGCGGTCCTCGACGTGCTCGACGATCCCCACCGCGTGGCTCGCTACGCCGGCCAACCAATCGCGGCCGTGGCCGCCGTCGACGAGGCCACGGCCGCCCGCGCCCTCGCGCTCATCGAGGTCGAGTACGAGCCCCGGCCCTTCGTCGTCGACCCCTACGAGGCCCTGCGCGAGGGCGCCCCGGAGGTGTTCCCCGAGTCGAAAAAGCACCCCGCCAACGCCTCCGAGGGCCCGATCCCGCCGGCGACCTGGGAGGGCAACCTGCGCAAGCCGATGCTCAACAAGCTGCTCTCGAGCCACAAGGGCCGGGCGCACGACAAGCTCGCCCGGGCCCAGGCCGGCGAGGACGGGCTGGTCCTGGTCGAGGGCACCTACCACACCGCCGGCCAGAGCCACACCTCCCTCGAGCCGCACTGCTGCGTCGCCCGCTGGACCGACGAAGGGCTGACGGTGCACACCAGCACGCAGTCGGTCCACCTGCTCATGCAAGAGCTGGCCGAGCACTACCGGCTCAAAGAGAGCCAGGTCCTCGTGCACGCCGAGTTCGTCGGCGGGGCCTTCGGCGGCAAGCAGGGCCTCCAGCTCGAGACCACCACGGCCGTCGACCTGGCCAGGGCCACGGGCAAGGCCGTGCGCCTGGTCCACGACCGCGAAGAGGAGATGGTGTTCGGCGGCTACCGCCCGCTGACCCGCATCGAGCTGTCCGCGGTCACCAACGCCGAGCTCGAGCCCCTGGGCCTGACCATGCGCGCCTACGGGACCGCCGGCGTTGCCGTGCAGTCCCAGGCCGCGCCCTGGGTGCGCATGACCTACGCCGGGCCCAAGGACCTCGAGGACTTCGACGTCACCACCAACACCAGCCCGGGCAAGCCCATGCGCGCGCCCTCGGGTCCGCCCGCGTTCTGGGCCCTCGAGAGCCTCGTCGACGAGGTCGCCCACGCGACCGGCAGCGACCCCGTCGCCCTGCGCCGCAAGTGGGACGACTCCGAGGTCCGCCGCGGCCTCTACGACTGGGCCGAGTCCCTCCCCGAGTGGCAAGGTCGGCCCAAGGCCGGCAGCCAGCGCGGGCGCATGGTCTCGGGCGTCGGCCTGGCCATCGGCAACTGGTTCAACGCCTTCCACAACGCCACCAGGGTCCAGCTCGACGCCGGCCCCGAGGGCGTCGTGGCCCGCTGCGCCGTCCAGGACATGGGCAACGGCTCGCGCTCGGTCATCGCCAAGGCCGTGGGCGAGACCCTCGGGCTGCCCTTGCGCGAGGTCGCGGTCGACCTCGGCGCGTCCAACCTGCCGCCGGGGCCCAACTCGAGCGCCAGCCGGACCACGGCCTCGATCTACCCGACCTCGCTGCAGGCCGCCGAGATGCTCCAGGCCAAGCTCGTCGCCGCGGCCAAGAAGGCCGGCCTGCGCCACCCCAAGTACGGCCTCGACGCGGCCTCGGGGCGCGGCGGCATCGCCCACGACGGCGGCTTCGTGCCCCTGTCCGAATTCCTGCGCGGGCTCGAGGCGCCGATCCGCGTCACCTCCAAGCGGCGCGGGGGCAACAGCACCTTCGACCTGCTCGGGGCCATGCCCTCGGGGCGCATGGGCATCAGCGTGTACCCCAAGATGACCGGCTCCCTCGCGGTCGTGTCCGTCGAGGTCGACACCCTGCTCGGCCGCGTCTACCCGCGCAAGGTCTGGCTGGGCCTGGCCTCGGGCAAGATCGTCAACCCCGAGCTCGCCCGCAGCCAGGCCTACGGCGCGGTGATCCAGTGCCTCGGCGCGGCCCTGACCGAGGAGCGCCACTACGACCCGGCGACGGGTTTTTTGCTCAGCGCCAACCTCGAGGACTACCGCATCCCGGGCATCGCCGACATCCCGCCCATCGAGATCTTCTTCGACGAGGGCGGCTTCGAGGGCATGAAGGGCGGCGCGTGCGGGCTGTCCGAGCTCGCCGTGCTGCCCACGGTCGCGGCCGTCGGCAACGCGGTGTTCAACGCGACGGGTTGGCGCCCCCGCGACGTCCCCCTCCGACCCCAGCGCGTGCAAGAGCACGTCGCCCACCTCGCCCACTCCAGTCAGGAAGCCGGTTGATCGCCATGTCTGCCTACACCCGAGCCAAGACCATCGAGGACGTGACCCAAAGCGGCGCCGAGCTGCGCGCTGGCGGGACCGACATCCAAGAGCGCCTGCGCAGCGGCGTGACCTCCCTGCCCATCGTCGACGTCGCCGCCATCCCGGGCCTCGACGGCGTCGAGCTCCATGACGACAGGGCTGGGATCGGCGCGCTGGTGTCGATCCGCGCCGTCGGGGCCCACCCCGAGCTCCAGCGGCGCTACCCGGCCCTGACCCTGCCCGCGCAGCTCCTGGCCACGCCCCAGGCCCGGCTGCGCGGGACCATGGGCGGGGTCCTGTGTCAGCGCACGCGCTGTTGGTACTACCGCAGCCGGCACATGCCCTGCCCCAAGAAGGGCAACGCCGAGCGCTGCCCCTCGCGCGCGGGCAACCACCACTTCGGGGTCGTGTTCGACTTTGGGCCCTGCGTCTATCCGCACCCCTCGTCGATCGGCTGCGCGCTGCTGACCTACGACGCCGAGCTGAGCGTGACCGGGCGCGGGCGCATGCCCGTGGCCGAGCTCTACGGCGACGGCTCGGCCTTGCGCGACCACTCTCTGGATCCCGGCGAGATGATCACCGCGATCCACATGCCCGCCGCCGCGGCGGGGGAGCGCGGCGGCTACCAGCGCCTGATGAGCCGAGCCCTGGCCGAGTGGCCGCTGGTCGAGGTCGTCGTGCGCCTGGTCGTCGAGGACGGCGTGGTCCGTTTGGCTCGGGTCGGGATCGGCGGCGTCGCCAACGTCCCCTTCCGGCTGACCGAGGTCGAGGAGGCCCTCGAGGGCGAGGCGGCGACGGACGCCGAATTCGAAGCCGCCGCCAAGCTGGCGACGACTCGGGCCAAGCCCCTGCCGCAGACCCAGTACAAGCTCCCGATGGTCGAGGCCCTCGTGCTCTCGACCTTGCTGCAGGCTCGGGACGAGGGCGGCGGCGACCTCGACTTCGCCATGTGAGCGCCGACCCTCGCGCTGACTCTCGCATTGACGGAGCGGGAGGCGCGGAGCACAGTGCCTCCCGTGCCTCGCTTGATGCTGCGCCTGACCACGGACTGCAACAGCGGCTGCCACCACTGCACCGTCGCCGACGTGCCCGCGGACCAGACCCGCGCGCCCCGGGAGGCCCTCGCCGAGCTCGTCCAGGCCCGCAAGCAGGGCTCCGACGAGCTCGTGTTCATGCGCGGCGAGCCGACCCTGCGCCCGGACCTGCCGGCCCTGGCCAAGGCCGCGCGCAAGGTCGGCTACCGGCTGATCCAGATCCAGACCAACGGCCGGCGGCTGTGCTACGCGCCCTACCTCGACAAGCTGCTCGCCGCCGGGGTCGACTACTTCGAGGTCTCCCTGTTTGGGGCGACAGCGGCCACCAACGACGCCGTCTCCGTCGAGCAGGGGGCCTTCGAGCAGACCCTCGCCGGCCTGCGCCTGCTGGCCGAGCGCGGCGTCCAGAGCGGAGGTCGCGTCGGCACGCTGGTGACCTTCGCGGTCTTGCGCGCCAACCTCCACGAGCTCACCGCCGCGGCCGAGCTCGTCGCCGAGCTCGGGCTGTCGCGCCTTCAGTACAACTTCACCCGCCCCGTCCGCGTCGACGGGGCGTGGCGCCGGGAGGTCCTGGCCCGCCTCGACGAGGCCGGGCCGCCCCTGCGCGCGGCCATGGCCCGGGCCCGGGAGCTGGGCCTTTGGGTCTCGACGGAGGCCGTGCCCCTTTGCCAGCTCGACCCGGCCGACCGCGGCGCGGCGGAGCAAGCTCGGGACTTCGCCGAGGTCCGCGTGGTCGACTTCCACCAGCGCCACGAGAGCTTCGCCCAGCACCACCGGGTCGCGCGGCCCCTGGGACCGCGCTGCCCCGAGTGCGCCGTGGTCGATCGCTGCCCGACGACCTGGCGGGCCTACCAGGAGCTGTTCGGCACGGACGAGCTGCGGCCCCTCGCCGAACCCGACGCCGACGTGCCGAGCTGAGCCGAGCCGCGCTCACTGACACTCGGAACCGCCGCACTCGCCCACGCGCTCCATCGCCGCGCCGGCCCCCATGGCGCACCAGTCGGGCCACGGCGAGGGCAGCTCGTCGTAGTCGTCGTAGGGCGAGTAGCCGTCCTCGAGCCAGTAGGGGTGGGCGAGCATGAACTCCCAGGCGGGGGCGAAGGTCGGGAGCTCGGGCTGGTCCTCGGGGACCTCGAAGGGCGGCGTGGCGTGGGTGCAGTTGTGGATGCACTCGAGCACCGGGTGGCCGTTGGCCTCGAGCACCTCCTCGAGCTCGACGGAGGCCACGGCGAAGTCGATGAGGATGCAAAAGTCGTCGCGGCCGCCCCACAACACCAACGCCGGCATGACGTTGCCCCCGGCCTGCCACGGCTTGATCAGCCCGCCGACCCCGCCCGACAGCGAGATCATGCTCGACAGGCGCTCGCCGTGGCGGCTCGCCAGCATGCTCGTGAACATGGCCCCGGCGCTCACGCCCATGGCCGAGACGCACTCCTTGTCGACGCTGTACTGCTCGGCCACGCAGGCGAGCACGTCGTCGAACATCTGGAAGTCCTCCTCCATGATGAAGTCGAGGTCGCTGACGGCGAAGGGCCACTTGAAGGGGACCAGGTCCTCGACCTCGCGGCCCTCGGGGATCACGGCGATGAAGCGGTAGTAGTCCGCCGCGTACTGGACCTCGGCCTTGTTGAAAAACGAGTTCGCCGAGGCGCCGAGCCAGTGGTACATGAACATCACCGGGAGCTCCTCGCCCTCTCGGATGTCCGTGGGCGCGACCAGGATGAACTCCCGGGCGCCGCCGCCGGTGTCGAACACGTTCATCTCCCCGGGGATGAAGCCGGGGCACTCTCCGGCGTAGGTCGGCAAAGGGGGCGCGAGCTCGGCCCCCTCCGGCGGGGCCGTGCCGCACAGGGGCAAGCGCGGGGGCGGACCTCCGCCGGTCTCGCTCGACTCCGTCGTGTCGGTCTCGGTGCTGTCCGTGGACTCGGTCGACTCCGTCGACTCGGCCGATTCCGTCGACGTCGACGTCGACTCGGTCGACTCCGTCGACTCGCCGCTGCCTTCGGTCTCCGGGCTGGTCTCGGTCTCGGGCGCACCGACCTCATCGTCGCCAGTGGGTCCATCGTCGGCGCAGCCGAGGCTGCCGAGGGCGAGCGCCCCCAGCAGCGCGCAGCGCCTTGCCCAGGGGGTGCCCGCCGTCACGAGGGAGAGGTCCTGGACAGCACGCGTCGTCAACATGGAGACCAGTCTACCCCGCTCTTCCCCGCTCGGTGACGCCTCATCGCCCATGGCCTCTGCCGGCCGCGTGGGCGATCCACGTCCGCAAAACACGGGTCCCCACGGGGCCACAATCGATCCACGCCGCGGCCGCCGTTCATGCTAATTCGGCGCCATGGCCACTATCGAGATGCCCGCCTTCGACGCCCCGGACGACAGCTGGCTCGTCTACGCCGACGCCCTCCAAGCCGCCGGCGATCCTCGCGGCGAGCTGATCGCGATCAACCACGCCATCGCGACCAACACGGGCGCGAAGGGGCAGAGCTCCAAGTCCGAGCGCGCCGCCCTGCTCAAAGAGCACGCCGAGGCCATCTACGGGTCGCTCGGGGATCAGCTCGGCCCCTTCGAGATCGAGTGGAAGTGGTGCGTGGTCGAGCGGCTGACGCTGACCGTGGAGCCCAGGCACGACCTGGCCGCCCTCGCCAAGGCCCTGCTCGCCTCCCCCATCCTCGAGCAGCTCCAGGCCCTGCGCCTGGTCGTCAAGACCCCCACGGAGACCGTCGTCAAGCTCGGCCCGGTGCTCGAGACCCTCGCGGCCGGCTTGCCCGAGAGCTGCACCAGCCTCGAGATCATCGACGAGCGAGCCCAGCGCTCGCGCATCCTCGTGTCCGCCGACTACGACCCCAGCTCGAACCTCGTCGAGCTCGGCAGCCTCGACACGCTGTGGTCGATGAAGCAGCTCGAGAGCCTTCGACTCGTCGTCGCCGACACCGAGCAGATCGAGCTCGGCACCATCGACGCCCCCGCGCTGCGCGAGTTCGCCTTCCTCGGCCTGCGCTGGGCCCAGCCTTACAGCGGCTCGAGCCGCATGGCCCAGACCCTCGCCGAGGCCAGCTGGCCCAAGCTCGAGTCCCTCGCCCTGCGCATCCCCGAGACCTACACCTACAGCTGGCCCGAGCAGTACGGCGCCTACCGGCCCGTCGCGCGCTACGACGAAGAGAACGAGTACTACGACGACTACTACGACGACGACGGCTACCACGAGGACGTCAACTGGTCCGCGGAGTTCGGCGGCCTGCTCCAGGCCCTGCGCAAGACCCCGCTGCGGCGCCTGTCCATGACCTCCTTTGCGAGCAGCGCCAACCTCCTGCGCGCGTTCTCGGACCACGGCCTCCCGGAGACCCTGAAGGTCCTCGACCTGAGCGAGAGCGACCTCAACGACGAGAACGTCGAGTGGTTCACGAGCAACGCGGGCCTGCTCGCCCAGCTCGACAGCCTCGATCTGAGCGACACCCTCATCAGCGACCCGAGCCCGCTCGCGGCCCTCGACTGCGAGGTCGTGCACAGCACGGGCTCCGGCGCCCGCTACCGCTTCTCCGTGGGCATGGAGTGAGCCCGATTTAGACCAAACAAAAGGCTCCGAGGGCGCCCTCGGAGCCTTTGTGTTTGGTTGACCCGCGCTCAGGGGGTCATGTCCAGGGTGCCGACGAGGCCCACGAGCTGGAAGTCGATGTCGACGGCGAGCGGGTCGGTGATCATGAACACGTCCATGGCCATGACGAAGTCCGGGTCGTCGAAGTCGATGGTCAGGGAGTCCCCGGCGTCCAGGGTCTCGACGGTCATGATCGGCAGGTTGCCGTCGAGCTCGAGCAAGCTGGGCTCGCCGGGCATGCCGCCCACGGCCGCCTCGATGTTCGCGGTGGTCAGCACCGGGTGGGGCGCGTCGGTGTCTCCGCTGGCGATGCCCGCGTCGTGGTCGCCCTGGTCGTGGTCAAAGCCGACGGGGAAGGCGTCGCCGGCGTTGGTCATGGTGAACTCGGTCAGCGAGACGTCGGCCGAGATCAGGAAGTTGAGCTGGCAGACCTGGTCGAGGATGTCCTCGATGTCGAGGGACACGACCTCGACGCCGACCACCGCCGCGTCGTCGTCGAGCTGCACGAGCACCTCGCCGCCGGTGACCACGATGTCGACGGGGATGTTGCAGCCGCCGAGGTTCGAGTCGGCCACCGCGCTGCTCATCAGCGAGCCGCCGCCCATGGTGAAGGCCATGACGTCGCAGACGTTGCCCTCGCCGTCGCCGTCGAAGTCGAGCTGGTTGGGGTTGGCGGTGTTGGGGCAGTTGTCGTCGGCGTTGATGATGCCGTCCATGTCGGCGTCCCCATCGGCCGCCGTGGTCTCGCTGGGACCCTCGTCGGTGGTCTCCCCGTCGCTCGTCGACTCCTCGGTCGTCTCCGTGGACTCCTCGGTCGTCTCCCCCTCGGTCGTCGCGTCCGTCGAGCCCTGATCCATGTCCCCCACCTCGTCGTCGGTGGTGCTTTCGTCGGCTTCGTCGTTGTCGCCGTTTTCCGTGCCCGCGGTGTCACCGACTTCGTCGTCGCCGCCGACGTCACCGTCATCGGCGCATGCAACTGCGTTCAAGACCAAAGAGAGAGAGAAGAGACCAAGTGCCAAAGGAGAGCCAGCTCGAGACATACTGTGCCACATATCACGTCATGCGCGCTTTTGGCCAAGCAAAAGCCACAAAACCGACCTGCCCCGGGGCTGGGTCGCTGGCGGGTGGGATCTCCAACCAGAAATGACGCGACGCCGCGTGCTCCACGCCAATCGAGCGCGAGCGGTCCTTGCTCCCGGGCGCCCCGCAGAGGATCGCGGCGCGCTCCGTCGATGCAGCCCAACTCGAAGCGCTCGCGAAGCGCGGGTCGTCTCGGCCATGGGCGAGTCGACGCCCTCGGCTCTCGCTACCGGCGGCGCGAGCCGAGCTCCGCCACCCCCATCGAGTCCTCCCCCAAACCTCCGCGTGGGTGAGCCTGGACCCAAAGCGCGAGCAACGCGACGCCTGGGCCGAGCAGGCCCGGTGGTAGACTGCGTTCGTTCAGCTTCGGCCAACGCCCATGGAACCCAAAGAGCGCTTCGAGATCCAGCTCAGCCACGTCTGCAACAACCGCTGCGTGTTCTGCGTGAGCGGGCAGATGACCGAGATGCGCAAGGCCAAGCCCACGCCGCTGCCCGACGTGCTGGCCAAGTTCGACGAGGCCCGGGCCAAGGGCATCACGAAGGTCACGATCATGGGCGGCGAGCCGACGATCCACCCGACCTTCTTCCCGACGGTGAAGTACGCCCTCGAGCTCGGCTTCGAGACCATCGTGATCTTCACCAACGGCACGCGCCTGGACAAGCAGGACTTCATCGACCGGATCATGGCCGTCGGCAAGGACCGGCTGCGCTGGCGCATCAGCATCCAGGGCTGGGACCAGGAGACCCACGACGCGACCACCAAAAAGCCCGGCGCCTTCGCCAAGATCATCAAGGGCCTCGAGACCCTCAGCGCCCTGGGCCAGCACATCTCCTGCAACATGTGCGTGGTCGAGCAAAACTACCGCTCGCTGACCAAGCTCGCCGACTTGGTGGTGAAGTACGACATCCAGCAGGTCCACCTCGACATGGTCCGGCCCAAGGACTCCGGCGTGCGCACCGAGGACTACCTCGACGGCATCATGCCCGACTACGCCGATCTGGGTCGGGTGATGCGGCAGATGTTCGAGGACCTGGCCGTCAAGGCCCCCGGCTTCGACATCAACGTCGGCAACCTGCCCTTTTGCCAGCTGCCCGACTGGGCCCAGCGCATCCACCACGGCGGCAACCGGACCTACACGGTCTCAGCCGAGGGCGCGGGCCGGCTCTCGGTGGTCGCGTGGAACAAGTACGAGAACAAAAAGAGCGACAAGATCAAGCTCGACTCGTGCGACTCGTGCGTGTTCGAGCGGCGCTGCGACGGCTTCTTCAGCCTCTACGCCAAGCGCCGCGGCACCGAGCAGTTCCTGCCCGTGTCGCGCGAAAAGCTGCGTCGCTCGGACCCGGGCCAGCGCACCTTCGTCCACCAAATCGACGCGGCCCTGGTCGCCCTGGCCAGCCAGCGCTTCGAGGGCTGGTGGCTGCACGGCGCCGACGACAGCGAGTTCGACTGCTGGGCCCGGCAGTTTTGGGTCCACGAGGACGGCGGGCGAGCGACCCTGGGCTTCTTCCCCGCGGCCGACGAGGGCGGCGGCGACGGAGAGCACCGCGACTTCGTGATGCGCATCGAGGGCTGGACCGGCGTGTCCGAGGACCAGCTGCTCACCCTCGGCGCCGGCGTGTTCGAGCGCATGGTCGAGACCCTGGGCAAGGAGGCCGCCAAGGCGCCCCTGAGCGCGCCCAGCCGCGAACGCTTCCGGGCCCGGCGAAAGCTCGGCCACGACGACAGCAAGCTCGGCGCGGCCGTGCGCGGCGGCGTGGCTCGCCTGCTGCGCGACGATCACCTGGCCGAGGCCTGGCGCGTCCACCAAAGCCGCGACCGCCGAGAGGGCGACGGCTTGAGCATCGAGTTCACCGGCCCCGCTGGCGCGCGGGCGACCCTGCACCTGACCGGGCGCGACGCGAACATCTCCGGGCGCTGGGACTTCGGCAACGGCCACGCCGTGGCCAAGCGCGCCCTGGCCGTCGAGGTCGGCAAGCGCCTCAAGCCCCGGCGACCGGCGACCTCCGCCCGCGCCTCGAGCTGAGAGGGCGTGGCCTCGTCCTCGACGACTGAACTCGAGGCTGCCTCCGATCGCTTCATCCGTGACCGCGTCGACGCGGCGGGAGTCGGAGAGTGCCTGCTCTACTGAGCGACACCACAGACTGCAGCTGCGCATCGAAGCCCGCCCTCACTAACAGAACGCGTCATCTGCGAGCGCGCCGCGTTCGACCGATCTCCCAACCCCAAAGCGGGCCTGACTCGACGATCGGAGCGCTCGCAGTCTCGGAGGACTGCCCACATTCGTGAGCTGAGTGCTTCGCGACAAGTTCCCGCACATTGCGCTCGTGGGCGTCCTGCGATAATCGAGCGCGGCATGGATGGTTCGGCGAAGGCTCGCGGCTCCCGCGAGCACGGCATGCGCACGCTGCTGTGGTCGAGCAGCGACGCCGTGCTCGTATACGCCGACGTCGATCCACGGCGCGCTCGCTTCATCGACGCCAACCCCAAGGCCCTCGACCTCTTCGGCCTGCCCCGCGAGCGCCTGGCCGCGCTGCCCGAGGCCGAGCTGCTGCGCTGGGTCGACGAAGAGCGCGTCGAGCTGCGCCTCGGCGACGGCGCGAGCTTGACGGTCGTGGCCACGCAGGTCCACCCAGAAGGCACCGGCGAGCGCTGGCTGCTGCTCCGCGATCCCACCGCGCGACGCGTCGCCGAGCGGACCCGGACCGAGCTGCGCGACAGCAACCGCCTGCTCCGGGCCTTCACCGACGCGGCCTTCGAGGCCGTGTTCATGTACAGCGGGGGGGTCATCCGCCTGGCCAACCGCGCCGCCGAGAGCTACGCGCGCGTCGAGCCCGGCGGCCTCATCGGTCGCCAGCTCGCCGACTTCATCGCCCCGCGCTGCCGCGGCGAGATCGTCGCCCAGGTGCGCAGCGGCAGCGGCGAGCCCTTCGAGACCTGGGCCGTGCGCGCGGACGGGCAGGAGTACCCCGTCGAGGTCCGGCCGCACACGACCACGGTCACCCTCGAGGGCGGGACCCTGCACGTGGCCGCGATGCGCGACCTGACCGAAGAGCGCGCGCTCCAAGAGCAGCTGCGTCGAACCCAGCGCATGGAGGCCCTCGGCCGCGTCGCCGGGGGCGTCGCCCACGACTTCAACAACCTGCTCTCGGTGGTCCTCAACGCCACCGAGCTCGCCTGCCTCGACCTCGAGCCTCGCCACCCGAGCCGCGTCGAGCTCCAGGCCGTGCTCGACGCGGCCCGGCGGGGCACGGAGCTGACCCGTCAGCTGCTCGCCTTTGGCCGGCGGTCCACGGGCCGAGCGGGCGAGCGCGCCACGCCGGTCATCGACGCGAGCGAGGTCGTCGCGTCGATGCACGCCATGCTCCGTCGGCTGCTCGGCTCCAACATCGCCCTCGAGCTCGAGCTCGACGATCGAGACCTCGGCCAATACCTCCAGCTCGAGGCTAGCCAGCTCGAGCAGCTGATCCTCAACCTCGCCCTCAACGCCCGGGACGCCATGCTCGCCCGGGCGATCGACGGCCCGGCCCACACCGCCAACACCCTGAGCCTGCAGCTGCGGCGGCGCGAGCTCGGCGAGGTCGAGCTGCGCGCGCTCGACTGCCCGGGCGCCCCGCTCCACCCAGGACCCCACCTCGAGCTGCGCGTGCGCGACCAGGGCACGGGCATGGACGCCGAGACCCGGGCCCGCATCTTCGAGCCCTTCTTCACCACCAAGCCCGCCGGCGAAGGCACGGGCCTGGGCCTGGCCACGGTGTTCGCCGTGGTCCAGGAGGCCCGCGGGGCGATCACCGTCGACAGCGAGCTGGGCGTGGGCACGACCTTCACCTGCCTGCTCCCCCTCGCCGATCCCCCCGAGAGCGCCATCGACACGGAGCACGCCTTGCACGGCGAGCCCGAGCTCGAGCCCGAACTGGACGCGGCCGAGACCGCCGAGGCCCCTCGCCGCAGCGTCCTCGTGGTCGAGGACGAGGCGCCCGTGCGCCGCATCGTCGCCGCCTTGCTGCAGCGCGCCGGCTACACCGTGGTCGAGGCCGAGGGGGTCGAGGCCGCCCTCGAGCTCGCCCGCGCGCGCCCGGTCGACGTGCTGCTCACCGACGTCGTCATGCCCGTGTTCGACGGCCTCGAGCTCGCCAAGCAGCTGTGCTCCAACGACCCGCAGCTGCGCGTCGTGTTCACCTCGGGCTACACCCGCGACGAGCTGCTCGGCGCCAACCCGCGCTGGGCCGCGGCGCCCTTCCTGGACAAGCCGGTGACCCCGGCGGCGCTCCTCGGCGCCATCGAGGCCGCCCTCGCCGGGCCCTCGCCCTCGCTGGCCTGACGCGCTGCTGAACATCGCCCCGCGACCTCAGGCACGCGGCGATGTTCAGCAGCTCGCGCGCCGGGCCCCACCGAGCGCACCTCCAGGCCCGCCCACGAGCCTTTGGCGCCCCCACTCGCAGGCCAGGCCCTGCCGCGCTATCGTCTCCCTGTGCCCCGTTCTGGACGCCCGGGACGCCTCGCAGGCCACCTGTCGGGTCGGTTGTTCGACGACCCCGAGGTCGCCGCGCAGATCGAGCGCCTGCCCATCGAGTTCAACGGCTACGGCGTCGACCCCTTCGGCGTCTCGCGGCGCTCGCTGCTGCGCTTTTACTCGACCCTCGCGCCCATCTATCGCCGCTACCTCAAGGTCTCGGTGTTCGGCGGCGAGCACGTCCCGGCGCGCTCTCGGGGCCTGATCATCGGCAACCACTCGGGCGGCATCGGCATGGACGCGCTGATGCTCTTCCACGCCCTGCTCGTCAACGAGCCCCCGCGCCTGGCCCACGCCATGGCCGAGTACTTCTTCAGCACCACCCCCTTCGCGGGGATGATGCTCAACCGCGTCGGGCACCTGACCGGCCTGCCCCAGCACGCCAAGCTGCTGCTCGAGGCCGAGCGCCTGGTCGTCGCCTTCCCCGAGGGCACCCGCGGCGCGCTCAAGCCCTACAGCAAGGCCTACCAGCTCCAGCGCTTCGGCACGGGCTTCATGCGCCTGGCCCTGCGCCACCGCGCGCCGATCGTGCCCTTCGCGTTCATCGGCGCCGAGGAGGCCTTCCCGATCCTCACCCACCTCGAGCTGACCTCGAAGCTGCTCGGCACCCCGCCCCTGCCCATCGCCCCGCAGCTGGCCCTGTGGCCCCTGCCGGTCAGCTGCCAGATCCACTTCGGCGAGCCCATGGTCTTCCCCGGGGACGGCCGGGAGACCGAGGCCGTCATCGACAGCTACGTCGAGGAGGTCCGCGAAGCCATCGCGGGGCTCATCGACCGCGGGCTGTCCATGCGCCCGCGCCCGTTCACGACCAGCCGCGTAGAAGAGTAGTCGAGTAGTGGAGTAGGCGTGAACCGGCCTCTGACGCGCCCTGACGGCGTCCAGGGGGGTCACGGGTGAAACTCCCTCGGGCCTGCGGCATAGACTCGGTACATGTCCGCCTCGACCTCGCCCCGACGCACGACGAGCGCCGCCCTGGCAGCGCTCCTGGCCATCCCCCTGGCGACGACCCTGGCCTGCTCGCCCAGCGCCGACGCGCCCACGACGACCGCGCCGAGCACCGACGCCGACGCCTCCCCGAGCGCCCCGGCCGACGCCGAGGCCGACGCCAAGCCCGAGGGGCCCGGCAAGGCCGTCATCAAGGACGCGCCCTTCGACGTCTCCGCCGTCGAGGCCGCAGGCGGCGTGGCCTACTTCGCCGGCGGCTGCTTTTGGGGCGTCGAGCACTTCCTCGAGCAGATCGACGGCGTGCTCCGGGTCGAGTCGGGCTACATGGGCGGGCACGTCGACTCGCCCAGCTACCAGGACGTGCTGACCCACGAGTCCGGGCACTACGAGGCCGTGCGCGTCTACTTCGACCCGGCCAAGGTCAACTACGAGGTCGTCGCCAAGCGCTTCTTCGAGATCCACGACCCCACCCAGGCCAACGGCCAGGGCCCGGACATCGGGCCGCAGTACCGCTCGGCGGTGTTCGTGACCGGGGACGAGCAGCGGACCGTGACCGAGGGGCTGATCGAGCGCCTCAAGGCCCGGGACTACGCGGTGGTGACCGAGGTCCTGCCCGCCGCGACCTTCTGGCCGGCGGAGGAGTACCACCAAAATTATTACGCGCGGAAGGGCGACACGCCCTACTGCCACGCCCCGGTCGACCGCTTCGGGGACTAACTCGAAGGTTGATCAGGGCCCGCGCTCGAGCGCTGGCAGGCGCGCTCGGGTGGCCCTTGGCATGCGCGCGACGGGCAACAAGAACAGCCGCCACAGCGTCTCGGTCAGCGTCCACCCGATCATCGTCGACTTCATCACGCCCCAGCGTACGGACCCGAGGCTGAGCGCCCAGTGGACCCGCGCCGGGTTGCGATCGAGGATCTCGGCGAAGCTCGTCCAGGCCCGCAGGTCCCGGTCGATGGGCGCCCGCAGCCGAGCAAAGCGCGACGCCATCGCGGCCGCGCTGCGGCCCGCCTCGACCTCGGCGATGGTCTGCGCCGCCGCCTGCCCGCTGGCGATGGCGTAGAAGATGCCCTCGCCAAACATCGGCTCGGCCAGGCCGCCCGCGTCGCCGACGAGGAAGGCCCCGTCGGTCCGGGGCGCGCGGTCCTGGCCGCTCACGGGCACGCGCCAGCCGACGATGTCCCGGGTCTCGAGGGTCTGGTCCAAGCGCGCGCGCACGAACTCGACGAGGGAGGCCTTGAGGCCCTTGACCGAGCCGCGGGCGTAGATGCCGACGTTGAGGTGGTCGCCCTTGGGGAAGATCCACGCGTAGCCCCGGGGCACGTAGTCCAGGCGCATCTCCATGGCGAAGCGCAGGGGATCGTCGATGGGCACCTCGGCCTCGACGGCGGCGGCGAAGCTGTCGCGCGCGTGGTGCCCGGCGGCGCGCCCGAGCAGCTTGGCGCTCACGCCGTTGGCCCCGTCGGCGCCGATGAAGTAGCGCGCGGTGTAGTGGGCGTCCTCGGTGCGCAGCGACCAGCCTTCGTTGGCGCCCCCCTCGGAGCCCCCCTCGGAGCCCAGCCGGGCGAGCTCGCGGACCTTGCCGTTGCGCTCGAAGGTCACCCCCGCGGCGGCCTTGGTCTGCTCGAGGCAGTAGGCGTCCAGGCGCGAGCGCACGGTCATCGCTACGATCGGCATGGGCTTGGCCGGCCACGCGCCCATGCGCGTGGCCTCGTTCATGCCCAGGCCGAGCATCCAGTCGTCGGCGACGCGCTCGATGACCGGGGTGATCGAGTAGCGCAGCGCCGACACCGTGCGCATGGTCAGCCCGCCCGCGCAGGGCTTGGGCCGGGGAAATTCGTGCTTGTCGAGCAAGCGCACGCTCAGGCCCGCCGCCGCCAGGTCATAGGCCGCGGCGCAGCCGGCTGGTCCGGCGCCGAGGATCAACACGTCGCTGTGGCGAGCGGAGCTCATGGGCTGCGGGCGACGATGCCCGCTGACGGTTTGATTCGCAACAAAGGACGGGGGACCATCGACCGACGGTGAGCGCGACGACCCCCACTCCGACCGACGAGCCCCCCGCGCCCGAGGCCCCTGGCCCCGAGGCGATCGCTGAGCGCTTCGCGCCGCGCTGGCGCGATCGCCTGGCGGTGGCTGGCTTCATCCTCGTATTGCTGATCCCCATGGGCATGCGGGCCACCCTCCAGCGCGGGCTGCCCGGCAACTGGGTATTGGCCAAGCTGCACAACATTGCCTGCCTGTTCCCCCGCAAGCCCCAGGGGTGGAGCAGCTACTACATCCAGGCGCGCTTCGCCGACGGCGTGCGCTGGGAGACCCTCGACCAGGCCGAGCTCTTTCCCATGCAGCCCTTCGGCCGCCGGACCCGCTACCACCGATTGATGGTCGACTGGGGCGCGAAGGCCGGGCCGCGGACCGAGGAGCTCGCGCGCTGGGTCGTGCTCGAGTGGATGGCGCGGCACCCCGACGAGGCGCCCCCGGAGAAGGTCCGCTTCAGCCGCACCTGGATCATCCCCGAGCCCGGCGACCCCCCGCCCGAAAAAGGCTGGAGCCACCCGCGCTGGGAGGAGGTCCCCGCTCGCCGCCGCCGGGTCATCGCTACCTACGCGGTCGCCGAGCTGTTCGCCGAGGAGGCCCAGCCGTGACCGCCGTGACCGCCGTGGCCGAGCGATGGCAGCGCTTTTGGCACGCGCCCGTCGACCCCCTGCCCTTCGTCGCCTTCCGCCAGGCCTGGGCCTGGTCCATGCTGATCTACTTCGCCGCCTGGGCCCGGTTCGCGCCGGAGTGGCTGACGAGCGCGGGCTACCACCCCTCGGCCGCCGTCGACCCACGCAACGCCCCCGGCGTCCCGCTGATCCCCGAGGCCTGGCTGCCCGTCGTCGGGGTGATCTTCTTTGGCGCCCTCGGGGCGCTGATCCTCGGCTTCGCGCGCAAGCCCGCGCTGTGGGTGCTGGTCGTCAGCGCCGTCTACGTGTTGATGGTCGATCCCATCGCGGCCTTCACCATCAACCGCCTGTTCGTCATCGGCCTGTTCATCCTGGCGATCGCCCCCGACCCCCAACCGGTCTCCACACCCCATCGTGGGCCGGATTCAAAACCGGACAGTGGGCCGATTGCGGATGGGGACTCAATGGCTACACAAGTAGCGGACTCGACGGCAACTAAAGTTTCCAGCCCCGAGCCCCTCCCCCACCTCCAGCGCGCCTGGCCGACCCGCATGCTGCAGGTCCTGGTGGTCGCCCAGTACTTCGCCTCGGGCCTGTGCAAGATCATCAACGGTGACTGGCTAGACGCCGATGACATCCTGTGGATGCAGGTTCAGGGCATCTACATGACCGACGCCACGGCCTGGATGCTGCGCCACTTCCCGCACTGGGTGTGGGGTGTGCTCGAGGCGCTCGCCCTGTGGTTCGAGCTCCTCGCGCCCTTGTTGTTCGGAATTCGTCGACTCTGGCCTGTGGCGCTTTGCCTCGGTATTGGGCTGCATGTGGTCGTCGCAATCACGATGGATCAGCTGATCTATTTCAGCCTACAAATGTGCTGCTTTTATCTGCTGTTCATTCCGCCCGAGTGGATCCGGCGGCTGCGGCTGTTTCATCGCCCTTCGGAGCACCCCGAGCCCCCCGCGCTCGGCACCTGATCGCAACCACGCTCCGAGCGCGCTCGGGCCGATCCCGCCCCGAGCGGGGCATGGGGCGAAATGCTGCGCTGGGCTCGAGCCCGCGCGCGCGCTGGCCAGGGCTGGACGCCGCACTAGAGTCTTCCCATGGCGACTCGGTCGAGGGATTGGGCGACGAAGGTGCGGGTGGCGCTCGACCAGCGCGATCGCGGAGACGCTCTGGACACCTGGCACCACGCCCAGGTCCACTGGGACCGACTGCGCAGGGACGTCGAGGAGGCCCTCGAGGGTCTGCGCCAGATCGCCGAGCGGCACCGCGGGACCCTCAGCCGCCGCGACCATGGCACCCACGTCCCCGTCGCCATCGAGCTCTACCCGCCGCCGACCAAGCGCCCGCGAAACCGCGCCTTCCCGGGGGGGCTGCTGCTCGTGGTCGTCGAGGAGTGCTCGCTGCACGTCCGCGTGACAGCCCGGGACTTTGGCCGGCGCAAGGTCGAGATCACCGATCAGACCGGGCGCAAGCTGGGAAGCGACCTCGAGTTCGCCATCCGCTTGTGGATGGTCCAGCACGTGGGCGTTCGCCCAGGATCGCGCTGAGCACCCCCTCCGGCGCTGTGGCATAGTCAGCCCAGCGCATGAGCGAGCAGATCTTCTGCCCCGAGTGCGGGGCGCCCATCCAGTTCCGCGGGACCGCGGTCTCGGCGGTCTGCGAGTACTGCAACAGCACCGTCGTGCGCACGAGCGTGGACGTCGAGCTGGTCGGCAAGGTCAGCGCCCTCGTCGACAACGGCAGCCCGGTCCTGCTCCACTCCAAGGGCCGCTTTGACAGCGTGCCCTTCGTCGTCGACGGCCGCCTGCAGGTCGAGTACGAGCGCGGGACCTGGAACGAGTGGTTCTTGAGCTTCGCCGACGGCACGACGGGCTGGCTCGCCGACGCCCAGGGCCACTTCTCGATCACCCGGCCCATCGACCCCAACCAGGTCGCGGGGCGCATCCCGGGCTACGCCGACTTCGCCATCGGCCACGAGTACCGCGTCGCCGGCCGACCCCTGGTCGCCGTCGATCGCCGGGGCGCGGCCTACGTGGGCGCCGAGGGCATGCTGCCCTTCGCCGCCGCCCCGGGCATGCGCTTTTGGAGCGTGGACCTGCGCGGCTACGGCGGGGAGTTCGTGACCCTCGACTGGGGCACCGACCCCCGCGACCCCGCGCCCCAGCCCTACTTTGGCCGCGCCGTCCGCCTG
The DNA here is from genome assembly GCF_000170895.1 of Plesiocystis pacifica SIR-1. Taxonomy (GTDB): domain Bacteria; phylum Myxococcota_A; class Polyangia; order Nannocystales; family Nannocystaceae; genus Plesiocystis; species Plesiocystis pacifica. Next base: position 19,790 of record NZ_ABCS01000069.1, on the reverse strand, counting down.
GCCGAGGTCGGCCTCTTCCCCCTTCGACGCTTCGCCGGCTGGGCCCCCGCCAAGCCGCCGGCTGCCAGCTGAGTCGCTGCCATGAACGCCCCGCCGCCGACCAAGCTGTTCCGCGAAGAGGCCCAAGCCGGCGCCATCGAGTGCCCGGCCTGCGGCGCCCCGATCACCCTGCGGGGCTTCGGCGGCGCCGAGCAGGTCGCGTGCAGCTACTGCGGCACGGTCTGCAAGCCCGAGCACGACGGCAACCTCGACATCCTCCAGCGCGCCGAGCGACAGCGCCGGCCCTCGATCCTCCCGCTGCACAAGCGCTGCACCCTCGACGACACCGAGTGGGAGATCATCGGCATCACCTGGCGCGAGGTCGTGTCCATGGGCATGACCTACCCGTGGCAGGAGTTCCTGCTGTTCAACCCCTACGCGGGCTACCGCTGGCTCATCTACCAGATGAGCGACGGCCAGTGGAGCTTCGGCGGGGGCCTCGACGGCGCGGTCAAGGTGGTCTCCGGCCTGCGCCCCGAGGCCACCTGGGAGGGCGACACCTACAAGCACTTCAGCTCCGCCAACGCGCGCACGACCTACGTCGAGGGCGAGTTCCCGTGGCGCGTGCTGGCCAACGACGTCGCCCAGGCCAACGACTACATCTGCCCGCCCAAGCTGGTGTCCATCGAGGTCCAGGCCACCGAGCACGGCCAGGACCTCAACTTCACCCAGATGCGGCCCATCGACGCCAGCGAGGTGTGGCGCGCCTTCCAGATGCCCGGCAACCCGCCGCCGAGCTCTGGCGTGCACCCGGCCGCGCCCAACCCCCACCAGACCTGGTTTTACAAGGCCGCCTTCGTGGTCCTGATGATCCTGTGGCTCGTCGCCGTGGTCGGCTACGTCGGCGGCCGCGACAACGAGGTCGTCTACAACGCGTCCCTGCCCATCGGCGGGAGCGCCACCGAGACCCTCGAGTTCGGCACCCCGGGCGTCGAGACCAACCTCGAGTTCGAGTTCGTCGCCGGCGGCATGACCAACTCCTGGGCCTTCGCCGACGTGCTGCTCGTCGACGCCGAGACCGAGGAGGCCGTGAGCGTCCCCCTCGAGGTCGACGCGTGGAGCGGGGTCGACGACGGCGAGTCGTGGAGCGAGGGCACCAACCCCAAGCGCGTCGTCATCGGCGGGGTCGAGGGCGGCAAGTACATCCTCCAGGTCGCCACCCAGGTCGATCCGGGCACCACCTTCGGCAGCCACAAGGCCAACAGCCTCAACCTCGAGATCAAGCGCGACGTCCCCCTGGGCCGCTACACCATGCTGCCCTTTTTGGTGATCCTCGCCTTCCCGATCGTCAACTTCATCCGCAAGAAATCCTTCGAGAGCCAGCGCTGGTCCACGAGCGACCACGCGGAGTGAGCCCATGAAAGCCATCTACGTCCTGCTCAGCATCGGCGCCCTCGGGCTGCTGTTCATCGAGGCCCCCACCTCCAAGTGGCTCACCAGCACCCCCGAGCGCGGTAAGGTCGAGCGCAAGACCCCGCGCGCGAGCGGCAGCGGCAGCACCGTGCGCGCGCCGATGTTCATCTTCCTGTCGGGCTACCACGGAGGCAAATAGTCATGGCGCTCCTCGCAGAACAACTGGTCAACGTCAACAACATCGTCTCGGCGGCGATCTACTCCGTCCTCGGCCTGCTGATCTTTGGGCTGTTTTGGCTGCTCATCGTGTGGCTGACGCCCTTTTCGATCCGCAAGGAGATCGAGGAAGATCAGAACACCTCGCTGGGCATCATCCTGGGCGCGGTGATCATCGGGATCTCGATGATCATCAGCGCGGCCGTCTCGGGCTGAGCGGTGCTGCCCCCCGAAGGCCCGGCGAGCCCCGCTGACCCCGGGCCGAGCCCCGCGTCTGACCCGGAGCTGGCACCGCCGAGCGCCGCCGGACCCCGCCCCTCGCTGCTGCTGGCCTCCGTGCTCGTGGTCGCGACCTGCGGCCTGGTCTACGAGCTGATCACCGCGACCATGGCCAGCTACCTGCTGGGCGACTCGGTCACCCAGTTCAGCCTGGTCATCGGCGTCTACCTCAGCGCCATGGGCCTGGGCTCCTACCTCAGCCGCTTCGTCGAGCGCGAGCTGGCCACGCGCTTCGTCCACGTCCAGCTGATCATCGCCGTGGTCGGGGGCTTCTCGGCGCCGGCGCTGTTCTTTGGCTTCGGCCTCCTCGACAGCATCCGCCCGCTGCTGTTCGCCATCCTGATCCTCGTCGGCTGCTGCGTCGGCCTCGAGATCCCCCTTTTGATGCGGCTGATGCCCGGCGAGCAGGTGCTCAAGGACCTGGTCGCCCGGGTCCTGGCCTTCGACTACATCGGCGCGCTGCTGGCCAGCATCACCTTCCCCCTGCTGTTCCTGCCGTGGCTGGGCCTGGTGCGCACGAGCTTGATGTTTGGGCTGTTCAACGCCCTGGTCGCGCTGTGGTCGGCGCGGGCCTTTTGGGACCAGCTAAAGCGGCCCCGGCTGATCCTCGCGCAGGGCCTCGTGGTCGCGGCCCTGTGCGGCTCGGGCTTCGCCTTTGGCGACCGCATCGAGACCCTGGGCGAGCGCTCGCTCTACGACGCGCCGGTGATCTTCTCGAAGAAGACCCGCTACCAGCGCCTGACCATCACCCGCTGGAGCGACGACATCCGGCTCTACATCGACGGCAACCTGCAGTTCTCGAGCGCCGACGAGCACCGCTACCACGAGTCCCTGGTCCACCCGGCGTTCGCGGCCCGCGAGCAGTTCGGCGACGCCCCGGCCAAGCGCGTGCTGATCCTCGGGGGCGGCGACGGCCTGGCCGTGCGCGAGCTGCTGCGCTACCCGGAGATCGAGCGCGTGGACCTCGTCGACCTCGACCCGGAGATGACCCGGCTGTTCCGCGAGACGCCGGCCCTGTCCGCCCTCAACCACGGCTCGCTGGCCGACCCGCGCGTGCACGTGCACAACGCCGACGCGATGCGCTGGCTCGAGGAGCACCGCAGCGCGGCCAACTCGGGCGCGGGCGAGCGGGCGAGCTGGGACGTGATCGTCGTCGACCTGCCCGACCCCAACAACCTGTCCCTGGGCAAGCTCTACACCCGCAGCTTCTACCGCCTGGTCCGCTGGGCCCTCGCCCCCGACGGCGTCGCCGTGGTCCAGTCGACCTCGCCCTACCTGTCGCCGCGGGCCTTTTGGTGCATCGTCCAGACCCTCGACGCGGCCGACCTGCACCCGCGCCCCTACCACGCCCACGTGCCCAGCTTTGGCGACTGGGGCTACGCCCTGATCGCCCGCAGCCCCCTCGAGCTGCCCGGCGCCCTGCCGACCCAGCTGCCCCCGGACGAGCGGACCAAGCTGCGCTTTTTGGCCGACGAGCTGGTCCCGAGCCTGTTCGCCTTCCCGGCCGATCAGCGGCCGCCCGAGGGCCTCGAGATCAACCGCCTCGACACCCAGATGCTGGTCCACTACTACGACCGCGATCTGGCCAGCTTCGGGCCCCTGGCCCGCCGCGCGGGGAGTTGAGCTTGGGTGCGTCGGGTGAGTCGGGCCTGAGCCGGCGATCGCTGCTAGCAGGCGCGGGCCTGGGCCTGGCCGCGGGCTGTCGCCAGGCACCGCGCGAGGCGGCTGGACCCGTCGCCCCTGCCTTCGTCGGCCAGAGCCCCGAGCGCGGCCACCTGCTGCGCTCCGCCGAGCTCCTGAGCGCCCCCATCGACGCCCGCGAGCGCGTCGCCGTGGCGATCGTCGGCGGCGGCGTCTCGGGGCTGTGCGCGGCCTGGCAGCTGCGCCGCCGCGGGGTCGAGGACCTCGCCCTGTTCGAGCTCGAGGACAGCCTCGGCGGCACCGCCCGCAGCGGCGCCCTGCCCCGCTCGAGCTACCCCATGGGCGCCCACTACCTGCCCACGCCGCCCCGGGAGCTCGTCGAGCTCCACGCCCTGCTCGAGGACATCGGCGTCATCGTGGGCCGCGAGCACGACGGGCGGCTCGAGTTTCAGTCCACGGCGATCTGCGCGGGGCCCCTCGAGCGCCACTTCGACCCCGAGACCCGGCAGTGGGGCCCAGGCCTGTACCCGAACCTGGGCGAGACCGCGGCCGAGGCCGAGCAGTTCGAGCGCTTTTGGGCCGAGCTCGAGGCCCTCGACGGGCGCCGGGACGCCGGCGGGCGCCTGCACTTTCGCCTGCCCGCGCGGCGCAGCTCGGGGGCGCTGGCCCACCTCGACGGCCAGTCCATGGCCGACTGGCTCGACGCCCGCGGCTACGACAGCTGGCGCCTGCGCTGGTTCGTGGACTACGCCTGCCGCGACGACTACGGCTGCTCCGCCGAGCAGACCTCGGCCTGGGCCGGCCTGCACCACTTCCTCGGCCGGGGCCTGGCCCAAAACCGCGAGGGTCAGCTGCTGACCTTCCCCGGGGGCAACGGCGAGCTCGTCGAGCGCATCGCCGCGCGCGTGGCCCTGGGCGCGCGCCAGCGGCCGGGGCACCTCGTCTACGCCCTCGACCCCGACAAGGGCGAGCTGCGCGTGCGCGACCTGAGCACGCAACGCTCCATCGCCGTGGCGGCCGAGCGCATCCTGTGGGCCGCGCCCCGCTACCTCCTGCCCCACGTGCTCCCGCGCCCCGAGCACGACCCCCTGCTCCCGGACCTGCGCGCGGGCGGCTTTTCCCACGCGCCCTGGCTCGTCGCCAACGTCGAGCTCGCCGAGCACCCCGGGGGCCTGGGCGCGCCCCTTGCCTGGGACAACGTCCCGGTCATCGCCGATCCCAAGGCGCGCAACCTCGGCTACGTCGTCGCCAACCACGGCGACGATCGCCTCGACGCCCACCGGCCCGGGGCCGTGCTGACCTACTACGAGCCCCTGGTCGACGCCGACCCGCGCGAGGCTCGGGCCCGCCTGCTCGCCGGCGACGCGGCGCAGTGGGGCGAGCACGTCCTGCGCAGCCTCGAGGCCATGCACCCGACGATCCGCGCCCAGGTCCGCGGGCTGCACGTGCACCGCTGGGGCCACGCGATGGTCCGACCCACGCCCGGGCTATTGTTCGGCGGAGTGCTCGAGCGGGCCCGCGCGCCCCTGGGCGAGGGCGGACGCGTGCGCGCTTGCGCCACGGACGTCGGCGGCCTGCCGCTGTTCGAAGAGGCCTTCTACGCCGCCACCGAGGCCGCCGACTGGGCCGCGGAGCGCCTGGGATGAGCGCTGGCATGAAGCCGCGCTGGATCGTCTCGCCAGCCTTCGATCTGGGCTGGTTCGTGCTCCCCGGCCTGCTCGCCCTCCTCGTCGGCGTGGCCGTGGGTCTGGGCCTCCCGCCGAGCGAAGGCGAGAGCCTCGGGCTGTGGATCGTCGGGGTCGTGCTCGTCGATGTCGCCCACGTGTGGGCCTCGCTCTACCGCACCTACCTCGACCCCGAGGCCCGACGCCTGCACGGCAACCTGCTCCGCGCCGCGCCCGTGCTCGCCTTCGTCCTCGCCTTCGTGGCCCACGCCGTCTCGCCCGCGCTGTTTTGGACGGTGCTCGCCTACGTCGCGGTGTTCCACTTCATCAAGCAGCAAGAGGGCTTCGCGCTGCTCTACCTGCGCGCCGAGGCCCTCTCGCGTCGGCGCGCCTCCTCCGACTCCGGCGACGACTCCGGCGACGGGGCCAAGCTCGACCGCCGACTGACCCGAGCGGCGATCTGGGCGGGCACGGCCGCCCCCGTGCTGTGGTGGCACGCCCACCTCCCGCGGCGCTTCGCCTGGTTCATGGACGGGGACTTCATCCCGGGAGCGCCCGAGCTCGTCGGCCAAATCGCCCTCGGCGTCGAGGCCCTCGTGCTCGCTGCGTTCGCGCTCCGGCGCGTGCAGCTGCGCGTGCGCGGCGAGGGGGCCCACCCCATGGTCGACGCCCTCGTCGCGCTCACGGCCGCGAGCTGGACCCTGGGCATCGTGGCCTTCGACGACGATCGCGTGTTCACGCTGACCAACGTCTTCCTCCACGGCGTGCCCTACTTCGCCCTGGTCTGGGTCGCCGGCGGGCGCGAGCGGGTCGAGGCAGGCCTGGGGCGAGCGCGCGCCCCCCTGGTCCTCGCCCTCGCCTTCTACGGCCTGCTCGCGCTCCTCGCCGTGACCGAGGAGACGCTGTGGGACCGTTTGGTGTGGCACGACCACGAGTCCCTGTTTGGCGTCGGCGGCCTGGAGCTCGGCGAGCTCGGCATGGCCCTGGTCGTCGCCGCGCTGACCCTGCCCCAGGCCACCCACTACGTCCTCGATCGCTACATCTGGCGCAGCGGCCCCGACAGCAACAACCCGCGCCTGGCCGCGCAGCTCAACCTCGAGTCCCGCCCCTGAGGGTCCCTGCCCACGACTCGGCGGGGCGATGCATCCTGCAACACGCCCTCCGAGCGGCGCAGAATGCCGCCTAGACCCTGTTCCGCGCCCGATCTCGACTCTTGCTGCGCCGCGGTGTCCCTCAGTGCTTCCATGGACGGGTCGTGTCCCGCTTCTCTCTCCTCGCCCTCCTCCTCCCCACTTTGGCCCTCACCCTGGGGGCGGCCGCCGGCTGCTCCGAAGACGAGGGCGCGGCCCTCAAGCCCACCGGCGGGGTGTGGACCTACGAGGAGACCGAGGCCGTCCAAAACAGCTGCTCCATGGATCTGCAGCTCGATCCCCTGACCGTGTTTCTCCTCGACGACGACCCCGGCGACACCTTCGAGGTCAAAGCCTACGAGCGCGACATCGAGTGCGTGGTCAGTGGCTACGACTTCGACTGCGCCCCGACGATCATCCACACGGCCGATCTCGCGCCCGCCTTCTCGGCCGTGCTGCCCTTCGAGGTCACCTACGACGGGACCTTCGACTCCGAGGTCGCGGGTAGCGGGACCGAGACCGTCCGGGTCACCTGCACCGGAGACGACTGCGCCCTGCTCGGGGACGCGGTCCCGTGCCAAATCATCACGCGCTTCGACATCGAGTACGACGGTTGAATCACAGCCACGCTCCCCCGCGAGCTGCGCGGGCTTGCTAGAGTCCCGCCGTGAACCGACAGACCCGCACTCGCGCATCGATGCTCGTCCTCGCAGGCGCCCTGGCCCTGGGCTCGGGGCTCGCCTGTGACCTCCAGCTCCCGACCGGGACCACCAACGCCGGCGGCGCGGCGAATGCCGTGGCCAAGGGCGCCGCCTCGGCGAGCTGCCCCGAGTGGGCCTCGGGCAAGATGATCGGCGGCAGCTTCACCTCCGACGCCGAGCTCAACGCGGACATCGCCGCGTTCATGCAGGCGAGCGCGGACATCTCGACCCTCGCCGACTCCTCCTACAAGGCCGTGGCCAAGGCCTGCGTCAACATGGCCGCGGATCTGGGCATCCCCGGCGACCAGATCAAGCCCAAGGACGGCGACGCGGCGACCCCCGCGTGCAACGCGGTGTCGGCCAAGATCGGCCAGATCATCAAGGCCAACGCGGCGGTCAAGGTCAACTACACCCCGCCCAGCTGCCAGATGGACGCCAACTTCAAGGCCCAGTGCGAGGCCGAGTGCGGCGTCGAGGTCGACCCCGGCAAGGTCGTCGCCGAGTGCGAGCCGGCCCGGCTCTCGGGCTACTGCGAGGGCACCTGCGGCGGCCGCTGCGAGGGCACCTGTGAGGGCAGCTGCCAGGGCGAGTGCTCCGCCAAGGACGCCCAGGGCAACTGCATCGGCGAGTGCAAGGGCACCTGCTCCGGGCAGTGCTCGGCCACCTGCCACGCCAAGTGCACCGGCGAGTGGAAGGCCCCGCACTGCGAGGTCGAGGTCCAAAAGTCCCAGGTCAAGGCCGAGTGCTCCGCCAACTGCGAGGCCAACGCCAACGTCCGCGCCAGCTGCAAGCCCCCCGTCGTCGACGTCCAGGCCCAGGCCCAGGCCGACGCCATGAAGGCCCTGACCGCCACCCTCAGCAAGAACCTGCCCGCCCTGCTCCAGGCCCAGGTCCGCATCGGCAAGCAGCTGTCCAGCGACATCAAGATCGTCATCGCCTCGGGCAAGCGCCTCAAGGGTCAGATGAGCGGCGCCGGGGCCAAGGCCGTCACCTGCGTCGGACAGGCCGTCAACGCCATGGCCTCGGCGAGCGTCAAGCTCAACGTCAGCGTCAAGGCCAGCGCCAGCGTCAGCGGCAAGGTCGGCGCCAAGGCTGGCACCTGAGCCTGGTCTCGCTTTAGACAGCTCTCTCGTAGTCGACCCCCGAGCGGCCTCGCCCTCGGGGGTCTTTGCGTCTCAGCGACTTTTTGCTCCTCGGCCGTGATCCCCACCGGGGCTCGCTACTCTATGGGGCCGTACGAGTGGGGCTGAGCCTCGAAGGTTGGTGAGGACGCGAGCAATGGGCCCGCGGCTCGCCTTCGCGGTCAAACGCGGCCTCACGCCAATGAAAGGACAGACGATGAATGAATGGAACGACGCATTCCGAAGGCGAATACGAATGACGACACTCGCGGCATCCCTCACCCTAGCGCTCTCGGCCAGCGCGAGCGCCTGCTCGGACGACGTGACGCCCTCCCAGGGTGAGACCGAGTCTGAGACCCAGTCCGGCTCGACCACCACGGGCGATGACGAGGTCGGCTCGACCACCGAGAATGACGAGTCGAGCTCGGACGGCGAGTCCGAGTCGGAGTCCACGAGCGACTCCGAGTCCAGCTCGAGCTCCGAATCCGACTCGAGCGCCGACACCGAATCCTCCGACTCCGGCTCCGCCGGCTGCCCGCCGCTGTTCGGTCAAGGCCAATTCGGATGCAGCCAGTACCCCTGACCCCCACCAAGGACAAGAACGATGAACGACGAGACCAACGAAAACACCCTCTCGACCCCCACCTGGACGAAGCGTCGGCTCTACCGCCTGCTCGCTCCTTGCGCGCTGCTCGGCAGCATCGCGCTCTCGCCCATGCTCGCCCGCGCCCTCGACAAGCCCTACGCCGACTTCGACACCGGCGAGCTCATCGAGGCCGAGCCCTTCAACGCGATGCTGACCGAGCTCTACGAGCGGGCCACGCCTACGGGCGGCATCATCTTGTGGTCGGGGCCCCTCGACGCGATCCCAGCCGGTTGGGCCCTGTGTGATGGCAGCGTACTCGAGGACCCTCTCGATCCGGAGGCGGAGCCCTTCGTGACCCCGAACCTCACCGACCGCTTCGTGGTCGGCGCGGGCGCGAGCTACTGCCGGCCGAGGTCGGCGGGGCGAACGAGGTTACCCTCGCCGTCGAAGAGATTCCGGCTCACGATCACAGCTACGCCCACGCGTCTAGCGCGGGCGTGTGGGACATCTGGGGAGTCGCGCCCTGGCCCGCTCCCCCTGCACAACCCATCGCAGGCATCAACCACAGCACCCAGCTGACCAGCTCGACCGGAGGCAACAGCGCCCACGAAAACCGGCCGCCCTACTACGCCCTCGCCTACATCGTGAAGCTCCCGCCGGAGTGGAGCTTCTGATCGGCTGAGGACCGACGAACCAATAAAAGAAGCCCCGGACCTTTCGGTCCGGGGCATAGATCTGGCGGCGACTTACTCTCCCACAGGGTGGCCCCTGCAGTACCATCAGCGCTGGAGGGCTTGACTACCGAGTTCGGGATGGGATCGGGTATGGCCCCTCCGCCATGACCACCAGAAAACATTCAGTAGGCTCGACAGCTCCAAAGAGCTAGCGCCTACCGGGCGACCGAGTACGTCAGACTCTCCGCGCACCGTCCCTTCCAGGACAGCGGGAGAATCCACCGTAGCTTTCAACTTGCACATTTCCGTGTAAGGCGTGTGTCGCTCGGAACCTCGAATCCGACTGCTACCCAAGACGGGTCTACAGACTTATTCGGGCCAAGCCG
>NZ_ABCS01000069.1:0-7500 GCF_000170895.1 Plesiocystis pacifica SIR-1 | reverse complement strand
CGTGCCTCGTCCTACTCGGGGTACTCCTAGGGCCGTCTTGGCTTTCGCATACGGGGCTGTCACCCTCTTTGGCCGGCCTTCCCAAGCCGTTCTGCTAACCTCCACGGTCCCACGTTGGAACCCCACAACCCCATCCGGTTGCCCGGATGGTTTGGGCTAGTCCGCGTTCGCTCGCCGCTACTTACGGAGTCTCTGTTGATGTCCTTTCCTGGGGGTACTTAGATGTTTCAGTTCCCCCCGTTGGCCTCACATGCCTATGTATTCAGCATGAGATAGTGAGCCATGACGCTCACTGGGTTTCCCCATTCGGATATTTACGGATCGACGCTCGAGTCCAGCTCCCCGTAACTTTTCGCAGGTATCCACGTCCTTCATCGCCTCCTGATGCCAAGGCATCCGCCGTGTGCCCTTTGTAGCTTGACCCTGCCTCTCCTTCTGGTCCGAGCTCTCGCTCGGCCTTCCAGAGGGCAAGTCTTTTTCGTAAACCCGTCTTCAGATGAGTCGGATCCGAGGTTCCTTTCGTCACCACGAACCTTACTTTGTTGCTCGAGTCCCTTTTTGTTTGAGACTCTTTGCGGATGCAGCCTCTGCTGCATCGACGGAAATGTGCTACTCGGTTCGATTGTCTCCTCATGTTCCGAAGAACACGATTCGACGATCTTCCGGTGGTCTTGTTCGTCTATTAGTTTGTAAGGAAGCGTCCGTCTTCGAGGAGCGTGATGGAGGATAGCGGGATCGAACCGCTGACCTCAGGCATGCAAAGCCCGCGCTCTCCCAGCTGAGCTAATCCCCCCGACCAATTGGTCCCTCCATGGTTTCCCATGAAGAGATTGGTTGGTGCGGTGGGCGTGGGAGGACTTGAACCTCCGACCTCCGCCTTATCAGGGCGGCGCTCTAACCGACTGAGCTACACGCCCAGGTTCTCAAAGACAGCCTGGTTTTCAGGGAGCATTTCGCACCCTGAAAACTGAAGAGTAGAATGGACCAAGAGACTTGCTAAATGTCCGCGGGTTTGACCTATGATTTGCTCGAACTCGAGGTCCGAGCATCTCCTAGAAAGGAGGTGATCCATCCCCACCTTCCGGTAGGGATACCTTGTTACGACTTCACCCCAGTCACCGATCACTCCTTGGTAAGCGCCCTCCCGAAGGTTAGGCTACCCACTTCTGGAGCAATCGACTCCCATGGTGTGACGGGCGGTGTGTACAAGGCCCGGGAACGTATTCACCGGAGCGTGCTGATCTCCGATTACTAGCGATTCCAGCTTCATGGAGTCGAGTTGCAGACTCCAATCCGAACTGAGATTGGTTTTTTGAGGTTAGCGTCCCCTCGCGGGCTAGCGACTCTTTGTACCAACCATTGTAGCACGTGTGTAGCCCTGGGCATGAGGGCCATGAGGACTTGACGTCATCCCCACCTTCCTCCGGTTTAGGCCGGCAGTACCGTCTGAGTTCCCAACTAAATGATGGCAACAGACGGCAGGGGTTGCGCTCGTTGCGGGACTTAACCCAACATCTCACGACACGAGCTGACGACAGCCATGCAGCACCTTCGCACGAATTCCCCGAAGGGCACTCCAGCTTTTGGGCCGGATTCTCGTGGACTTAACCCAGGTAAGGTTCTGCGCGTTGCGTCGAATTAAACCACATGCTCCACCGCTTGTGCGGGCCCCCGTCAATTCCTTTGAGTTTTAGTCTTGCGACCGTACTCCCCAGGCGGAGTGCTTAACGCGTTAGCTTCGGCACCGACGGGGTCATCCGCCGGCGCCTAGCACTCATCGTTTACGGCATGGACTACCAGGGTATCTAATCCTGTTCGCTCCCCATGCTTTCGCACCTCAGCGTCAATCATCGTCCAGGTCAGCGCCTTCGCCACTGGTGTTCCTCCCGATATCTACGAATTTCACCTCTACACCGAGAATTCCCTGACCCCCTCCGAGATTCAAGCCAGGCAGTTTTGGATGCACTTCCTGGGTTGAGCCCAGGGCTTTCACATCCAACTTGCCAAGCCGCCTACGCGCGCTTTACGCCCAATGATTCCGAGCAACGTTTGCACCCTCCGTATTACCGCGGCTGCTGGCACGGAGTTAGCCGGTGCTTGCTAAAGGGATACCGTCAAGGCCAGCTCTTCACTGACTTTATTCTTCTCCCTCCACAGAGCTTTACGATCCGAAAACCTTCATCGCTCACGCGGCGTGGCTGCGTCAGGCTTTCGCCCATTGCGCAATATTCCCCACTGCTGCCTCCCGTAGGAGTCTGGACCGTGTCTCAGTTCCAGTGTGGCTGATCATCCTCTCAGACCAGCTACCCGTCTTAGCCTTGGTGAGCCATTACCTCACCAACTAGCTGATGGGACGCGGACCCGTCCCCCAGCGACCCTTGCGTGCCTTTCTCGAGGGAGCCTGACGACTCCCGCGACACATCTGGTATTAGCACCAGTTTCCCGGTGTTGTCCCAAACTGGGGGGTTGGTTATCCACGTGTTACGCACCCGTGCGCCACTTTCCACCCCGAAGGGCTTCTCGTTCGACTTGCATGTGTTAGGCCCGCCGCAAACGTTCGCTCTGAGCCAGGATCAAACTCTCCAGTTTGATTTGTGCTCGAGCTACCGATTGCCGGTTGCTCTTCGAGCCGTCGTCTCCGACGACTCGCATTTTTTGGAATGTCGTCACGAACGGATGTTCGTGCGACGGGGTTCGTCAATCATTGCTGACTGACAATCCCGCGGACGGTCTCGAGTCCGCACCCTCGCGGGCGCTTCGTCGGACCTAGCGTCTCGTGGTCCGTGTTCTGCTCTCCAGTTTTCAGGAAGCGAAGGCCTCGTTCGCCCAGCGAAGCTGGTTGAGGGCGAGGCTCGCCCCTCTTCAGGGTTGAGGCGGCGTGGTTGCGCTTGGCTGGAGGGCCGTGGGCGCTGCCGTCTTCGTTCCCGTCAGGGGAGGCGGGTTGTACGGGCGAACGAGGAGGGAGTCAAGCTTTGCAGCGAAGTTTTTCTCGACAAAATCGTGCGAGATTTCGCAGCGAGTTCCCTCGCGTGTCCCGGCCCGACGAGGCCAGCCCGGGGAGGAGAATCGTAGCGATACGCGCGGGCTGTGCAAGTGTTTCTGGGCGCGATTTCCACGGGCCCGAAAACGGCGAACAGCGACGCGTGAACGGCAAGCAGATGCGTTCAGGTCGCTGTCGAGGATGGCGAGCTCGCGCGGCGGAGGATCCGCCAAGCGGATCTGCGCAAGTGCGCGGATCCGAGAAGGAGCACCGACTAGATCCTTGGATCAGTCCGGGGCCAATGGGACTCACTCACCGGTCGACTCGGGAGGGCTGTCTCCGCCGAGCTCCTGGAGCCCGGTGCTGGAATCGGGCTGCGGTCCCTCCGCCGGGGGCGGCTCGTCGGGCGCGGTGACCGGCGCGGGTCCAGAGTCGTCCCCAGCCGACGACGCGGGCGAGCTCGAGGGCGGCGGTCCGCCTCCTGCGCCGATCATCGACTCGTCGAAGTCCTCCGAGGGCGCGCCGCTCCCTCGCTTGCCCTTCTTTTTCCGGCGCTTGCGCTTCCCCTTGCCCCCGCGCCCGCTCTTTTTCTCGTCGCCCTTGGCGTCGAGCACCCCCTCGGCCTGGGCGTGCTTGACCATGGCCTTGATCAGCGCGACGAGCTCCTCGTCGGCCGGCATCAAGTGGTGGTGGTAGGGCGGGTCGGCCTCGGCGTCCCAGCGCAGGAAGAGCAGCATGATCTCGCCGCGCAGCTCCCCGGGGAGCTCGTCGATGCTGCTCACCTCGACCATGAAGCGCTCGGGGGCGTCCTTGGGCAGGCTGCCCATGAGCACGTCGCCGACCTGCAGCTCGACGAACTGGTCCTGCTTGCCCTCGTAGCGGCCCTTGCCCCAGACCTGCTCGACGCGGACGAGGACGACCACGGCGGCGTGGCCCAGCCGGGCCTGGAAGAGCTGCTGATCGAGGACGTCGTTGGGGGCGCGGCCCTGGAGGTTGACGTCCGTGGGCGTGTACGAGTCGTCGAAGGCGACGGCGTAGCGGGACTCCCAGGGCTCGGCGCCCTTGGGCGGGGTCAGCTCGGAGACCATGCTGGACCCGTCGCCCTTGCGATGTCGACAGCCGGAGCCGAGGATGACGCAGGTCGCGAGCAGGGCCGTGAGCGTGATGCGCGATGCGCTGCGAAGTGGCCTCACGAGCGCGAGAGTAGCCCCCGCGCGCCCAATGTGCGAGATCCGAGCCTGGTCCGCGCGCCGCCGAGGAACAAACATGCCGATCTACTCACGTCCGCACCGCCTCGATTCCTTCATCTCGACTGCCGCCGTGGCCCTATTGGGGCTCAGCCTGGCCGCCTGCCAGACCCCGCCCGCCGAGCACGGGGAAGGTGGAGCCAAGGCTGACGCCGGCGTGGGCAAGGCGCCCGAGGGCGAGAAGAAAGGCCCGACGCCCGAGGAGATCGAGGCCAAGAAGAAGGCCGCGGCGGAGGCCCAGGCCAAGGCGGAGGCCGCCAAGGGCTGCTGCAAGTTCTGCTTCGCGGGCACGCCCTGCGGCGACGAGTGCCTGCCCGAGGGCAAGACCTGCGACGAGCCCGAGGGTGAGGGCTGCGCGTGCAGCTCGGACGAGCGCCCGACCCGGACCTTCGAGGAGGGCTGGCTGCCCCGACCCAACTCCGGAATCCTCGGCCCGGACGTGTTCAGCTTCAACAAGGCCCAGGGCGACCCCATCGACGGGCCCTTCACCCTCGAGATGGCCTTCGAGGGCGACGAGACCCTCGCCGACAAGGGCAAGGGCACGCTGACCGCGACCTTCCAGACCTCCATGGGCGACATCGAGTGCGAGCTCTACGAGGACAAGGCCCCCCTGACGGTGGCCAACTTCGTGGGCCTGGCCCGGGGCAAGCGGCCCTACCTCGACCCCAAGAACCGCAAGAGCGACGAGTGGGTCACGGGCAACTACTACGACAACACCATCTTCCACCGCGTGATCTCGAAGTTCATGATTCAAGGCGGTGACCCCTCGGCGAGCGGGCGCGGGACCCCGGGCTACTTCATCCCCGACGAGTTCCACCCCAGCTTGCGCCACTCCGGGCCGGGCATCCTGTCCATGGCCAACCGCAACCCCTACGACCGGGTGACGCAAAAGCCGATCTACGACGAGAAGACCGGGCTGACCGTGGGCAACACCGGCAGCGCGCAGTTCTTCATCACCGTGCGCAAGACCGAGGCGCTCAACGATCGCCACACCGTGTTTGGGCGCTGCGACACCAAGGTGCCCACGGCCATCTCCGAGGTCCGCACCCAGAGCCGGCCGATCCCCGACAAGCCCTTCGAGGACGTCACCATCAAGACGATCTCGTTCACGCGCAAGTGAAAGGGCGGCGCTCGCTCGGGCGCCCTTTTCCTGGAGCCGTGATCCCGACGGCGAGGTCTCACTCTACCAGGGGCGATGCAGGTGACCGCGAACGCGCATCGACCCCCCAGCGGAGGCCTCGCCGGCCGCTTTTTGGGCGCCCTGACCCTGCCAAGGCCCGTCTGGGCGCGCAGTCGCCTGGACATCGGCTGGGCCGACCTCGCGGCTGCGGCCGTGGCCAGCTCGAACCCGGGTGGACCCTCGGCGGAGGCCATCGCACAGCGCTGGGACCCCGACGGGGCTGTGTTCTTGACGGTGCGCACGGCCTGGGACGCGCTCTTGGCCGAGCTCGCTACCCGCCCCGGCCCTGATCCCGAGGCGGGGTGTCCAGGCGAGGTCGTGGTCACGGCCGTCAACATCCCGGACATGTTCGAGCTCCTCGCGCACCACGGCTTCGTGCCCGTGCCCGTGGACATCGAGCCGGGGACCCTCGCGCCCGCGCCGGGGGCCATCGCCGCGGCGGTCAACGAGCGCACCCGCCTTTGCCTGGTCACGCACCTGCTCGGGAGTCGCGTGGACATGGACGCAGTGTTCGCCGAGCTCGACAGCGCCGGCTCGAGCGTGCCCGTGGTCGAGGACTGCGCCCAGGCCTTCGAGGGTCTCGAGCACCGCGGACACCCGCGCTCGCTCGCGGCCCTGTTCAGCTTTGGACCGATCAAGTCGAGCTCGGCGCTCGGTGGTTGCCTGGCGCGGATCGCCGACGCCGAGCTGCGCCAGGCTGCGCTCGCGCGGACCCGGGCCTATCCCCAGCAGTCGCGGCGGGGCTACCTGGGCGTCGTGACCAAGTACGCCGCGCTCAAGGCGATGACCGAGCCGCACCTCTACGCGGCCTTCGTCGGGGCCTGCGCGCTCACCGGGCGCTCCCACGACGCCGTCATCAACGGGGCCGTGCTCGGGCTCGAGGGGGACGAGTACTGGGCCGCGCTGCGCCGCCAGCCCTCGGGGGCCCTGCTCGCCACCCTCGAGCGGCGCCTCGAAGGTTACGACGGCGTGCGCTTGTCGAGGCGGCGAGCCCACGGCGAGGTGTTGCGCGCGCGCCTGCGCGGGCGCGTGGCCCTGCTCGGAGATCAGGCGCCGTGGCGCTCGTGGTGGCAGGTCGCGGTGGTCAGCTCGAACCCCGAGGGCTTGATCGACGCCCTGCGGGCCGAGGGCTTCGACGCGACGCGGGGCTCTTCGCGGCTGCGCCCGCCGCAGCTCGAGGGCGGCGCTTCGACCCCGCTCGCGGAGGCCGCCATGGCCTCGCTGGTCTACGTGCCCGCCTACCCCGAGCTGCCCGCGAGCGAGCTCGAGCGCCTGGCCCAGCTGATCCTCGAGACCGAGTCTCGCTAGCGCCGGCCAAGCCCCGCCGAGAGGGGCTCGCTGCTCTAGATGGTAGACACGGCCATGGCCGCCGATCCCGACCACGACGAGAGCCCCGGAGCTGCCCCGGGGGAGGCCGAAGAGCCTCGCCCTCGGAGTCGCTCTCGCCATCGCCGCGAGGCCGGGGCGTTCACGGAGCTCGCCGAGGCCCTCGCCCGCGGCAAGCACCCCAAGCTCCCCGAGCCGCCCTTCGACGCGGACCTGCGCCGGGCCATCGAGGAGTCCCAGCGCTTTCACAAGAACGCTCGCTCTCGCCAGATCCGTCGGGTCGCGCAGCTGCTCCGGGGCGCCGGCAGCATCGAGGAGCTGCGGGCCGCCCTCGCGGGTCAGAGCCCCGAGCAGCGCACCCTCCAGGCCAGGGAGCGCGCGGCCGAGGCCTGGCGCGCGCGCATCCTCGAGGAGGGCGACCCCGCCTTGAACGCCTTCGTCGCCGAGCACCCTGGGAGCGACCGGCAGCAGCTCCGGGCGCTCATGCGTCAGGCCAAGCGCGCGCCGGCCGAGCCCCGCAGCAAGCGGGCCTCCACGGCCTTGCTGCGGGCCATTCGCGAGGCCTCCGGTTCGAACGCAGCGGCCGAGGCCCCCTCCCCGGATGAGGCCTGAGTCGCGGACGTGGGGCAGGGAGGGCGTGGCCTCGTCCACGACGGCTAGAGTAGACAGAGGGTTGGCCAAACTCGTTTTGGCCGACCCTCTGAGTCGCGGACGTGGGGCAGGGAGGGCGTGGCCTCGTCCACGACGGCTAAAATTGTCAGGGGCTG
>NZ_ABCS01000070.1 GCF_000170895.1 Plesiocystis pacifica SIR-1 | reverse complement strand
CCGAGGATGATGCCCTTGTCGTCGGGGCCCGCGAACATCTCGCCCTCGACGATGGCGTCGACGAGGCCGAGGGTGGTCTGGTCCTCGTAGCGCGCGTCGATGGCGACCACGCCAGCGCCGACGTTGTTGGACGCCGTGCCCAGCATCACCCCGCCGCTGACGCGCGGCGCGAAGCCGACGATGGCGCCCTCGGACTCCAGGGCCTCGAGGCGCCCGCGCAGGTCCTCGTCGAAGCGCACGGAGTGGTCGAGGCCCGGCTCGTCGAGGTAGTCGGGGTGCTGCGCGACCACGTGGCCCCCGCCCAGGCGCGCGGCGAAGTTGATCATCGAGCCGTAGGCCGAGTCTCCGATGCCCGTGGACACCACCGCCAAGAGCACGCCGAAGGCGATGCTGAACGCGGTGATGGCCGTGCGTCGACGGTTGCGCCACAGGTTGCGCCACGCCAACGAGGGGAGTCGAGGTCCTGCCATGACGATCTCGGGAGAAGGAGGAAGAGCCAGAGCCAGAGCTCTAGACGATGCGGATGACCTCGACGGGCGAGACTCGCCCGGCGCGGTAGGCCGGGTAGAGCCCGGCCGCGAGGGTCGCAAATACGATGGCGCCGGCGATCACCACGGCGTGGGGCGGGTAGAGGCCGACGTACATCACCGCCGGCATGGTCACGCCGGAGACCTGCGCCCCCTGGCCCGCGAGCTCCGCGGTGTCGATGCCCGTCGTCGCCAGGTAGTAGTAGGGATAGGCCGTCAGCACGACGCCCGCGATCAGCCCGCACAGGGCCACCCACAGGCTCTCCCACACGATCAGCGCGAACAGCTGCACCCGCGAAAAGCCGATCGCCGCGAGGATCCCGAACTCGCGCATCCGCTCCATCACCGACACGAACATGGTGTTGAAGATGCCCGCGGCGATGAGCACGGTGATGATCGCCTGCATCACCACGTTGCCTCCCTCCTTGACGGACACGAAGGCCGCCAGGTCCGGGAGCGCGCCGGACCACGGCAGGGCCGAGACCGACTCGCCCAGCGCCGCGTCGAGCTGGGTCGCCAGGGCGTCGGCGTGGTGGTGGTCGTCGATGAACACCGCCAGCTGGGTCAGCTCGTCGTCCTCGTAGCCGAGCACCTCGCGCATGGCCCCGATGGGCATCAGGCAGGTCGCGCCGTCGATCTCGGGGGCGCCGGTCTCGATGATCCCGCTGACCCGCGCGAGCCCGTTGGCGATCTCGCCGTTCTTGTCCGTGACCGTATAGACGACCTTCTTGCCCAGCTCGACGTCGAGGTTCTCGGCGAGCACGGCCCCGAGGATGATGCCCTTGTCGTCGGGGCCCGCGAACATCTCGCCCTCGCTCAGGGCCTCGACCAGGCCGAGGGTGGTCTCGCTCTCGGCCCGCGGATCGATGGCGACGACGCCGGCCCCGACGTTGTTGGACGAGGTCGCCAGCATGATCCCGCCGGTGATCCGCGGGGCCACGCCGACGACCCGCGCGCGGCCCTTGTCGAGGGTGTCGAGCTCGGCCTCGAGCGCCTCCGGGCTCACGCGGATCGAGTTCTCGAGCGAGGGCTGGTCGACGTAGTCGGGGTGCTGGACGACCACGTGGCCGCCGCCGAGGCGCGCGGCGTAGTCGATCATCTCGGTGTAGGAGGAGTCGCCGATGCCCGTGGACACCACCGCCAAGAGCACGCCGAAGGCGATGCTGAACAAGGTGATCGCCGTGCGTCGGCCGTTGCGCCACAGGTTGCGCCACGCCAACAGGGGAAGCCGAGGTCCTGCCATGATCGTTCGCTCCTCTGGTCAGTCCCGCAAGGCCGACAGCGGCTGGATGAAGGCGGCCCGCAGCGCCGGGTAGAGCACCGAGAGCGCGATGATGACGATCAGCGCGATCGCGGGGGTCAGGTAGGTGTCGAGGGTGACCACCGAATGCCAGATGGGGTCGATGCTCATGCCCATCACCGAGAGGTTCCCGTCGCCGCTCATGTCCAGGCCGGTGTGGACCATGTAGTAGTTGGCTGGGATGGCCAGGAGGACGCCGGCCGAGACCGCGAACACGCCCTGGATGGCGGTCTCGATCAGGATCAGCCGCAGCACCTTCATGGGCCCGAAGCCGATGGCCTTGAGCACCCCGAACTCCCGGGTCCGCTCGAACACCGCCATGAGCATGGCGTTGAGCACCACGATGCCGACGGCGACGTAGATGATCGCCATCATCACGGCCAGGCCCGCGGCGGAGGTCTCGAGCATGGACGCCAGACCGGGCTGGAGCTCGCGCCACGTCGACACCTGGGCCTGCTCGACGCCGGCCTCGTCGAGGATGGCCTGGGCCCGCTCGGCGCCCGCCTTCAGGCCCTTGTCGGGGGCGTCGGGCTGCTCGGGCACGCGCAGGATGACCTGGTGCACGCCCTCGTAGAAGACCATGAGCTCGCGGAAGTCCTCGCCGCGCATGAACACGCCGGCCCGGTCGACGCGCTCGGACACGCCGCCGAGGATGCCGCGGACCGGGTAGAGGTCGTTGGCCATGGACCCGTCGGCGCCCTGGGACAGGACGACCAGCTCGCCGCCGACCTCGAGGCCGAGGCTGTCGGCCAGGCGATGGCCGATCACCACGCCCGGCTCGTCCGCAGACAGCCACTCGCCCTCGAACACGCGCTCGTGGATCTTGCCCACGTCCTTGTCCGCGGCGACGTCGATGCCGATCATCTGGATGCCGGCCGAGTTGTCCTCGCTCGCGCCCAGGCCCACGCCCAGCAGGCGCGGCGCGGCCTCGAAGCCCTCGGCCTCGAGCTTGGCGAAGGCGGCGTCGAGGGCCCCCTCGTCCTGGCCCTCGCCCGCCCGGATCGCCGTGTACAGCGACGGCTTCTCGCGGTAGCCCTCGGCGAAGACCTGGGCGTCGCCGACCTCGAGGTCGAGGATCGTGCCCTCGAGGCGCTCGAGGTAGCCGTTCGCCAGGCCCGTGTAGAGGATCATGACGAACAGCGCGATCGCTGCCGCGGCCATGGTCACCACGCTGCGCCGGGTGTTGCGCCAGACGTTGCGCCAGGCGAGCTTGAAGTCGTCGAACATGACGCTGGCTCCCGCGAATGTGAGTGCGGCCTAGATGGCCTTGAGCTGCTGCACGCTGAAGAAGGAGGGCTCGAGGTCGACGTCGAAGTCGATGTGCTCGTAGCGCATCTCGGTGAACTCCCCGGGCTTGTCGAGGGGGGTCATGCGCATGCGCCCGGCCAGCTTGCGCCCGGCCTGCTCGCGGTACTCGAAGAACTCGAGCTTGCGGATGGGGTTGAGGTCCTCGTCGTAGAACAGCTGGCCCGCGGGCAGCAGGTCCGACTTGCGGACCATGACGTCGATCTGCCCCCACACGACGACGGCGTCGGGCTTGGGCTTTAGAATCACCGCCCAGGTCGCCTCGCCCTCGATGGTCGGCCCCTCGCGCAGCGCGTAGTCGAAGTCGTTGGCCAGGCGGCTGTCCTTGATGAGGTCGTCGTTGGTGAAGTGGCTGCCCATCCACGAGCCGCCCATGGACGCCCCGGAGATCTTGATGGTCCGGCCGGTCTTGCTCAGGTAGGTGAACAGGTCGCCGTTGGCCTTGAGGGTCGCCGTGCCCCGCTCCTTCTTGGGCTCGAGGATGCGGATCAGCGAGTAGTCCTCGCCCAGCGACCAGCTCTCGAGCTTCATCGAGCGCTCCCAGTGCTTGGTCTTGACCGCCATGGTCATGGTCCCGTGGCTGGACCGGCCGCGGTACTGGTCGTCGACCTGGTCGAGGAGGTAGCGCGGGAACTCGGGGTCGCCGGGCTGGGGCGCGGCGAGGGCCGGCGCGGGCAGGCCGAGGGTGAAGGCGGCGACGGACAGGGCCGACAGGCCCGCGAGGGCGGTCAGCGCGTTGCGGCGGGACATGCTCATGGTGCTTCTCCTGACTCGGTGGAGTCTTTGTCGGCAGAGACCGACGATGGACTTGGGGGATCGTTCACGTCCGCCGGCACGTCGCCGGGCGGGCGCGGGCGCAGGCCATCGACGACCAGATCGGCCAAGATGGCGGCGAAGCGCTGGGTGCTCATGCCGGGGTGGTTGTGCTCGTGGCGCAGCACGGGGCCGAGGTGGGCCAGAGCCCGGAGCACGTTGGCCCGATCGACGAGCTCGACCAGGCTCCAGCGGTGGTGCCCCGCGACCTCGTCGAGCATCGGCGCGATGTATTCGGCGACGTTGGCGTTGCCCTGAGCGACGAGCTCTTGGGGCATCTCGGCGAGGATCTCCTCGACCCCGTCCTCGAGCAGGCGCATGTTCAGCGACTCGCCCGGGAGGGTCAGGAGCAGGGTCAGCCAGCGCTTGAGGCGGACCGCGGCCGAGCCCGTGGACGGGTCGAAGACCGCGGTGAAGCGCGGGATCCACTCGAGCTTCTCCCGCGCCGAGCAGGCGATGAGCAGGTCGATCTTCTTGGGGAAGTAGAGGTAGAGCGTGCCCTTGGCGACGCCCACGTCCGCGGCGATGTCGTCCATGCTCGTCGCCCGGTAGCCCTCGGCCTTGAAGCGGGCCGTGGCGGCTTCGATGATGGCGAGGCGGCGGCGGCCTTTTCGGCTGCTCGGGTCGATGTCACCGATGTAGCCGTGGAGCTGCTCGGTGAGGCGGTCTACGGGCACGCTCACGTACTGACCATACTGGTCCGATGAGTCATTTTTGCAAGCGAAACTCGACGATCGAGCCCAGAAAAATGACCACCGACCGAAAATGGGTCATTTTTGCCGACTGACCGCCACCCATGCGCACAACCTGCGGGCTTCGCCAGGCCGCCCCTTCCGAGCTCGACACCCCTCGCAGTAAGGTGCCCGCGCGGGACCCTCGCAATGGCGGACGAAGACCACATCCTCTGGGAGCTCGTCGAGCAGCACCTCGACGAGGCCGAGTTCTGCTTCGAGGTGTGGGCGTCCACCCTCGACGCGCCGAACTACACCCTCGAGGAGATCGCCGAGGGGCCGGAGGCGCGGCTGCTCGCCCACGTCGATGGCCTGGTGATCGGCGGGCGAGCCGTGGCCCGCGAGCTGCTGTGGCCCGCGCTCGACAGCCCGGTGAGCAGCGAGGAGCGCTGCGCCGCGGCGACCATGGCGCTGACCGTCGGCCTCGACGCCGAGGGCTGGGCCCGCCTGCTGGGCCTCCTCGACGAGGCCCAGGACGAGCGGCGTAGAGGTCTGGTCCGCGGGCTGCAGCTCGGCCTCGACCTCGACGCCGATTCGATGAGCTCGAACCCCGCCGCGGCCGAGCGGCGCTTGCTCGCGGACCTCGAGGGCGCGAGCACCCTCGGCGTCTCGGCGCGCCTCGAGGTCCTCGCCGGGCGCCAGCACGTCCCCGGGCCCTGGCTGCGGCCCCACCTCGACAGCGCGGACGTGGCCACGGCCCGGGCCGCGGTGACCCTGGCGCGCTTTGGCGGCCCCGAGGGGCTCCGGCGCCTCGACCCCCCGCCGGGGATCTGGGACCGCCTCGGCCGCGCCGAAGACCCCGAGCTGCGCGAGGCGACGATCACCACGGCGCTGCTCCTCGGCGTCCAGGGGGCGTGGGCGTCCGCGGCCTACTGGGCCTTCGCCGCTCCCGAGCCCGCGATGCGTCGGGCCGCGGCGACCTGGGTGGCCGTGCTCGGTGACGCCAGCGCCCACGCCCGCCTGCTCGCCGACCTCGACGACCCCGAGCTGCGTCGAACGAGCGCCTGGGCCTGCGCCCACGCCGGGCGCCCCGACGCCGTCGAGGCCGCCCTCCCCCTCCTCGACGACCCCGAGTTTGGCCCCCTCGCCGCCGAGCTGCCGTGCGCGGTCGCGGGCCTGCCCGTGGACCGAGACGAGCTGTGGCGCGACCCCCCGCCCGAGACCGCCGCCGAGAGCCTCCCGCCCCTCGACGCCGACGACCTCGACGAAGACCTCGTCCCCGACGCCGAGGCCCAGCTCCCCCTCCCCGACCCCGCCGCGATCCGAGCCTGGTGGGCCAACGCGCGGGCCACTCTCGACGACAACCCGAGCCTCCGCCACCACGCCGGCCGCCCCCTCGACGCCGCCGGACTCCGCGACGCCCTCACCGCTGGACCCGCCCGCTGGCGCCACGTCCAAGCCATGGAGCTCGCCCTGCGCAGCCGCGGCCGAGCCCTCGTCAACACGCGAGCCCTCGCGCGAACCCAGCAGCGACAGCTGGCGAGCCTGAGCCTCGACGCCGTCGAGGACTGCCAGCGCGGCATGGCCCTGCCCTGAACCAGGCGGTCGGCAGCTTCGTCTCCGACCCGAGCCTCGACACGCTCCCTCAGCCCCGCCAAACCACGCCGAACTCGCCCCCGCGCCTCGACACGCTCCCCGCACCCCCGCCAAACCACGCCCCCGCGAGCGGGGGCGACATGCCCTCCCATTGCCCACCACGCCAAAGCGGAGGAGCGGAGCGACGAAGCGCCCCCGGCTCGAGAGCGCCCGCGGGGGCAAAAAAGTTCACTGCGCGGTGAGCCAGTTGTCCACGCGGGCCACGGACTCGACGTCGCCCAGGGTCTCGAAGCCGCGCCGGGCCGCGTTGGCGCGCTCGAGGGCTCGCTCCCAGTTCGCGTCCTCGCCAGCGACCCAGGCACCGGCGAGGGCGAAGCGGATCCGCGCGACGAGAGCGCGGGCGTCCGCGTCGAGGGCAGTCCCGAGGGCGCGCTCGAGCACGCCGCGGGCGGCCACGGGGGCGCCGAGGGCCACGGACACCTCGCCCTGCTCGCACTCGAGGGTCGCAATCTCGACGCCGTAGCGGGCGCGGAAGGCATCGCGCAGCCCCTCCGGCTGGGCCTCGATGGCCTCCCCCCAGGTCTCGCGGGCGCGGGCGTAGACGGTCCCCGCCTCCTCGAGCTCGTCGAGCTCGCGCAGCAGCACGCCCTCCCCCATGAGCGCCCGCGCGAGCGCGAGCCGCTGGCGGTCGCCGCCCTTGGCGTAGATGGTCTGGGCCCGGCGCTGGTTGGCCAGGGCCTCGTCGAGCTTGCCCAGGCGACGCTGGAGCTGAGCGAGGGCCTCGACGGCCTCTCCGGCCTCGGGCGAGTTGGGGCCATGGGCGTCGACGTAGATGCTCTCGACGGCCTCGCGCTCGCGCAGCGCGAGGGCCACGTCTCCGTGGACCTCCGCGAGCACGGACAGGTCCACGCGCACCGACGCGACGTTGGGGTTTTGCGCGCCGAAGTTGTCGATCCAGTAGTCGCGGGCGAGCTCGAGCTCGACGCGCGCGTCGTCGTAGCGGCCCAGGGTGGTCAGCAGGCGACCCCGGAGCTGGCGCAGGCCGGCGATGGAACCTGCGGCCCTGTCGGCCGTGCCCCCGCTCGACAGCCGCCCGATCACGTCCTTGGCCAGCGCCTCGCCCTTCTCCCGCTGGCCCACGGCGTCGAGGATGTCGATGTACACGAGCTCGAGCTCGGCGCGCTGGTACTCGGGGGTGCCCAGGCGCCCAAAGATGGCGCGGGCCCGGGCGATCTTTCGCAGGCCTTCCGCGTGGCGCCCCGCGATGGCGTCGGTGCGCGCGAGGCTGACGAGCGCCGAGGCCCGAATCTCATCGGCGCCCAGGGCCTCGGCCTTGAGCTCGGCCTCCTCGA
This sequence comes from Plesiocystis pacifica SIR-1, assembly GCF_000170895.1. GTDB lineage: Bacteria > Myxococcota_A > Polyangia > Nannocystales > Nannocystaceae > Plesiocystis > Plesiocystis pacifica. The sequence continues at coordinate 46,432 of NZ_ABCS01000070.1, read as the reverse complement.
GGTCGGCGACCGCCGACTCGACGTCGCCCGTGGACAGCACGAGCTCGGCGCGGAGCAACAGGGCCTTGGCCAACATGGCGCGGGCGTTGTCCTTGCGCGCGGCGTCGATGGCCTCCGCGACGACCTCGAGGGCGCCGGGGATGTCCCGGGCGACGCCGCGCTGGCGCGCCCGGACGAGCAGCACCGCGATCTCGCCGTGCTCGTCCGTCCCCGCCAGGGCGCCGCCGTCTTCCTGGCTCGACTCGACGCCTTCGGCCGAGCAGTCTTCGAGGACCGGCAGCTCGTTGAGGAGCTCGAGGGCGCTGGCCAGCCCGCTCTCGCCCGAGGTCAGCGTGCCGACCAGCTCGCCGAACACCGCCAGACCGTTGTCGAGACACAGCATGCGCCGGTTCATGACCTCCTCGCTCTGCTGGCCGTTGAGCGTGGCCTCGCAAGCCTCCCGGTGCGCGCTCTCCCACCCCTTCGCCCACTGGTCGAAGCCGGTGACCACCGCCGGGCCCTGCTCCTCGGCCCAGGGCTTGTCGACGGCATCGAAGGCGCTGTCGAGGGAGTCGCGCTGCGTCGACCCCCAGACCTTGGCCATGCGCTCGCTCCCGTCGGCGCACAGCGGCTCCTCGGCGCCCTCGGTGGTCTCGCCCTCGTCGCCCTCGTTGGACGCCAGCGTAGCCTGGGCGACGAGCACCGCGAAGGTCACGACGAGCAGGCCGGCCATGCCCCAGATGGCGCCGAGCCGCCACACCCGGTAGGGGTCGCGGGTCAGGGCCTCGAGCACCTCGGCCATGCTCTCGTGGCGCTGGTCGGGGTCGGGGTTGAGGCCGCGGACGAGGGCCGAGCGGATCCACCCGGGCACCGTCGAGCCCCGGGGCGCCGGCGCGATCTGGCCGTCGGTCACCGCGATGGCGATCTCGATGCGGGTCTTGGCCGAAAACGGCAGCTCGCCGTAGAGGGCCTCGTAGAGCGCGACGCAAAACGAGAACTGGTCGGAGCGGTGATCGAGCTTCTTGCCCAGGTGCTGCTCTGGAGACATGTAGGCCGGCGTGCCGGCCTCCCGGTCGACCGCCGTCTTGCGCTCGGCCAGGTCACGGCTCGCGCCGAAGCGCCGCGCGAGGCCGAAGTCCAGCACGCGCACCCGGCCGTCGTCGCCGACGAGCACGTTGTCGGGCTTGAAGTCGCGGTGGACCAGGCCGGCCTCGTGGGCGGCGACCAGGCCCTCGCCCGCGCGCATGAACACCTCGAGGATCTCGTGCCAGTCCCGGCCCGGCTCGCGCATCCAGTTCGAGAGCTCCTTGCCCTCGACGAACTCCATGGCGATGAACACCCGATCTTTGATCGTGCCCACGTCGTGGACCGTGATCACGTTGGGGTGGCTCAGCTGGGCCATCGCCTTGGCCTCGGACTGGAGGCGTCGAGACGCGCGCTCGATCTCCTCGTCCGAGCCCTCGGCCTGCTGGTGCATCAGCTTGAGGGCGACGCGACGATCGAGGTCCGGATCGTAGGCCGCGTACACCACCCCCATGCCGCCGGAGCCGATGCGCGAGAGCACCACGTAGCGCGACTCACCAACCCGCGAACCGGGGGCGAAGTCGTAGTCGCCGCTGCTCGCACCATCCTTCCCGGAAGCCACGACTGTGCCTTCCCCTTCCGGCTCTTCATCGCCGGGTTCGGTCCAGATGAGTTCTTCTTTTTGCAAGGCCGCAGCCCCGAGGGTGGTGGTGGTGACAAATCATAGTACGTCCGCGAGTTCGTCGTCCCGCGAACTCCGCCAAAACCATCGCGCGCGCGCTTGGGTCAAAACGCGACAGACGCGGCGCGCCTCGATCCCTGTGCAAAGTCCGCCCACGCCCACCCGAACCGCCCGCGCAGGCACGACGGAGGGGCACCCAGGCGGGCCCGATGGGCGCACGGTCTGCACCCACGAGGGCGCGCCGACGCGACGAGTAGACGTCGCCCGCACCCGTCGAGTTTCTCGCAGGCCGCGTCTCAACCGCGAAACTTCCGGAGGGCACTGAAACGCGCTCGCCATGCGCGATTCAGAACTTCATTCTCAGCCCATCAGGCCGGCCGGCGAAGCGCGACGAGGTGCTCCCGTCGCTCCTGGCCGTGTCCGCCGGTCCACCACTCGGGGCGCGGCTGCGAAGCCGCCGCGAGGAACTCGAGCTCGGCCACGGGCGCGAGCGCCTCGAGCTGCCGGTCCGCCGGTACCGCGACCCGCCCGAGCTGGGCGTCCCCCATGAGCAACACGGCCACGGCGTCCGGCGAGAGCAGCTCGTGGAGGGTGCGCAGGGTGTCGAGCACCTGCTGATCCCAGCGCGCTTGGGCGTCCTTGCCCGCTTCGACCCGACCGCTACGCCGCTCTCCTCGCCGCGCACTTCCCGACTTCGAGTGCGGCTGCGAGAGGTCCCGGCGCGCACCGATCTCGCCCTCGCGCAGGTGCTTCGCGTTGATCCCCAACCACGCGTGGCGGCGGGCGTGATGCCGCGCGTAGTCGTAGGTGCCCCCGTAGGGCGGCGAGGTCAGGACGAGGTCGCAGCGGTACTCCCCCGAGAGCGTGGTCGGCAGGCGCCGGGCGTCGGACTGGACAAAGCGCGGCTCGTGGGATCGCTCGGGCAGGGCCTCGCTCAGCGCCGCCCACCGCTCGACGAGTTCACGGCCTTTGCGCAGGAAGAACTCCGTGACCAGGCCCTTGCGCAAGCGCCGGGGGGCGTCGCGGTCCGCGGTCTCCGAGCGCTGACGCGAGAACTTGACCACGATCGCCGAAAACACCATCTCCAGGGCTTGGCGATCCCGCTTGTCCCGGACCGCGCGGATCTCCTCGAGCAGACCGGCGAGCTCCTTGAGGACGTGGACATCGTACCAGCTGCGCTCCTCGGGCGAGAGCGCGGCGCGGACCTCCACCCGGCCCCGGACCCGGCGCTCGGACGCGGCCGCGACGGCCTCGAGCACCTCCGTGAAGCGCGCGCGCTGGGGCTCGCGGCGGCGCTCGACCTTGACCCGCGACAGCCGCAGCGCCAGGGGGTCGAGGTCGCTGCCGAGGCAGCGCCAGCCCGCGACCATGGCCTCGACGGCCACGGTGCCCCCGCCGCAGAAGGGATCGAGGACCTCCGAGCCGGGGCCGAGGTCGAACTCGCGCAGCACGACCCGGGCCAGGGCCGGGTGCATGCGCGCGGGGTAGGTGTGGAAGCCGTGGGTGAGCACGTCGGCCTCCTCGGCCTGGGCCTCCATGGCCGAGGCGAGCGCGAAGGCGAAGGCTCGATCGCCGCGGCTGTCGACGGGGCCGCCGAGGTTGGACAGGGCCTCGCGACGCGCACCTCGGCGCGGCGCCTTGCCCTTCTTGGGCTTCTTCCCCTCGGGCTTCTTCCCCGCCGGCTCGTGTCCGGGCTCGTTCTTGGCCGAGCGCTCTTGCTCGGAGGGCGCCTCGGTGTCTGCCCGCGTGTCCTCGTCTCCGCTCACGCCCCCGGGTCTACTTGCCCGGGGCGTACTTGTCGACGCAGGCGTCGAACAAGTAGTCCGGCTTGGCCTGGAGCAGCTTGAACTGCGCTTCGGTGTAGGCCCCCTCGGCGGTCACGGCCTTGATGACCTCGGTCATGCACGCCGCCGCCTCGACGCTGTCGAGCTTGGCGCAGCTCCCCTTGACCTTGCCCAGGTTCTCCTTCTTCGAGTCGAAGAAGGTGATCTGGTACTTGTCGTCGTCGAAGTAGATGGCCTTGACCCAGTCCGAGTAGATGTAGATGAGCTCGGTGCAGGCCGTGTCGAGGTCCTTGGGCAGCTTCTCCGGCGCCTTGACCACGACGTCGGCGATCGCGTCGTACTTGGCCTTCTCCGCGGCCTCGGCCGCTTGCTTCTTCTCGAGGCCCTTGCGCAGCGCCTCCTCCTCCTCGGCCTTCTTGGCGTCCTCTTCGGCCTTGGCCTTGGCGGCCGCGTCGTCCTGCTTGGCGTCGGGCTCGGGGCCCGAGTCGCAGGCGGCGAGGGAGAGGATCAGGGCGGGCACGAACGCACACGAGAGCCAGCGCATGGCCGCGAATGTACCCCCACTCGCGCGCGGCGCAAAACGCTCAGAGGGTCGTCGTGGACGACTCACCGAGCCTCCGCCGTCCATGAAGGCGCGTAGAGACTCAGCGACTCGAGGCAAGGCTCGTCCCCCTCGGCGACGAGCCACAGCTCGTCGAAGCGCCCCGAGAGCGCCCCATCACGGCGGACCGAGAGCTCCAAGATCCCCCCGTAGGCCCGCAGCCGCCGCCCGTCGATGACCAGCTCGACGGCGAGGGCCTCACCCACGGGGTAGCGACCCGTGCGCGGCGGGACCTTCAGCTCGACGTGGAGTTGCAGGTCCCGCCGGTACTCGGGCGAGTCGAGGGTCGGTCCGCTGGCCGCGTCGATCCAGGCCCCGGGGGCGTCGTCGCGCTTCATCCTCAGCTCCGGCCCCAAGCCCCCGGGCTGGCGCAGATCGATGCCCTCGCACAGCGGCAGGTCCGCGTCGACCCAGTCGGGCTCGAGCAGCTCGACCTCGAGGTGGTCGAGCTCGGACCAGCAGGTGTCGAGCGCGCTGTACTGGCCGTCGTGGAACAGGCGCAGCCCGTCGAGGACGAGGCGCTGACCGTCGAGGGAGTAGCGCCCAGACAGAGCCCGGTGGATCCCAAACTCGGAGTCCTCGATGGTCAGGTAAGCCCCATCGATCGCGTGGAGCGGATGGGGACCCGGCTCGCGCTCGAGCGAGGTGAGCGTCAACCGGGAGGAGTCGGCGAACAGCGCCTCGACGCCCAAGGGGCTCCGCGAGGCCCACACGAGCTCGGCTCCGGGCGGACCCGGACAACGCGGAGCGTCGGCCGGCGGCGCGAGCACGCGATCCTCGGACATGCAGCGAAAGCGCCCTTGAAAGTAGGCCTTGTCCGGCACCTGGACGCGGCTGCCCGGCGCGAGGCCGCGGATGTCGTGCTCGCCCCTGCCCCCCTCGAACTCGACGGAGAAGCGCTCGACGGCCATGCCCCGCTCGGCGCAGTAGGCCTCGGCCTCGCGGCGGGCCCGGGCCTCGAGCCCCTCGGTGTTCGTCGTCCCCTCGCGGCCGGCGGACACCTCGTGGAGGCCCCAGTCCACGCCGGAGCGCGCGGGCTGGACCCAGGCGTGCCCGTGGACGCAGGCCGCGAGCGCCGTGAAGGCCACCAGGCCGAGCGCCCGGCCAGCGAGTCCTCCTTTGCTCCCGATCATGTCGGGACTCCTAGCCCCGTCGCTTTCGCGCCCGCTCGAGGGCCGCCTCGATCCGAGCGTCCGTGATCGCCCGAGACTTCGCGAGGTTCTCGTCGAGCCGATCGCGGGTCTCCTCGCGCAGATCCAGGGCCTCCTCGGGGTCGAGGCCCGCCTCCTCGGCGAGGGACTGCGCCAGCGCGTGCACGAGCTTGGCCCGGTCCACCGCGTCGAGCTCGAGGGCCTGCTGGAGGATGCTGTCGTAGTCCCGCGCCATGGCAGGCGCAGTGTATCGCGGACCAGACAGCTCGGCGCTCAGAGCTGTGAGTCCAATCGCCCCCTCCAGGGGGCGGCCCGATGCCCATGCGAAGGCACGAACTCCATTGCCCACCAAGCCAAAGCGGAGGAGCGGAGCGACGAAGCGCCCCCGGTCTCGAAACGCTCGTGGGGGCAAAGTAGAGCTCAGGTCCCGGTGATCAGCACGGCCACGCTGCCGCCCGCAAAATCCGCGACCACCAGGTCCATGCGTCCGTCGCCGTCGAGCTCGGCCGCGGCCAGGTCGAAGGGCTGCTCGCCGGCGTAGAAGGTCAGCGGCTCGCCGAAGCCCGCGCCGTCGATGGAGGGGTAGATGGTGAGGCTGGCCGAGCCCGAGTCGGCGCTGACCAGATCGCCCAGGCCGTCGCCGCTGACGTCGGCGATCACCGCCGAGTAAGGCGCGACCCCAACGGGGAAGCTCTCGCCCGCGGCGAAGCTGCGATCGCCGAGGTTGCGCAACAAGGTGACCGTGCCGGCGTCGTGGTCGGCCGAGAGCAGGTCCGTGTCGCCGTCGCCGTCGACGTCTCCGGCCCCGAGGCCGCGGGGCTTGTCGCCCACGCCGAAGGGCTCGGGCGCCGCGAAGCTCCCGTCGCCCGCGCCCCACAGCAGGCTGACCGTCGAGGGCGTGCGCTCGACGACGGCGATGTCGAGGGCCCCGTCGTCGTCGAAGTCGTCGAGGGCCAGGTCGTAGGGCTCGACCCCGACCGCCAGCGGCGTGATGGTGGGGATGGCCCCGGCCCCGTCGCTGAGCAGCACGTAGAGGGTCGCGCCGGTCTCGTCGGCCGTGACCACGTCGAGCCACCCGTCGCCGTCGAGATCACCGATGACCACGGCCCGCGGCGTGTTCCCGGTGTTGGCGATGGGCGCCGCGCCGAAGCTGCCCGTGCCGTCCCCCGGGGCGACGCCCGTGCCCGTGGCCCCGAGGACCTTGGCGACGACCAGATCGGCGTGCCCGTCCAGGTTGATGTCGCCCGCGGCGAGGTGGCGCACGCCCGTGCCCAGGGTGCTCGACACCGGCTCCGAGAAGGCCCCGCCGCCCTGCCCGAGGAGCACGCGGGTGAACGACGCCGAGATCGACGACGCGACCAGATCGACCTCGCCGTCGCCGCTCAGGTCGGCGGCCACGACCGTGGTCGGCTGGAGGCCCAGGCTCAAGAAGCCGCCGTCCAGAAAGCAGACCTGACCCGGCTGGGGATCGTCGCAGGGGTCGGGCTCGGTGTCCGTCCCCTCGGACGCCTCCGAGTCGGCGTCGGTGTCCGTCGCTTCAGCTTCGGTCTCGGTCTCGTCCGAGCCGAGCTCGTCGTCCCCCTCCGCCCCCGCGCCGGTGCAGCCCGCGAGCGCGAGGCCGAGGCCGACGCAGGTCAGGAACGGAAGCTTTAGGAAAGTTAGTTTCACTGCGCCGAGCATGACCGGAGCCGGGCTCAGACGCCAGTGCGGCGTTTACACCACCTTCTCTCTGCGAGAATCAGCGCAGGTAGACCGACCCGCTCCACCACGGGTACCAGCCCTCTTCCTGGCCCCCGGACTCCCCCCAGCCCACGCGGAAGGTCGAGCTCGTCGCGCCGACCATATACGGCGTCCCGTTGTCCATGTAGGGGAAGTCGCAGGACTCGCAGCTGAGGTTGGAGATCATGGTCTCGCCCAAGGTCGCAGACGGACCCGGGTCGTCCGCGGAGCCAAAGCCCACGTCGCCCACGCACGCCCCGGCGCAGTTGCTGTGCGCGATGCTCCAGTCGGACTGGGTGTAGGTCCCCGGGTAGACCTCGGTGGTGCCCCCGTTCCCGCCCGCGGCCCGGGACACGAAGTCGGCCAGGTAGAACTCGTCGAAGCCCGGGGCGAAGGTGATGTCCCAGGTATAGGTGTGGTTGCCGCCGCCGTCCGTGGTGAAGGGGCGGCAGTTGACGTCGACGCCCTCGGTGGGCGCGGCCTCGACGGCCGTGAGCTGCGAGTCGAGGTCGCCGTTGCAGGTGTTCTCGACGGCGAAGCCCGTCCACCCGCCGCCGTCCGTGTCCATGTCGCACTCGACGGCGAAGGTCGAGTCCGGGTCGTTGGGGCCGATTAGATAGGTGCCCGTGGCCGCGGTGTCGTCGAAGTCGAGGATCTCGAGGCAGCTCTGGGGCACGAGGCAGTCCGCCAGGCAGCCGTCGCTGCTGTCGTCGTTTTGGTCGTCGCACTGCTCGGGGCCGTTGACCATGGCGTCGCCGCAGTAAGCCGCGAGCGCCGAGCAGTCCGGCTCGCAGCCGCCGTAGCTGCCGTCGTTGACGCCGTCGTCGCAGACCTCGTCGCCCTCGACCACGCCGTCGCCACACTCGGCGCCGCCGTCGGTCGTGTCGCCGGTCGTGTCGCCCGTGGTCTCGTCGGTGCTCTCGTCGGTGCTCTCGTCGGTCGTGTCCTCGGTGGCGGTCTCGTCGGTGCTCTCCTCCGTCGTGGTCTCCGTCGTCTCCTCGCTCGTGTCCGTGGTGGACTCCGTCTCCGTGGAGCCGTCGGAGCTCGACTCGCCGTCGGTGCTGGTGTCGACCTCGTCGTTGCCCCCGTCGCTCGTGTCCGTCGCGCCGACCTCGTCGCCGGCGTCTCCGGGCGAGTCGTCACCGCACGCCATCACGGGCAAGAGCAGCGCGCAGGCTGCGAGAGACAGGAGGGGGAAAGCGAAAAAGGCAGTGCGATTCACGGTGGATCCTCGGCACCCACCATCACGGGCCACGGGCTTCGCGCTCAACGACCGGGAGGTGGGGATCACGCCTCATTCCTCAAAAAATCCCGCTAGATGCGCGCTCTCGACCTCTGCGCGCTCGATGGCGCGCGAGCCAGCGCAGTGCCCGCCCGGCTCCCCTCCTCGGCCGCCCTCGCCAAGGCGCAGCGCCCATGCCAAGGTGGACCCGTGCCTGCGGTCTTCGTCGACTACTACGAACTCCTCGAGGTCCAGCCCCAAGCCAGCACCCGCGAGATCAAGGCGGCCTACAGGACCTGCATGCTCCGTGATCACGCCGACCAAAACCCGGAGCAGGACGACGCCGGAGAACGCATGATCCTGCTGAGTCGGGCAAAGGACGTGCTCCTCGACGACTCCAAGCGCCGCCGCTACGACCAGGAGCGCTCCGCGTGGCATGCCGCCTCGGCCTTCGGCGCCGCGCCCCCGCGGTGGGAGGGCGGCAAGGCCCCAGACGCCAACCAGCCCGTTCAGATCGACCTCCGCGACGTCTCCATCGGCAAGATCCTCGTCGGCGCCGGGGTGGCGGTGGTCGTCGGCGGCCTGGCCTTCGCCGCCAAGAAGGTCGCAGATCGGGCGAGTCGACGCGGACGCCCGCGCCGTCGCGGCAGCGCCTTTCGCTGACTCCAGCGAACTCCTGCAGCTTGGGAGCCCGTGCCAGAGCGCACCAGGGGCCCCGCACTTTTCGACCTCAGCCATTGGGTGCTTCCCAGGGTCGGCTGTTAGGCTCCGCGGCCATGAGCGAGGTGCCCGAGCGCAGCCCCGGCGGGCTCACGCGTCGCGTCGCCGCGATGGTGGCGGCCGCGAGCGCGACCCGTCAGCGCGCGGCCGTGACGGTGCTCGTCGCGGTGCTCATCGCCGCCCTCGCCTTTTGGTACGGCTCGAGCGTCGCCGTCAACACGGACCTGCGCGCGCTCTTGCCCAAGACCGCCCCGAGCGTCGCCGCCCTCGACACCCTCGAGGCGCGCAAGGGCAGCGCCGAGCGCTTCATCGTCGCGATCGAGGCGCCCACGGCCGAGGACGCCGAGCGCATGGTCACCGGCCTGGCCGAGACCATCGAGGCCTGGCCCGAGACCGAAGAGCTGACCGTCGTCCGCGACTACACCTCGCTGCGCAACCACTCGCTCTACTTTTTGGAGCTCGACCAGCTCGAGGAGCTGCGCGACGAGCTCGACGCCGAGCGCAAGCAGGCCGTGGCCCGGAGCATGTCTTTGGGCCTCGGCGGCGACGATGGCGGAGACATCGACGTCAACGCCGTGAGCGTCACTGGCGGGTGGGACGACCCGGGCTGGGACCAGGAGCTCGAGTGGGACGACACCGGCGGCGACGAGGGCGAGGCCGGCGAAGACCCGCCCAAGCCCGGCCCCTCCCCCGAGGGCGTGGCTGGGGCCGCCGATGTCGAGCCCTTCGACCTCGAGCGCTTCCTCGACGAGCAGCGCCAGACCCTCATCGACCAGAGCGGGCTCGAGGCCGCCGAGGTCGACGTCATCTGGCCCAAGGAGAACGAGCAGGGCGAGATCGAGTGGGAGGAGGAGGTCGGGCGCAGCTACTCCAACGACGACGGCACCGTGCGCACCATCCAGGCCAGCTTGTCCAAGCCGGCCACCGACGTGCGCTTCGCCCAGGACGTCGTCGGCCGGGTCCAGGCCCGCGCCGCCGAGCTCGTCGCCGAGGGCGTCAGCGCCCAGACCCGCGCCGAGGTCGTCGCGGCCTACAACGTGTCCGGCGAGGTCGACACCATCTTGCGCGACGCCAGGCGGGCCACGTGGATCTCCGCCCTGTCCGTGCTCGCGGTCCTGCTCCTGGGCTTTCGCAGCTTCCGGGCCATCTCCCTGGTCGGCGTGCCCATGGCCGTCGCCATGGGCCTGACCCTGGCCGTCGCCAAGCTGGCCTTCGGGGAGCTCAACGCCCTGACCGTGTTCCTGTTCGCCGTGCTGTTCGGCATGGGCGTGGACTTTTCGGTGCACCTGTTCGCCCTGCGCCAGCGCCAGGGCAAGGAGGCCGACTGGGAGTCGGTCATCGCCGAGCACCTGCGCCCCCTGGCCTCGACCATGGCCACGACCTCGGGCAGCCTCGCCGTGCTGGCCCTGGCCGAGTTCAAGGCCTTCCGGGAGTTCGGGCTGATCTCGGCGGTCGGCGTGGCCATCTGCTTCGTCGCCGCGCTGATCCTCGTGCCCGCCGTCGACACCCTCGCCGGCCCCCTGCGCGCCCGCTCCCTGGCCAGGGCCGAGGCGGCGGCCAAGGCCGAGCCGAGCGCCAAGCTCGAGCGCCGCCGCCGCTGGCTGGTCCGCGGGCGCGCCGTGCTCTTGGCCGCCTGCGCCGTCGTGGCCGTCATCGGCGCGCCCCAGCTGCGCATGGAGAAGGACACCCGCGCGCTCAAGTCCCAGGCCCAAAAGCAAAAGGCGTCCATCGCCTACGGGTCCACCGGCGGGCGCTGCTCCAAGACCCTCGCCTTCGTCGCCGACACCCCCGAGGACCTCGACACCGTCGTCGACCGCATGCTCGACGAGCGCCACGAGCTCCTGCCCGGGGCCATCGACACCGGCCAGAGCCGCGAGCCCTGGGTCCGCGACGTCTACAGCCTGCGCACGCTCATGCCCATCGAGCAGGCCGCCAAGGCCAAGGTCATCGCCGAGGTGGGCTCGCGGACCAACGACTTCCTCGCCGAGCTCCCCGACCTCGACGAGGAGGCCCAGCGCCACACCACCCACCTCGAGGCCCTCGAGCGCCTGGCCAAGTCCGACCCCCTGCGCCAGGACGAGCTGCCCAGCTGGGCCGTCGAGCCCTTCCGCGAGCAGGACGGCCGGGCCGATCGCATCGCCCACGCCTGCCTCAACATCGCCGGCTACCACATCGACGAGCTCATCGCCGTGCGCGGCCGGGTCGACGACATCGTCGAGGGCACCACGGCCCAGCCCGCCGACAGTCGGCTGGTGTTCGCCGACCTGATGGTCCTCGTCGAGGACGACGCCCAGCGCTTGCCCGTCATCGCGCTCCTGGTCATCTTGCTGTTCATCGCCTTCGACCTGCGCGACCTCAAGTCGACGGTCGCCTGCTTTGCGACCCTGGGCCTGGGCCTGGTCCTGGTCATCGCGGTCATGGGCCTGTGGCCGCTGCGGCTGAACTTCTTCAACCTCGTGGTCATGCCCGCCGTCGTCGGCCTGGGCATCGACGCGAGCATCCACCTGTGGCACGCCCGCGAGCGCAGCACCCTGGCGGCCACGGGCAAGGCCTCGCTGATCGCCGCGCTGACCACTGTGGCCGGCTTCTCCGGGCTGCTCGCGGCCGAGCACGCCGGGCTGCGCAGCATTGGCGAGGTCGGCGTGGTCGCGATCATCGTGTGCGTGGGCGTGGCCTTCCTGGCGCTCTACCCCCTGGGCCGCAAGCCCTCAGCGGCAGCCAAAACCCGCGCCGAATGAGCTCCGCGGTAGGCGGTGCTCGATGTCTGCCTCGTCGAGCACCCACTGCGCGAAGCCGTTGCTGTTGGGCCCCGGCCACAGGCGATAGCGGTCCTTGCAGGGGTAGTCCTCGATGGTCTCCAGCACCTCGAGGATGCGCTCGGCCTCCTCGCCGCGGAACTCGACCCACAGCCGCGTCGGGCCTCCGCCGACATGCGCCTCGGCGTGGAGCTGATCGATGAACAAGTGCGCGTGGGGGCCCCGGACCGACTGCCAGACCTCGTAGGTGTGGACGCCGGCGTGCTCGTCGGCCTGGGCCACGATCCGCGGGTGGGTAGCGAGCTCGGTGGTGTACGGGACGCCCGCCACGTAGATGCGCACCCACGGGGCCGCGGGCCAGGGGGACGAGAGCAGGGACTGCTCGGGGCTCAACGGCGGCGGCAGGTCGGCCCAGATAGCCCACGCGCCTGCGGTGGCGGCGACACCGAAGAGCAACATCGTGCCCAAGGCCACCTGGGCGACCCGCCGCGCTCCCTTGGAGTCTGCCACGCCCGCACGGTAACAGCTCAGTTGCCCCCGCTCTTGGTCCGCTTGCGCAGGATCACGGTGGGGTCGTCGCTGTCGACCCAGCTCAGGTCACGGATGGTGTTGACGCCGTAGAACCGCTCCACAATCTCCTCGCCGTTGGCCGCGATCGTGAAGAATCCCGAGGCCGTGGGGTCGGTCGGGTCGCACGCGCCGTCGAAGCTCGAGTTGCACACGCTGACATCGTGGGGACCGCAATTGACGAACTCGAACTTCGCGTCTGCCCCCTCCTCCTCCACCAGCCCCGTCGCCGTGAACGGCACCGCCACCGGGACGTGGGCGACGTCGCAGCTGACGAGGTCGTTGAAGGTCACGCGGTTGCTGGTGGTGTCCGCGATGCGCAGGAACATCCGCCCCGAGGGGCTGAGGTCGAGGCGCTCGTCGTCCAGATCGGGGCAGCTCCCATCGTAGGTCGGCAAGAAGAGCATCCCATGGTGCCTGCTCGGGTCGACGCTCACGCGAATGCTCTTCCCCATGGGGAGGCTCTCCAGCTCGCGCTCGTCAGAATTCCAGGTCACCTGCTTCCAGGTCCACTGCTCGGTGTCGCGCCAGTTCGGACAATTCTCGCCGGCCTGTTTGTGGGCCCCCAGCCACCCACAGATCGTTGGTCCCTCGCCCGTGCTCGGATCCGAGATGTTCGAGACCACGATGTCGCCCTTGCCGGTTTGTTCGTCGACGGAGAGTAGGGAGACGTACTGGCGAAAGTGCCCGTCATCGTCGCCGTCGAGCAGGCGCACCCCAGAGCAGTTGAGCTGGACGACGTTTCCGGGCACGGAGTCCCCGAACAGCGAGACCTCCTCCTCGGAGGTCCCGAACAGCGAGACCTCCTCCTCCAGCACCGGAACCCCCATCGGATCCCCCTCTGAGTCGAGCTCGTGGACGATCACCCGAACCTCGGTGTCGTTCTCGTCAAAGTCGATCCACCGCCGGTCGCAGGTCGTCAGATCACCCGAATCCTCGCAGGGCTGCCCCTTTCGGTCGGTGTGGCCGATGGTGTCGTCACTCAGGTCGTAGCGCGTCAGCTCCAGCCTGATCCCCAGGTCCTCCTCCGTCCCGTTGGTCACGAACACGGCGCCGTAGCGCGGATCCACGCCCGGATTGGGGGTGAACACGTAGTTCCCCTGCATGTCCTTCGAGATGGTCCCCAGGTGCGCTCGGGCAGTCAGGTCGACGACCGCCGACGCGCACTCCCGGGCGCCAAAGCCCGACGCGCAGCTGACGGGCCCTTCCGACTCGTCGAGGGCGCAGCCTCCGAGGCCGAGCGCGAGCGTGAACAAGGAGAGTGGGAGGTTGATCGTTCGCATGTTCATGACAGCCTCACTGTCGATGAGCCTCCGGCTTCGATCACTCTTTTTCTAGATCGCTGCCGCCCCCGTCGAGCCACGCCTCGACGATGCTGCGCTGCTCCTCGAAGTCCGCCCCCAGCTTTCGGTAGTCCTCCAGGGCGGCCTCCCCAAAGGCCCGCGCCTCCCCCTTCCTCCCCTCCTCCCCAGCGATCCGAGCGGCGATGAAGCGCGCGTCCGCGAGCTCGACGGCGTTCGCATCCTCGGCCAACTGCGCCAACGCGGGCTCAATCTGTTCCCAAGCGGATTCGACCTCGCCGAGCTCGAGCAACACCGCGGAGTAGACCTTGCGCGGGACCGCCCCCCTGGGCTCGTCCGGCCCGAGCTCCCGGAGCGCGCGGCGCAGCATGGGCCGAGCCGCCGCGGCCTGCCCCGAGGCGAACAGGGCCTCGGCGAGGTTGGCCCGGAGCAGCTCGCGCTCCGACGGCTCGAAGCCCGCGCTGGCTTCGGCCAGGGCCAAGGCGCGCCGGTAGTCGTCGACCGCGGCGGCGGGGCCATCTCGATGAAAGCGCACCGTCGCCAGGGTTGACAGCGACAGCGCGTGCGCGTCGGCGTCTTCGAGCCACACCTCGCGGTAGCCCTGGTCCGCCGCGAGGGCGTGGCCCAGCGCGTCGTCGAGCTTGCCCTCGTAGAGCCCGACCAGGGCCAGCAAGGCGTGAAGGTACGCGGCGTTCAGCGAGCGCCCGCCGTCGGCTTCGCGGCACACCCCGAGCGCCGCCTCCGCCTGCGCGCGGCCGCGCTCGAGCTCTCCCGCCTCGACGCTCGTCGTGGCGTCCAGCGCCGCGTCGGTGCACCGATCGCTGCTCTCCCCCTCACCCAGCTCCCTCGCCAGGGCCTCGATGCGCCTGCGAACCCGAGGAAGCTCCGGGCTGTCGAGCGCCCCGAGCACCACCGCCAGGTTGCGCAAGGCGTCGAGCTTCTCGGCCTCGCCCGCCGCGCCCAGCTCCGCGTAGCCCTCGACGGCCGCCCGCAGCTCCACCACCGCCTCGCGCGGCCGCCCGCGGGCAAAGGCGACTCGAGCCGAGAGCATGCGCGCCCGAGCCTGCTCCCGCGTCGGCCAGGACAGATCGGCCAAGCTGCCCTGGTAACGCGCCGCCGTCCATTCGGCTTCGTCGGCGTCAACGCTCGGCTCGAGCTCGAGCTCGAGCCGCGTCAGCTCGAGCCAGGCCCGCGCCTGCAGCTGGGCCGACCACGGCCCCTCCCTTTCGTCGAAGAGCCGGCCAATTCCCCGTCGGGCGGCCGCCTCGTCGCCGGCGATGCGCGCGAGCACGACGCGCAGCTCGAGGGCCCGCGCCCGGACCTCGCCGAACTCGGCGGCCTCGCCCTGCTCGAGGATCGCCTCCACCCGAGCTCGACGTTCGGCGAGGGGCTGCCCCTGGACGTCGAGGCCCAGGCTGAAGAGCTCGCGGCGCAGGGCGTCCACCCGGCGCGCCTGCTCGGGGCTCAGCGGCGCCTTGGCGAGGACGGCTTCGCTCAGGCAGGACTCGGGCAGGGACAGATCCCGCGTCCAGTCCCAGATCAGCGCGAGCCGGCTCGGGTCGCCCTCCAGCCCCGACACGACCACGTCGAACTCGCCCAGGCTCGCGTCGAGGCAGGCGCGGCGACGGTCCAGGCTGTCCTCCGAACGCAGGCCCTCGACGTGGACCTCCTCGCAGCTGCGCTGCGCCGTCGCGGCCCAGGCTTCGACCCAGCTGTCGAGGAAAGCCAGCGCAGGCGCGGCCCGGGGGCCGTCCAAGACCTCCACCAGGGCTGCTCGCCGCGCGGGCCAGCCTTCTACGGCGCGCGCGGCCTCGACACAGGGCGTCGCCTCGCTAGCGACGGGCCCCAGGCTGCGCGCCCCCACCAGCCCGGCCAGGGCGCCCACGGCCAGCGCTCCGACCATGGTCCACCCCACGAGCGTCCGCACCGGGCGGCCCTCGAGCGCGACCAAGAGCGCCCCCATGTCCGGGTGTCGGCCCCCGGGGTCGCGGCACAGCCCCCGAGCCAGCGCGGCTCGGACCCGCCGAG
The DNA here is from genome assembly GCF_000170895.1 of Plesiocystis pacifica SIR-1. Taxonomy (GTDB): domain Bacteria; phylum Myxococcota_A; class Polyangia; order Nannocystales; family Nannocystaceae; genus Plesiocystis; species Plesiocystis pacifica. The sequence continues at coordinate 30,899 of NZ_ABCS01000070.1, read as the reverse complement.
GCACCCCTCGCCCCGCACCGGGCGGAAGGGGTAGAGACGCCCCCGCGTCGAGGGGCGCGCCCTGGGGCAGCACCCCAAACAGCGCCTCGTAGAGCGCCACGCAAAAGGCGTACTGGTCTGCCTCGGCCCCGACCCAGGCGGTGTGGCGCTGCTCCGGCGCGGCGTAGCGCGGGGTCCCCACGAAGGCGTGCTCCTGCGTCGGTGCGCGCTGGTCCTGGGCCGGGAGGCTGGCCCTGCGCTCCGAGCCATCCCGCGTGGACGCGCCTTCGAGGCTGCGCCCGCGGCTGCGGACCAGGCCAAAGTCGAGGAGACGGACCCGGCCGTCCGCGCCCATGAGCACGTTGTCGGGCTTGACGTCGCGGTGGACCAACCCCACCTCGTGGACCGCCGCCAGCCCGCGCCCGGCGTCGATCCACGCGCGCAGCCGCTGGCGCACGCTCGGCCCTTCGCTCGTCACCCACGCCAGCAGGGTCTGGCCCTCGACCAGCTCCATGGCCAGCCACACCCGCCCCTCGTGCTCGCCCACGTCGTAGACCGGGACCACGTTGGGGTGAGACAGGCGCGCGAGGGCCTGGGCCTCCTCGACCAGGCGCCCGCCCCCCTCGAGCCCCGCCCCGCCGCCGCCACGCAGGAACTTCAGCGCCACGGGCCGGTGCAGCACCCCGTCGAAGGCTCGCCACACCGTCCCCATCCCCCCGCTGCCCAGCTCGGCCTCGACGAGGTAGCGGCCGATCTTCAAGGGCTCGGCTGGGGCGCCAAAAAAGCGCTCCATGGCCCGACGCCGCGCCAGCTCCAGGCCCAGGCCCAGGCCCAGGCTCGGCGTCCCGCCCATGCCCTCGCTGGCGCTGAGGGTGTCGTCGTGGTCAATGGGAGGCATGCGCGGGCTCTCGGGCGGGCGTCGGACTGGGGCGGCGCGATCCTTGGTGTTCCTCGGATAACTCTGCGATGCTAGCGCAATGCGTGACGACCAGCTGATCCCGCGCGACGACGCCGAGCTGCTCGCGGCGTGGCGCGAGGGCAGCCGCGAAGCCGGCGGGCAGCTCCTCGAGCGCCACTTTCGCAGCCTCTACCTGTTCTTCGTGACCAAGGTCGGCCACGGCGGCGAGGTCGACGACCTCATCCAGCGCACCTTCACCGGCGCTGTCGAGGGCCTCGAGCGCTACCGGGGCGAGGCCGCGGTCAAGACCTGGCTGCTGGCCATCGCCCGCAACGTCCTGCGCCAGTGGGCTTGGGAGCGCAAGCGCAAGCGCACCCGCGAGGAGGGCCTGGGCGAGGTCTCCGTCGCCGATCTCGGCGTCGGGGTGAGCACGGCCTTTCGCCAGGCCCGGGAGCAAAAGCTGCTCGTCGCCGGACTCCAGCGCCTGCCCATCGACGCTCAGGTCATCCTCGAGCTCTACTACTGGGAGGGGCTGCGCGCCCGGGAGATCGCCGGGGTCTTTGCCATCCCCGAGGGCACGGTGCGCGGGCGCATCCGCAAGGCCAAGGTCCTGCTCGAGGCCGAGCTCGACGCCCTGACGCGCACGGGCGAAGAGCTCGCCTCGACGCTCCAGGGCCTCGAGACCTGGGCGGCCGACATCGCCGCCCAGGTCCTGCCGTCGCCTACAGCTCGCTGAGCTTGAGCATGTCGATGAAGTGGTAGCCGTCGCCGCGCTCCCCCACGACCCGCACGGCGACCTCTTGCGCCTTCGAGCTCGGGTCTTGGGGGTCGACGGTCACCGCCGGCAGCAGGAACTCGGCGCGGATCCACACCGTCTCCTGCCCCTGGAAGCGGCCGATCTCGACGCCGTTGAACTTGACCTGATCCATCTCGGCGCCGTAGCGGGCGTAGCTGAGCAGGAGCTCCCCGCGGTCGTAGCTTCGCTCGAGGTCGAACTCGACCTTGAGCTGGGCGACGGAGTTAGCCAGGGCCTGGGTCGCCCGCGACAGGGCCTTCGGCGCGTCGGGGTTGTTCGCGTCGTGGTCCGCGTCGCGCACGTCGTAGATGCGCTCGTCGCTCCACGCGCCGGTCCACGCGAACTCGTCGCTGCCCGCCGCGGACGTCGAGTACTGACCGTCGAAGGTCCCGAGGCGCCACAGCTCGCTGCCGCCTCCGCCGGAGCCCGAGCCCGAGCCGCTGACGTCCTCGAGCAAGATGTAATCGAGGTGGTTGCCGTTGTCCGCCCCAGCCCCGGCGTAGTCGATGGCCACGGTGTGCGAGCCCGCGCTCATGGCCGGCAAGGTGATCTTGAACCTCGCGCCGTTGTTTTCGCTGACCCGGACCTGGGCGAGCTCCGTGCCGTCGAGGGACACGACGTTCGCCTCGCTGCCGTAGCGGGCGAGGCTCAGGCGCAGGTCACCGGCGGCGTAGGCCTGGTCGAGCTCGAAGTCGAGCTCGAGGCTCTCCGTGCACGAGCTGCAGTTGAGGTCGTCGTAGAGGTAGCCCGCGACCGCGGGGCTGCCCTTCTTCTTGGGGCTGGCGGCCGAGACCACGCCGAGGTCGAGGAGCGAGCTCGGGCTGTGGCCCTCGCCCTGGGCGAACTCGTTGGAGGCTTCGCTCGCCTGGGCGTCGAGGTCGTCGTACTGACCCACCCGGAACAGCAGGTCGCCCGCGTGGGCGGAGCTCGGCGCAAGGATCATGGCCGTCGCCAGGGCACCGCACGCCACTGCGGCGGCGCGGCGCGAGATCGAGAGGAGGGGGGATTGGATGCGGTCGTGAGCGGTCATCTTGGTGTCTCCTGGCCGGCGGCTCTCGCCAGCACGCCCTACCTGTCGAGCTCCCCCGCTTTTCGATCACAAAAAGTTCGAGACCCGCGGCCCGCCGCCGCGGTGGTAGATCCAAGCCATGGAGCTGACCCGACCGACCGAGTCCGAGGCCCGCGCGGGCCTGCGCGCGATCAAGACCGTGCTGACCCTCGAGGCGCCCATCAACCCCATCGAGGCCAAGCTCATCGCCGCCGCCCAGCGCCACGTGCTCCGCAGCCAGGTCGACGTCGACGCCCTCGCGCCCATCGAGCCCGCCGAGCTCGCCGCCCTCGTCACCCGCTCTGGGGTCCGCGAGCAGCTGATGACCGGGATGATCGTCGCGGCCTTCACCAGCGGCGACGCGCGGCCGCGCCAGGTCGAGGCCATCGAGGCCTTCCGGGCGGCCCTCGACGTCGACCTGCCCGAGCTCGCGGACCTGCGCCTGCTCATCGAGGGCCGCCTGACCCTGCTGCGCTTCGACGTGCTCCGGCGCATGTACATCGGCGAGGCCCTCGGTGAGATCTGGCGCTCCGAGGGGGTCCGCGGCCTCGTCGACCGCCTGGCCAGGTTCCGCGGCTGGCGCGAGGAGCCCGAGCTCGCGGCCCGCTACCTCGCCCTCGGAGAGCTCCCCGAGGGCACCTTGGGTCGCGCCTACTTCGACCACTGCCGCGAGGGCGGCTTCGCCTTCCCAGGCGAGCGCTACGGCGCCCCCGAGGCCATCGCCGTCCACGACATGGCCCACGTGCTCGGCGACTACGGGACCGACGCCGCTGGCGAGCTGCGGGTCGCCGCGTTCACGGCCGGCTTTCGCAAGCGCGAGCAGACCCTATCGATCCTGCTCTTTGCGCTGGCGCAGTTCGATCTCGGCGTCGCCATGGTCCCCGTCGCCGAGCCCGAGCTCGGCAACCTCGACGCCGAGGCCTTCCTCGAGGCCTTCGCCCGCGGAGCCGGCATGCGCGTCGATCTGTTCGACGGCTGGGACATGTGGGCCGTCGTCGACCAGCCCCTCGAGGTGCTGCGCGAGCGCTACGGCATCTGATCCCGGGCCGGGCCCCACAAAGCGGAGCGCGGCCCAGCCAGAGCACCCGACGCTCCGCTGCTCATCTGAACTTGCGCTCGACCTCGACCTTGCTTCGGCTAAAGGACAGCGTCAGACCACCGATCAGCATGCCGCCACCGAGAATGCCCGCTCCCGCGTACCAGCCCTTGGCGGCGGACTTGGGCATGGACACCTCGAACGGGGCGATGAGCATGAGCCCCGTGACCAGGGCAGATCCGGCCGCGAGGCCGTAGCCCAAGTATCTGTACCATTTGGGCTTGGGGGTGACTTTGATGTCGTAGCCCGGCGCGTTGCCCATGAGCCGAAAGCGCTTGGAGCCCTGGTACTTGCCGCCGCCCACGAAGAACTCTCCGCGGGTGTCCGAGAGGGTCCCAAAGCAGGGAGACTCACAGACCTCCGAGTAGGCGAGGGCGTGGATGGTACCCGCAGCACTCGAGCCGTAGGCCTCGCCCTCGACGCGGTACAGGTAGATCGGGGTCTTCGCCGTGGGAGGCAGGGATACGCTGACATGCGTGCCCTCGGCCTCCGACTCCGACTCCGACTCCGACGTGGGCTCGGCCACCACGCCCCCCGGCACCGTTGCAGGGGCGGGCAAGGCCGAGCTGTCTGGTGGAGGAGCGGGTTCGGGCTCGAGCTCGCCGGCTGAGGAAGGCGCGCTGTCGCGGGTGACCGAGCTGACCTCAGACCACTCAAAGCGTTTGGGCTCGGTGCTTCCGCGGGGGATGATCACGACGTACTCCCCGGGAATGTACTCAGTGACCTCGCCGACCAAGAAGCCACCAGACTCGAGCAGGACCTCGTCGGAGCGGTTCGGCGATGCTTCTGTGGGGGTCGCCGGGGCCGCGAAGCCAGCGGCCTGCGCGAAGGCAGGCGCGCCAAGGGTCAAGCTCGCGCTCAGGCTCCAACAGCAGACACACCTGAGAGAACGCCGAGCGATGGACGCGATCCCGCTCATATAGCGAACTCCTCGATGAACGCGGAGAGCTCGAAGCGCTCGAGGGTCAGGGGGCTGATGGACGCGCCCCCGCTCCAATACAACGGCGCGCAAGTCATCGTGCCCTGGATCCGGGTACGGATGCCCGTGGTCCACTCCTCATCCTCGAGCGTGGTCAGATTTAGGTCGCAGGTCCGAGACCACGAGTCCTCCCCTTCGGTGTAGGTGGTGGCTACGAACTGCGAGCCCTTTTGGAAGTCTGAGCTCGGGGTCAGGCGCCACTCTCGCCCCTCGTCGTCGGAGATGATGAGAGTGCCGTCGTAGCCGGAGAATTCGCAGCTCTCGTCGACCCAGTCGTGGATGCCGATGAGCTCGGAGGAGTTGATCGAAAAGCCGAGCTCGCAGCTCTCTTTTTCGTAGCACCCCACGAGGGCGGTGAGCAGGCTGAGCACACCCAGGGCTCGGACCCATCCACCGCTCCCGGATCTAGGAATGTCGCTGTGTTTGGACATGGCCGGAATCCTACGACCAGAGCATCCATCAGGCAAAGGCTGAGTTCGTCGACAGAGCCCCGGACTCCAAGGGCGCATTCGAGACTCTTCGTGCCAAGAATGATCGGAGAGCGGGAGAGCGCGAGCTCCCTCCCCCTCTCCCCACAGACGGACACCTCGGTCCCTCAAACCACCAGCGCCTTGGAGCAGGTCGCTTCACCGCTCCGCTCCTCCGCCTGGGTTGAAAGCCGAGGAAGCTCGCGGCTCTCATTCTCGAGCGTCGAGTCGCGGCTCTGGGGCAGGAGGCCAGGACTCGTCCACGAAGGCCAAAGCCGACAAAACGAGATGGACGCGAGTCGCGCGGCTCGCCTACACTCTCGGCACATGTTGACCGCAGACGAGGTCGCCAAGGTCGTCTCCGAGGTCACGGGCCGCATCATCGAGCGCATGAGCGCCCGGGCGCAGCGAGCCGGTGATCTGGGCGCGGGGGCGGACGCACCCTCCCTCGCCGAGCTCATCAACGAGACCCTGTGGTGGGAGCTCGACCGGCTCAAGAAGGCCGACAGCGACGACGAGGAGGCCCGGGCCGACAAGGCCTTTTACGCCAGCATTCGCCGGGAGCTGCCCCGGGTGTCCGAGGCCGAGCAGGCCCGGCTGCTCGAGCGCGTCGTCCACCGCTACGCCAACGAGATCGCCGGCAACTTCAACCCGACCTTCTACAAGGTCGCCACCCGGGTCGCCCCGCCCATGCTCAGCGCCCTGCTGACCGGGCTGTCCCCGCGCCGGCTGATGGGCGGCCAGGCCATCCCCAGCCTCGACAAGCACGTGATCGTCGAGGGCGACATCGCCAACCTCGCCCGCCTGCGCGAGCACGGCACCTTGGTGGTCACGCCCACGCACAGCTCCAACCTCGACTCGCTGATCCTCGGCTTTGCGATCTACCACCTGGGGCTGCCGCCGCTGACCTACGGCGCGGGGCTCAACCTGTTCCGCAACCCGATCATCGGCAAGTCCATGTACAACCTGGGCGCCTACACCGTCGATCGGCGCAAGCGCGACCCGCTCTACAAACAGACCCTCAAGGAGTACGCCACGGTCTCGCTGGAGTTCGGCCAGGACAACCTGTTCTTCCCCGGGGGCACGCGCAGCCGCTCCGGGGGCGTCGAGGACCAGCTCAAGAAGGGCCTTTTGGGCTGCTCGCTGGCGGCCTACCGCAACAAGCTGGTCCACCGCCGCGACCGGCCCAAGTGCTTCGTGGTCCCCTGCACCATCAGCTACCCCCTGGTGCTCGAGGCCTCGACGCTGATCGAGGACTGGCTCGCCGAGGCCGGCAAGAGCCGCTACATCATCGTCGACGACGAGTTCAGCCGGTGGGAGCGCTGGCTCGACTTCCTGCGCGGGCTGTTCTCCCTCGACCTCAAGATCCACCTGCGCTTTGGCAAGGCCCTCGACCCCTTCGGCAACGTCGTCGACGGCGAGGGCGTCAGCTACGACCCCAAGGGCCGGCCCATCGATCCCCGCGGCTACCTCGAGGTCGACGGCGAGGTGGTCGCCGACCCGGTCCGCGACGCCGAGTACACCCGCGCCCTCGAGGGCCGCATCGTCGACGAGTTCTTCCGCGAGAACCTCGTCCACCCGACCACGGTCCTGGCCTTCGCCTGCTTCGAGCTGCTCTACCGCAACCGCAGGCCCCGGGACCTCTACCGCTTCCTCGGCTCCATCGGCCCCGAGCAGAGCCTGGCCATGCCCGAGGTCGAGGACGAGCTCGACGCCCTGCTGGCCGAGCTCGCCGAGCTGGCCCGGGCCGACCGCCTGCGCCTGAGCCCCGAGGTCGCCGCGGGCGACACCCGCGAACTCATCCGCGCGGCCCTGCGCAGCTTCGGCACCTACCACTCCCGCCCGGTCGTCCAGCGCAAGGGCGTACGCCTGCACATCGGAGACGCGAACCTGATGTTCTATTACCGCAACCGCCTCGACGGCTACGGCCTGCGCGGCGCGGCCAGCTTGGTCCACGCCAGCAACCGGGGAGGCCTCCGTGGCTGAGCACACCACCGCAACGACCCGGGTCAGCGTCCTCGGAGCGGGCAACTGGGGGACCACGGTCGCCCACCTCATCGGCCAAAACGGCATCCCCGTCACGCTGTGGGGCCGCAACGAGGAGTCCTGCGCCGAGATCAACGAGCAGCGCCGCAACTCTCGCTACCTAAAGGGGCTGGAGCTGTCCGAGCACATCACCGCGACCACCGAGCTCGCCAAGGCCGTGGAGGAGGCCGAGCTGCTCTTCCTGGTCATCCCCTCCCAGGCCTTCCGCAGCGTGTGCGCCGACTTGGGCGATCTGGTGCGCCCCAACCAGCTGGCCGTGCACGCGACCAAGGGCCTCGAGCTCGGGACCGGCCGGCGGATGACCGAGATCATTCGGGCCGAGACCTGCCTGCGTCAGATCGGCGTGCTGTCCGGGCCCAACATCGCCCGGGAGATGTGCGCGGGCAAGCCCGCCGGCACCGTGGTCGCGTCGCGCTTCCCCCGGGTCATCGAGGTGTCCCGCGAGGTGCTCAAGAGCCACCAGCTGCGGGTCTACGGCAACACCGACGTCGTCGGCGTGGAGCTCGGCGGGACGCTCAAGAACATCATCGCGATCGCGGCCGGCATGGCCACGCAGATGGAGCTGGGCGAAAACGCCAAGAGCCTGCTGATCACCCGCGGCCTGTCCGAGATCGCCCGCTTGGGGGTGGCCCTGGGCGCCGACCCCATGACCTTCTCGGGCCTCGCCGGCATCGGCGACCTGATGGTGACCTGCGCCAGCCCCCTGTCTCGCAACCACCGGGTGGGCGCGGCCCTGGCCCGGGGGATGAGCCTCAAGGAAGCCGTGGACTCCCTGGGCATGGTCGCCGAGGGGGTCAAGGCCGCAAAGATCGCGGAGCAGCTCACCGGCGAGCTGGGCCTGCGCGCGCCCTTGATGCACGCCGTCTATCGGGTGCTCTACGACGGCCTGACCCCGGCCGAGGGTCTGCGCGAGCTGATGACCGGTGCGGTTCAAGAGGACATCGATCCCAGCCTGACGCGGGCCGCGGCGACCAAGAAGCGCTAGGATTGAAGCACCCGGAAGCCCCGATCATGGCCCGCAAGCGCAAAGGTGACGACCACGGCGAGCGCCTCGGCGACGTCGACGACTTCGACGATCCCGACGCCGAGTACGAGATCATCCGCGCGCCCTTCCCCATGGTCCGCAAGCTCCAGCGCAGCTTGCCCGAGGACTACGCCGGCCCCGCCTACATCTGGGACATCGACAAGACCTGGCTCGACACCCGCTTTAGCCAGGTCAAGGGCATGCTCAAGATCCCCTTCGAGTTCGCCGTCGACAAGCGGGCGCTGCCGGGGACCACCGCCCTGCTGCACGCCCTCCGGGCCGGGCCGAGCGAGCGCGGCCACGCCCCGCTGTTCTTCATCACCGCCAGCCCGCCCTTCATCCGCCGCGCCATCGAGCGCAAGATGCTCATCGACGGCGTCGAGTTCGACGGCATCACCTACAAGGACCAGGTCGAGGTGTTCCGCCGGCGCCACTTCGACAGCCTGCGCGAGCACACCCCCTTCAAGCTCGGCGCGCTCTTGCTGCTCGCCCGGGCCTTCCCGCCCAAGACGCAGATCCACCTGTTCGGCGACGACGCCGAGCGGGACGCGCTGATCTACTGCCTGTTCGCGGACATCAGCGCCGGCCGCCTGCGCGGGGCCGACCTGCGCGCGACCTTGGTCGGCATGGGCTCGCGGGCCAGCTACGCCGACGACGTGGGCGTGCTCGCCGACGAGCTCGAGCCCAAAGAGCGCGTCGCCGGCATCTACATCAACCTCGTCCGCGAGCCCGAGGGCAGCCGCGTCGCCGCCTACGACGGGCGGGTCGTCGGCTACCCCAGCGCGGGCGCGGTCGCCCGGCTGCTGTGGCAGCGCGGCCTCGTCGGCGAGGACGGCCGCGACCGCGTCGAGGGCACGGGCCGCGTGGTCATCGGCCAGGCGCCGGCGGACCCCGAGGGCTGGTGGACCCCCGCAGAGCACCGCCGCCGCGGCTGACCGGCGAGCTTCGCCCTCAGCCGCAGTCGAGGGTCGTGGCGACCCCGTTCTCGCAGTACCAGAGCGCCCCGCCGGGCTCGCAGCAGCCCTCGAAGGTCAGGCCCTGGGGACACGCCGCGCCCTCCATCAGGGCGACGTTGGGGCACTCGATGGGGTTTTGCATGCTCGGGTCGGCGCCGCTTTGCATGCAGTCGTAGTAGCCGGACATCGCGTTCCAGCCGCACATCCCGAAGTCGGAGCCGCCGCCGGTCGTGGTCCCGCCCGTGGTCGTGCCGCCGCCCGTGGTCCCGCCGTCGGTGCTCGTCGACTCGCCGCTGCCCTCGAGCCCGCAGACTCCGTCGACGCACTCGAGGCCCGGACCGCACTCGTTGCCCGGCAAGCAGGGGCAGCCGAAGGTCCCGGGCTCGCAGCCGCCCTCGGTGGTCGTCGTCGTGTCGTCCGAGCCCTCGCTGGAGCTCTCGCCCGCGTCGGTCCCGACCTCGTCTCCGATGGTGTCGTCGTCGTCGTCATCGCTGGAGGTGTCCAGCACGCAGGCCCCGTTGACGCACACCAGGCCCGCCGGACACGACGCGTCGTTGATGCAGCCCGAGGCCGACGTCGATTCGCCGATGCTGTCGACGGTGCAGCCGACGGCCAGACCGGCGACGAAGGTCGTGGCCAGGCCGGCCAGCATCGATCCCCACGAGTGACGCAACTTCATGGTTGCAGAGTATGCCAGAGTCGGCGCGCCCTCGGGCGCTGCCTGCTACAGTGAGGCGCAATGAATCGGGGGGTTCAGCCAGGGTCGACGATCGGCGGAGAGTTTCGCCTGGGTCAGCGCATCGGCGAGGGGGGCATGGGCACGGTCTACGCCGCCACGCACCTGCCCACGGGCTACGAGCGCGCGATCAAGATCTTGCACGCCTCCTTCTCCATGGACGCGCGGGCCCGAGAGCGCTTCGAACAAGAAGCCCGAATTGGTGCGCGCATCCACAGCGATCACGTGGTGCAGGTCGTCGCCGCCGGCATCGACGGGCCCACGCGCACGCCCTGGCTGGCCATGGAGCTGCTCGAGGGCCAGGATCTCGAGCGCCACGTCCAACAGCGCGGGGCCATGGCCCTCGGCGACGTCGCGCAAGTCACGGGGCAGGTGGTCCACGCCCTCTCGGCCGCCCACGACGTCAACATCGTTCACCGCGACGTCAAGCCGGAGAACGTGTTCCTGTCGCGCTCGCGAGTGGTCGGGGTGCCCTTCATGGTCAAGATCCTCGACTTCGGCATCGCCAAGCTGCGCACGCGCATCCGCGCCGCGACCTTGGCCGTGGGCACCCCAGGCTACATGGCCCCGGAGCAGAGCCAGTCGAGCGCCGACATCACCCCGGCCGCCGACGTCTGGTCCCTGGGCCTGGTCGTGTTCCGCATGCTCGTCGGCTATCCCTTTTGGCTGGCCACCGTCGAGGGCTCGGGCATGCCTCGGCTGTGGCGCGAGATGCTCGTCGATCCCCTGCCCACGGCCACGGAGCGCGCGAGCGAGTTTGGGCGCAGCGGGTTGCTGCCCGAGGGCTTCGACGACTGGTTCGCGGCCTGCGTCGAGCGCGAGCCCTCGCTGCGCTTCCCCGACGCACGCGCCGCGGGGCGGGCCCTCGACAAGGTCCTGCGCCGCGCGGGCGTGAACACCGTCGCGCCCACGGCCCAGCTGTCCAAGGCCATCGCCGACGCCCTCGACACCGGCGACGAGCTCGACTGGGACGGCTTCGAGACCCACGCCCCCGTGCGCGGGGCCTCGACGGAGGCCCGCGACGTCCCGAGCTTCACCCAGGCCCAGACGACCATGCCCGCCCAGGGCTCGAACAGCCTCGCGCCCAAGACCCCGGCGCTCACCCACCGGGTCAGCTTCCGCGAGCCCGGCGAGCGCGTGGTCGCCTCGGCCCCCGAGGGCGACACCCTGCTCGACGTCTCGCTCAACGCCGGCATCCCCCACTTCCACGCCTGCGGCGGCAACGCGCGCTGCTCGACCTGCCGCGTGGTCGTGCTCCAGGGCCGCGACAACCTCAGCCCCCGCCCGCCCCTCGAGCAGCGCATCGCCGAGCGGCGGCAGTGGCCGGCGAGCACCCGCTTGGCCTGCCAGGCCCGGGTCCTCGGGCCGTGCATGGTCCGGCGCCTGGTCAGCGATCCCAACGAGGCCAACATGGCCGACATGCGCCGCTCGACCCAGAGCCGCGTGGCCAGCTCGTGCTCGGCGAACGTGCTCGCCCTGCGCCTCGACGGCATCGACGAGGTCCTCGCCGAGGGCTTCCCCGACGACGCCGTGCACGTGCTCGAGCGGGCCATCGCTCCGCTCCAGGAGCTCGTGGCCATCAACGGGGGGCGGCTCGCGGGCATCGAGGGCACGACCGTCGTCGCCGCCTTCGAGCCCGACCTCGAGGGCATGCGCCGGGCCGTCCGCGTCGCCCTGCGCACGCCGGCGCGGATCCGGGCCCTCAACCCCTACGTCATCAAGCACTTCGGCGCCCAGGTCGGCGTGACCGTGGGCGTGGGCACGGGCACCTTGCTCGAGGCGACCACGCCCGAGGCCTCGGCCGACCCCGCGACCCGCGATCGCGTGCTCATGGGCGCCGCCGTGCGCCAGGCCCGGGAGGCCTGCACCCTCGCCCACCGCGGCCAGGTGCTCGCGCCCGTGGCCGCCATCGAGGGCCTCGAGCTCGAGCTCGGGGCCGAGCTCCACGCCCAGATCGGGGCCAAGTCCGTGACCTTCGTCGAGGTCCTCGACTTCGCCAAGAGCGACGTCGTGTTCCTGGTCCAGAGCAGCTTCGATCGCCTCGGCGGCAAGGCCCCGGCCTTCGCCCAGGACTTCTACGACGACCTGTTCGAGCGCCACCCCGCCGCCATCGAGCTGTTCGAGCACACCGACATGGCGCGGCAGCAGCAGATGCTCATGGACACCCTGGCCCTCGCCGTCCGCGGCCTCGACGACTTCGCGGCCATCGAGGCCACGGTCCGCGAGCTCGGCCAGCGCCACGTCGACTACGGTGCGACCCTGAGCGACTACAAGCACGTCGGCGGCGCCCTGCTGGCGACCCTGCAGCGCTACCTCGGCGAGGACTTCACCCCCGAGGTCGAGCTCGCCTGGCGCGAGGTCTACTCGACCCTCGTGCGGACCATGACGACGAGCGAGTGAGATGAGCGAGGCCCTGTTTGCGAGCGAGCTCGAGCGCGAGCGGAGCACCGCGCGGCTGCGCCTACGGCCCTTTGGGCTCGGCGACGTCGAGGCCGTGCTCGCCTACTCGCGCAAGCCCGGCTTCGCCCGCCACCTGCCCCTGCCCCTGCCCGAGACAGGCGCCTACACCCGCGACGACGCCGAGGAGCGCCTCGCCCGGCTGCGCCTGGCCGACTGGAGCGTCGACGCGACCTGGGCCCTGTGCCTCGCCAACGACCCCAGCGACGCGCCCATCGGCAGCGTGCGCCTGAGCCTCGACGCGCCCAACTACAAGGCCGACCTCGGCTACGCCCTCGACCCCGACCGCTGGGGCCAGGGCTACGCCCGCGAGGCCGTGCGCGCGACCCTCGACCACGCCTTCGAGACCTGGCCGAGCCTGGCCAAGGTCGAGTGCCACAGCACCGCCGACAACGCGGCCTCGCGGCGGCTGGCCGAGGCCGTGGGCATGCGGCACGAGGGCCGGCTGCGTCGCTTCGTGGTGATCCGCGGGCGCGCGGTCGACATCGACTGGTTTGGGCTGCTGCGGGCAGAGTGGGAGCGCGCCTGAGCGCCTACTCGACCACCTCGACCTCCCCTTCATCCTCATCCTCATCCTCGAGCTCGCCGCAGGCCCCGGGGAGCACGGGGTCGGCCGTGGCCGTCGTGAGATCCAGGCGGTGGATCCGCTCGCGCTTCCCCTCCCAGCTGCGCGCGTAGTAGCCCCCCGGGCCCTCGCCGATCCGCACCTCGCGCGAGCTGGTCAGCAGTGGCAGCTGCTCGCGCATCAGCACCCAGCGACCCCGGGGCTTCGGCTGGATCACCGTCAGCGATTGGTACTGGACCCGGGTCTCCCGCGCGCGCGGCGGGTCCCCGTACTCGTCGATGTCCCGCCAGGTCAGACCGAGCTCGCCCAGGGCCCTGCCCAAGAGCGCCTCCCCCTCGTAGGTGCTGTCCCACTCGACCGCCTCGGCCCGCGGCAGCGCGCTCCAGTCGAAGGCGCGGACGGCCTCGCAGTCGAGGGGCGGCGGGGGCAGATCGAGGGCGAGGTCCGGGCACGCGTGGTCGCGGCGGATCGCCCCCTCGGCGTCGCGGGCAAAGGTCAGGCGCCTGTCCAGGGTCACCTCGCCATCGTCCGGCCCGGCGAACCACCACAGCTGGCGCGTGACGATCTCGAGGCTGTCTGCGTCCCCGCGGAAGCGGCGGAACTCGGGGGCGTCGTTGAACTGCGAGTAGAACTCGGCGACTTGCCCGAGCAGCACGTAGCCGTTGTCGCCGCGCAGGGCCAGGTAGACGTCGTCGCGGTCGTCCGAGCGCACCCAGTGGCGGACGAAGAGCTCGGCCCGCCCACCCAGGGCTCGGGTGCTGCGCTTGCTCGCGCTCACGTCCGAGCCCGTCGCCGCGTCGCCCAGCCGCCCGCAGCGGCCCAGGGGGATGTCGGCCAGGATCCCGCGCCGGCACAGATCTTCGGCATCGCTGAACACCCGCAGCCGGGGGCACTGGCCGTTGGGGCCGACGTGGCCCAGGGGTGGCTCGGGCTGCGGCGCGGCCTCGGGGGTGTGGCGGTAGTCGAAGCGCGGCGCGTCGTCGACGACCGCGGGGGCGCTCGACAGCGACAGCGGCTGGGGCGGCGGGGCCGTGCACGCCGCCACGGCGAGGCACGAGAGCAAGAGCGAGCGCGTCGTCGAGGGCACAGCTCGACGTCCGCCGAGGGGGCCAAAACGGCTCATCGCTCGCAATGGAGGGCCGGCGCTCGGATACAATCGGGCGGTGAGCCTGACGGACGACGAGCTCGCCACCTGCCTCGAGCTGCTCGAGCGCAGCCGCGAGCTCGAGCCCAACGACCCGCGCTTTCTCGCCCTCGAGAACGCGGCGGCGCACCTGCGCAAGCACGCCAAGAAGCGACGCAAGGCCGCCCGACGCCGAGCGACGGCCGCCCACGATCGGGCGCTGCGCGAACAGACCGGCCAGGCCGGAGCGGGCGAGGCCCCGGCCCCGGCCCCCGCTCAGACCCTGCGCGAGCGCGCCTGCTACGTCTGCAAGCAGCCCTACCGCGAGCTCCACGGCTACTACCGCTCGCTGTGTCCGCGCTGCGGCGACGCCTCCCAGGCCATGCGCGAGCTGCCCGTGTCGCTCGCCGGGCGCCGCGTGCTGATCACCGGCGGGCGGGTCAAGATCGGCTACGCGACCGCCCTGCGCTGCCTGCGGGCGGGAGCCGAGGTCGCCGTGACCACGCGCTTCCCCGCGGACGCGGCCCAGCGCTATGCCGCCGAGCCCGACGCCGCGAGCTGGGGCGAGCGGCTGACCATCCACGGCCTCGACTTTCGCCGCCTCGACGACGTGATGCGGGCCATCGAGGCCTGGCGCGACCCCGCGTCGGGGCACCTCGACCTGCTGATCAACAACGCTGCGCAGACGGTGTGGCACGGGCCCGAGCACTACGCGGCCCTGTACGCCGCGGAGGCCCGAGCCGCAGCGACGGCGCTCCCTGGCCCGCGGCCTCCAGATACGCCGGGCTTCGCCGTCGAGCGCTGGGGGGCCCCGGACAGCGGCTCCCGCCCTGCCCTCGGCCGCAGCCTCGAGGGCGTCGACCTGGCCATCGATCTACGCCGCGAGCACAGCTGGGTCATGCGCCTGGCCGAGGTCCCGCCCGTCGAGATGGTCGAGACCCAGGTCGTCAACGCCATCGTCCCCGCCTTGCTGTGCAGCCGCCTCGAGCCCGCCCTGCTGCGCTCGCCCTTCCCCGACCGCTACGTCGTCAACGTCACCGCCGTCGAGGGCCAGTTTCGCCGGACCACCAAGCTCGTCCGCCACCCCCACACCAACATGGCCAAGGCCGGGCTCAACATGATCACCCGGACTTCGGCCCACGACTACGCCGAGCGCGGCATCTACATGGTCAGCGTCGACCCTGGCTGGGTCAGCCACGAAGGGCCCGCCGCCGCCCGGGCCAAGGCCGAGGCCGAAGGCTTCCACCCGCCCCTCGACATGGACGACGCCGCCGCCCGCATCCTCGACCCCGTGGCCCGCGGCCTCGCCGGCCGCCCGATCTGGGGCGTGCTGCTCAAGGACTACGCCGAGGTCCCCTGGTAAGCTCGACGCGGCGAGGTAGCACAGTGGACGATGCGCCGCACTCATCCTGCGGAGGACGTCGGTTCGAACCCGACTCTCGCCTGTCGACCCGCTACGCTACACTCCTCCCACTCGAGCGGGGTAGCACAACGGACGATGCGCCGCCTCTGCAAGGCGGAGGAAGCCGGTTCGACTCCGGTCCCCGCTCTTCGTCCTGATCAATCAGATCAATCAGATCAATCAGATCAATCGGCTCAGTCGGACCCTGAATCCGTGTCGGTGTCCGTGCCCGTCTCCCCTTCGCTCTCGTCCACGCACAGCTCCGCCCACGCGAACGCCCCGGAGCAGTAGTAGCCGAGCTCGACGTTGCCAAAGCTCTCGCCCACGCGGTTGTCGGGGTCGAAGGCCAGCGGGCACAGGTCGCAGGCGTCCCCGATCCCGTCGAAGTCCTGGTCGGGCGTGGGCAGGCTGCACAGGTAGCGCCACACCGAGCCTGGGTCGTCGCCGGCCTCGACCACGAAGCGCGGGTTGGCCTGGGCCGGGGCGCAGCCGGGGTCGCCGGGGTCGCACATGCCGTAGAATTCGAGGGCCTCGGCGCAGCCCGGCGGGAGCTCGAACACCCCGGGCGCCGACTCGAGGGCGTCGGGCAGCGGGCGGCAGTGGACCCCGTCGGGCACGTCCAGGTCGGGGTTGGCCACGTCCGCGCAGCCGCGGACCACCGGGAAGCCGTAGGGGTCGCACAGCCCCTCGCAGCCCCAGCTGCCGTCCTCGTGCTCGACGTAGACGCCGTCGCCCGGGTAGGTCGTCGTGCAGCAGGTCCCCTCGACCGCGACGGCCATGAACGCCAGGCCCCGCGGCGAGTCGGCCTCGCGGCAGTCCTCGCCGCGCTCGCAAGGCGTACCGACGAAGTCCTCGTCGGGGTCGTCGAGCTCCGGGCCGCCGGGGACCCCCTGCACGGGGTTGAACACCGAGGGGCAGGTGTCGCAGGCGTCCCCGCTCTGGTCGCCGTCGCTGTCGAGGTGGTTGCAGACGCCGCCCAGGGGGTCGGAGCAGCTGCGCCCCGGGGGGCAGGGCTCGGCGTCGGAGCACGGCTGGATGTCCACGGGCAGGCGCGGACACAGGTCGACGAGGTTGCTCAGGCCGTCCTGGTCGAAGTCGTCGTCGTTGGCGAAGCCCACCGGGCCCGCGGCGTGGCCGAGGATCTGCGCGCCGACGCCGGGCTCGTCCACGCCGACTTGGCAGGCGTCGCCGATCATGTCCTCGTTCGCGTCGATCTGGCAGTCGTCGGCGAACACGTTGATGGCCGCGCCGAACACGTAGGGCTGGCCCGGGCCAAAGCCGCTGCAGTTGGCGACCGCCGGGCAGTTGTCACAGACGTCGCCGATGCCGTCGCCGTCGTAGTCCGACTGGTTTGGGTTCCCGCGCACCAACAGGCGCGGATCCGCCGGCTCGAAGTCGCCGTAGTTGTAGAGCGTGGTCGCCCGCCCGCAGCTGTCGCAGGCGTTGCCGATCCCGTCGTCGTCGGTGTCGGCGTTGCCCTCGGGGTTGGCGTAGCCCCCGCCCAGCGGGCACGGATCCGCGACGTCGCCGATGCCGTCCGCGTCCGAGTCGCGCTGGTCGGCGTTGGCCTGCCCGCTCGCGTTGTCGCAGGCCAGGTCGACGCCGTCCTGGTCCGGGTCGCGGCCGCAGCTGGGCGGGTCGATGACGAAGTCGATGCGGTGGTCCCGGTAGCCCGAGGCCCCGGCGCCGATCAGCGGCATGCCGCACACGTCGTGAAAGGCGGACGCGTAGGCGAGCTCGGCCGCGGCCGCGGCGTCTGGGTTGGCGTCGGCCTGGTCGAGCACCGCCGCGAGCTCGGCCCAGGAGTCGAAGCCCTCGAGGCCCGGCACGCGCAGGCGGTAGCGACCCGTGCGCGGCCGGCCGAACTGGTCCGGCTCCTCGCTGGCCTCGCTGAGCCAGGTCGGGAAGCCCGGCCGGTCGGCGCTCACCCGGACCACCCCCTCGCCCTGCCCCGACACGTCGACGCGCAGGCACGGCGGCGCGTCCTCGCCGACGAGCTCCGGGGAGTCGCTGCACCCCTGCCCGCCCGCGACCACGTGGCCCTCGACCCAGCACGCGGGCGACTCGCTGACCGAGCAGGGCACGCCCTCGGCGTCGACGGCCCCCGGCGTCGCGTCGCGCTCGAGGGCCACGATCGCCAGCTTGCGCAGGTTCCGGGGCGCGAGGGCGTACTTGTTGGACAGGCGCAGGCTGAAGTCCTCGCACGCGCTGATGATCTGCTCGTCCACGGGCGTCCCGCTGTCGGGGACGACGTGGAACTCGGGGGTCGAGAAGGGGTAGCGCAGGCGCGGGCCGTCGGCGCCCACGGGCACGGAGCTGGCCAGGGTGTTGCCGAGCTTGTCGACGATCTGCTCGCCCTCGGCGGCGAACACGACGGCGTAGTCCGAGGCCGAGCACAGCCCGCGGTCGAAGTTCTCCGCGGTCTCGACGGGCCCCTCGTCGTGCATGCGCCAGCCGTCGAGGGCGGTCAGCGGGCCCACGTCCCCGCGCTGCTCGGCGCAGGCCTCGACGAGCGCCCGCCGGGTGTTGCCCAGATCCGCGGGCTCGTAGAGCACGGCCTTGAGCGCCGGGTCGTAGGCCACCCCGCCCTCGCGGGTCACGAAGCGCCCGAGGTAGTGGCCCTCGTTGCTGTCCCCGTCCGCGCGCTCGAGCGCCCCCCAGGGCGCGGTGCAGCCGACCTCGATCGCGTCCGCGCAGATCGAGGGCTGCTCGCTGGGCTCCCCGCAAAAGCACTCGCGCACCTCCCGGGGCAGGTCCGCGCGGCGGTCGTAGCGGGCCACGGCCTCGACCGCCGGCTGCATGAGCGGGTCGCAGCGCAGCCCCGGCTCGTGGCCCAGCTCCTCCTTGCAGCACTCGTCGACGCTCAGGAAGCCGTCGGAGGGATCGACGTCGCACAGGGACAGGCGCGAGCCCGCGTCGACCTTCTCGCAGTCTGCGTCGGGCGGACAGGCCAAAAACTCCGCGCTCACGACCCGGCACGCGCCCGCGGCCCGGACGTCGAAGCGGGTGTCGACGCACACCGGCAGCTCGGCGTCGTCCCACGCGTACTCGCAGTCCACGAACCACTCGGGCTCGCAGTGGCCCACGTTGTCGCCGCAGTTCGGGTTCGGCACCTCGCAGGCTTCGCCGTCCTCCGTCTCGCCCACGCAGACCTCCCCCGCCGGGCAGTCCTCGTAGCTGGTGCAGCTCGGGCCCTCGAACATCCCCTCGGGGCGGTCGTCCGGATGGGTCTCGCGCACGGCGTCGGCCAGCGGCATGTTCCAGACCCGCGCCTCGCCGAGCCACTCGTAGGCGTAGCGCTGGATCTCGGCGCTGCGGTCGACGGAGGGCGAGAAATTCCGGCAGCTCTGGAACACCGCCGCGGTGTCGCACTCGATCGCCGTGTAGGGCGTGCGCGCGTGGCCCAGGCTATCGACCCCGTAGCGCGCGACGTCCACGGAGGTCGCAAAGTCGCAGGGCGAGCAGCAGGTGTCGGGGCCCTCGAGGGGCGCCTCGCAGCCCTGCGCGCGCCAGTCGGTCTGCCCGCGGAAGGAGCCCATCACGCCCTCGGGCTCGACCCGCCGGGGCAGGCGTCGACCCCCGTGGACGAAGGTGCCGTCGCAGATCTCCGGGTTCTCGGCCAGGACCTGGGCGTCGAAGTCGATGCCCTCCGCGCGCAGGTTGTCGATGCAGCTGAGGTTGACCGCCCGAGGCACGCTCGCAAAGCCCTCGGAGTCGCCGGGGTCGAAGTCGCCGTTGTAGCGGGTGATCGGCCCCTCGATGTGGGCGACGCCGACCTTCCAGTCGTAGACCTCGAGCTGCGCGGGGTCGTCGAGGCGCCGCCGGATCGACTCGACGGAGTCGCCGTCGAGGAGGTTGTTGAACACGAACTGCACGCCCTCGGCGGTGATCAGCGGCGAGAGCTTGCAGTACTCCTCGGGCCCGCGCTCGGACTCGAGGGCCTCGGGGCGCTCGAGGCAGTCGCCGATGTCGTCGACGAAGTAGCGCACCTCGCCCGTGCCCTCGCTGAGCGAGTGGACCAGCTCGCCGCGGTAGTTGGGCCCGGACAGGCTGTGGAGCACCAGGCGCTTGGGATCACAGATGCCGCACTGGCTGTCGGACACGCAGCCGACCAGGGACAGCGCCACCCCGCTCAGGCCCAGGGCCGTGTAGACCAGGGACCCGCGCCGAGTGTTGCCGGCTCTGCCCCAGCCCAGACGCCCCCCCGAGCACCGCCGCATGACCCCAGTGTCGCACACTCGGGTGTTCGCGCCAGCTAGCAGGGCATCGGAGAAGTCATCGCGGCTCCTCGCGCCGTGGATTTTCGTCGAGATCGCGGAGCCAAAGCGCCGCTGTGGTGGATCCCACCGCAAGTTTTGGCGACAAAGAGCTCGGCGAAAAGACCAAGCGAGGTGTCGTGAGGACTTCTCCGATGTCCTACCGAGAAAGGCAGCCGCCCACGGGTTCAACGCCAGCTGAGTCCGTGGACGACGCTTTCCTGGATCATGGGTCCCGGCGTGGCCGGGGTGGGCGACTGCTAGCGCACCGATCGGCGCTCTAGCGCCGGCGCTCGTCCTTGAAGGCCTCGAGGGCTTCGAGGCTCTTGGGCCAGTCCTTGGCCAGCAGGCGCGACAGGCTGCGGTCGGCGAGCAGCTTGCCCCCGGTCTGGCAGGTCGCGCAGTAGTTGGTCTCGCGCGAGGCGTAGACGATTCGCTGCACCGGATCCCCACACTCGGGGCAGGGTTCGCCGTACTTGCCGTGCACCGCCATGTCGGCGCGAAAGGCCGTGACCTTGCTCGGGAAGCCCTCGCCGAAGTCCTCGCGCAAGCGCGCCGTCGAGGCCTCGAGGCAGGACTTGCACGCCGCGTGCAGGGCCTCGATCTCGGCCGCGCTCAGCCGCGAGGTCCACTTGATGGGCGAGAGCTTGGCCGCGTGCAGAATCTCGTCGGAGTAGGCGTTGCCGATGCCGTCGAGGATGCGCGGATCCGTGAGCGCGCGCTTGAGGGTGTGGTTGCGGGCCTGGATCGCCGCGCCGAATTCCGAGCTGCTCGCCTCGAACACGTCGACGCCGCCCGGGTCGTGCGCGGCCAACCCCTCCGCGCCGAGGGCGAGGTGCACCGACGCCCGTCGCTTGCTGCCCGCCTCGGTCAGGGTCAGCGCGCCGTGGTCAAAGTGCGCCGCGAGCAGGGTGCGCTTGCTCCCCAGCTTCGCCCCCGGCGCCTTCCAGTGCAGGCGTCCTGCGATCATCAGGTGGATGACGACATGGACCTCGCCCTCGAGCGTGAGCACCACGCGCTTGCCGAGGCGCGAGACCCCGGTCGCGCGCTTGCCCGCGAGGCTGCCGAGGCTCGGCTCGACGGAGCGGAGCACGAAGGGGTGCAGGATCTGGAGCCGGCTCAGGGTCTCGCCCACGACGCGCCGACGCAGGTGCTCGACGTAGAGGGTGATGTCGGGGAGCTCCGGCACGGGCCCAGTCTACCTTCGAGTCAGTAGAGGGATCGAGCACACCACGCCCCTTGGCTCTCAATCGAGCCTGTCGGCAATGGTTGCCAGTGATATGCTGATCCTTCGATGGTTGGCGGTGGACCCTCCTCGGCGCCGCGCTTGGCGTCCCCCCGGAGGCTGCGCCAATGGTTGTGGCCGTGGCTGCTGATCCTGCTCGCGCTCGGCACCGCATGCGTGCAGGGTCCCAGCCAGACGATCGACGCGTTCGAACTCGACGCCGGGCGCCAGGGCCAATCAGTCCAGTCAGTCCAATCAGTCCAGACGATCGAGCTCCCGGCGTGGTTCGAGGACCAGGTCGAGCCGCGGACGCGCTACACCCTGCGCGCCCACGTGTCCTTGCCCCCCGAGCTCCGCGGCCAGGCCCTCGATCTGAGCATCCCCCTGCTCCAGGCCCAGCTCGAGGTCGAGGCCGACGGCGAGCGCCTCCACCCCGACCAGCGCTACGCGGGCTACCGCGTCGCCCACCCCCGACGCTGGCGCGTGCCGGCGCGGCTCAGCGAAGACGGCGAGCTCGAGCTCGCGCTGCGGATCGAGCATGGCTGGTCCCAGAGCGCGTGGCTGACCAACAAACCCATGCTGCTCCCCGCGGGCGCCCCCGATCCGCGGGCGCGCACCATCGAGGCCGTCAACATTCGCGGCTCCTGGCTCGCCGTCGGGCTGCTCACCCAGATCGGCCTGACCTGCCTGCTGATCTACTCCCTCGATCGCCGCCGTCGCCCGTACATGTGGTTCGGCATCCAGGCCCTCAGCGCCACCGTCTACCCGGCCTTCACCTCCGGCCTGACCACCTGGCTGGGCCCCCTCGACACGGTGCTCGTCGAGCTCGGCCTGCTCGCCGCGCTGACGGCCTCGCTGTTCTTCACCCACACCCACTTCGACCCGAGCTGTCTGCGGACCGCCGGGCTGAGCGAGCCGCCGCGCTGGCTGCTGGGCCTCCTCGCCCTCGCGGCGGTCGTGGCCGTCCTCGTCCCCGGGCCCTTCGTGGCCACGACCATCAGCGCCCCGGCGGTGGTCGTGGCGGTCGCGGTGACCAGCGTCTACCAGATGGTGATCCTCGTCCGGCTGTGGCGACGCGGCGAGGTCGAGCGCCACGGCGACGTGGGCTTGCTGCTGGCCGCGTGGGTCGGGCTGAGCCTGGGCACCTGGGCCGACCTGAGCTGCTGGCTCGGCTTCGTCGACCCCCTCGGCGGCGTGCGCCCGGCGGGCCTGGGCCTGGCCGCCTTCGCCCTGTTCCTGTCGCTGCTGCTCAGCCGCAGCCACATCCGCTCGCTGCGCGAGTCCGACGCCCTCAACGTCGAGCTCGGCGAGCAGCTCGAGGCCCTGGAGCTCGAGCGCTCGCGGACCGCCGCCCTCAACGAGGACCTGCGCGCCCAGATCGCCGACCGCTCGGCCCAGCTGTTCACCGCCCTGGCCCTCGTCGAGGGCGCCGAGAACAGCCGCCAGATCCTGCTCCCGGGGACCGAGGTCAACGAGCGCTACCGCATCGAGCGGGTGCTCGGGTCCGGGGCCATGGGCATGGTCTACGAGGTCGCCCGGCTCAGCGACGAGTCCCGCTGGGCGATGAAGATCGCCAGCGAGAGCAGCGGGACGACCCTCGCCCGCCTCGCCCGCGAGGCCCACATCGCCAGCAAGATCGTCGACCCCAACGTGGTCCGCGTCCGCGACATCGACGTGTCGACCCAGGGCTTCATGTACGTGATCCTCGAGCTCGTCGAGGGCGAGAGCCTGCGCAAGCGCCTGGCTCGGGGGGTGCTCCCGGCCAAGGAGGCCACCTCGGTCCTGGCCCAGGTCGCCCGGGGCCTCGTCGCCCTGCACGCCGCCAGCGTCGCGCACCGGGACCTCAAGCCCGAGAACATTCTCCTGCGCACCACCGAGGAGTCCGCCGAGCGGGGGCAGGCCCACGCCAAGATCGCAGACTTTGGCATCTCTCGCCTGGGCACCTCGGAGCTCCCCGAGCTGCGCCGGCCAGCGGGCACGTCCTCGCCAGATGCCGACACCGCCAGGGAGCTCGCGGACCCCGATCCGCTCGAGCCTGACGCGGCGGCGGACGGGAGCGAGCCCGCGGACGAGTCCGAAGAAGCGACGATGAGCGAGACCTCGAGCCCCGCCTCCAGCGGGGGGAGCCTGTCGTCGAGCCTCAGCCTGACCCGCACGGGGGTGCTCGCCGGGACCCCGCACTACATCGCCCCGGAGCTGGCCCTCGGAGCGCCCACCACGACCCTCGCCTCGGACATGTTCAGCTTCGGCGTCGTCGCCTTCGAGACCCTCGCCGGCATCCGCCCCTTCGCCGTGCCCGTGGCCCTGAGCCTGCGCAGGGGCGAGAGCGCCGACCTCCTCGACATGAGCCCGCTGATCGTCCGCGACGTCGACGAGGCCCTCGCGCAGCTCATCGAAGGCTGCCTGGCCCTCGATCCCGAGGCCCGCCCGAGCGCCCGCGAGGCCGCCCGGGTGCTCGAGACCCTCGCCGAGGCCCAGGCCAAGGACGACGGCGCGCTCTCGGCCGCAGGTTGAGGCCCCCAAACTCGGGGTCGGTCAGGGCCCGAGTCGCTTCCGTGGTCATGCACGGTTGAATTTCACCGCGCGTTCACGGCACCCGTCCCGCGATTCTTGATACATTGAAATCGTGGGTGAGAAAAACGAGCAAAGTGGAGCCGCTCTCGCAACGTTCATCGTCGCCCTCGCCGACAATCAGGGCATCGTCGACAAGATCCTCGCCGACGCGAACATCGAGAGCATCGATCCCGAGACCTGGTACGACTACGAGTGGGCGGTGGCGTTCTTCTATCGAATCGAGCGCGAGCTCGGGAAGGCTGCGCTCACCGAGATCGGGCGGAGCATGATCGAGTCCGCGCTCTTCCCCCCGCAGATCAACAGCGTGGAAGTGCTGCTGGGCTCCCTCGACGCGTGGTTCAAGCTCAACGCCCGCGGCCCCGACGTCGGCGGCTTCACCTGCGAATTCGAGGACGAGCACGCCGCGGTCATCGAGAACTCGGCCTGGGGCCCCTGCTCCCTCAACCTCGGCGTGATCGCCGGGGCCTGCTCGCGCTTCGGCGTCAAGCCGCTCATCGAGCACGCCGCCGGAGGCTGCCAGGATCCAGGTGACGGACGCCCGAGCACCTGCGTCTACCGCGTGAGCTGGTGAACCCCCATGCAGCGGCCGCCGCTTTTGACATCGGCCCGCGAGGAGCTGATCGGGAGCGTGAGCGCCCGGCTCGCCAGGCGCCGCGCGAGCGCCTTTTCCTCCGCCGGAGAGGCGGCCTGCCAGGCCCTCGTCGAAGCGACCGTCGAGGCCCTCGAGCGCGACGTCGAGGCCGACCAACGCAGCGCCATGCGTGAGGCCGTGGAGGCCGTGTTCACCGAGATCGAGCCTGCGGACATGAGCTTCTCGGACCTGCGCTTTTTCGTGTCCAAGCTCCGCCAGGCCGTGCTCGACGCGGCCAGCGACGCCGCCCGCGCGTCCGTGGAGCAATGGTGCTTCGAGTTCTTCGGCGTGTGCACGACCCGCTTCGTCGTCGAGCGCGAGCACGACCTCGAGCACCAGAGCGCCCAACGCGACATCGCCCGGGCCGAGTTCCAGCTCGCCGAGCTGAAGATCGCCCTCGCCGACAAGACCGCCCTGCTCGAGCGGATCCGCGAGGTCTCGACGCCCATCGCCCCCGTCGCCCCCGGGGTGCTGCTCGTGCCCCTCGTCGGGACCTTCGATCGCTTCCGGGCCGAGCTGCTGACCGAGCGCTTGCTCGCCGAGATTTCCCGCGCGAAGACCCGCTCGGTCATCCTCGACATCGCCGGCGTGCCCATGTTCGACACCGACGGCGCCGAGCTGGTGATCCGCCTGACCCGCTGCGCCCGGCTGCTCGGAGCCCAGGTGATCCTCGTCGGCATCTCGCCGCAAAACGCCCGGGCCATCGTCAGCCTGAACGTCGACCTGGGCCAGCTGACGACCTGCGCGAACCTCCAAGAGGGCCTCGCCCGCGCCCAGCGACGCTGACGGGATGATCGACCCTCGCCTCCGTGGCACAACCACTACGTGCCCATCTGCCCCGCTCGCCTCGCCCCCGCCGCGACTCCTCGCTCGTGGTTCATCGCCCTCGGGCTCTGCCTCAACGCGAGCGTGAGCATGACCGCCTGTGTCGACGGCGAGCCTGGCACCGACGAAGCGGCGAGCTCGGACACCCACTCGACCGACACCGACTCCACCGACTCCGACACCGACACCGACTCCACCGACTCCGACTCCGACTCCACTGACACGGACTCCGACTCCACCGACACCGGCGGCCCCGACCTGGAAGAGGCGGTCTGGGTCCTCGAGCTCCCCAGCGACGAGGGCGGAAGCGTGCGCGACCTCGACGTCGCCCCGAACACGGACCTGCTCGTCGCCCAGGTCGACGCCGGCGAAGAGGGCGGCCTCGACGGCTGGGTGCACCGCGTCAGCGCGTCCGGGGAGCTGCTGTGGTCCCGCGACGTCGTCGACATCCCGCAGCGCGTGTGCGTCAACGAGGCCGGGCAGACCTACTTCCTGGGCTTCCCCTACGAGGGCCCCGGGAGCGAGGTCTTTCCCCGCTTGACCAAGCTCGACGTCGACGGCGAGACGCTGTGGTCCGAGGCCATCGCCCCAGGCCTCGCCGAGTTCGACGAGATCGGCGGAATCGAGTGCGCGCCTGGCCAAGACGAGGTCTACGTCTCGGGCCGGAGCGTCGACCAGCGCGGCTTTTGGGCGCGCTACGACGGACAGGGCGCCGAGCTGGCCCTCGTCGCGGACGTCCACGGGGGAGCGCCGGACACCCCGCCGACCCAGCTGACCTCGATCGCCCTGGTCGGGGAAGACGGACAGGGCGGGCTGCTGGCCACGAGCAGCGCCCTGGTCGAGCCGAACTCTGCCGGCTACGCGCTGGCCCTCGACGACCAGGGCCTGGTCGCCACCCAGACGAGCCTGGGCAGCGGCTTCACCATGGGCCCGTGGATCTCGACGCGGGGAGACCGGGTCGCCGCGGCCATCCTGAGCGAGGGCGAGAGCGACGACTACACCCTCGCGGTCAGCCTGTGCGACGCCCAGGGGGCCCCGCTGTGGACCCGGAGCGACCTGCCGGGGATCCCCAGCCTGACCGCGCGGCCGCTGATCTTCGACGGGGCCGGGGCCCTGTTCGCGACCATCCCCGGCTACGCGGGCGTCGTCGTCGCCAAGTACGAGCTCGGCGAGGGCGGGGGCGGGCCGGAGCCCGAGCTCTTCCACCTGACCGCGCCCGGCGACGCGGCCAGCCCGAGCACCCTGGGCGCGGGCTCGGGGCTGGTGTTCGTCGGCGGCCGCTTCGAGCAACAGCCCTGGCTGGCCGCCTTCTCCCTGTGAACCCTCAGTTCAAAGAATAGCGCTTGATCTTGTCGTAGAGGGTCCGCAGCCCGATGCCCAGCTCCTCCGCGGCCTTGCGCCGGTTGCCGTCGTGGCGACGCAGCGCCGCGATGATCGCCAGGCGCTCGAGCTCGGTCAGCGAGTGGGTCTCGTCGAGGGACACGATCGAGCCGTTGGTCGGCGCGACCGCCCCGGCGCCCATGCTCGACACCGAGCTGGTGGTCTGACCCGGGAGGGTGAACAGCACGTCCGAGCCGACGACGTCGCCGTCGGCGAGGATCGCCGCGCGCTCGAGGGTGTTGGCCAGCTCGCGCACGTTGCCGGGCCAGTCGGCGTTCATGAGCGCGGCGTGGGACGCCGGATCCAGGCGCAGGCCCGGGCGGCCGAGATCCCCGGCGACGCGCAGGAGCAGGCGCTCGGCCAGCGGCACGATGTCCTCCCGGCGCTCGCGCAGCGGCGGCAGGTGGACGGGGAAGACCGAGAGGCGGTGGTAGAGGTCCTCGCGGAAGCGGCCCTCTCGCATCATCTGCTGCAGGTCGCAGTTGGTCGCGGCGACCCAGCGGACCTCGGCGCGCAGGGTCTGGTTGCCGCCGACGCGCTCGAACTCCCGCTCTTGCAGGACGCGGAGCAACTTCGCCTGCAAGTTGAGGTCGAGCTCGCCGATCTCGTCGAGGAAGAAGGTCCCGCCGGCGGCGAGCTCGATCTTGCCGCGGCGCCGGGCCGCGGCCCCCGTGAACGCGCCCTTTTCGTGGCCAAAGAGCTCGCTCTCGAGCAGCGTGGGCGAGAGCGCGGCGCAGTTGACCGCGACGAAGGGGCCGGAGCGGCGGCGGCTGGCCGCGTGCAGGGCCCGCGCGGCGACCTCCTTGCCGGTCCCGCTCTCGCCGTGCAGCAGCACCGTCGCGTCGGTCACCGCGACCTTGTCGAGGGCCGCGACCACCGGGCGCATCGCCGGCGCCCCGAAGCTCAGGGAGGTCTCGTCGACGCCCTCGGACACGACCTCGCGCAGGGCCCGGAGGCGCCGACGCTCGAGCGCCCGCTCGGCGATGAGCCGCAGCTCCGCCGGGCTCGACAGCGGCTTTTGCAGGTAGTCGTAGACCCCCAGCTTCATCGCCTCGACCGCACTGTCGACGCTGCCGTGGGCGGTCATGACCACGATCTCGACCTCGGGCTGCTCCGAGCGCAGCCACCGGACCAGGGCCATGCCGTCCATGCGCGGCATCTTGAGGTCCGTGAGCACCAGCGAGAAGCCCGAGCGCCGCAGCTTGCCCTGGGCCTCCTCGCCGTCGCCTGCGACCTCGACATCGTAGCCCTCGTCCTCGAGCACCTCGGCGATGAACTCGCGGATGCCCTCTTCGTCGTCGGTTACCAGTATCCTTGCCATGTTCGTCACGTCTCCTCTCGCACGTGCCTGGGGATGGCTACGCGAAACACCGCCCCGCCCTCGGGGTGGTCAGTGACGCCGATCGTGCCTCCGTGGAGTTCGACGATGCGTCGGCTGACCGCCAGGCCGAGACCGGTGCCTCGCGTACGGGTAGTGTGGAATGGCTCAAAAATACGCTCGCGAGCATCGAGCGGAACTCCCGGTCCGCGGTCGCGGACCTCGAACACACAGCGGCCGCGCTCGACGAACACGCGGACGTCGACGCGTCCTTGGTCCTCGGCGCTGGCCTGCAGGCCGTTGTCGATGATGTTGCCGAGCACCTGCTGCATGCGCCCGGCGTCGAGGGGCCAGCGCTCGGGGGCGCGGCGCAGGTCGACCTCGACGCGGGCCGCGTCGAGGCCCGCGAGGGCCTCGGACACGAGGGTCTCGAGCGCGACCGAGCTGGGCTCGATCTCGCCGAGGCGCACGAAGGTCAGCAGGCCGGAGCTGAGCTCCTCGAGGCGCTGGGCCTCGTGGATGACCCGGGCGACCTTCCTGCGCGTGCGCTCGTCGACCTCGAGGCGATCGAGGCGCTCCTCGAGGAGCTGGGCGTGGCCCTTGAGCGAGGCCAGCGGGTTGCGCAGCTCGTGGGCGATGACGGCCGACATCTCGCCGAGGGCCGCGAGCTGACGCTGCTGGGCGGAGCGGCGCTCGCTCAGCTCGACGCTCAGGGACAGTCGCCACAGGCCGACGGCGGCGAGCAACATGAGCAGGGCGCCGGCGATGCCGACGGCCAGGCTGCGGTTGGCCCGGACGCGGAGCACGTGGGCGAGGCGGGGCTCGAACTCGATGACCAGGTGCCCCCCGGGGCCCGGCCCCTGAAAGGGCGGCCCCCCGCCAAAGCCAGGGCCCGGACCAGGACCGCCACGACCGGGACCGCCACGACCAGGGCCTCCCGCTCCGGGAGGTCGACCGGGCCCTTGCCCGTCCTCGGGGCCCGCTCGGTCCGGGCGAGAGCCCTGACGGTTGCGCATGTGCGGCGGCAAGGGAAAGGCCATGCGCACGACGGTCCGCTGGCCGAGCTGAAAGGTCTCCCGCCGGTCCCGACTCACGCGACGGATCGCGTCCCGGTCGATGCTCGCCACCGGCTCACCCACGCCGATCTCCAGCTCGCCGCCGAGGGCGTAGAGGCCGACGTGGGACACCCCGAGGTCGGCGTGATCGCGCAGCGTGTCCTCGAGCAGCTGCTCGTCGACGGCCTGCCCCGGCGGCACCCCGCGCATGATCTCGGCGCGGATGATCGAAGCTTGGCCCACGCTCACGGCGTCCCCGAGCTCCCGGGCGCTCATCCACGTCGACACGGCCACGAACAAGAGCAAGGCCGCCATGCCCACGCTGGCGACGAGGAAGCCGACCCGAACGCGCTGGGCCGAGGGCGCTTCGAGCTCGACACCCGGTGCGCCGGTGCCCTCCCTCGCCTCGCTGGCGTCGCTGTCGGCCGAACCCGATCGCATCTACGGATGTACAGAGCAAAAAGCTTGCCATGACTACATGGGCATTCCCGGGCCGACAGAGCCCATTCTAGCGGCGCCTGCGAGGATGACATGCAGTTTCTGCAGTTCACTATTCCGCACACACGACTACACCGTCGCCGACCTGCGCCGGGTACACTGGTCCACCGATGCCCGAGCCCTCGAACAGGCTCTCCCCGCGGACGAGGCCGTCCAGGGCCCGCGGTGAGGCTGACGACGCGGGGGAGACCGTCGACGCGGCCCCGGGTGACGGATCGGGTGCGCTGGGCTCGACCCTCGACGCCAACCCGGGAGCGGACCCCGACGCCGAGGCAGAGCCGGCCCCCGGCGCCAGCTTGGACTTCGTCGACGGCGGGCCGCCAGCGGGCTACGACTCCCAGGAGACCCTCGAAGCCCCCCCCGAGAGCACCATCGAGGGCATCGAGCTCATGGGCAGCCCACCCCGGCGCGTGGGCCCGGGCGCGACCCTCGGGGGCTATCGGATCGATCGGCGCCTGGGCGCGGGCGGGATGGGTGAGGTGTTCCTCGCTCAGCGCCTCAGCGACCAGCGGCGCTTCGCCCTCAAGGTCCTGTCCCAGACCCACGCCGCGCGCCTGTACCGCTTCAAGCGCGAGTTTCGGGCCCTCGCCGACGTCCGCCACGACAACCTCGTGGCCCTCGAGGAGCTCGTGGTCATGCCCGACGGCCGCGCCTTCTTCACCATGGAGGTCGTCGAGGGCGTGGCCTTCGTCGACTACGTGCGCCAGGGCGTGGGCAACGGCCAGCTGCCCAACCTGGTCCGGCTGAACCGGGCCCTGCGGCAGCTGATCACGGGCGTGCGACATCTGCATCGCGCGGGCTTCGTGCACCGCGACCTCAAGCCCTCGAACGTGCTGATCACGCGGGAGGGCCGGGTCGTCATCCTCGACTTTGGGCTGATCTCCGAGCTCGCCCAGCCCAGCCACCCGTCCAGCGACGAGGGCATGACCCGCGACGGGCAGATCATGGGCACCCCGGCCTACATGGCCCCGGAGCAGGCGGGCGAGGCCAACCACGGGCCCCCCGTCGACTACTACGCCGTCGGCGTGATGCTCTTCGAGTGCCTCACGGGCACCCTGCCCTTCCGCGGCCAGATCCTCGACATCCTCATCGACAAGCGCCACGGCAGCGTCCCCAGCTTGCGCGAGCGCCTGCACGAGAGCGCGCCGAGCTCGAAGACCTTCGAGGCCCTCGAAGACCTGTGCCGCCGCGCCCTGAGCCCGGCGCCCGGCGAGCGGCCCAAAGCCGAGGCCTGGCTCGCGGCCCTGGGTGTCGCGGGCTCGCCGAGCCCGGCGAGCGCCAGCGCGCCGCGGGCAGCGAGCGGCAACCAGGCGCCCTTCGTCGGACGCGAGGCCGAGCTCGCCGTGCTCCGCGATGCCCTGGCCACGATCCGCTCTCGCCTCGAACCAGTGGCCGTGCACATCCGCGGCGACAGCGGCCTGGGCAAGTCGGCGCTGGTGCTGCGCTTTTTGGACCAAGCCCGCGCCGAGGCGCCGGGGCTCGCGGTGCTGCGCGGCCGCTGCCTCGAGCGCGAGTCCGTGCCCTACAAGGGCATCGACGCCGTCGTCGACGCCCTCGCGGTCTAC
>NZ_ABCS01000071.1 GCF_000170895.1 Plesiocystis pacifica SIR-1 | reverse complement strand
TCGTCGCTGGAGCTGTCTCCGCTGGCCTCGCTGCCCGGCCCGGACTCACCGACCTCGTCGTCGGATCCGTCTCCGTCGTCGGTGCAGGCCAAGCTCGGCAGGCCCAGGACGAGGGAGAGCGCGAATGTTCTAAGCTCAGCGTTCCGAGATGTTGTCATGGCGGGAGTGTAGCGCGGTCGTCGGGAAGGGTCTGCTGGTGAAAGTGACCCCTCGAGTTCGCGTTGGCGCTCGAATGGTCGCCTTCGACATGCGCACCTGGGCGACGCTCGCGATCGCTCTCGCGCTGTCGTGTTGGGGGGTCGAGGCCCGGGCCGAAGGTCGGGCGCCTGCTGAGTCATTCGAGTCTTCCCAGCCCCTCCGAGTCGGCCTGCTCGTCTTCGAGGGCGACGGGCCTGCGGTCACGGACATGCGCGCGCGCGTCCAGACCGCGCTCGTCACCCGCGGCTTCGAGGTGAAGCGGATCAACCGGAGCCTGAGCGACGCAGCCGAGCGCGTGGCGTGTCCGGGACCCGCGAACGAGCTGGCCTGCGTCGAGCGAATCGCTCGCTACATCAACCTCAATTCTTCGACCACGGGCTACGACTACCTGATCTGGGCGCGCTTTGACGAAGCGGAGCCCGAGCCCGAGGGGCTGGGGCCTGGCGTCTTGGTCGTCTATGACGTGCTCGCGGGCGAGCTCGCCTTCGGCCTCGAGCTCACCGGGTCGGCGGACGACTCCATCCTGCCCGAGGTCCTCGCCCCGGCGGTGGCCGAACGCCTCGACCACCACCGCGACCCGCCGCCGGGGCCGAGCGAGGCCGAGCTCGAGATCCTCGCCACCCTCGACGACCCGCCCCCGCCCGACTGGGACGACTGCGTAGATTGTGGCTACCCGGGGTGGCAGCCGGTCTCGCCCATCGGCTGCGCCTACCCGATGGAGCCCCGCTTCGAGGACTGGTGCCGCGTCGGGCCCCGGGACGACGCGGCCTACGGGGTCCCGGATCGGCGCCCAGTGTGCAAGCGCGGCCCGGTGTTTGGCTACTTTCGTCCGCGCAGCTGGGCCCTCGTCGGGGTGACGGGGGCGAGCTTGGTGGGCACGGGGGTCGCCCTGGGGCTGGCCGCGAACGCGCCGCGAGGCTGGTCCGCGGACCACACCCGCGGCGTGGCGATCACCGGCTACTCGCTGATCGGCGCGAGCGCGGCCCTGGTGGCGGCGCTGACCTGGACGATCCTCGCGGACCGGCGCGAGGCCAAGATGTTCATGCGCGAGCAGAGCGAGCTGCGGGTGTTGAGCCTGCGCTGGGGGCCGTGAGGGTCACGGCCGTGTCCTGCACCGCCTCGAGGTAGCGCGCGAAGGACCGGTCGACGGCCGCCCGGCCCCCGCCGAGGATGTTGCGGCCCCAGGTGTAGCCGTAGACGTCCTCGAAGGCGTAGGGGGCCAGGCGATCGCGCATGGCTCGGACCTCGGCGGCTGGCAGCGGCGTGAGGTTGGGGTAGCTGTACATGAACGAGACGTGTCGGCGGGTCGGCACGACTTGGGGGGTGTCGCCGGCGAACAGGGCTCCGCCGGGGCGCGGGCCCGCGGCCCAGTGCAGCACGGTGCTGCCGGGGAAGTGCCCGCCAGCGCGGATCAGCGTCACCGTGTCCGAGAGCCGGAGCGCGTCGCCGGACCAGGTCTCGATCGCCGGGTGCGGACGCTGGATCCACTCGCGGTCGGCCTCGTGCAGGAGGATCGGGACGCCGCCGAGGGCGTCGCTCCACTCGCCCATGGCCGAGTAAAAGTGCGGGTGCGAGATCAGGATGCGCTCGACGCCGCCGCGAGCGAGGATCGCCTCGACGGCCTCCGGCGTCACGAGGCTGACGCTCTCCCACAGCAGGTTCCCGGCGTCGGTGGGCAGCAAGAGGGCGCGCTGGTCGATGGCGAAGCCGGGGTCGACCCCGAAGGCGAGCAGGCCGTCGTCGTCCTCGATGCGCTGGCGGTGGCGGGCCAGGAGGTCTCCGTGGGTCGTCCAGCGCTGGCCTCCGCGGCCGACGTACTGTCGCTCGTCCGCGCAGATCGGGCAGCGCTCGGGGGTCACGTGGGTCTCGGCGAATTGCGTTCCGCAGGTCTCACAGATGTACTTGGGCATGAACTAGGGGTAGATCCACGCCCTTTGGTGAACAATGTGCTGCCTGGTGGTATGACTCGACACTGAGAGTGTCGAATGGATCGCTTCACCGCGCTCACCGTCTTTCGCCACGCCGTCGAGCTCGGCAGCTTCGCGGCGACGGCTCGCCACCTGCGACTGTCGCCCGCGGCGGTCAGCAAGAACGTGGGCGAGCTCGAGGCCGCGCTGGGGGTGCGGTTGCTGCATCGCACCACGCGACGCATGAGCCTGACCGAGGCCGGCGAGCTCTACTACGAGAGCGTCGCTCGGGTGCTCGACGAGCTCGACGACGCCGAGGGCATGCTCGACGCGATGCAGGGCGAGACCAAGGGCTCGCTCCGCGTCAGCGCGCCCATGAGCTTGACCCTGACCTGCTTCGCCTCGGCGATCCCGGCCTTCTTGCAGCGTCACCCGGAGCTGTCCCTCGACCTGCGCCTCGACGACCGGCGGGTGAACCTGGTCGAGGAGGGCTTCGACGTGGCGATCCGCGGGACCGAGCAGCTCGAGGACTCGAGCCTCGTGGCCCGCAAGGTGATGACGCTCGCGCACGTGGTCTGCGGGGCGCCGGACTACCTCGAGCGCCGCGGGACTCCGACGCACCCCAAGCAGCTGCGGGAGCACGAGTGCGTGGGCTTTTCTCTCGCCGCGCACGCGCGGGAGTGGAGCTTCAGCAAGCGCGGCCGTGAGCTCCGCCAGCCCGTGCGCGGTCGCTACCAGGTCAGCTCGAGCCTCGCGGTCCGCGAGGCGCTGCGCGCCGGCCTGGGCCTGGGCATGATCCCCGAGGTCTACGTGCGCGAGGACCTCGCGGCGGGGCGACTGCGGGCGGTGCTCGGCGAGTGGACGCCGCGCAGCGCCACCGTGTACGCGGTCTACCCCTCGAAGCGCTACCTCGTCCCCAAGGTCCGGGCCTTCGTGGACTTCCTCGTGGCCGAGCTCGCGGGGCTGGAGACGGCTGAGGGTTAGAGCCCCGCGACGTCGTCGTGGACGACCAGGGTCCAGCGCAGCTGGTAGCGGTCGTGGCCAAAGCCCGGCAGGCGCACGGACCAGCTCACGATGCCGTCGGCGTCGGGCTTGGCCCCGCCGGTGATCTCCTGGACCTCGACGCTGACCTTCTCGGTCTCGGACACGGCCACGCGGTCGCGGACTTCGATGATCGCGGGCTCGGGGCCGATGTTGCTGAGCTTGAGGGTGACCCGCCGGGGCTTGCGGGTCCACGAGCTCATCATCCGCCGCTCCTCCTCGAGCAGCTCGACCTCCCGGCGCACGCGCAAGGTGGGCTCGGGGCCCCAGCTCAGCTCGAAGCGGGCCCCGGGGGCGACGAAGTCGATGCTCGTGCGGCCGACGAAGCCGCTGTCGCGGACCAGGTCGACGGGGCCGGCGAGCAGCGGGCGGGCGCCGTCGAGCTCGTGACGCGAGCGCAGGAAGACCGCGGGGGAGCGCTCGGGCACGCAGACCCGGGCGAGCGCGGCGGGAGCGTCGATCTCGAACAGGGGGACGCGGTGGACCCGGCCGTCGCCGCGGATCGTGACTGTCGTGGTCGAGCGCAGCTCCTGGGGCTCGCCGCCATCGTCGACGCCGGGCGGAGCGTCGGAGGGGGGCGAGGCCCCACTGCTGCCGTCGCCGTCGTCGACGAGGCCCGTGGCGTGGATGGTCTGATCGCGGGCCTCGACCTCGACGACCTCGCCCCGGGGCACGGCCCACAGCGGATCGTCCTCGAGCACGGGCGGGGCGACGCCCAGGGAGGGACGCTCGGTGCTGAAGGTCAGCTCGACCTCGGTCCAGTCCTCGCCGGTGGCCTGCCACACGGCGCCGTCGCAGCGCAGCGCGAGGCCGCCGGCCTCGGCTGACTCGGTGTTGAGCTTGGCGGTGTGCCAGGGTCGCCAGGCGACGCCGGGCACGAGATACTCGACGCTGAGCTCGACGGCGCGGGCCGGGTCCTGGGGATCGCCGGGGAGGGCGATCTCGACGTCGAGCTCGGCGCGGGCGAAGCTGTCGAGCGTCGACGCGGCCGCGATCGCCCGGGCGATGCTCCGGGTCCGCTCGGACCGCGTGGCGATGTCGGCGGCCTGCTGCTCCCGGGCGTCTCGGCCCGCGGCGAGGGCCTCGTCGAGCTCGCCGATGAGCTCGGCCCAGCGCGCCGGCTGAGACCGGCCCCAGCCGACGTCCTCGCCGATCTCGGCCACGGCCTGGGCCAAGAGCGCGCGGAGGGTCTCGAGCTCGCCGTCGAGGTCGTTGAGCTGATCGCCCGCCCGGGCCAGGGCCCACTGCTCGTCGCGCAGGCGGGCGCGGAGCTGGGCGAGGCTCTCGTCGCCCAGGTCGGCGTCGGGGCGCTGGGCGTCCTGGGTCAGCCAGCGTCGACGCAGGGCCAGGCTGCGCACGCGGGCGCCCTCGGGCAGCGCGGGGCTGCCCTTTGGGGCGCGCAGGCGGCCGAGCAGGGTCTTGTCGACGAGCACCGGGGCCACGCCCTCGACGCGCAGTTGGTGGGTGCCGGGGGCGAGCTCGAAGGTGGCGCGGCGGGTGACGATCGCGCGGTCTTCGAGGACGGTGACCGCGACGACGGGGAGCTGGGTGAGGGTTGGGCTCGCGCGCATGTCATCGCTCCCGCTGGTTGCCGCCCTCGAGCTCGTGGTCTCGGGGGATGGTGACGGTGAAGGCGGCCTTCAGGGTCTGGACCGCGCCGGGCTCGAGCTCGACGGACCACAGGTGCCCGGACTCGAGGGCGCGCTCGGGGTCGCGGGGCTCGTAGTCGGACCAGGGCGGCTCGACGGTGTCGGTGCGCAGCTCGACCTTGTCGGAGCCCTCGGGCACGTGGGGCAGGCGCTCGCGGACCTCGACGGTGGCCGGGCGCGGGAGGTTGTTGCGCAGCTCGACGCGCAGCTCGTGGCGCAGCTCGAGGCTGCGCTTGAACATGCCCGCGGCCTCCTCCTCGAAGCGGACGTTGCGGGCGACCTCGATGGCCTGCTCGACGCCGATGCCGAGCTCGAAGGCGCCGCCGGCCGGGGTGGCCTCGTCGATCTGCGAGCCGAGGGCGAACTTGCCGTCGACGTAGACGTCGACGGGGCCGGGCAGCAGCGGCCCGTCGAGGGGGTTGTCGAGGCGGACCACGCGGAACACGTCCTGGCTCTCGCGCGGGACACAGATGTAGCGGGGGCGGGCCTCGGTTGGGCGGGCGAGCATGGGCAGGGAGCGGAAGCTGCCGTCGCTGGGCACCTCGACGGTGCCGTCGGCGACGTAGGCGTGGTCGTAGCCGTCGGCGTTGCTGGGCCACCGGTGGCCCGCGGGCGCGGACAGGTGATGGTCGATGCGATCGCCGTCTCGCTTGGCCTCGAGCTCAGCCACCGCCGCCCGCTTGGCGCGACCTTGGTCCCCGCCGTGGCGCTCGCGCGGGGTCATGCGCCGAAGCTGGCCCCGAGCCTGGGCGTCGAGATCGTCCGTGGGCCCGGGCATGCGCAGGGAGCCGTAGTCGAGGCGCGTGGTGTCGAGCAGCGGGAGCTCGGGGGCGGCGTCGGCGAAGCCTCCGCGTCCGCCGTAGCCCTCGCCGCCGCCGCCCGCGAGGGCCTCGAAGCCGCTGGCCATGGCGCCGCCGATCGCCCCGAGCAGGCCGCCGCTCTTGCGCTCCGCCATGGCCTGAGGTGGGGGAAAGGAGCCCCGAGTCATGGGGGCGGCAGCAAAGGCGGGGGCGCTGGGCATGGGGGGGGCGCCGCCGGGAGGCGGGGGCGGGCCGCCGCGGCGTCGCTTCATGTTCGGGGTCACGACGGACTGGCTGCGCACCGCGAGATCCGACTCTTCGTCGAAGCCGCCGCCGCCGAAGCTGGGCATGTCGTCCGCGGCCGCAGCTGCCGTGCCGACCGAGGAGGGCTGCCGAGCGAGCTTGGGCTTCGAGGGCGTGGGCGCAGGGGCGGGCTCGGGTTCGGGCTTGGGCCGCTCGCCCAGGTCGCGGATGCAGTCGGCGTAGAGGGCCCCGGCGCCCTCGGGGGCCGCCCGCCAGCCGCTCTTGCGCGGGGGGGGTTGGCGTCGCCCAATCTTGAGGCTGGGGAGCTCGGGGAGCTCGGCCCAGCTCTGGGGGTCGGCCGTCGACAAGGTCAGCCCGACCCCGCGCCAGTCCTCGCCGGTGCGCTGGACCACGAGGGCGCGGAGCTCGAACTCGGCGCTGCGCATCTCGGCGTCGAGGCGGGCGACGTGGCTGGGCACCCAGCGCGCGCCTGCGACCAGGTAGTCGAGGTCGATCTCGACCGCGCCGACCACCGGCGCGTCACCAGGGGGCAGCTCGAGGTGGAGCTCGACGGCCTTGCGCAGCTCGTAGTCTCGCTGGTCGTCGGCGTTCGAGGCGACGCGCTCGCGCTCGCGGAGCTCGTGGTAGCGCTCGCGGGCCTCGGTCTCGGCCGTGAGCGCGGCGCTGATGCGCCCTTGCAGCGCGGCCAGCTGGGCCTTGCGAAAGCGGAGCAGCTCGAGGCGCGCCTGGAGGGGGGAGTCGGCCGGCGGCTGACCCTCGGCGGGCGCTCCCCGGGCGCCCGGCTCGAGGCTGGCGAGCTCGCGGCGCATGGACCGGGCGTGGTCGAGGCGGGCCCTGGCGCGTTTCCAGGCCAATTCTGCAGCTTCGAGGGCGGCGCGCCCGGTGGGCTCTCGCGCGCTGTCTTGGGCCCCGCCGGCGCCCTCGCTCGCCGCGGCGTGGGGCAAGAGGAGCACGCGTAGATCGCCCACGACGGGGCTGCGCGTCGCGTCTGCAGGCTCGGCGTCGGCGAGGGGGCGGAGGGTCGCCCGGACCGACTGCTCCGCCAGGCTCATCGGCAGTCCGGTCACCCGGATCACGGGCGGGCACGCGGGGCCGGCCTCGACGCGGACGCGTCGGCGGACCGACGCGCCCCGGCGATAGACCGTGACGGACTGGATCGTGCTCTGCAGTTGCGGGATCGCGCTGGCCTCGGTCACTTGCTCGGTCACTTGGCTCGCCACTCCATGAGGTAGGTGGGAGTATGGCACGGTCCTCCATCGAGACCCTGCCCTTTGAGTCAGCATTGGGCGCGCGTGCGTGCCCGTTAGCGATGCGTGGCGTTTGCCGGCGACCGGTCTAAGATGGCGGAGTGAGTGGTGGCGTCGCACGGGCCCGGGCCCTGGGCCTGGAGGGCTATCGGGACGCCCACGTCCTGCGCGAGTCCGGGACGACCCGGGTGTTCGCGGCGACGCGCGAGGTCGACGACGAGGTCGTGGTCGTCAAGCTCTACGAGCTCGGCTCGGACGAGGGCCTCGAGGCCCGGGTCGAGCACGAGTTCAAGCTCATCCAGCAGCTCGAGCTCGACGGGGTCGTGCGCGCGCTGGCCCTCGAGCGCGCGGGCACCCAGCTGGCGCTGGTGCTCGAGTGGCGCGAGGGCGTCAACCTGGCCGAGTTTTGCAGCGGCCGGGCCCTCGACGTCGACGAGTTCCTGACCGTCGCGGTCCAGGTCGCCGACACCCTGGCGCAGATCCACGAGCGCGGCGTGGTCCACCGCGACATCAAGCCGACCAACATCCTCATCGACCCCCGGGACCGCTCGATCTCCATCGCCGACTTCGGCATCTCCGTGCTGCTGGAGAGCGAGCGCCGGCACATCCACGACCGCCGGGTGCTCGAGGGCACGCTGCCCTACATCTCGCCCGAGCAGACCGGCCGCACGCACCGCCAGGTCGACTACCGCAGCGACCTCTACTCCCTCGGCGTGACCTTCTACGAGCTGCTCACGGGGGAGCGGCCGTTCACCAGCGACTCACCCCTCGAGCTGATCCACGCCCACCTCGCGCGCCGCCCCCTGCCGCCCCAGCGCCTGCGCCCGGAGCTGCCCGCCGCGGTCTCGGCCATGGTCATGAAGCTGCTCGAGAAGGCCCCCGAGCGGCGCTACCACTCGGCCAAGGGCCTGCACGCCGACCTCGAGCGCCTGGCCTCGGGGCTGCAGGCGGGCGAGGGCCTCGACGACTTTCAGCTCGGCGAGGGCGACGTGCCCACGCAGCTGCTCTTGCCCCACCGCCTCTACGGCCGGGACGAGGAGACGCGGCTGCTGCTCGAGGCCCTGCGCGAGGCCTGCCGCGGGCGGCCGCGCTGCGTGCTGATCTCGGGGCCGCTGGGCATCGGCAAGACCGCGCTCATCGATCAGCTCGCCGAGCCCGTGCTCAGCCGCGAGGGGCACCTGGCCCGGGGCAGCTTCCGCGACAGCATCAGCGAGCGCTCCCACGCCGGCATCCTCGTCGCGCTGACCGACGTCGCCGATCAGCTGCTGACCCTCGACAACGCCAGCCTCGGGCGCTGGCGCGAGCGGCTGCGCCGGGAGCTCGGGGATCTCGGCCCGGTGCTCGTCGAGCTGATGCCCAAGTTTGGCCCGGTGCTCGGGGCCTACGCGCGCGGGGCCCCGCGCCTGTCCCCGCTCGAGTCCCGCAACCGCACCGCCCTGGCCCTGGCGCGCCTCGTCGCCAGCCTCGCGCGCATCGATCACCCCCTGGTCCTGGCCCTCGACGACGTGCACTTCGCCGACACGGCGAGCTGCGAGCTGCTCGCGATCTTGCTCGGCGAGGCGCGCTCGGCCCTGCTCATGGTGCTGTGCGTGCGCGACGAGGAGCTCGACCCCAGCCACCCGCTGCGCCACATCCTGGGCGTGCTCGAGCACGGCCACAGCCTGCGCCGGCTGCCCCTCGAGCCGCTGGCGCGGGGGGACGTGGCCGAGCTGGTCGCCGACGCGCTCTCGACCTCCGTCGCGGACGTCGAGCCCCTCGCCGAGCTGATCGGGCCCAAGACCCGCAACAACCCCTACTTCGTCCGCCAGCTGCTCCAGCTGCTCTTCGACCACCGGCTGATCGTCGCCGGGCCCGAGGGCTGGACCTGGGACGCCGACACCATCACCCGGGCGGAGTTCTCCGACGACGTCCTGATGATGATGACCGCCAAGCTCGGGGAGCTCGAGCCGGGCGCCCTCGAGGTCCTGATGTACGCGGCGATCATCGGGGCGAACTTCGACTTCCCGACCCTGCGCGCGCTGATGCTCGAGCGCGGGGCGTCCGAGGGCGACGCGGTCCGCCACCTCGGGGCCCTGGTCGGCGAGGGCCTGGTCAACCCCCTGGGCGAGGGCCGGCACAGCTTCGCCCACGAGCGCCTCCACGCCCTGGCCTACGAGCTCGCCGGGCCGCAGCTGCGGACCTCGGTCCACCGCCGCGTGGGCATCATCGGGCTCGCGCGCCTGGCCGGGCCCGAGCGCGAGTTCGACGTCGGCCCGGCCGGGGAGGCCGCGGCCCTCGAGCTCGGCCGCGGGGTGGTCGAGTGGGCCTCGGAGGAGCTGTTCGACGTCGTCGATCACCTCGGCTACGGCTACGGCCTGCTCGCCTTCCCCGACGAGGGCGACACCCCGCCGCCCGAGCGCGCGCGGGCGGCCCTCGAGGACGCGGCGCTGAGCCTGCGCCGGCACCTGGCCGAGCTCAGCCTCGCGGCCGGGCGCCGGGCGATCGGCAGCTCGGCGCCGCGGGCCGCGATGCGCTACTTCAGCGCGGGCGTGCGCGCCCTCGACGAGCGCCTCGGGTCGGGGGGCGGCGGGGCGCTCGGGCGGAGCTCCAAGCCGGGCGGCGGCAGCCTGGCCGTCGACCTCGAGATCGGCCTGTGCGAGGCCCTGGGCCTGGGCGGGGACTACGAGATCGCCGAGGCCCGCTTCGACGCCCTGCTGTCCACGCAGCTCGAGCCCGTCGACTTCGGCCACGCCGTGACCACGCGGATCTCGAACCGGATCTTCGCCGACGACCGCCACCTCGCCCTCGACTGCTGCATCGGCGCCCTGGCCTGGCTCGAGTATGAGCTGCCGCTGACCCAGGAGCTCGATCGCCAGGCCGGGGACCTCTACGCCCTGCTGCGCTCCGACGCGCTCGCGGGCATGGAGGAGCGCCCCCCGGTCACCGACCCGCGGGTGCTCGCGGCCCTCGAGGTCATCGAGGTCAGCATCGCCAGCGCCCAGCTCGTCGACGCCCACGTCCACCTCGCGCTGACCGAGCTCTACCTGCGCGTCGTGTCCGAGCAGGGCTACCACTCGGCCTATCCGCTGATGCTAGTCCACGGCGCGACGATCATCGGCGCCTACCTGGGCGAGCGGGCCCTGGGCTGCGAGCTCGCCGAGCAGGCTCGGGCGTTGGCCGAGGTCGGCGCGGCCACGGTGCTCCGACGCCTGGCCTCGCCCTACTGGTTCCTGCGCGGCTGGACCCAGCCCTTCGCCCACGCCCTCGAGCCCCTGCGCGCCTCGGTGGCCGCCTCGCTGGTCGTCGGCGACTTCGAGTTCGTCGGCTACGGCACGATCATGCGCCTGTCGACCTCGCTGTCGGCCAACGTGCACCTGCGGACCATCGAGTACGAGGCCGAGGCCGGGCTGCACCGCCTGCGCCAGTGGGGCGCCAAGCCCCTGGCCGCGATCGCCGACGCCTACCAGCGCTTCGCCGGGGCGCTGCTCGGCGATCGCCACGAGGGCGCGCTCGCGGAGGTCGAGCGCGACCTCGAGCAGCCCGTGTGCGCGCGGATGATCGAGCTGCTCGCGGTCTGGCAAGACGTGCTGTTTGGCCGGTGGTCGGCGGCCCTGGCCCGGGTCGAGGGGCTCGCCGACACCGAGCGGATCCTGTTCGCGCCCTGGCACGTCGCCGACTACAGCCTGCTGCACGGCCTGTCCGCGGCGGTCTGCGCCCGCTCGACGACGGACGCGGCCGCCCGAGAGCGCCTGCTCGGCGTGGCCCGGGAGCGCCTGCGCAAGCTCCGGAGCTGGTCCGAGCTGGGCTCGTGGGACTTCGACCCCCGGGCGCTGCTGGTCGCCGCGGAGCTGCGCGCCCTCGAGGGCGAGCCCGTCGAGGCCATGGCGTGGTTCTCCCAGGCGCGGCGCAGCAGCGCCGAGCAGCGCCTGCCCGCGCTCGAGGCCCTGACCCTCGAGCGCCTGGGCGCGACGGCCCTGGGCCTGGGCCTCGACGACCTGGCCCGCGGCCCGCTGCGCGAGGCCCGGGACCGCTACCACCACTGGGGCGCCTTCGCCAAGGTCGCGGAGCTCGAGGCGCGCTGGCCCGAGATGGGCACCTTGACGCCGGCCAAGGGCGGGGCGGCCGAGGGCCTCGAGGACACCCACATGACCCGGAGCAGCTCCGCCAACGAGGCCCTCGACCTCGACACCGTGCTCAAGGCCACGGTCGCGATCGGCGAGGACATCCAGCTCGGCGACGTGGTCACGCGGATCATGGCCATCGCCCTCGAGAGCGCCGGGGCCCAGCGGGGGGCCCTGATGCTCCCGCGCGGGCGGGGCGACTCGGGCAAGGACGCGACCCTGGCCGTGGTCGCCCTGGCCAGCGTCGAGGTCGACGACGCCTACGGGGTCGGCTACCTGCGCGAGTCCCTGGCGCTGAGTGAGGTCGGCGACCGCCTGCCGCTGTCGCTGCTGCGCTGGGTCGAGCGCACCCGCGAGACCGTGATCCTCCACGACGCGGTCCGCGACCTTCGCCACGGCCTCGACCCCTACATCGCCGAGGCCGGCGTGCGCTCGGTGCTGTGCCTGCCGATCGTCAAGCAGGGCCGGCTCATCGCCCTGCTCTACCTCGAGAACCGGCTCAGCCCCGAGAGCTTCACCCAAGAGCGCATCGAGGTCCTGCGCCTGCTCATGGTCCAGGCCGGCAGCGCCCTCGAGAACGCCCAGCTGTTCGAGCGCCTGCGGACCAGCGAGGTGCGCTGGCGCTCCCTCGTCGAGGACCTCCCGGACGTCGTCATGCTGCTCGACGCCGACGCGCGCATCGAGTTCGTCAACCACCTCGGCGGCGCGGCCCCGCCCGAGCGCGCGCTCGGCCGCACGATCGTCGAGTTCATCCACCCCGACGACCGCGAGCAGCTGCGCGCGGCCATCGAGCAGGCCGTGGGCGCGGGGGAGCGGCGCGCGGAGGAGCTGCGCATCGAGACGCCCGCGGGCGAGCGGTGGTTCGCCTGGCGGGTGGTGCCGATCAGCGTCGACGGCCGGGTCGAGCGGCTGATCATCGTGGGCACCGACGTCACCGAGCGCCGCGCGGCCGAGGCGGCCCAGCGCTCGGTCGAGGCGGCCCAGCGCCAGCAGCAGCGCCTCGAGTCCATCGGCACCCTCGCCAGCGGCGTCGCCCACGAGATCAACAACCCGATCCAGGGGATCATGAACTACTCGGAGCTGATCATGCACACGCCGGACGAGCGGGAGCTGGTCATCGAGTTCGCCGAGGAGATTCACCACGAGTCCGAGCGCGTCGCGACCATCGTCCGCAACCTGCTGGCCTTCTCGCGCCGGGACAGCGAGACCCTCGGGGAGACCTTCTCGGCCAAGCAGATCGTCGACGGGACCCTGTCCCTGGTGCACACCATCTTGCGCCGCAGCCAGATCGAGATCCGCGTGGACATCCCCGAGGACCTGCCGCGGGTCGCCTGCCGTCACCAGCAGATCCAACAGGTCGTGATGAACCTGGTGACCAACGCCCGCGACGCCCTGTGCGAGCGCTGGCCTGGGCACAACGAGCGCAAGCTGATCGAGATCGAGGCGCGCACCGTCCCAGCCGAGGGGGCAGCCGAGGGGGCAGCCGAGGGCGGTCGGGGCTGGCTGCGGATCAGCGTGAGCGACCACGGCGGGGGCGTGCCCGAGCACGTCGCCGCGCACATCTTCGACCCCTTCTTCACCACCAAGGGCCGAGACCAGGGCACCGGCCTGGGGCTGTCGGTGAGCCACGGGATCCTCCAGGAGCACGGCGGCGAGCTGCGCCTGGACAACCGCGCGGGCGAGGGCGCGACCTTCCACATCGACCTGCCGCTGACCTCGATGGTGGATTGAGCGGGTAACCTGCGCCCGCGTCGAGCGAACAGTCGATCGACGTGGTGAGCTGAGTCGTGGACGTGGGGCAGGGAGGGCGTGGCGTCGTCCACGACGGTTTAAATAGGCAGAGACTGTGGATTCATCCACAGTCTCTTGGTTCACCGGGCGCCTTGCACCGTGTGGGCCAGACGCCGCCGGGTCGGGGAGTCGAGACGCAACCGTGACAGAGCGCCGAGTCGAAGCCGCGTCGAGGGACGCTAGAGTTCCAGCGTGGGCGGACCAGACGGCGCAGCGGGAGGTCTTCGTGACCGGTGAGCGCACGCTGAAGGTCGTCGAGAGCGAAGCGGCCGAGAGCCGCGCGGACGCAGCGGTCGAGGCGAGCGATGCGGTCGACGCGGCTGATGTGGCTGACGCGAGCGACGCGGTCGTCACGACGGTGCCCGAGCCCGGGCGCCCGCCCTCGAAGCTCGCCGGCAAGCCCATCCGCCTGCACCACTTCCCGACCTCGATCCCCTCCCAGGTCGTCCGCCTCGCCCTGGCCGAGAAGGGCCTCGAGTGGGAGGGCGTGATCGTCAACACCGGCCCGGCCAACGAGCACTTCGAGGCGGACTACGCCGAGCTCAACCCGCGCCTGGCCGTGCCGACCGTCGAGATCGGCGACACGGTCGTGACCGAGACCCTCGACATCCTGCGCGTGCTCGACGAGCTCGGCTCGGGGCCGAAGCTGATCCCCGCGGACCCCGAGGCCAGGGCCGAGGTCATGCTCTGGGTCGAGCGCCAGGACAGCTTCCCCCTGCTCGAGCTGCACCACGGCCGGGCCAAGGGCATGACGCGGTGGTTTTACCGCTGGGCCCTGGGCCAAGAGCGCACGCAGCTGCGCAAGCTCGTCGACAAGCAGCCCGAGCTCGCGCCCGTGTACCAGGCCAAGCTCGACGAGCTCGACGTGTTCAAGGAGGCGGTCAACGACCGCGGGCTCATCGACCAGCTCGTCGTCGACGTCGAGGCCGTGCTCGACGAGATCGAGGAGCTGCTCGAGGAGCGGCGCTGGCTCGCGGGCG
This sequence comes from Plesiocystis pacifica SIR-1, assembly GCF_000170895.1. GTDB lineage: Bacteria > Myxococcota_A > Polyangia > Nannocystales > Nannocystaceae > Plesiocystis > Plesiocystis pacifica. The sequence goes on along the minus strand of NZ_ABCS01000071.1, from coordinate 39,950 downwards.
ACGAGTACACCCTCGCCGACCTGACCTGGACCGCGGCCATCGCCCGCCTCGACCACATCGGCTTCTCGCGCTCGCTGTCCGAGCGCCGCCGGCCCAACATCGCGAGCTGGTACGAGCGGCTGCGCGAGCGCGCGAGCTGGCCCGTGGGCATCCGCCGGCTGACGGCCCTGCAGCTGACCAAGTTCTACGGCCCGGCGGTGCTCAAGACCTTCCTGATCGCCTGGGTGGTCAAGTGGGTCGTGCTCACGCCGCTGATCTACGGCATCGCCTCGCTGCTCAACTGCTCGGGCCAGTGAGGGCTGGTAACCTGGGGCTCGCGTGAGCTTCTGGATCTACCTCGTCGTCGCCCTGCTCGCGGGCGTGGGTCTGATCCAGACCATGCGCGGCCAGGCCCGGAGCCGACGCTACCTCGAGGGCAGCCCCGAGGAGAACCCGCTGCAGCTCTCGCACCTGTCGCGCTCGCTCCAGGACCTGGCCCGGGACACCCGCGCCCTGCGGCTGAGCCTCGAGGGGCCGCTGCGAGAGCTGCGCGAGGGGGGGAGCGCGGCGGCGATGCTGGGGGAGTTCGACGAGCTGCAGCAGCGGCTGCGCGACGCGGCGCGGGAGCTCGGGGAGTGGGTGCTGGAGGTGGAGCGGCTCAGCGCGGTGGACACGGCGTACATGCAGGACGTGGGGGCGGATCCCAACCGGGTGCGGGCGCTGTTTGAGGACGAGGGGTGGTCGCTGGAGCGGCGGCGCAAGTCGGGGCAGCCGGCGTTGCGGGATCGGCTGGCGCAGATTGTGCGAGAGCTCGAGGTGTTTGAGGAGCGGCTTCAGGCTCCGCCGGCGCCTTATCGCTGAGTGCGCGTTCGGGGGATTGCTTTGGGTTTTGCGAGCGGTCTCGGCTCTGATGGGGAGCGGGCACGGGTCAAGGGGGTCGGTCTCGGCTTCGATGGGGAGCGGGCACGGGTCAAGGGGGTCGGATCCCCCGCTGTCGCCTGACGGCATGGGCTGTTGGGGTTTTGGGCGTTTGGGGTTGGGGTGGGTCTTGGGTTTCATCGAGGGCTTGGGCGGCTCCTTGCGCTGGGGGATCCGACCCCCTTGCCCCTTTTGTGCCCGTCGTGGTGCGGAGGGTGTTGCCTTCGACTCGATGGGTGAGCTGGGTTGCGTGGTGCTGCATCACGTTGGAACGGGGTGGGACCGCGGGGGTCCTTGGGGGGCGCTGGGCGTGGTGGTTGGAGGACTGGGGTTTGGCCCGGAGGCTGCAATGGCTCGGGGCATGGAGATTCGAGCGTTCTTCCACGAGCCGACCTACACCTTGACTTACCTGGTGTGGGACCCCGAGACCCGCGATGCCGTGGTGATCGACCCGGTGCGGGATTACGACCAGGGGGCGTCGAAGACGGGGACGGCGGCCCTGGACGCGCTCGATGCGGCGCTGAAGGGGCTGGAGCTGAAGCTGCGCTTCGTGCTCGAGACCCACGCGCACGCGGATCATCTCAGCGGGGCGCCGGTGCTGCGCGAGCGCCATGGGGCGCCGGTGGGCATCGGCGCGCGCATCGTCGAGGTCCAGGCGCTGTTCAAGGACGTGTTCGACATGCCGGCGAATTTTTCCGTCGAGGGCCGGCAGTTTGATCGGCTGCTTGGGGACGGCGAGGTGCTCGAGGCGGGCAGCCTCGAGGTCGAGGTGATCTCGACGCCCGGGCACACGCCGGCCTGCGTCAGCTACCGCATCGGGGACGCGCTGTTCACCGGGGACGCGCTGTTCATGGACGACTACGGCACGGGCCGCTGCGACTTTCCGGGGGGGAGCGCGGACCAGCTCTACAGCTCGATCCACGACCGCCTCTACGCCCTGCCCGACGCCACCCGGGTGTTCGTCGGCCACGACTACCAGCCGGGCGGGCGCGCGCTGGCCTACGAGACGAGCATCGGCAAGTCCAAGGCCAACAACCCGCAGCTGCGCGGGGACACGAGCCGCGAGGACTTCGTGCGCTTTCGGGAGCAGCGCGACGCGGGCCTGAAGGCGCCGCGGCTGCTCTACCCCTCGGTGCAGATCAACGTCGACGGCGGGCAGCTGCCCGAGCCCGCGGACAACGGGACGCGCTACCTCCGGATTCCGATCCGCTGACGGCGCTCTGCACGACTTGACACCGGGGCGCCCGCGCTGCGGCTATGCTCGCCGAGGTGAGCGAGGATCGCGAGCACCCCGCCCCGTCGAGGGGCGCGACGTCGGCCCTGGCGAGGCGCTCGCCCGAGGGCCTGCGGCGCTCCCCGACCTTCTACGCGACGGGGGGCTCGGTCGAGACCTGGAGGGCCTTCATGACCCTCGTCGGGGGCCCGGGCTTGCTCGCGCTCGTATTCGGCACCCTCGTATCCCTGACCGTGGCCGTCGACCCGGGCCTGATCATGTTGGCGGTGTTCTTCGCCTTCCCGATGGGCGTCATCGGCACGAACTACTGGTTTCAACGCCGGGAGCAGCACGCCTTGGCGCGGGCCCAGGCGCGGGCCGAGGTCGAGGGGGGGAAGAGCTGGCCAGCCCTGGAGGCGCCGGAGGTGCTGCTCGAGGTCGCGGCCCACCGGGCGATCCGCGAGCTCGAGGCCGGCGAGGTGCAGGCGGCCGTGGACGCGCTGTCGATCCGCGAGCGAGACATGCACCGCCAGCGCCGGCGGCGAAACTGGACCCACGGTCTGCGCGGAGAGCTGCTGCGCAGCGTGCTGGCGTGGCTGTCCCCGAGCCACTTCGCCGAGGAGGGCGTGGCGCGGGCCTCGGCCTTCCCCGAGCGCGGCGCGGACGCTCAGGGCCTGGCGCTGCTGGCCGCCCTGCGCGTGCTCGAGGCCGCGAGCGAGGCCAGCGACGAGGTCCTCGAGCATGCCTGGGCGGCGGCGCAGGCGAGCGCGCTGAAGGTCGAGCTGCCCATGCTCTACACGATCACCCTGGCCGTGACCGCCGAGCGCCTCCACGCCCACGCCGAGGAGCTGCGCGAGCGGGTGATGTCCGACGCCAGCGGGCGCATGCGCGGGCTGCTCGAGCGCCTGTTTCCGAGCATGCGCATCTGGGTCGAGGGGGGCTACCGCGAGGCCAGCCCCGAAGCCCCGGCGGTGGTCACCCAGGCCCTAGCTCTGGTCCCGCCGCCGAGCCTGGTCGCCCTCGCCGAGCCGACCCCGGAGACCGGCGAGCTGTCCTCGAACCAGTTCATGGTCGCCTCGGGCTCGGCGGCCCTGGCCACGGGCCTGGCCGTGGGCGGGGTGATGGGGCTGGCGTCCGGCGGCCTGGCGGGTCTGGGCCTGGGCCTCTACTTCGGCGGCATGTTTGGGCTCTACGCTGGCGTGCCCCTGGCCGCGATGATCACCGTCAGCCGCACCCGCACGCGCCAGCGCAGGCGGAGGGTCGAGCCGCTCACGCGCCTCGATCCGCGGCCGCCTGCGGCGTGGATCAGCGAGTGCGCCCTGGGCCCGCCAGGCAAGCTGATGTGGGCGAGCGGCCAGCGGCGCTTCGAGCCCGTGCCGCCGGGGCAGATGGTGCTCTACGTCGCCGCGGCCCGGGCCGAGCAGGCCCTCGCGCGCCTCGACATCGACCAGGCCTGGGCCGAGCTGCGGTGGTGGTTCGACGCCTTCGACGGCCGCGTCGCCCGCCCCGACGAGCTCCACGCCACGGGCTCGACCCTCGTGCGCGTGGCGGTGCTCAGCCGTCACCAGGCCCACGCCCGGGCCTTGTTGGCCGTGCTGCCCGAGTTCTCGAGCGAGCAGGATACGAGCGGCAACCGGACGGCCTACGGCAACGCCCCGCGGGCCGTGGCGATGGCGGCGGTGCTGGTCGCGAGCCTGGACGAGGCCTGGTTCGAGGTGCCCAAGCTGCTCGCGCGCGCGTGGGCGGCTCGGCCCGTGTACATGGAGCCCCGAGACCACGCGCTGATGCACGCCTGCGCTGAGCGGGCGCGGGCGGCCGGGGTCGAGGAGGCGCGCTGGGGCGGCCCCGCGGCCTCCTCCGAGGCGCGCGCGTGGGCCGAGGGCGCTTGGCCGCGGTGACTGGCCGCGGCTTGGCTCCTGGCGCTCAACCGTTGACGGACTTTAGAAAGCTCCACGTGTAGCCGCCCAGGCGCTTGCCGATGGTCCGGAAGCGAGCGCGCGGATCGGCGGTGGTCATCGAGGTCTCCTGGTTGGCCCGGACCTCGATCTCGTCGAGGGTCTCGCCGTCGAGGGTGAAGATGACGCGAGCGGTGGCCTCGGACGGCCACTTGACCAGCTCCGTCGCCCACATGCCCTCTTCCCACTGGATCCAGCTGACCGTCATTTGAACCTGACCCGGCGCGGCCTGGCCCTCGACGAATTCGACGCCGTCGGCGCGTTGCCGCAGACCCTGCATGAAGGTCCGGTTGGCCTCGGACATGCTGTCGGTGTAGTTGTCGCGGTGCTCGTCCTTTTCGCGGCTGTCGAGCCACTCCTGCTCGGTCATCTGATCCTTGTTGCCGACGCGGACGTTGACCGACTCGAACTGGACGGCCATCTGAGCCTTGCCCTGGAGCGCCGAGGGGGGCCCCGAGGCCTTGATGACGGTCCAGGTCTTGAAGCAGCCGGTCGCGCTGAATACGAGGGCCAACAAGAACATGAATGCGGATGGACGGAGACGAGCTGCGATTGACATGTGTACAGATTATCGATCTGTGCAATGGTGGCGTGGTAAATGTCGACGCTCGTCGAGTGTCAGGGCTCTCATCGCAGCGGTGAATATTTACGATGCCATGGTGGTCGCCCAATTCGGCCGCTCCCTTTCGAGGGGATCCACTCGCTGGACACCGTCGCTCCGGTGCCTTTGTGCGTCGAGTGCCGACGAAGTAGCCCTCAGCCCTCGCGCTCGGCCTTGGCGGCCTTGGCCTCGGCGACCAGCAGGTTGAGCTCGTCCATGCTCACGGTCTGCGTCGTGGTCATGCGCGCCTGGGACAGGGCGGCGTCCGTCGGGTACTTGGCCCTGCCCTCGTCGGACTTCAGCCAGCGCTGGAAGGTCGCCTGGATCTGGAACCAGTGCGCGGTGTCGCGGATGCTGTACTCGCCGAACAGTTTTTCGCGCCGCTCCTTGTTCCTCCACGCCTGCTCGATGCGGAACTCGGCGGTGAAGTAGCGGGCGATGTCGGTGGCGAACTCGAAGGTGCCGGGGTCGTCCTTGGCCTCGAGCTCGGGGTCGCGCTCGCCGGGCTCGGTCGGGGTCAGCTCGTCGAGGCTCTCGAGGGGAGAGCTCGACTTGGGCGCTTCGTCGCTCGACTTGGCGTCCGCAGCGTCCGTCTTGGCGGCGTCGTCTGCCGGCTCGGGCGGGGTGCTGCGTAGGCCCAGGGTCGTGAAGATGCGATCGAGCAAGCCCATGGCTGCGCGGAGCCTATCACCTGACCCAAAAATCCGCGCATTTTGGGCGAGATGCGCGGGTCTTCGTCGCGCGCGCTCGTCGCTTGGGTGGCGATCGTGACACGGGTCGCCACGATCGCCCGCATCGCGACCCGCACGGCAGGTTGGGCACGGCAGGTTGGATCAGTCGATCACGCCGAGCTCTTTGCCGATCTTGGTGAAGGCCGCGACGGCCTTGTCGATCTGCTCGGGGCTGTGCCCGGCCGAGAGCTGGACGCGGATGCGGGCCTGGCCCTTGGGCACGACGGGGTAGCTGAAGCCGATGACGTAGATGCCCTCGTCGAGCAGCTTGTCGGCGAACTGCACGGCCAGGCGGGCCTCGCCGAGCATGATCGGGACGATGGGGGTGTCGCCGGGCTTGAGCGAAAAGCCCGCCTCGACCACGCCCTCGCGTAAGCGCTTGGTGTTGGCCTCGAGCTTGTCGCGCAGCTCGGTGGTCGCGCTCAGGGTCTTCATGACCGCGAGGCTGGCCGAGACGATCATCGGCGCGAGGGAGTTGGAGAACAGGTAGGGGCGCGAGCGGTTGCGGAGCATCGCGACGATCTCCTTGCGCCCGGAGGTGAAGCCGCCCGAGGCCCCGCCCAGCGCCTTGCCCAGGGTCGAGGTGATCACGTCGACGCGGCCCATGACGTCGCAGTACTCCGGCGTGCCCCGGCCGGTCTTGCCGATGAAGCCGGTCGCGTGGCTGTCGTCGACCATGACCATCGCGTCGTACTTCTCGGCCAGGTCGCAGATCTGGTCGAGCTTGGCGATGTTGCCGTCCATGCTGAACACGCCGTCGGTGGCGATCATCCGCATGCGCTTTTGTTGGGTGGCTTTGAGCTTCTCCTCGAGCTCAGCCATGTCCGAGTTGGCGTAGCGGTGCCGCTCGGCCTTGCACAGGCGGATGCCGTCGATGATCGAGGCGTGGTTGAGGCTGTCGGAGATGATCGCGTCCTCCTTGGTCAGGAGGGTCTCGAACAGGCCGCCGTTGGCGTCGAAGCAGGAGCTGTAGAGGATGGTGTCCTCGGTGCCCAGGTAGGTGGTCAGGGCGTCCTCGAGCTCCTTGTGCTTGTCGAGGGTGCCGCAGATGAAGCGCACGCTGGACATGCCGTAGCCCCGCTCTTCGAGGGACTTGGCCGCGGCCGCGACCACGTCGGGGTGGCTCGACAGGCCGAGGTAGTTGTTCGCGCAGAAGTTGAGGACCTTGTCGTCGTTGACGGCGATCTCGGCGCCCTGGGGCGAGACGATGATGCGCTCGTGCTTGTAGAGACCGGCCTCTTCGATCTCGGACAGGATGGTGGCGAAGTGCTCCCGGGCTTGCTCGAACATCTCGCCGGGATGATACGGGTTTGCGCCAGGGTCCCCGCGTGAGCCGGCTCCCAAGGCTTTGCGCCGCGGGGGCGCCGAGGGCTCGCAGACTTGCTAGCGTTCCGCCCATGCCTGCGCGCGTCCGCTTTCGTGTCGATCTGTGTGTGCTCTCCCTCGCCGCCCTCGCGCTGAGCTGCACCGGCGGGTCGAAGTCCGCGACGCAGACGCCCCCGGTCGAGGCCGGCGAGCAGGCGCGCACGGGGCAGGCAGGCGCGCCCGCGCGGGGGGCCGACAGCCTCGCCCTCGACGCTCGGGCGCAGGAGCTCGCGGACGCCGTCGAGGGGCAGCTCGAGGGGGAGCGCTTTCGGGTGCCGGTGTCCGCCTCGGACCTGAGCTTCGGCGCCCCGGCGGCGGAGGCCCGGATCACCATCGTGGTGTTCTCGGACTACCAGTGCCCCTACTGCGGCCGGCTCCACGACGCCCTCGACGAGGTCGCCGCCCGCAGCCAGGACGTGCGCGTGGTCTACAAGCACTTCCCGCTGGCGATGCACGGCGAGGCCCGGGACGCGGCGCTGGCCCTGCTCGCGGCTCAGCGCCAGGGTCGTGGCCTCGAGCTGCACCGCGTGATGTTTGAGCGCCCCGGTGAGCTCAGCGAGCTCGAGCCCCTCGCGCGGGCGGCGGGGATCCAGGACGTCGAGGGCTTGCTCGTCGAGGTCGGCCAGGGCATGGGCGCGGAGATCGTCGACGGCGACATCGAGCTGGGCAAGGCCCTGGCCGTGCGCTCGACCCCCTCCTACTTCATCAACGGCCTGCCGGTGCGCGGGGCTCGGGCCGCCGAGCAGCTCGAGGAGCTGATCGCGGCCGAGCGCGAGCAGGTCGACCACCTGCTGCGCGCCGGGGCCCACCCCGCCGAGGTCTACCCCGCGCTCATGGCCCTGGCCTCGGACGGGCCGGCCTTCGAGGCGCGCAAGCCCTCGGGCGGGAGCAAGGCGCGGCCGGGCAGGCCCGATCCGGAGGTCCACTACGCCGTGCCCGTGGACGGCCGCCCGACCAAGGGGCGCGCGGACGCCCTGGTCACGCTGATCGCCTTCGGGGACATGCAGTGCCCCTTTTGTCGCAAGGCCGAAGCGACCCTCGACGCCCTGGCCAAGCGCTACGGCAAGGACCTGCGCATCGTCTACCGCCACAACCCCCTGCCCATGCACGCGCAGGCCAAGGACGCGGCGCTGGCCCTGGTCGCCGCCGATCGCCAGGGCGAGTTCTTTGCCATGCGCGCGGCGCTCTACGAGGCCGCCGAGGACGGCCGGCTCGCGGAGTCTGGGATCTTCTCGACCCTCGCGCGCCAGCTGGGCCTCGACATCCGCAGCTTCAAGGCCGACATGGCCGACCCCGACGCGGCCAAGATCATCGCCGAGGACCAAAAGGTCGCGCAGCAGTTTGGCGCGACGGGGACCCCGGCCTTCTTCGTCAACGGCCGGTTCTTGTCCGGAGCCCAGCCCGAGGCCGCCTTCGCGGCCCTCATCGACGAGGAGCTCGACAGCGCGAAGACCTACCTCGCCGGGCACCGCGGCAAGCAGAGCCAGCTCTACGCGGCGATGAGCAAGAGCTGGGCGACCAAGGTCGAGGTCCCGCCCGTGGCCGCGCACTCGCGCGAGGCCGTGGCGCTCGACGGCCGCCCGGTCCGCGGCGTGCAGCCGAGCAAGAAGCGCAAGGCGGACATCGAGATCCTCACCTGCCTCGACTTCGACTGCCCCTACTGCGCGCGCTGGCACCAGACCATCGACGAGGCCCTCGCCGACGGCCGCTACTCGGGCAAGGTCAGCTACGCCGTCGCCCACTTCCCCCTGCCCATGCACAAGGACGCCGAGGGGGCGCACCGGGCCGCGATCGCGGCGGGCGAGCAGGGCAAGTTCTGGGAGATGCACGACCTTTTGTTCGCCGACAAGAGCAAGCGCAGCGAGGCCGACTACCTGGAGTACGCTCGCTTCCTCCAGCTCGACGTCGCCCGCTTTTCCAAGGACCTGGCGAGCGCGGCGACCCAGGCGGTCATCGACGCCGACAAGCAGCTGTGTTCGAAGCTGGGCGTGTCGGGCACGCCCCACTCCTTCGTCAACGGTCGGTCGATGCGCGGGGCCTTGCCCATGACCATGGTCGGCCCGGTCCTCGACGAGGAGCTCGCCGGGGGCTTCGAGGCCGCCGCCAAGTGAGCGCGGGTCCACAGCCGCAGGTGACGTGGGAGAACTGCCAGGGCCGGCAGCTGGTCGTCGCAGCTTCTTCGACGCGAGCGCGTCAGTGGGTCTCGAAGTTCAGGGCGTCCGCGCGGGTCTCGAGCAGGGAGCGGATCTCCGGCAGCAGGTGCGCCGTCATCTCGCCCAGGTCGTAGCGCGGGGCCCAGCCCCAGTCGGCGCGGGCGAGGCTGTCGTCGAGGGCCGAGGGCCACGAGTCGAGGATCGCCTGGCGGGCGGGGTCGGGGGTGAAGCCAAAGTCGGCGCCCCGGGGCAGGGCCGCGGCGACGGTGTCGGCGATCTCCTGGGCCGTGGGTGAGAACGCGGCGATGTTGTAGATGGCGCGGCTGAGGCCCTCGCGGGGGGCGTCGCTGAGCTCGAGCAGGGCCCGGATGCCGTCGGGCATGTACATCAGGGGGATGCGCGTGTCGGGGCGGCAAAAGGCGTCGTAGGCCCCGCGGCGGACCCCGTCGAGGTACATGAACACGACGTAGTCGCTGCTGCCTCCGCCGGGCATGGACGCCGAGATCAGCCCCGGGAAGCGGACCCCGCGGACGTCGAAGCCAAAGCGCGCGCGGTAGTAGTCGGCGAGCATCTCCCCGGCGGCCTTGGTCACCCCGTACATGGTCGTGGGGTGGAGGGCGACGTCGTCGACCACGGTCTCGGGCAGGCCCGGGCCGAACACCGCGATGGTGCTCGTGAACATCATCTGGCCCACGCCGCAGCGGCGGCAGGCCTCGAGCACGTTGTAGGTCCCGCCCTGGTTGACCGTGTAGGTCAGGTGGGGGTCGTGCTCGCCCTTGGCCGAGAGGATGGCCGCGAGGTGGAAGACCTTGTCGGGTTTGATCTGCTCGAGGGCCTCGACGATGGCGCTGAAGTCGGTGACGTCGAGGTGGTGCCAGGGCAGGTCGGCCGGGAGATCGGAGGCCGCCGCGGGGCGCGGCTGGACGTCGCTGGCGTGGACCTCATCGCCGCGCTGGAGCAACTCACGGATGAGATCGAGACCCACTTGCCCGCCGGCGCCGGTGACCAGGATTCGCACTCGCGGAGTCTCCATGTTCGCCCTGGGGCCCGCAAGGCGTGCAATTCCATGCGCAACGCGGCAGCAACGCAAAAATTTGGAGGATGGGCCGAGCGCCGGCACGACCCGGCGCCGATGGCTCCGCGCGAGAATTCCGCGACACCCGTTTTGGCTGGCGAGCGCTGGTCGGAATCTCGATCTGCGGGTATGCGTACCTGAACCCACACACACCTGCGCAAGATTCTTGCGTGAGTGAGCCCAGGTGTGCCAAGCGATTCGAGGAACCGTGCTGTACCAGCTTCTATACGGGTTGCATGACAAGGCGGACTGGCTCTCGGGCCTGAACGTCCTGCGTTACACGTCCACGCGCATCTTGCTCGCCACGCTCACGGGCCTGCTGCTCACGCTGCTTTTGTATCCGTGGTTCATCCGCACGCTACAGAAGATCCAGCTGGGTCAGGTCGTGCGCGACGACGGGCCAGAGTCGCACTTGTCCAAGCGGGGGACGCCGACCATGGGCGGCTCGCTGATCATCTTCGCGGTGATCATCCCCACCGTCTTGTGGTCGGACACCGGCAACCCCTTCGTATTGCTGGCGACCCTGGTCACGGCGGGCTTCGGCGTCATCGGCTTCCTCGACGACTTCCTCAAGATTCGGCGCAAGAGCTCCGGGGGCCTGGCGGGGCGCTACAAGTTCCTCGGCCAGTTCATCGTGGCCACGGCGGCGGTCGCCTACCTCTACGGCGGCGACATCATGCCCGAGGCGATCCGCTACCGCCTGGCGCTGCCGCTGACCGATTTTTACGCCACGCAGATCAGCCTGCCCCCGGCGGTCTACTGGATCTTCTCGGTCCTGGTCATCGTCGGGGCCTCCAACGCGGTCAACCTGACCGACGGCCTCGACGGCCTGGCGATCGGCCCGACCATCATCTCCTCGGGCACCTTCTTGGCCCTGACCTACGCCGCCGGCACGATCATCGCCGGCTTCGACATCGCCCGCTACCTCAACATCCCGCACATCCCCGGCTCGGGCGAGCTGGCGATCTACTGCGGGGCCATGTGCGGGGCCGGCATCGGCTTCCTCTGGTACAACACCTACCCGGCGAGCGTGTTCATGGGCGACGTGGGCTCCCTGCCCCTGGGCGCGGGCCTGGGCTTTCTCGCCGTCGCGTCCAAGAACGAGTTCACCCTGCTCATCGTCGGCGGCATCTTCGTGCTCGAGACGGTCTCGGTGATCATCCAGGTCGCCAGCTTCAAGCTGACCGGCAAGCGGGTGTTCAAGATGGCGCCCATCCACCACCACTTCGAGCTCAAGGGGTGGGCGGAACCAAAGGTCATCGTCCGATTTTGGATCATCAGCTTCGCCCTGGCCCTCGTCGCCCTGGCAACCTTGAAGCTCCGGTGAGCGAGACACGAGCGGTCCAGACTCCTGGGCTCGGCGCACTCTCGGGTGTTCGCCGGGCCCTCGTCGTTGGCTGCGGGCTCAGCGGGAAGGCGGCGGCGCTGCTGCTGGTCGCCGCTGGGGTCGAGGTTGCGATCTACGACCAGCGCGCCGCTGCGCCCGAGCTGCCCGAGGGGCTGGCCGAGGTCGAGCTGTTCCTGGGCGAGGCGCCGAGCGATGCTGCGTTCGCGGGCTTCGACCTGATGGTGCTCAGCCCCGGCGTGCCCCCGGGGCCGTGGCGGGAGCGCCACGCTCGCTGCTGCCCCGACGCGCAGATTCACGGCGAGCTGAGCCTGGCGCTGCTCGTCGCGGCGAGCTGGCCCCGGTCGCTCGAGACCGCGCTGATCACCGGGACCAACGGCAAGAGCACGGTCACGGCGCTGACCGGCGCCCTGCTCGAGGCCGGCGGGCGCTCGACCTTCACGGGCGGGAACCTGGGCGTGCCCCTGAGCGAGCTGGTGCTGGCCGTGGCTCGGGGCGAGCGCGAGGCCCCGGAGGCCCTGGTGCTCGAGTGCTCGAGCTACCAGCTCGAGACCCTGCGCGTGCACGGCTCGCCGGCGGTGTCCGTGGCCATGCTGCTCAACGTCAGCCCGGACCACCTCGATCGCTACGACTCCCTCGAGCACTACGCCGAGACCAAGGGCCGCGTGTTCGGGGGCCTCGAGCCGGGCGGCCTCGCGCTGCTCTCGGCCCGCGACGCGTTCACGCCCCGGCTGCGCCGCTTCGTGCCCGAGGCGGCGCGCTGCGTGCTCGTCGACGGCGAGGACGATCGGCCGCGGCTGAGCGACGCGAGCCTCGAGCTGGGCGCGGGCGAGTCCATCGATCGCCGCGCGCTGGCCCTGGCCGGGCGCCACAACGCCCTCAACGCCCTGTTCGCGGTCCTCGCCGCCCGCCACCTCGGCGTGAGCCTCGACACCTGCGAGGCGACGCTGCGCCGCTTCCAGGCCCTGCCCCACCGCATGAACCCCATCGCCGAGCGCGACGGCGTGCGCTACTTCGACGACTCCAAGGCGACCAACGTGGCCTCGGTGCTCGCGGGCCTCGACGGCTTCGAGCAGACCTTCGTGCTGATCTGCGGCGGGCGGGCCAAGGACGGGGACGACCTGGGCGCGCTTCGGCCCGTGCTCGCGCGCCAGGGCCGGGCCCTCGTCGCCCTGGGCGAGAGCGCCGAGCAGTTCATGGCCATGGCAAAAGGCGCGCTCCCCTGCGTGCGCGTGGCCGACATGGACGAGGCCGTCCGCGTGGCGGCGAGCTGCGCCCAGCCCGGCGACGCCGTGCTGCTCTCGCCAGCCTGCGCGAGCTGGGACATGTACCGGAGCTTCGTGCACCGCGGCGAGGTGTTCGCCGAAGCCGTCGCCCGACTATGACGACTGCCCCATTTCAAATGGGGCACCATCGACATACCGGCCGCGCGAACGGTGCGGTCGGATGGGCTGTAATCTCGTGTCTTGGGCGCGCGAACCCCACTAAGATCTTCAGTCCCCGCGTTGACGCGGTGACTGGAGATAGAGCGATGCCAAACGTAGTCGTCAAGGACAACCACCTCACCTACAACGGAGTCTCGTACTTCCGCGGGCACGCCGAGGAGATCGAGCTCGGCAGCATCGGCGAGAAGAAGACGCCGCTGACCAAGCAAAACTACCTCGACGTCAAGGACCGCATCCCGCCCAAGAAGATCGGCACGGCCAAGAGCACCCTCGTCGACATCGACTTCAGGCGCTCGACGAGCTCGGCCTTCTCCGTGGCCATCAACGCGATCATCAAGGGCGTGCCCGTGCGCGTGGGCGCCAGCCACACGCGCTCCAAGCTGCAGTCCGGCGAGCTGCGCATGCTCAAGCTCAGCGTCATGAACAACACCATGGAGCGGGCCATCAACGACTCGCCGCGCAAGCGCGACGACCTGGCGCGCTGGGGCAAGGACGCGCGCATCTGCCATCAGGTGTTCATCGTGATGGAGGGCGCCATCGCCACGAAGTACGGCAACGACTCGAGCGTGAAGCTCTCGGGCGGGGTCGAGGGGGTCAAGGCCGAGTTCAGCGGCAGCAGCAGCACCCGCGGCTCGACCCTCGTGACCCTGGCGCCTGGGACCTGCTTTGCCTACCTGCTGCTGAAGATCGACTGGAACAAGGGCAAGACGCGGGTCGACGACCTCGACACCGACCAGTGGAGCTTCAGCTAGCGGGGGCTCGGCGGCCGCGCGTCCTCGACAGCCTGCGGGACAACTCGCGGCGGAGCGCGGCCCCGAGCTGAGCGCGATCGAAGGCGCAGTAGATCACCAGCCACTGGTTGTCGAGGTAGCCCGGGTTGCGCTCGAGGTAGAAGGCGACGCTGTCCTCGGCGCTGCCCTCGGCGTAGCGACGCAGCCGCTCCGGATCTCGAAAGCGGAGCGGGTGGCCGAGCTCGACGCGCCAGGGGTCGCCCTCGAGGGGGAAGAAGCCGCGCTCGCGGGCGACCTCGGTGACGAGCCGGGTCAGCTCGGGGGGCGGCTCGACGCCGCGGCGAGGGTGGAGCAGGGGGAAGTGGCGCGCCATTCGGGCGTAGCCGGCGGGCGTGGAGGCCTCGCCGATCAGGCACAGCGGGGTGAAGGGCTCGCGCAGCTTGAAGCGCAGCGCGTGGGTGAGCAGCCGACGCACGGCGTAGGTGCCCGCGCCGCGCAGCTCGGGGTGGCTGTAGCCGCTGGCGTGGATCACCGCGTGGCGACGCCCGTCGAGCTCGACGCGGGTGATGTTCATGGCGAAGAAGGCGATCAGCTCGCCGCGTTCGGCGTAGAGCAAGGTCAGCTTGCTGTCCGGGCTGCGGAAGATGACCCGGCGGGCGAACATCTGCGTGTCCTCGAACTCGAAGGAGCCCAGGAAGATCGCGACGACGCCGCGCTGGATCTCTGCGCGCTCGTCGTCGCTGAGCTCGCGGACCTCGCAACAGCGGATACGCGCGACCTTCACCTGGGCACCCCGCTCACCGGCCCCAAGCTAGCAGCGGGCGGCCTCCGGAGCGAGGCGGGTCTGCCACCCGCCAAGGCTTTGAACGCGCGCCTACAGCATGCTCCGCGCGTAGCGGAGCACGTCGATGTAGCTGACGATCCCGACGAGATCCTCGCTCTCGGGGTCGATGACCGGCACGGCCCCGACCTTGTACTCGATCATCGCGTCGAGCACGGAGGCGATGGACTCGGTGTTGTCGACGCTGACGACGTCCGCGGCCATGACGTCGGCGACGCGGGTGTCGAGGAGGTCGTTGGCGCGATCGCGGCCGGCCTCGTCGAAGTGGTCGATCTCCAGGAGCAGGGGGACCCGATACTCGCGCAGGTCTCGGTCGCTGACGATGCCGATCAGGTGGCCGTCGTTGACGACGGGCAGGTGGCGGATGTCGCTGTCTTCGAGGAGCCGGAGCGCCTCGCGGACCGTGGCCGTGGGCGGCGCGGTGATCAGGTCCGTGGTCATGACGGCGTCGAGGCTCATGCCCTTGCGTTAGCACGGCGGCGCGGCCCAGCCTGCCCGGGCGCAGAGATTTCCGGGCCTGCGCTGCGCCCTCAAGCGGCGCGCTGGAGGTCGAGCTCGCGGAGCAGCATCTCGGCGCTGAGCTGGTCCGCGGCCTCGCCGTCGAAGAACTGCATCAGCCCGACCTTCTCGTAGTAGGGCATGATGCGCTCGCTGAGCAGGCCGATGGCGCGGAGGTTGGGGACCAGGCGCGAGAACATGACCTGGCGGAACATCTTCATGCCCGGGGCGCGGGTGATGAACTGCCGCCACTGCTCCCGGCTCATGCGCCCCTCGAACCACTCCTCGTAGACCTCGTAGGCCATGAAGCGGTTGCGCATCAGCAGGGCGACCTCGAAGGCCCAGTCCTCCCGCTCCTGGCGCTCGCGCTCGCTCAGGGCCTTGGTGAAGTGCTCGCGCAGGGCGAGCACGCCGTAGTGGACGTGGCGGGCCTCGTCCTGGATGACCATGCGCAGCAGCTCGCGGAGCAGGGGCTCGCCGGTGACCTTGTAGAGCACCCCGAAGGCGCCCAGGGCCAGGCCCTCGATCATGATCTGCGTGCCGAGGAATTTCATGTCCCAGCGCGAGTCGGTCATCAGCGAGTCGAGGATCACGAACAGGTTGTCGTTGATCTGGTAGAGGCGGCCGAGCTTCTGGTCGAGGTAGCGCGTGAACACCTCGATGTGCCGGCCCTCGTCCATGACCTGGGTGGCGCCGTAGAGCTTGCCGTCGAAGAACTGGACCGCCTCGGTGACCTGGGCCGCGGCGAACAGGGCCCCCTGCTCGCCGTGGAGGAACTGGCTGAGCATCCAGCAGATCACGCTGTAGGCCAGCTCGCGCTGCTCCTTGGGGCTCAGCAGCATGCCCAGCTCCTGGCTGAGATCGCCGGCGGCGAGGAAGCTCTTGGGCAGCAGCGGGACCTCGGGGTTGAAGGGGTCGACGTCGGTGTGCCAGGGCAGGTCGTCGCCGTTCCACTGGCCCTGCTTGGCGCGGGTGTAGAGCTCGGCCATCTCGGGGAAGTCGGCGGGGTAGCTCCAGTCGAAGTGCACGTCGTAGCTGACCGGGACCTTGGTCGGCCCGCCCTGCTTGCCGCGGCGCAGGACCATGCCGCGCACGCCCGAGGGGCCGAGGGAGCGCAGCACCTTGGGGTCGCGGATCTCCATGAACACCGACAGCGTCTCGAGGTAGCTGTCGACCTGGCTGCGCATCTTGAGAGGCAGAAGGTTCGTCAGACGCTCGCTAGTCAACTCCACGTGTTCACTGTGCCAGCCCCGGGATGGAGTGTAAAGTTCTACTTTACAGTTTGACCTGCGTTTTCGGCGTCTCATACGCGATTTGTTCAAAACAATGGTCTGCGCCAGGTCGCGGGTCTCGACGGCCCTCGGGCGCCTGCTAAGCTGGCTCCGTGAGGCCTCCCGAGGCAGCCCCGGCGCGCGCGGTCGAGCACCTGATCGTCGGGGCGGGGGTCGCCGGGCTGACCTTGCGGCGCTTCCTGGAGCTCGAGGGCGTCAGCGACTCGGTGGCCATCGTCGACCCGCGCCCGGGGAGCTACAAGGTCGGCGAGTCGGTCATCCCCGAGCTCTTCGCCCACCCCGAGCTCGCCGCGCTGCTGCCGGGCATCCGCGCGCTGCCCTCGTACACGGCCAAGCAGGGCACGACCTTCGTGATGCACGGGCGCGACGGCGCGCCGGAGCTGGCCTACTTCCCCGTGGGCGCGCGCCAGGTCGGGGAGGCCATGCACGTGGCCCGGGACGAGCTCGAGGCCGAGATGGCGCGGGCGTGGACGCTGGACATCGACCGCGCCGCGGTCACGGCCATCGACTGGCAGACCAAGCGGGTCGAGACCACGGCGGGCGCCTACCAGGTCTCGGGGCTGATCTTCGACTGCTCGGGGCCGGCCATGGTCGTGGCCAAGAGCCGCGGCGAGGTCGACGAGCGCCTGCCTGCGTGGGCGACCTGGGGCTACTACGACGTCGTCGCCGAGGAGCCGGCGGCCCTCGACCGGACCGTGCGCGAGGCGGGCTGGAGCACCCTCGAGTACGACGTCCGCCACCGCAAGATCATCTCCACCGAGGGCACCGCCGAGCTCGCCGAGCGCATCGCCCGGAGCACCTACCTGAGCCTCGTCGGCGACGGGCTGTGGACCTGGCAGATCCCTCTGTTTCGAGGCACGCGCATGAGCTACGGCGTGGTCTCGCGCCACGGCCCGGTGTCGCCGGAGCAGTACCGCGAGGTCGTCGAGGCCACCGCCGCGCCGCACTTTCAGCTGCGCCGGCGCCCCGAGCATGGCGGGTCGCCCTACGACCGCCTGCACGTGCGCAGCGGCTTCGCCCGCCGGGCCCGGACCCCCGCGGACAAAGACTTCATCCTCATCGCCGACGCCTTCGGCTTCTCCGATCCGGTCTACTCCGTGGGCACCGGGCTCGCGGTCAGCCAGGCCATCGAGGTCGCGCGCATGCTCGCCGCCGGCGGGTGGACGCTCGAGCGCTGCCAGGCCTACTGCGCCCACGCCAGCCGCATGCTCGACCGGGCCCAGCGCGCCTTCGAGTTTTGGTACGCGGGCGCGGTGGTCCGCGACGACGCCGTGGCCGAGGAGATCCAGCGGGATTTCCTTCAGGGCGGCCTGTTCCAGGCGAGCGTCAGCGAGGCCTACGGGACCGCCCTGGACCTTGCGAGCCTCGACAGCGAGCGCGACCCCTTCGACCCGGACTGGGAGGTGGTCGAGCTCCTCGCGCCGGTGACCGCCTTCCTCGAGCTCCCCGGCGAAGGGGGCGCGGCGCTGGTGGGCTGGGAGCTGACCAGCGCGCGGCCGTGCGCTGGCGGGCTGCAGCTGCGCTGGGCGGGCCACGGGGAGCCGGACATGACCATGCTGGTCCAGCACGACCCCGAGGGCGCGGGGCGGGCCTACAAGCGCGTGGGCGAGCTGGGCTTGAGCTACATGCGCGGCGAGGTCGAGGGCCCGCTGGACACCAACGCCCTCAACGCCCTCTTTGCTGCGATGATGGTCAAGCTGCGCGGGCGCGAGGCCGACTGGCTGGCCCTCGGCGCGGGCTGATCCGAGGACGACCCCATGCACACCAAGGTCTCGATCTCGCTGGCGCTCGCGTCGCTGTGTCTCGGCTGTAGAGCCGAGGCGACCACGAGCCCCACGCCGGCCGAGCACGGGCCGCCTGCGGTCGCGCCCATCGAGGTGAGCGCGGCCGAGCTCGCCGAAGCCAAGCCCGAACGCTCCAGCAGCGAGCTCACGCTCGAGGACCTCGCCGAGGCTCGGCGAATGGCAGGCCACGCTTCGATGGAGGAGATCGCTGCCGAGAACGCGCGGATGTTCGAGCGCGGCGCGCGGGAGTACATCAAGACGCGCATGCCCGAGTATCGCCGGCTGCTCGCGGACCTGCGCGCGCTCGTGACGGAGGTCGAGCAGGCCGCGCCCAGCTGGCGCGCGCGCCAGGAGCTGACGCGCTTCGAGCAGGCCTACGGCGCCAAGGTCGACGCCTTCATCGCGGACTACGAGCGGCTGACGGCCAGGGGCGTCGAGGGCGGGGAGACCCAGGCCAAGCTCGGCGCCGTCGTGCGCGAGTGGGAGGAGCTCAACGGCGCGCTCGAGCCGGGCATCGCCGCCGAGCCGGAGTTTGCTGAGGCGATCCAGGGGATCCGCGACGGCCTCGACGCCGTCGAGCTGGCCCTCGACGGCATCGACGGCGACGGCTCGCTGGTCGTCGACCCGGACTACGTCCCGCCGCCCTCGCCCTAGCAAGCTGCTGAAAATCGCCCCACGACGTCAGGCACGCCTCTGCACGCCAATGCCGGTGTCTCGAAACCTAGCAGTATGCCCGATACAGCGTCGGTTTCGCTCCTTGGCCTCGACGCGCAGCGACGCACCTGACGACGCGCGGCGAATTTCAGCAGCTTGCTAGCCGACCGCGAAGCCCTCGCGCAGCGCGTCGAGCATCAGCCGGATCTTTAGCGGCACGCGCCCCCGGGCCGGGTAGACCGCCCACACCTTGCCCTTGGGGAGCTTCCACTCCGGCCACACCTGGACCAGCCGCCCCGCGGCGAGGGGCTCGGCCGCGAGCACGGAGGAGACCACGCCCACGCCCACGCCGGCCTCGAGGGCGGCGATGACCGAGAGGTAGTCGTTGACGACGAGCCGGGCCTGGAGCAGGGCGGGGCCGTCCTGGTAGCGCCACGCGTGGCCGTGCTCGGGGGTGAAGACCACGGAGGGCACGACCTCGAGCTCGTCGAGGGTCGCGGCCAGCTCGGGGGAGGCCACGGCGACGACCTGGAGGTCGGCGAGCTTGCGGCTCTTGAGCTCGGAGTCGGCGAGGCGCTGGCCCAGGCGGACGGCGATGTCGACGTCGTCGAGGATCGGGTTGACCATGCGATCGGTGAGCAGCACGTCGACGACCACGTCCGGGTGCCTGGCCATGAACGCGGCGACCACCGGCATGATCGTCCCGGGCCCGAAGGCGGGCGCGGCGGTGATCCGGATCCGCCCGCTGACCTCACCCGAGACCGAGCGCGCCGCCCGTTCGGGTGTTCATGGACGAGCACGGCGTCGCCATCACCGGCAGCTTCAGCTTCGAAGGCCTGAGCGCGATCTTTGTCCGCGACCCCGACGGCAACGTGCTCGAATTCGACGAGTACGCGGGCGCCGAGCCCCAGACGCGGGCCAAGCGCGAGCCTGGGTGTTGATCGATTCGCAGCGCTACGCGGGCGCGGCGATGGTCGAGGTCGTCCCGCGTGTCGCCGTGGTCCGCGAGAGCGGGGAGCTCGAGCTGCGCACGATCGTGTTCGACTGAGCGTCAGCCGATCCCGCAAAAGGCGTTCGCCGGCTCGGACACGTTGTCCGAGTCGTCGCACTCGACGAAGGTCGGGTTCTCGGGGTCGACGATGACCTCGGCGACGAACTCCAGGTCCTCGTTTTGGCTGAGCATGGAGTCGAGCTCGATGAGCTCGATCTGGCCCGGGAACAGGGACTGGGTCGTGGTCACGGTGCCGATCACCTGGACGTTGGGGGTGACCTGACGGACCTCGACCTCGACGCCGGCGGGCAGGGGGGCCAGGCCGACGTTGCGGACCTTGACGGTGATCTGCATCGGGTCGCTGCACAGCACGTCGAGGTCGACGGTGACGTTGGCGGCGTCGAAGACCCCGCTGTCCTGGACGTTTTGGCGGAAGTTGTTGAGCCACGGGAGCAGCCAGTTGGGCTGCTCAAAGCTGGGGATGGACCCGTAGATGTTCGGGTTGGCGCAGGCCCCGTCCTCGTCGTTGCAGATGTTGGTGACGTTGTAGGCGTGCTGGTTCCACATCGGCCGGGTGCCGACCCAGGAGCTGTCGACGCTGCCGAACACGCTCAGGCCGCGGTAGTAGACCTGGCTCTCGCTCGCGGGCTCCCACGGGGGCAGGCCGGTGTCGGGGTCGCCGTTGATCCACGGCGCGGTGTTGCACTGCCAGTTGGCGCTGTTGGACACGCGGACGACCTCGGCGGAGGAGTCCCCGTCGACGTCGGCGACGATCAGCGCTTCGGTGGCGGTGAAGGTGGTGGTCGGCGCGGCGAAGCGCAGCTCGCCGGTGCTGCCGTCGAGGATGCGCAGGAAGCACTCGTCGGAGTAGACGACCTCGGCCGAGCCGTCGCCCTCGAAGTCGAACACCGAGGAGCCCGTGACCGCGCTCGAGGTGTCCTTGGTGCCGTGCTGCCAGACCACGCTGAGGTCGGCCTCGTAGACCACGTAGACCGTGCCGCCGGCGATGCCGATCTCCGGGCTGCCGTCGCCGTCGAAGTCGGCGATGGTCGGCGGGCCGCCGCGGGTGTCCTCGAGGGGGATGTCGACGGGGCCGACCTCGATGGCCCCGGTCGCCGCGTCCAGGATCCACACGTCGCCCTTGACCAGCACGAGCTCGGGCTGGCCGTCCTTGTCCATGTCGCCGATCGCCGTGAACCCGTCGGGCAGGTTCGGGTCCTGCCACAGGATCGAGCCGTCGAGGTTGTAGACGGTGTTGCCCGCGATCAGGTCGCCGGTGCCGTCGTTGTCGACGTCGGCCATGTGGCTGAGCTCGCGGCCGATGCCGCCCCCCGTCCCGCCGGCGCCGACCCACAGCCGGGTGATCGCCCCGTTCGTGGTCGAGAACAGGTTGCGGCCGTAGGCGATCTCCGGGTGGCCGTCGTGGTCCATGTCGCTCATCGCGATGCCGCCGCCCCAGCCGAAGCTGCCGCCCATGTCGGCGACGGGCTGGTCGCTGACGCGCACGACCTCGCCGAGGCCGTTGACCATGGCGATCTTGCCCTCGCCGCTCATCGCCACGATGTCGACGCGCTCGTCCCCGTCGACGTCGCCGAGGGAGACCGAGAGCCCGGCCCAACCCTGGGAGCCGGGCTCGGGGGCAACGTTGGTCCACAGGGTCTGGCCGGTGCGCCCGTCGAGGACGTTGAGCTCGCCGGTGCGGCAGGCCGTCTCGGCCCCGGCGCAGGAGCAGCAGGTCAGGTTGGAGTTGCCCGAGACGAACACCACGTTGGGCGGGTCGTTGCCGTCGAGCTTGTCGTCGCAGTTGGCGTCGTAGATGCGCGCGACGGTGGGCGTGGCCCAGATGTCGGTCTTCTCGGTCATCGGCGCCTCGAGGCCCCACTGCCACTCGATGGTCGCGGCCAGGGGCTTGGGCTCGGGCATGACCTCGCAGGCGGGGACGCAGTCCTCGGGGTCGTTGGGGCCGCCGGTGCAGACCACGGGCAGGTCGATGCACGCGCCCGTGGGCGGCAGATCGTCGACGCACTCGAGGCCGGGGGCGGGGGGCGTGCCCGGCCCGGGGCTGGGCTCGCCGAGGCCGAGCTCGCAGTACTCGTCGTCCTCGCAGTCGGCCGCCGTGGTGCAGGGCTCGCCCGGGATCACGCAGCTGTCGAACAAGCACTCCTCGCCCTCGCCGCAGCAGCTGTCGCCGCAGGCGTTGGCGAAGTCGCAGCACGCACCCTCGATGCACAGGCCGTCGACGCAGTCGAGGTCCTGGAAGCACTCGGGGCCGGTGGTGGTCTCGTCGTCGAAGGTGTCTTGGGTGTCGAGGGTGTCGTTGGACTCCGAGGAGTCCTCGCCGCTCTCGTCGGTGTCGGTCATGCCGTCGCCGAGTCCCTCGTCGGCCTCGTCCCCCGAGCCGTCCGCGGATCGGCCTCCGTCGTCGCCGCAGCCGGCGAGGCCGAGGGCACCCACGGCGAGGGCCAGAGTCAGGGGGATGATCGAGTGCGACTGGGTCGAGCGCGTCGGAGTGTTCATGGCAACCTCGTGTAAACCTAACGGTTACCTGAACCTACAGTCACCGACATTCCTCTGTCGAGCGCCACGACGGATCAGTTGGGTGACAACCAAGCTCGGCGAGTCCGGCGAGTCACGCGCCATCGGGGCGCTTTGCTCACCGAGCGGCCCAATACTGCGGTAAAAAGGCTTTTGGATGGACGTCGGGAGCAATTGGGGGCGCGGGCTGCTCACCGCTCGCGTGCCGCGGCTCACGCTGGGGCTGCTGTTGGGCTTCGGCGTGGGTCTTGGTGTCAGTGGCTGTTTGGCCAACACCGAGGGCCTCGGCAAGGGCACCGGCAAGGAGAGCGGCGGTTGCTACGAGGGCCTGCTGTGCGACGACGGGCTCGAGTGTGTGCTCGGGGTGTGCGTTCCGTCGGAGGCCGAGGACGAGGCCGAAGACGACACCATGGGCGAGGAGGACGGCGACGCTTCTGGCGACTCCGGAGGCGGCACCGACGAAGGGTCGGGCGAGTCGGAGAGCACGGAGACGACCGGCACCGACACCGCCGAGGGCGAGACCACGACCGGGGACACGACGAGCACCGACGACGGCGGGGCGCTGTGCGGCGACGGGCTCATCGAGCCTCCAGAGGTCTGCGACGGCTCGAACCTCGCCGGCCAAGACTGCGCCGGCCTCGGCTACGACGCGGGCGTCCTCGCCTGCGCGCCGGACTGCAGCAGCCTCGACTCGAGCGGCTGCGCCAACGACCCGCAGCCCGGGAGCGGGCTGTACTCGCAGTGCCTGCAAGACGCCGACTGCCCGGGCCTCTCGGGCTGCGCGACCTATACGGAGGAGGGCCAGATGAACCCCTCCGACGGCTTTTGCACGCAGCTGTGCTCGAGCAACGCCCAGTGCAGCGCGGACGTGGGCGGCTCGGCGACGCCGCTGTGCAACGACTCGATGAACGCCTTTTGTCAGCTCGACTGCTCTGGGGGCAAGACCTGCCCCGACGGGATGGAGTGCCTCGAGCTGAACGTGGGCACGATCTGCCTGTAGCTGGGCCAGCAGCCTAGGCCAGCAGCAGCGCCGCGCCGCAGGCGAAGGCCAGGCCGACGACCAGGGGCGAGTAGAGGGCATCGTCGGCGCGGGCGAAGGCGGTCTCGTGGTTGGCCTTCGAGAAGCCGACCTGGCGGCCGTCGCCGACCGCCCGGGCGACGAACACGACCAGGGCGATCCACAGCATGATCCGCTGAGGAGCGGCGAGGGGGGCGAAGCTCGGCCAGGCCAGCAACACGCCGAGCGCGGCGCAGGCCGTGGCGACGGCGAAGCAAGGCAGCGGGCCGGGGACGATGGCGGGCTCGCCGTCTTCGCCCTGGGGGAGCGCGGCGGCAAAGCCCCAGCGGCCGCCGAGGCCCCAGTAGACGTGCAGCCCCGCGAGCGCAACGGCCAGGCCCGCGCCCACGAAGCTCAGGGTCTGCAGGGCCAGCGCGGGGATGACCCCGAGGGAGGCCCAGATGCAGCCGGCCACCGCGAAAAACAGCGGCCAGGCGAGGTGGCCGCGGAGCATCACGAAGACCAGCGCGCCGCTGCCCAGGCACACCAGCGCGGTCGCGTGCAGGGCCGAGAGCCCGAGCACCGCGGCCGCGAGGCCGATCCACGCGAGGGAGGTCAGGTGCCAGGCGAAGCGGAAGATCCGCTCGGCGGGCTCGCGGGGGATGTCGAGCTCCCAGGGGCGGGCGAACAGCGGGCGGAGCAGGGCGGCCTCTCCCAGCACGGAGTGCAGCGCGGCGATGAGCACCAAGATGACGGCGGCGACGGTGGCGAGCATGGCGGTTGTCTTCCTCTCTGCGCGACCATACGGGTGCGTATGGTCGCTCGCTTGTCACCGTACCATACGGCGGCGTATTGTCGAGCGTGGCCCGGCTCTCGAAGGACGACTGGATCGCCGCGGCGGCGGCACGCTTCGCAGACGCTGGCGCCGCCGCGGTCCGGGTCGAGCCGCTGGCGAAGGTGCTCGGCGTGTCGAAGGGCAGCTTCTACTGGCACTTCAGCGACCGGGCGGCGCTGCTGGCCGCGATCGTCGACGCCTGGGAGCAGCGCGGGACCCTCGAGATCATCGACGCCGTCGAGGAGGCCGCGGACGACCCGGGCAAGCGGCTGTGGATCCTGATCGAGCGGACCTTTGGCACGCCTGCGGAGGCCGACGCCTTCGAGGCCGCGGTCCGGGCCTGGGCCGCCCAGGACGCCCACGCCCAGGCCGTGGCCAAGCGCGTCGATCACCAGCGCCTGGCCTTCGTCGCCGAGCTGCTGCGCGCCGCCGGCATCCCCAAGGCCGAGGCCAAGCGCCGGGCGGACCTGCTCTACTGCACGCTCATCGGCGAGTACACCCAGCGCAGCTACGGCAAGCCGAAGCTCAGCAAGGCGAGCTTGCGCTCGCTGCATCGGCTGCTGTTGACGGACTAACGGCGCTCGAGCGGCCCGCTCCCCTTCGCGCAAGAGCGGGCCGCTCGGCGATCACCAGCCCATGGTGGGGGCGCACTCGTCGGTGCCCACGGTCGCCGGATCGTCGACGCAGGGGTAGGCTTGGCCGAGGGCGCCGAGGCCGGGGGTGGACGAGGTCACGCCGATGAGCGGGTTGGCGAAGTCCGTCAGCCCGTTGCCGCGGGTGTTGGTCAACAGCACGATCGTGACGTCGGCGTCGCGGTTGTACAGCGCGATGGCGCTGGCGCCGTAGAAGCCGCCGGCCATCGCGACCCACTGCCCGCGGACGTACCAGCCGAGGCCGTAGGCCCACTTCTCGCCCTTGCTGTGGCTACCGGGGGGGACCCACCAGCTCGGGCTCCACAGCTCGTCGGCGACGGACTGGGGGAAGAAGGCCTCCTCCGTGGCGACGGCCCGCGCCAGCCGGCCGACGGACTCCCCGTCGCCGTGCCACCCTCCCGCGGCCAGGGGAGCGCCGCCGAGGTAGGTCCCCCCCGCGTAGCGCTGCCACGCGGCGTGGCTGGGCGCGGCGGGGTCGACGGGCCCGGCGTTGGGGCGCCAGTCGTTCTCGGCGATCAGCGGCGCCATGGTCGAGCCGAACTCGACGGGGGTCCCCGGGTTCTTGACATAGGGGTGGTCGTCGTTGATCAGGTAGGCGCGCAGGCCGGCGGCGATGGGCTCATCGAGCTCCTTGCGGTGGCCGGGATCGGCGTAGATGTCCCCGTCGAGGCCCTCCGGCGCGAGCATCTGGGTGCGCACGTAGCTCTCGTAGGGCATGCCCGACTGCACGCGGACGAGCTCACCGAGGAGGGAGTAGCCGGGGTTGGAGTAGCCGAACTGGCCGACGGCGCCGGCGTTCCAGTAGTCGTCCGTTCCGCCCACGCCGAGGTGGCCGCCGAGGACGACGTAGTCGTAGAGCTCCTCGCCCAAGATGGGGTAGCTGCCATGGGGGCTGAAGTGGACCATGGACTGGTCCAGGTAGGAGTCGGGGTTGGTCATGAAGCCGCCGGTGTTGGTCAGCGCGCTGGCGATGTCCACGCTGATCATCGCCAGGGGCACGTTGGCGAACATGCTGGCGGCGCCCGTGAACGAGTCCGTGAGCGCGACGTTGTTGTCGTCGAGGACGTCGAGCACGGCCGCGGCGGTGATCGACTTGCTCACGCTGGCCAGGCCCATGGGCGCGTTGAGGGGGGTGTCGGGGTAGTAGGCGGGGGCGTAGGTGTAGGCCCGGTTGAGCACGAGCTGGTCGCCCTCGAAGATGTGCAGCGTGCCCGAGGGGCGGAAGTACTTGCCCTCCTTCTTGCCGTCGAGGGAGAGGTCCATGGACGCCTTGGCCTGGGCCTCGACGGCGGTCCACACGGCGAAGTTGGGGTCGCCGGGGCCGAGGGTGTCGCCGACGACGGTGTCGTGCCAGTACTCGTCGCTGCGCATCCACACCCCGGCGTAGCGCAGGTCGCCGCCGTCGAGGTAGGCGGTGCCGTTCTCGAGGTGGAAGCCCTGGTGGCGGAAGGCCTCGTCCTGGGCCTCGAAGTCGGCTTTGCTCATGTCGTAGCGGGTCTCGACCTGGGTGTCTGGCGGCTCCTTGGCCCACAGGATGTTGAAGCGCGGGGGCTCCTCGGAGCCCTGCTCGTAGGTCCCGCGCGAGGGGTAGTAGCCGTCGGCCCAGTTGGTGTTGGCCGTGTTGGTCAGCGTCGACCAGTCCTCGCCCAGGGAGATGCGGGTGCTGCCCGAGGGCTGGCCGTCGGCCACGAAGATGCCGGCGTACTCGCTGACCCCGTTGCGCTCGCGGCTGGCCACGGAGATCAGCCGGTAGCCCTGGATGCCCCAGGCGAGGATCTGCTGCTCGAAGTTGGCCTTGGTTCGGCCCACGGCCACGCGCCAGGGGAGGTCGGAGTTGTCGTGGGTCCAGACCAAGGAGGTGCCGAGCTGGCCCTCGTCGAGGCTGAATGTGTCGATCGCCGTCGGCCGGGGCATGCCCACGGTCAGGGGCCCCGAGAGCTCGAGGGCGGCGGACTCGCTGGTCAGCCCGTCGAACAGGTAGGTCTTGGTCTCGCTGCGGTAGGCCGTGTCGTCGTCGGCGACATAGGTCGAGAGGTCCTCGAGCCCGAGATCGATCAGGTTGGTCCCGATGATGGTGCTGCCGGTCACGAGGGCGTCGACGGTGGCCGGGCGAAAGCCCGCCTTGATCTTGTTGATGTGCGTGGGGACGAAGCCGATCCAGTCGACGCCGGCCTCGAAGTCGATGAGCGGGCTGACCAGCTGGGTCGGGGGCGCGTCGAGGTCGAGGCGGGAGTCGCTGACCAGGCCGTTGCCGAGGGTCGCGGGGTGGCGCCAGCTCGTGGTCTGACTCGGCGTGCCGGGGACGTCGCTGGTGCCGAAGGGGTCCGACGCGGACGCGATGGCCGTGCTCGGGCCCTGGCTCGTGGGACAGGCCGAGAGCAAGGGCGCGAGGGTCAACAGCGCGGCGCAGGGGAGCGCTCTAGGGAGGAGCTTGGTTGTGTTCACACCTTGCGGTGCGCCTCGGTGGTCGACTGATCCGTGCGCCCGAGGGCGCGCGGGCGTGAGCACGCCCGCGGTCCGCTTCGCCGGGTCAGGCCCATGTCGCCGCCGCTGAGCTCGAGGCGGTTCCCTTCGATCTCCCACGCGGAGATCACCTCGAGGATCGTAGTCAGCTCGCGCTCTTGCTGGGCCAGGTCATCGTTCGAACACGCGTGCAGCACGCCTGAGTGCGCCGTGCCTCCGATCGAGACGATGTTCCACTCGCCGTTGGGGGTCGGCGGGTTCTCGCCCGCGAGCGGCGAGGGCTCGGGGTCGGGCTCGACGAGCACCACGTCGGGGTCGGCGGGCGAGGTCGCAGGCTCGCCGCCGTCGGTGCACGCGCCCGCGAGCACGCAAGCGATGGTTAGGGCGATTCTCGCGTCCAACGGGCCTCAGCCCGTAGTGTCCGTCCCGCCGGTGTCCGTGTCCATGCCGCCGGTGTCCGTGGTCGTGTCACCGGTGTCGGTGTCCGTGGTCGTATCACCGGTGTCGGTGGTCGTGTCGGTCGTATCGGTGGTGTCCGTCGTATCCGTCGACTCGGTGGTGTCGGTCGTGTCGGTCGTGTCGGCGTCGGTGGTCGACTCGCCCATGTCCATGTCGGTGGTGTCCATGGTGTCCGCCTCGGTGCTCATGGTGTCGCTGCCGGCGTCGGCCTCGTCCATGCCGGAGGTCATCGGCCCCATGGGCTCGCAGTCTCCGCTCTCGCACACGCAGATCCCGTTTTGGCAGACCAGGCCCTGGTCGCACACGTCCCCGGCCGCGCACTCGCAGTCGAGGTCGCCGACGATGCAGCCGTAGTCCTCTTGCGGCCCGTCCTCGTAGGTCTCGAGCTGGGCCTCGACGGTGGTGTTGCACGCGGCGAGGGCCAGGCCGAAGCCGAGGCCGAGGAGGGGAAGAGCGAAGCTGGGCAGGGCGCGCCGCATGGCCGGCAGTATAGACCTACTCATCCTCGACGGCGCCGTTGATGATCCAGGTCTCGATGTCCGAGATCTCGGCCTGGGTCAGGGTGCCCTCGCCCGTGAGCGGGTTGTAGGGCATGGGGTTGCCGACGATGCTCTCGTCGCCGATGAGCTTGAGGAACAGGTAGCTGCTCATGGGATCCCCGGGCTCGATCAGGTTGAGCTCGGGGTTTTGGGCCGAGGCCTCGAGCAGGCGCTCGTAGGTGCCCTCGCCGATGAGCGTGAGCCCGGCCTGGGGGTCGATGGCGTTGTGGCAGCCCGAGCACTGGAACTCGAGGATGTTCTCGATGCGCGCGGCCCAGGTCACGCCCTCGCCGAGCAGGTTGAGGCCGGCCGGGTCCGTGCTGTAGGAGCAGTTGGCGTAGTCGATGGCCCGGGCCAGGTCGCTCTCGGTCGGGTCCTCGGGGATGGTCTCGACCAGGCAAAACAGCGCCAGCATCTCCGAGATGCTCAGGGGCTGGTTGGCCAGGGGCATGCGCGAGCCGGGCACGTCGATGCCGGACATGGTCCCGCGCAGGCGCGCGATCAGGTAGCTGTTCTCGGGGTCGCCGGCGGACAGCATGTGGACCGGGTCGCTCTCGCGGGCGCCGGCGATGCCGTTGCGGTTGGCGTCGCCCTCGACGATGCCCACGGACAAGAGGTCCTGGACCTGGTCGCTCTGGCCCTGCTGGACGCGGCCGATGATGTGCGTGCGCCCGGGCAGCACCCACCACAAGGTCGTGTAGCTGGCGTAGGTGAAGTCCCCGACCTGGCCGTCGGTGATGAAGGTGCGGCGGAAGTCGGCGGTGGTGAACACCTGGGTCTGCTCGCCGGGGGCGGGGTCGACCAGGTGGATGTGCAGGCCCGGGGCGTCCTCGGCGGGCAGGCCCTCGCCGGTGAAGGGGTCGCCGGGCACGACCTCGACCCAGCCGATCTCGAGCTCGCCGGAGTCGTAGCCCTGGCCGTCGACGATCAGGCGATCGCCGGGGCGCTCGCAGCCGTCGAACACCGACTGGTACTCGCCGTACTGGATGTTGCAGTTGGCCCCGAAGGCCTTGACGAAGTTCGCCGGCGTGCGCAGGTCGGGGAACTCCTTGGAGTTGTGGCACACGCCGTTGAAGGGCGTGCAGGTCCGCCAGATCACCTTCTCGTGGAAGTCGAGGCCGGTGCGGAACTTCGACTGGGCCTCGAGCACGATCTCGTCCTCGCCCATGTAGGGGTCGGGGTCGTCGGGGTCGACGGGCTCGGGGCGGTTGGGGTCGAAGCTGATCTCGCCCGGGTCGAAGCTGCTGCCGACGGTGCACGCAGTGAGGGCGCTGGCGAGGACCAGCGCGGGGGTCATGACAGTGGCAAGGCGAAGCGGGGCAGTCATGTCGGGGGGCTCAGGCGAGGAAGAGATCGTCGTAGGGATCGTCCGCGAGGAAGAACTCCTCGTGGTCGCAGCCGAGGGCGTCCATCATCGACTTCATGGTCGAGCGGTAGCTGTAGACGGCGCCGAGGGGCTCGAGGTCCGAGGCCCGGGTCTCGCCCAGGCGCCGGCCCGCGGCCGCGATGGGGCCGCCGAAGAAGGGCATGGACATCCAGCGCGTGGCGTAGTCGCCACCGTGGTCGCTGCCGCGGGCGGAGTTGAAGCGGCCGCCCCGGCTCGAGCGCGAGAACTCGCTGCCCATGGTCACGATGGTGTGGTCCCAGTAGCTCCCGCCCTCGGGGTGCTCCATGGTCTTGAGGGCCCAGCGCAGCGCCGAGATCAGCCGGTTGAGCTCGCTGATGCGGCCCGGCAGGCCCTGCTCCTCGCCCGAGTGCATGTCGTAGCCGCCCTGGTCGAGGTAGACCGCGGGGCAGCCGAACTTGAACAGGCGCAGGGCCAGGCGCAGGCTCCGGGACGCGCCGCCTTGGCCGAAGGCCGTGGCCAGCTGGGCGTTGCTGACCCCGTCGATGAGCTCGGTGGAGCCGTTGTCGATCTTCAGGGCCTCGCTCGAGAAGATCTCGGAGTAGGCCTTGGTCGCCTCGCGCGACTGCAGGTAGGCGTCGACGGTGGGGTAGTGGGGCAGCTGCTGGACGTCGCGGAAGCGCGCGTCGTAGTCGGCGCTCATGGACTGGGCCCAGTCGGGCAGCAGCGACTCGGTGTTGAAGCCGAAGCGCTCGAGGTCGTCGCCGCGCAGCACCGGCGGGCGGTAGCCGGCGTACTTGCCCGAGCCGCGGCCCATGGCGGCCTGGCCCATGATGATCGAGGGGAGCAGGATCTGGCCCTCGGCCGCGGCCATCTCGGTCTGCGCGCGCAGGCCGTAGTTGATCATCGTGAAGATGCCGGTGGTGCCGTTGACCGAGCCGGTCAAGAAGCGCTCGAGGCCGGTGTTGTGGTTGCCGTCGGCCGAGCCCGAGAGGGGCTCGTGGTCGACGCAGGGGACGACCGCGATCTCGTTGGTGAAGTCGGTGACGCGCTGCATGCCCAGGGCGCTGCGATCGGCGTCGAGCCAGTCGTCGGCCTCGAGCAGCGCGCCCACGCCCCACTCCGTGCCGCCGGCGACGGAGCTCGCGGTGCCCCAGGGGCTGAACTCGTCGCTGACGTCGGAGTTGAAGCAGGTCGGGAAGCGGAAGCCTCCGGACAGGCGGATGACGATGAGGTGCTTGGCGGTGCCGAAGCCGACGGTGTTGGTCGCCTTGGCGGACTTGATCCACAGGTGCGGGGCACCGATGGCGGCACCGGCCGCGACGCCGCCCACACCCACGGTGGTCAGGAAGCGGCGGCGGGAGGGGCTCACGGGACTCTTTTTCTTGGTCATGATTGGGGTCCTTTCACGTGGCCGGGTTCAGTAGAAGAGCATCTCCGCGGAGGAGAGCAGGGCGAAGCAAGCGGGGCGAGCGAAGCGCTCGGCGGTGCAGGGCTTGGGCGTGCACTGCTCGGAGTAGCCGGCGGCCGCCTCGAGCTCCGAGGGGTAGGGCTCGCGGCCGTAGAACAGCCGCGTCTGGCGGGTGACGATGTCCTGGGCCGTGCCCGCGTCGAGGGCCGCGTCGGGGCTCATGCCCTGGGGCAGGAGCATCGACACGTCCGCGCCGCCGCCGAGCAGGCTGGGGTCGCAGACCTCGGCGATGAAGGCCTCCTGGACCGCGGTGTTGAGGATCGAGATGGTCGTGAAGCGCCCGCTGACCTCGTTGGTCGGGCAGCCGCCCAGGGACTGGGTCACGCCGCGGTAGCTGGTCTCGAGCTCCTTGTCCTGGTCGATGACCCAGCGGCTGTTGTTGACCAGCGCGAAGGTCCAGCCGTTGGGCTCGTTGCCGTTGCCGTCGGCGTAGAGGTAGTCCTCGGGGTGGGGGATGCGGTGGTCACAGGCGCCGAGCTGGTAGCCGGCCATGCGCTCGATGGAGTCGACCCACATCTCCGGCGTGGCCTGCTTGAGCGGCCCCATGGTCCACGGGAAGTCGGACTCCTGGGCGCCCTGCGAGCTCTGCAGGTAGGGGATGGAGGTGGCGACGGCGAAGTGCACCGAGCGGATGTCGGCCTGGTTCTCGAGCAGGTACTTGACCAGCTCGTGGCGGATCTGCGGGACCTCGGTGCCGAGGTCGTAGCCGAAGTACTGCATCAGCACGTCGTCGACGGCGGCCTCCCAGAAGCTGTCCTCGGTGGCCATCAGGCGCCCGGGCAGCTGCACGGCCTCCCACTCCTCGGCGCTCATGTAGCCGCTCCACATCCAGCCCTCCTGGTCGCCGGTGATCTCGCGGCGGCCGTCGGGCTCGAGGGTGAGCTCGTGGTAGCCCCACAGGATGCTGGTGCACGCGCCCTGGTCGGCGGGGGTGCCGTCTTGGTTGGTGCCGACGCAGTCGTAGTTGACGTAGGGGTCGGGCACGGTGCCCAGGAAGGGGTGGTCGCGGTAGCCGTTGCTCCACACCGAGTAGAGCCGGCCCATGTCGCTGCGCTCGTCCTCGTAGGGCGGGCGGTGGAGGAAGAGCTTGAACGCGGCCTCGGCCCGGTCGCCGGGGGTGGTGTGCCGGCGGACGAGCACGGGGTGCGAGGCGGCCACGGACGCGAACAGGTCCCAGGGCACGTAGCCCTGGTAGGCCTTGCGGACCAGATCGTCCATGTCGTAGATGCGCTCGACGTTGACGGCCCGGTTGTTGTAGAGCATCGCGTCGGCCCAGCGGCGCTGCTGCACGAGCACGAACTCGTCCGAGCGCATCAGCGCCTTGACCGTGTCGCCCCAGTCCTCCTCGTTGCAGACGTCGTTGACCTCGGCCGGCGTGGGGTAGCGGCCGAGCATGTCCGCGTGGAGCTTGCGGCAGGCCTGGCGGCGGTCGACGGGCTGGGAGGCCAGGCCCACGCCCCACAGGCTCGAGCACGCGCCGATGTTGACCGGGTTGCTCAGGCCGAGGCTGTCGCAGTAGCTCTGGCACTGGGCATCGCAGACGATCGGCTCTTCGAGGGCCGGGGGCACCTGGTTGGGCTCGGGGGGCGTGTCCCATCCGCCGGTGAAATTGCCGTCGGTGATCGGGTCGCCGTTGCCGACGAGCTCACCGGGGCCGCGCTGGGGGTTGGCGGGGTCCATGCCCTCGACGTCGAGGCAGGCCGACGCCCCCAGAGTGGCCGGCAGGATCAACGCCGCGCCGAGCAGGGCGGCCAGCGAGGGTCCACGGGAATGAGCTGAGTCTACGCGCATGAGAGCTCCAAGAAGTCTCGCGCTGGGATCCGCGTGTCACGACCGAGGCCTCGGCGCAGGAGCGCGACGAAGCCCGAATCCCAGTGCTTTTCGCCCTCCATGGTAGTCGTCTGCGGCAACTTTTGCGAGTGATCGCCGCGGCGCTGTCACCTCGGTGGGCTGCCTCGCACGATCGACAAATTACGGGAACTTCAGTGTGTGAGGCGCTCCTGAGCTCACCACGGTCTGGAGGTGGGGAGAGCCCAGACATGGTCGTCGAGGTGCACCCCACGCGACGATCGGCGTGCGAGGGATTGCTTTGGTCGGACTCGCCGCCGGGGTATCTTCCGGCCAATGGCATTCCCCTCGGTACAGCGCTCCCTCGGTCTGGCGTCCGCTCTCGCGGTATTCCTCGCGGCTCCCAGTGCTTTGGCGGCGCCCGCCAAGGGCGGCAAGGGCAAGGGCAAGGGCAAGGGCGACAAGGCCGACGAGACGGAGGCGCCGGCGGAGGCCGAGGACGCGCCGGAGCCGGAGCCCGAACCGGAGCTGGAGCCCGACCCCGAGCCGGCGCCCGTCGTCGACGCCGGCGGCGACTCGAGCATGAAGGGCCGCCTGGGCCTCGGCGGGACCCGCTCGCTGTCCGGGATCAACGCGCTCTCGCTCCGCTACTACGCCACGCAAAAGCTCAGCGTCGGCGCGCTCATCGGCGTCGCCACCTACTCGCACCGCGAGGCCAGCGAGACCGGCGACTTCGATCAGAACAGGACCGTGGGTCTGCTCGGCTCGGGCCTACAATTGTTCTACTGGCCCGTGCAGGGCGACCGCTCGAAGTACATCTCGGCGGACTTCGGCGTCGGCGCGCGCGGCCTCGTCTACGTGGGCTTTGGCGCCGACGACATCGACAACAACCCCGACACCCGCGAGGCGCCCCTCGAGTTCGACATCGAGGTGCCGATCACCACCCACGTGTTCATCGGCGACTCCGTCGCGATCACGCCCGAGTTCGGCCTCGTCGCGCGCATCGTCCCCGGCACCCGCGAGCCCGACGAGCAGGGCGCGAGCGACACGAACCCCGGCACGGGCGCGGGCTCGCGGCTCGGGACCACCGACGGCCCTGGCCTCGGCTTCGAGCTCGGCGAGCACGGCGGGGTGTTCTTCGGCCTGTCGATCACCTACTTCTTCGGCGGCGCGCAGGCCAAGGCCAAGAAGGCCGCCAAGGCCTCGAGCAAGTGACTCGGCGCGGTGACGCTTGACCCTTCATGCCATTCGATTTTTTTCGGATTCGGCGTGAAGGATTTCGGCTCGTCCGGAGATATATGAGTACGTCACCACACCGCGCGCTACCCATCCAGCGCTGGAAGTAGCCGCACCCAAGTGACAATCGACCCGACGTAGCCAGAGCTGGGGGGCCCTGGCGCGTCGAGGTCGGTTCTTTTTTGGTTCGAGCACCCGTGGTCGCGGGGCCAAAACGGCGATATCGTGCGCCAAGCACGGAGCTGTCCGTGTCAAGCGACGCAGATCACGCCATGCGAACCCCGAGCACCTCCGCGACCCTCCTGTGCGCCCTCCTTGGCGCGACCTCGTTCGCCTGTGGCGATGACGCGACACCAGGCGACGGCGCGGACGAGGCCGGCGAGGCGACGGAGACCGACGACGAGGTCGGCGAGTCCGCTGGCTCCGAGTGCGAGCCTGGGGACGAGCAGGCCTGCGAGTGCCCCGACGGGGGCGAGGGCACGCAGATGTGCACCGACACCGGCTGGGGGGAGTGCAGCGACTGTGTCCCGCCCTCGGAGTGCGGCAACGGAGTGTGCGAGGACGACGAGCTGTGTGACGAGTGCGTCGAGGACTGTGGGATCTGCCTGGACTGCGCCGAGGCGCCGAGCTGCGAGCAGGCGGCGATCCCCGACGGCATCGAGACCCACCTCGAGGCCCTCGACGTGCCCCTGCCCGGCGAAGAAGAGGGCGAGGGCGGCTCGTTGGTCGTCGAGCTCCAGGCTCGGGTCGCGGATCACGACGAAGGCGTGCGCGTGGTCGTGGCGGCCCTCGACCCCGAGGCCGCCCCCGGCGAGCACCCCTTCGTGCCCAAGCTGCGCCAGATCTTCGCCGACTACCCCGAGCAGGCCGCCGCGGTCCGTCGCCAGCTCGCGCGCGCGGGCGTCGACTCGGTCCCGAGCTACCGCGCGGCCCATCCGGAGCTGCGCGTGGGCGAGGGCGAGAGCCGGTCGCCGTCCTCGACGCCCAGCTTGACCCCCGGCCCCGCCGAGGCCCCGGGCGACTGCGAGGACCCCAAGCTGCGCCTGCGCGTGGCCAAGATCGTCGTCCACGACGAGGCCGACCTCGTGTTCAAGGACACCATCTACTGCGCCGTGATCGCGGAGGCCATGCCCGGCGCGGAGATCCGCGTGACGCCCAAGACCTTCGCCCTCGACAACGGCGACGAGTACACCTTCTCCCTGGCCGAGGGCGTGGTCTGGGGTCAGGTCGGCGAGCCCGTGGCGCCCCAGGGCTCCCTGGCCATGACCTACAACTGCCTCGAGGGCGACGGCACCGGGGCCTTCGAAGAGTTCCTCGACGCCATCGCCAACGGGGCCGAGGGCGTGGGCATCATCCCGGGGGCCAACGGCTGGGTGATCCCGGTCATCGGCCTGGCGGCGGAGATCATCAGCGCCGCGCTGGCCCTCGAGACCGACGACCACCTGTTCAACGCCTCGCAGATCATCCCGGCCAACCTGCAGCTGGAGATGACCCCGGGCGTGTGGTGGTCGGTGGAGCGCGACGGCGTGTTCATGCTCAAGCCCTGGCATTGGGAGCTGCGCATGGAGGCCTGGGGCTGCACCGACGACGGGATCCTCGAGGGCTGAGCGGGTCGTCTCCGAGCCCTCGCGTTGGTCTGGTCCGGCGCCGCCCAATCGCGCGGGTGGCCCTCGAGTAGGGCCATTTGGATTGTTGATTCTCGGATGTGTCAGGCGTCGACCTTGGCCGCGACCCTGGACTTGCGGTGGGGGTCTTCGCGCTTGTCGGGGAGCGCCGCGCGTTCGGCGGCTGTCAGCCCGCCGGTGATGGGGATCGCCAGCGCGAGGGGGATGAGGCTGCGCGAGGAGAGCTTGGCTTGTCGCAAATCCATGGCCGAGATCCCGTTCGGAGAGAGGGGTTCGGGGGCGAAGGCGCATCGTCCAACGCAACGTTACTGTACCAAGGGACATGTACTTAAGGCCAGTTCATTTGAGCCCGGATCCAAAATAGTGAATCGTAACGTCCTCGGAGTGCGTGATTCCGAGCATCCGAGTCCTGATAGCATCTGAATTCAGGCCATGAGTTGGAATCGCATCACTTCCGTATCCTTATTTTTTCTCATGACCGTGGGCCCGCTCGGGTGTGGCGACTCGGGCGGCGGCGAAGACGAGGTGGGCGAGACGCAGAGCACCGAGGACGCGGACGAGAGCACCGAGTCGGAGACGGAGAGCTCGACGGACGCGGGGACCACGGAGAGCGAGAGCAGCAGCGAAGAGGAGTCGGAGTCGGAGTCTGAAGCAGAGTCGGAGTCGGAGTCCGCGGAAGAGACGGACACGGACACGGGCGTCGTCGAGCCGGACCCGCGGCAGACCGCCCTCGAGACCTACGCGCCGCGGATCTACTTCCCCGCCAACGAGGCCTACTGGCCCTCGTCCGCCGAGTGGGCCTTCCCCTTCCTCGAGCGCTTCCCCGACGGCCAGGGCCAGTACTGGGTGCGCAGCGCGGCGGAGCTCGGCTCGCCCTCGGACGTCCTGCCCTTCTTCTCCGGCGAGCTCGAGACGGCGCCGGTCTACGGCTTTTGGGCCGACAAGGGCGGCGGCGTCGTCGACCTCGTGTACTTCATCTACTACCCCTACAACCGCGGCAAGGAGCTCGCGGACACGGTCTGGGGCAACCATGTCGGCGACTGGGAGCACATCACCGTGCGCCTGGTCGACGACGAGCCGAGCCAGGTCTACCTCTCGGCGCACAGCTTCGGCGGCGCCTACGACTGGGACGGCGGCGAGGTCGAGCTGTTCGAGGGCACGCACCCGGTGGTCTACTCGGCGTGGGGCTCCCACGGCTTTTGGGCCCAGCCCGGCAACCACGTCTACATGACCATCGGGGAGGTCGATCCCTTCTTCGACATCTGCATCACGCTGATCTGCGCCGATCTGGTCGACGAGACCAGCGCGGGCGTGGCCTGGGACACCTGGGAGGTCGTCTACGGCCTCGACTTCTTCGAACAAGAGGGCCTCGAGGGCGCCGAGTGGCCGGCGTGGATGAGCGAGGACTTCACCGATCCCGGGCGCGGCGATCCTGCGCTGCCGAGCGCCGGTCCGATCTATCGCTGGGGCAACCAGGAAGACTGCTCGGTGCTCGGCATCCCCATCGACATCACCGACATGATCGGCGTGTGTCGGTTGGAAGACGGACCGACGGGGCCGGTGTCGAAGGGGACCTGGGGTCCCGAGCTGGAGTAGTTCGTCTGCAAAATTGGCGCCCACGTTTTTGAGCGCCGTTGAATGCACCACGAGGGGCGCCCCATGGCGCTCTTTGTCGATCGCGTGGAATGCCGACGCGCGCGGCCTGTTGCTGCGAACACGTGGGAGAGCTCGGCCGGGCGATGGGCGCTCGGGGGTCTGCTCCGCGATGGAAAGAGAGACGAGAGATGGCAGGCCCCTCGGGCGCGGGAATGGTGCAGAGCTACCTACGATCGATGCGATCGAGCAACCGGAGCCGCGGGCGCGACATTCGTGCGGCGATGCGCCGGGAGATCGCCCGAGCCGGCGCGAGCGTCGGCTACCAGGACCCCGAGCTGGCGCCCTTCGAGTGCTTCTCGCTGTGCATGAGCTGCGGCTACCTCAGCGCGCCTTCCTCCCTCGAGTCGACGAGCGATCCCATGCGCGGCGTCGAGGCCTCCGAGCGCGGCCCGCAGCGCTGCATGGCCTGCGGAGAGCACGGCCTCGCCGACCTCCGCCACACCCCCACGGTCTACTCCCTCGGCGAGCTCGAGGAGGACGAGCGCCCCCCCAGCCGGGGCTCGCGGGCGGCGAAGATCTTCGTGCTCTCGACCCTCGGCGTTGGCCTGCTCGCCTACATGGTCCGCTTCGTCGACGGCGCGCTGAGCCAGACCCCGATCTTCGAGGGCGTCGGCCCCGAGCTGACCCTGAGCCTGATCGCGCCCGTGCTCTTGCCCGTGGTGTTGATGCTCGGCTGGGTCGTCCACCAGGCCCGCAACCTGGGGTCCACGGCGCGGACCACCCCGCGGCGCTGGCGTCTGGCTCGCGGCTTTGGTCAGCGCCTGCGTCGACCCGAGCAGCTCGAGCGCGGCGTGGCGCGGGAGACCGGCGAGCTGCTGCGCGCCCCGATCAGCGGTCAGCCCTGTCTGGCCTACGAGGTGGCGATCTGCGAGGAGGACCTCGAGTACCCCGCGGCGATGCCCGGCAGCGACGCCTGGCGCCTGGTCGAGCAGGACAACGTCGCCTTCCAAGTCGGCGAGCAGCGGATCCCCCGGGGCGAGGCCCTGCTCCGCATCCCCCGGAGCCTGGCGAAGGTCATCCCCCTCGACCGCCGCAGCCCCCAGCTGAGCCGCTTCCTCCGCATGCGCGGCCTGCTCGAGAGCGACCAGCTCCGCGCCTTCGAGATCGTCGTGCTCCCCGGCCAGCGCTACGCCGTCGGCCAAAACCCCGACGAGCCCGCCCAGCTGTTCGCCGCCTGAACTCAGGGACTGTGAAGTTTTCACAGTCCCTGTTTATTTTAGCCGTCGTGGACGACGCCACGCCCTCCCTGCCCCACGTCCACGACTCAGGGACTGTGAAGTCTTCACAGTCCCTGTCTACTTTAGCCGTCGTGGACGACGCCACGCCCTCCCTGCCCCACGTCCACGACTCAGCGAACGACGCTGCCCGAGCCGCCCTGCCCACGCGGGGCGGCTCGCCTTTTGGGTTGGAGGGTTAGAGCCAGTCGAGCGTGCCCGGCTCCGGGACCTCGAAAAAGAGCTGGTTCTCGAGGTCGTCGATGCGCCAGGGCAGCTCGGGATCTTCGCCCTGGGGCCGCGCGACGCACTGACCTTCGGCGGTCAGGCGCGGGAAGGCGACGAAGGGCTGGATCACCAGCTTGGTCCCCGCGCTGGGCCGGGACAGCTGCAGCGAGGGGCCGTGGACCGTGCCGCCGGGGGGCTCGAGGGCCTGGGGGTCTTGGATCCGCGCGGTCATCACCATGGTCCCGTCTTCGATCCACGCGCGCTCGAAGTAGGCCCCAGTGCTCGGGTGGAGCATCGGCGCCGGCGCCCACAGCCCGGCCTCGACGTGGATGCGGGCGGTCCAGGCCCCGCCCTCCGACCACAGCACGAGCGGCGCGCCCTCGTCGGTGAAGGTCCAAAAGTGCGGGTCGTTGTCGGTGCCCGGCGGCGCGAACATGACGAGGGTCTCGAGCAGCTCGTCGCCCTCGCCAAAGCGCAGCAGGTGGAACTCGTCCTCGCGCTGGAAGGAGAGCCAGCGCTCGGGCAGGCCGGTCGAGCCCAGGGACCAGTCTGGATCGGCGAAGTAGGGCTGGGCCTCGCTCAAGGGGTGGATGGTGAGCTCGTCGAGGCGCTCTTCGACGAGGGGGAAGGTGTCCGGAGCGCCCTCGACGTGGCCGAGGTAGACGAAGGTGCCGTCGGGGAGCACGTCGTAGCCCGCGAAGAACTCGTAGTCGTAGAGCTGGCCGCCGCCCGCGTAGTCGGACAGCACGGCGTTGAACCACGAGGGCTCGAAGTCGTCGCCGCCGACGCAGGCGTGCCAGTCGTCCGGGGCGATCGGGCTGATCGCCGAGCAGTAGAAGGTCCCGATGACGCCGAACGCGTCCATGGCTCGGCCCCAGGAGGTGTCGCCCTCGCCGGGCAGCATGACGATGAAGCGGCCGTCCTCGGACACCCGCACCCACGAGCCGGCGGGCTCGGTCTCGGTTCCGGCTTCGACGTGCTCCCACATCAGCGCGCCGGTGCTTCGGCTCCAGCCGCGGTAGCGGGCCAGGTCGTGCTCGAGCCCGTCGACGTCGTCGTAGCTGACGGTGATGATCCAGTCGCCGGCGTTGCCCGTGGCGACGCGCAGCTCGGCGTCGGGGGCTGCGTCGGGCAAGCTGGTGTCGAGGGCGAGGGTCGTGCCGTCGCCGCGCAGCAGGTGGGCCGTGGACTCGCCGGTGATGAGGGCGATGAACGCGTCGGGGCTCCACTCGGCCGCGGCGCAGGGGAGCTCGCCCGGGGCGAGGGGGTCGAAGGGCTCGATGGTGGGCTCGGTGCCGGTGCCGGTGCCGGTGCCGGTGTCGGTGTCCGTCTCGG
>NZ_ABCS01000072.1 GCF_000170895.1 Plesiocystis pacifica SIR-1 | reverse complement strand
GGCGCTTGGGCGGCTCCTTGCGCTGGGGGATCCGACCCCCTTGCCCCTTTTGTGCCCGTCGTGGTGCGGAGGCTCGGGGCTCCGACTCGAGAGGGGGGCGGTCTTTTTGGGGGGCGGGATTCGTCTTCGACTGGGGGGCCGCTCGGGACGTTAGTGGGTGTTGGGTCGGTCTGCGCGGTCTGAAGTCGTCGAGGACGTGGACTCGTTGGCCGAGCTCGTCGTCGTCGCCGAAGCTGTCGTCGATGACGGCTTCGGTGGTGTCGAGCAGCGTGGTCCGCAGGCTCTCGTCCTCGACCATCTCGGCAGCTCCCGAGGGTCAGGGGCGTGCCGCGACGGGGATCGAGCGACGCGAGTTTTAACCGCGGCCCAGGGCGGCCTCGAGGCGGTCGAGGTCCCCGTCCGTCCCCACGCTCACGCGCACGCAGC
Organism: Plesiocystis pacifica SIR-1; assembly: GCF_000170895.1. Classification (GTDB taxonomy): domain Bacteria; phylum Myxococcota_A; class Polyangia; order Nannocystales; family Nannocystaceae; genus Plesiocystis; species Plesiocystis pacifica. The sequence continues at coordinate 52,451 of NZ_ABCS01000072.1, read as the reverse complement.
CGGCCAGCGCGGGGGTCTTGGTCAGGTCCTTGATGAGCACGCCGGCCTCGGCGAGGGTCGCGCGAAGGGCCAGGGCGCGCGCGGTCGAGGGCAGGCGGACGAGCACGAAGTTGGCGTGGGCGGGGAAGACCTCGGCCTCGGGGACGGAGCCGAGCAGGGTCACGAGGCGCCCGCGGTTGGCGATGGTCTTGGCGACGAGCTGGTCCTGCACGTCGGCGAAGCGGGTCAGCACGGTCTCGGCCAGGGCGATGCTGGTCTGCGAGACGTTGTAGGGGTGGCGGACCTTGTCGAGGGCGAGGGCGAGGTCGGGGTGGGCGACGCAGTAGCCCACGCGCAGGGCGGCCAGGCCGACCTTGGACAGGGTCGCCATGTGCACGTAGTTGTCCGGCGGCGGGCCCTCCCAAGCGCCCCAGAAGCTCTCGCCCGGGGCGTAGGCCGTGTAGGCCTCGTCGATCACGAACACGGTGTCGGGGAAGTCGGCGATGAGGTCCTGGACGACCTGCCGCGACCACAGCGAGGAGGTCGGGTTGTTGGGGCGGGCGAGGAAGCAGATCGCGGCGCCGCGTTCAGAGCCCGAACCTTCCTGCGGCCCCAGGGCGGCGCGCATGGCCGGCTCGTCGAGCTCGAAGCGGGCGTCGAGGGGCACCTCGACCACGGGCACGCCGAGCACGGCGGCGCAGTGGGCGTACATCACGAAGGTCGGCGTGGGGATGACGAGGTGGCCGCCGGCGCCGGGCTGCTCGGACGGCTTCGTCTGAGACAGGGCCGTGAGCAGCATGGAGATGACCTCGTCGGAGCCGTTGCCGATGACGACCTGCCGGGGCTCGCAGCCGTGGCGCTGGGCCAGGACGTGGCGGAGCGTGCGGCCGGAGGTGTCGGGGTAGCGGTTGAACTCGAGCTCGCCGCGCACGACCTCGGCGAGGGCCTCGCGGACCTCGGCGGGCCAGGGCTCGGCGCACTCGTTGGCGTGCATGCGGCTCGGGGCCGTGGACGGGGGCACGTCGTAGACGCTCAGGGCGTCGAGGGAGGCCCGCAGGTGCTGACGCCAGCTCACGCGGCACCTCCGACCTTGGCCTGGACGTTGACCGGGTCCGTGCGCAGGCGCTGCTCGACGGCGCGGGCGTGGCCCTCGAGGCCCTCGGCCCGGGCGAGGGTCGTGATCGCGTCGGCCTGGGCGCGCAGGGCTTTGGGGCCGAGCTCGAGCACGCTGGTGTAGCGGACGAAGTCCCAGCAGCCCACGGGCGAGGAGAAGCGGGCGCCGCCGGCCGTGGGCAGCACGTGGCTCGGGCCGGCCGTGTAGTCGCCGGCGGCCTCGGGGGTCCACGGGCCCACGAAGATCGCCCCGGCGCGGTGGATCTGGGCGGCGAGCTCGGCGGGGGAGTCGACGAGCAGCTCGAGGTGCTCGGGGGCGTAGGCGTCGGCCTCCCGGGCGAGGGCGGCTCGATCGTCGACGATCACCGCGGCGCCCTGGTCCCGCAGGGCCGCGATCGCGATGGCCCGGCGGGGGAGGTCGGCGAGCTGCTGGTGGAGCGCGGCGTCGACCCGGGCGGGGAGCGAAGGATCGCTGCACAGCAGCACGGGCGAGGCCTGGACGTCGTGCTCGGCCTGGCTGATGAGGTCGGCGGCGACCAGGGCCGGGTCCGCGCTCGCGTCGGCGACGACGAGGATCTCCGAGGGCCCGGCGATGGAGTCGATGTCGCAGCGCCCGAACACCAGGCGCTTGGCCGCGGTCACGTAGGCGTTGCCGGGGCCGACGATCTTGTCGACGCGGGGCAAGGTCGCGGTCCCGAAGGCGACGGCGGCGATGGCCTGGGCGCCGCCGATCTGGAACACCCGATCGACCCCGGCCAGGGCGGCCGCCGCGAGCACCACGGGGCTCGGGCGCGGGGTCAGGAGGACGACCTCGGCGACGCCGACGACCTTGGCGGGGATCGCCGCGTGCAGCACCGAGGAGGGGTAGGCGGCGGTGCCCCCGGGGGCGTAGACGGCCACGCGCTGCAGGGGCGCGACGCGGCTGGCGAGGTACTCGGTGGCTCGCTCGTCGCCGGCCGCGGACTCCGGCGGGGCGATCTGGCCGGTGCTGACCAGGGCCTGGGCCTGCACGGCGTGGAAGCGGCGGACTCGCTCGGCGGCGGCCTCGAGGGCGGCGCGGGTCGGCGCGTCGAGGGCCTCGAGGGCGGCGCGGGCTTTGCCCATGGGCACCTCGAAGTCGGCGGCGGTCAGCCGCCGGCTCTCGAAGCGCTCGGTCAGCTCGATGATCGCCTCGTCGCCCTCGGTCCGGACGTGGGCGATGATCGCCTTGGCCGCCGCGTCGGCGTCTCCGTCGAGGCCAAAGGAGCGCTCGCACAGCCCCCGCCAGCGCCCCTGAAGCTCGGCGAGGCGCTCGGCCTCGCCGCCCGCGCGGAGGTCGAGGACCCTCAGGCCCGCGAATTGCTCCGCCGTCGCCGCTGTCGTGTCACTCATTGGGCGCGGAGAGTAGCAGTTTGCGTCCCCGCGCCCGACCCCGCACGCGCGGTGGATTCGAGAAGGCCGTTCAGGGCACGAAGTAGAGCCCCGCGAGGCACATCTCGTTGTGCGTTCCCCACCCGGGATAGATGGGCTCGGGGGAGCCGGTGGTGTCGTAGGTGCAGGTCACCTCGATGCGGTGCCCCGGGAGCAGGGCGATCGGTTGCTCGTAGAAGTAGTAGAGCTGCCAGCCGAAGTCCCAGCGCGGCACGTCCCCGACACACGCGACCTCCTGGCCCTCGGGGTCGAGGATGCGCGCGGTGAGCGAGACGCCGTAGTCGTGCATGTGCGGGAAGAAGCCCCACAGCTGCGTCTGCTCCGAGCCCGGCGCGATGTACCAGTCCGTCGGCACCTCCCAGGTGAAGCTGACCGCGTCCTCGCCCACGGGCAGGGCGACGGGATCTTCGAACAGCGTGTCGAGGAAGCCGTCGGGCACGTCGAAGTAGCCTTGCTTGGCGACCTCGTCGGCGTAGCGCAGGCGGATCGCCGTGCTGTCGCTCTGCCCGATGAGCGCGGTGTTGGCCATGTTGTAGTGCATCTGCACGACGTACTGGTCCCCCGCGCCGACCCGGTAGCCGGAGTCGTCGGGGAACTCGACCACGCCCTGGCCCGGGGCCCAGGTCACGGGCACGCCCTCGGCCGCGACGCCCTCGCCGGCCAGGCCAAAGCAGGGCCAGCCCAGGCGATCCGGCGACTCCTCGTCGAGGGCGGTCATCACCTCGGCGTTGCTCATGCCGGGGATGTCCGACTCGCCCTCGGGGCTCACGGGGATCAGCAGGGCGTGGTGGACGAGGGCCTCGTTGCCCGGGAACACCTCGTAGCCGGTCATGAAGGTGTCGGCGTCGAGCTCGGGGTCGATGAGGAAGCAGCGGTACTCGTCGAACTCCGAGAAGACGCCGCCCTCGGGCTCGGGGATGAACTCCGGGGTGTGGACCTCGTCGCTGACCACGTCGAGGCCCGGGAGCTCGGGCACGCTGAGGTCGTCGCGGGGCGTGCCCTCGGGGGTGCCGTCCTCGACCCAGGCCAAGATGGTGTCGATCTGCTCCTGGTCGAGGGCGCGGGAGTCGGCCCACTCGCCGCAGCTGCCGTCGGAGGTCACCAGCCACGGCGGCATCACCCGGTTGTCGACGGCGTGGGCCGAGGCCGCGGCCCAGGTCGAGGCGGTCGCGTAGTCGTCGAGCACGAACGGCCCGATGCCCCCCTCGCGGTGGCAGCTGACGCAGGACTCGTAGTAGATGGGCGCGACGTCCTGCCAGAAGGTCACGAGCGCTTCGCCCGTGTCGCCGTGATCGCCGTGGTCTCCGTGGTCGCCGTGATCGCCGTGGGTGTCCGACTCGCCGGCCTCGTCGTCGCCGCTGGGATCTTCGCCCTTGCACGCAGTCGCAGCGGCGAGGGCAAAGAGCGCCGCGAGGGCGGGGATGGCCAGGGATGGGGTGCGTGGGTGGTGGTGCATGCGGGTCTCCGGGTTCGCCTCATGGGCAGCTCGCGGCGCGCTCGACCAGCTCGAGGCTGGCGAGGGTCCACGAGTTCTGTCCGTGGTTGTGCAGGTGGAAGGTCACGGTCGCGCCGGCCTCGGCGTCGATGGGGCTGACAAACTCGAGGCGCCGGGCGTCCGAGGGCCCGGGCACGGCGACCTCGAGCTCCCACGCGAGGGCGCCGTCGATGAGCACGGCGAGGTGGGCGGTGGCGGGCTCGTGGGCGATGAGCGCCTGCCACCACAGCTCGACGGCCAGGGTGTCACCAGCCGACACCGACTCGGCGAGGGCCTGGTCGACGCTCAGGTAGTTGCAGCCCGCGGTCCGGACCTCGAACAGCCCGTACTCCTCGCCCCACGCGTCGAGGTTGCACACGACGGTCTCGGGGCGGTGCGTGACGAGGGGATCGGTGTGCGCGGGCGTGGGCCGCCAGCCCTCGGCGAAGGCCAGGGGCAGGTCGAGCTCGGCGGATCCGTCGCCGGCTCCGGCCACGCACGCGGCTTCATCGTCGCCGTGGCCAGGGGCATCACAGGCGAGCGAGAGCAGGGCCGAGGCTGCGAGGGCGAAGGGGTGCGGGCTGCGGCGGAGCATGAGGGCGCGTCGGCCCTCGAACACCGCGCGCGCGCGGATGTGTCACCGCATTCGCCCGCTCAGGGCTTGGGCACGCAGATCCGGGTCGTGACCACGTTGTCCGGGTCGTCGGGATCGGGCGCCACGTAGACCCCGTTGCGGCCGGTGTTCTCGCACGAGTAGTTGTCCCGGCAGTCCGCGTCGGACTTGCACTCGCGCCGGCAGCTGGTCTGCGCCCGGAGCTCGTCGCCGCACAGGCCCTCGGGTAGGCACACCTCGTGGGGCAGGCAGTCGTCGGTGCTGCGGTCTTCCTCGACGGGGTCGCAGACCACCGAGGCGAACTCGCTGGCGTAGACCTTGATGCACACGGCCTCGTTGGGGCACACGCCGAAGCTGCAGTTCTCGAGGGTGCACTCGCCCTGGTTGCCCGGGTCGTTGGGCGCGTTCGAGACGTCGCAGGACAGGGTGCCCTGGAGGCCGCAGTCGATGGTGCGGCGGCAGGGATCGCCGACCTCGGGCTGGCAACCCGCGAGCAAAGCCAGCAGGGCGCTCACCAGCGCAGCAGGCGCGAAGCTCGTGGTCGCTCGCAGGCGCGAACTCGACATGTGCGCAGCACCGGCCGAGGGGGCGGGAGCGCGGGGGGTGCGTGTGTACAGGTCCCTCATCGGGTGCGGCGGAGTGTAGTCGCCCGATCCCCACTTCGTCCAATCGATCGCTCCACCTGGGGGCCATGCCACCGCGTGTGATCGGCGTCGACGGCGAGTTTCGATAGATCTGCGAGTCCTGGGCGCGTACCCTGGCTCACGCGCAGCCGACTGGCCGCGAATCGCCCCGTGAACCTCGACGAGTTCCTACGCGCCCTCGAGACCCTGATCGACGATCGGGAGGCTGACGACGACGACCCCGGTGAGGGCAACTTCAACTGTGAAGACTGCCGGGCCTGCAACAACTGCCGCTTTTGCGTGGGCTGTGACTCTTGCGAGGACTGCACCTACTGCGAAGAGTCGATCGAGTGCACGAGCTGTACCCAGTCCAAGCGCTGCGTCACCTGTGAGCGGGTCAGCTACTGCGAGGATTGTCGGGACTGCAAGCACTCCCGCTACCTGACCCTGTGCGTGGGCTGCACCAACTGCGTGCACTGCCTGGCCTGCGTGGGCATCGACGGCGGGGAGTTCTTCGTGCTCAACCAAAAACGGACGCGCAAGGAGTACTTCGCGATCCTCCGCCAGGTCCAAGAGCGCATGGCCGACCGCATGGTCGCCGGCTGGCGGCCGCCCGGCATCGGCCTGGCCAGCGAGATCGTCGACGTCGCGACCGCGACCCGCGACTCGCCGCTGAGCGCCGCGCCCTGGCTCGACGAGCTCGCCGGCCTCGTGGGCCCGGCCCCGGTCGACGTCGCCGAGGAGGCCCCCACGGAGGCCGTCGAGCGCGAGGTGTCGGAGCCGCTGCTGGCCGCGGCCACCACCAAGCCTGCGCCGCGCTCCGAAGAGCGCTGGTCCGAGCGCGTGCGCGAGCGCAGCGAGGCCGGCCGTCGCCGGGATCGGGACATCCGCGGGACCGAGCGAGAGCGGGAGCCGCTTGGCGACCTGCGTCGGGATCCCCTGGCCCAGCCCATCGACGACGACCTGGCCATCGACCCGGACACCTTCGATCGGCCCCGCCGCGATCGGGGTCGCTCGACCCGGGAGCGCGACCGCCTCGACGTCGACCTGGACTGGCGCGAGCGCCCGAACCCCCGGGACTACGGCCGCTCGCGCCGACCCGAGGGCGAGCTCCGGCCGGCCGGCAGCTACGACCTGGGTCCCGCCTCCGACGAGGAAGAGGGCTGGACCACCGAGCGCTACGACAGCCGCCAGGGCCGGCGCTACGACTCCCGAGAGGACCGTCGACCCGCGAGCCGCCGCCCCGCGCCGGGGGCTAGCGATGGTTGGGCGGACGAGGACGTCGTCGTGTCTCGGGGGCGCGACGAGGAGCGGACCCGTCCCTTCGACGGCGGACGCGACGGCGAGGGGTCCGGCTCCTCGCGCCCGGCCTGGGAAGACAGCCGCGAGGCGACGGTCGCCCGAGCGCGACCCCGGGAGCCTCGCCGCGACGATCGCAGCAGCGCCCGCAAGCGAGACCGCCGACCCGCCGATGACGCGCCCGCGGCCAAGGAGCGCGAGCCCTCCTCGCCCTGGCTCGACGACGAGCGCTCCAAGCCCGGGCGCTCGGCCAAGCGCAACAGCCTGCGCCGGGCCGGCCGACCCAAGCGCCAGCCCAGCGGCGAGCGAGGCGACGGCTCGAAGGAGTCGAGCGGCTCCTACCGCACCGGCAGCGCGCCCAAGCAGGACCGGCCGAGCGACGCGACCCACACGGGCCTGCGCACGGGTCGCAAGCCCAAGCGGCGCTGAGCTTCAGCCACAGTTCGCGCTGGACACCAGGAAGCCCCACTGCCCGCCGAACAGCGGGTGGTCGAGGTCATCGAAGTTGACGCCGAATTCGTCGTCCAGCCCGTCGTTGGGCTCGACGGTCACCGTGCCCGCGAGCACCGGGGTCTGCTCGATCACCTCGTCGACGCAAAAGCACCCGTCCGGGCCCTGGTCGTGGTCCCACTCCTCGACGATGACCAGCGTCGCCACGCCGTCGGCGAGGGAGTAGGTCCCGGGCTCGAGGTTGGGGATGGTCAAGAGGGCGTCGTAGTCGTCGTAGTCGCACAGATCGTTGGGATCGGGTGACACGGACTCGTCGCATTCGTAGGGCAGGGAGCTCAGCCGGATCGTGTTCCCGTCGATGACCCTGGCGAAGAAGTCCGGGATGTTGTCGGTGCAGCCCACGGGCGGGGCTTCGTCGTCGGCGGCGTCGGTGACTTCGTCTGACCAGGTCTCGCCTTCGCTGCTCTCGCTCTCGCTCTCAGTCTCGGTCTCGGTCTCGCTCTCGTCGGTCGTGGTCGCGGGCCCGTCGTCGCTCGTGACCTCGGAGCTCTCGTCGGCTTCGTCGTCGGTCGCGGGCGTCGTCTCGCCGATGTCCTCCTCTCCGCCCTCTTGGGTGACGGGGGCGCAGGCGAGGGCGGAGAACGCGAGGCTGCCGGCGAGTCCGAGCTTCAGGGTGACCGAGCAAAGTTTCATGTAGATGCAGTGGCGCCCGCGCCTGGTTTCGATCAGCGGAGGCCGTGTCTGCGAGCACTTGGCACTCTGGACCTGAGACAAACGCGAAGAGGGACGCACCGCAGCGGTGCATCCCCCTTTCGACCCTGTTCGAGTCGTCGCGCGGTGGCGATTAGCGGCCGATGCCGGAGTAGCTGAAGCCGAGGCCCTCGAGGTGCTCGCGGCTCCACTGGTTGCGCCCGTCAAACAGCGCCTTGCCGGCCATGATCTCCCCGAGGCGCCCAAAGTCCGGGCTCCGGAACTGCCGCCACTCGGTGGTCAGGACCAGGGCGTCGGCGCCCTTGGCCGCGTCGTAGGGGTCCTTGCAGAACTCGATGCCGAAGTTCTCGACGCTGTCGCCGAGGGCGTTCATGAAGTTCGGGCCGGCCTCGGGGTCGGTGAGCCGCAGCTTGGCGCCGTCGCTGGCCAGGGAGCGGACGATGCTCAGGGCCGGGGCCTCGCGGATGTCGTCGGTGTTGGGCTTGAAGGCCAGGCCCCACACGGCGATGGTCTTGCCGGCGATGTCGCCCCCGAAGTGGTTGCGGACCTTGCGGACCAGCACGAGCTTTTGGGCCTCGTTGATGCGGTCGGCCGAGGCGACGATCGACATCGACATGCCGTGCTCGCGGGCGGTGCGGATCAGCGCGCGGGTGTCCTTGGGGAAGCACGAGCCGCCGTAGCCCACGCCGGGGTAGAGGAACTTGTTGCCGATGCGCGCGTCGGAGCCCATGCCCCGGCGGACCTCCTCGACGTCGGCCCCGACGGCGTCGCACAGGTTGGCGACGTCGTTGATGAACGAGATGCGCGCGGCGAGGTAGGCGTTGGCGGCGTACTTGGTCAGCTCGGCCGAGCGCGGGCTCATGAAGAACAGGCGCTCGTTGGTGCGGAAGAAGGGCTGGTAGAGGCGCTGGAGGATGTCGCGGGCGCGCTCGTCATCGCTGCCGACGATGACCCGGTCGGGGTGCATGAAGTCCTGGACCGCCACGCCCTCCTTGAGGAACTCGGGGTTGGAGGCGACGGTGTAGTCCGCGTCGGGGGCGAGGTCGGCGATGATCCGCGTGACCCGCTCGGCCGTGCCCACGGGCACGGTGCTCTTGTTGACGACCACGGTGAAGCCGTCGATGTGCGGGGCGATGTCGCGGGCGGCCTGGAACAGGTAGTCGAGCTTGGGCGCGCCGTCGGTGCCGCCCGTGGGGGTGCCCACGGCCAGGAAGACGACCTCGGCGTGCTTGGCCGCGTCGGCGTTGCTGGTCGTGAAGTGCAGCCGGCCCGCCTCGACGTTGCGCTTGACCAGGGGCTCGAGGCCGGGCTCGTAGATCGGGATGATCCCGTCCTTCAGCCCCGCGATCTTGGCTTCGTCGATGTCCGCGCAGACGACGTCGTTGCCGTGATCCGCGAAGGCGGCGGCTGCGACGAGGCCCACGTATCCCGTGCCGATGACGCTGACTTTCATTTGGACGCGGAGGGTACGACAATGGGGCTGCGGCTGCCACGCGAGCCGCGTGAGCGCGCGCGGGCGGAACCTCGAAGCGCCGAGCCTGTCGACTCGAGAGCGCCGTGGTGCAAGCCTTCAAAGCCCAACTCATCCATCGTCCTGGCTCGTTCGGAGCGCAACGCCCAACGGGAGGGCGCGCATGAGCGAGCACGACGACACCGGCGACGGGCCGGGTGAAGGCCCGGAAGACTCGAAAGCTGCACCTGACAGTGTGGGGGAGGACACCTCTGCAGTGAGTGCAAAGGACGACGCGAAGGCGGACTGGGCCGACGCCGCGGGGGTCTCGGGCGAGCACGTGTTCACCGGGGATCGCGCTCCGGGCATGCACCGCGCCCTGATGATCCTCGGACCCGTCGGGCTGGCCCTGGCGATCGGGGCGAGCCTGTGGAGCTCGAGCCGGCAGATCACCCACTCGGTCAACGTCCAGGTCGAGTCGACCTGGGAGCGCGGCGAGCCCCTCGGCCTGCGCGCCCAGGTCCTCGGCGCGGACGTGCGCGCCGTCCCCCTCGAGGTCGGCGTGGCCGCGACCTTCACCGACGCCGCCGGAGGTGCCCACGAGCTGGGCCCGCTCGCGCCCGTGGAGGACGGCCTGTCCCAGCTCAGCTTCGTCGTGCCCGAAGGCGTGGCCCTCGGCGAGGGCGAGCTGCTGCTGAGCTTCGAGGGCGGCGTGGGCAAGGACAAGGCCGGGCAAAAGGTCCGCTACCCGGCCTTCGAAGAGCGGTTGGCCATCTCCGTGCTCGAGCAGCGCGGGGCCGCGCGCGGCGAGCAGGTCGTCGCCCGGCACATGCTGCAGTGGGCCGACGACAGCGACGAGCAGCCCGAGGGCCTGCGCGTCGATCTGCGCCCCGAGGGCCGCCTGCTCGCCGGCTTCCACAACCGCGTGTTCGTGCGCGTGACCGACGTGGCCGGCAAGCCGTGGGCGCCCAAGCACGTCGAGGCGCGGGTGCAGGTCGTGCTGATCTCCGGGGAGTTCGGGACCAAGGTCGGGACCCTCGACGAGTCGCCGGTGCTCTACGAGGGGCCGCTGGACTCCCTGGGTCTGGCCAGCTTCGTCGGCGAGCTGCACTCGGACGTGGTCCGCTTCGAGGTCCGGCTGCCGGCCGACGTCGCGCCCAAGCCAGCGCCCGTCGAGGGCGAAGGTGAAGGCGAGACCGAGGGCGAGGAGGCAAAGCCCGAGGAGGCGAAGCCCGAGGAGGCGAAGCCGGCCTTCGACGGCCCCAAGCGCCGGCTTCGCTTCGTCAGCCACGCGGGCACCGTGCGCATCCACGCGTCCACCGACCTCGCCAAGCCCGGCGACACCGTGCGCGTCGACGTCGAGGCCCTCAGCGCCCGCCGGCCCGTGTTCGTCGACGTCCACGGCCCCAGCGGCTCGTGGCTCGACACCCTCACGCCGCCGCTGCGCGTGCCCCAAGAGCGCGACTGGCAGCTGCCCGAGCACTTCGGGGGCGCGGTGGTGGAAGCGGGCGAGGCGAAGGAAGGCCAGGGCTTCGTGCAGTTCGAGGCCTACCAGAGCGTCCTGCGCCCCGAGACCTCCTCGGCCATCGCCCGCGTCCAGGTCTTCGACGGTGAGCCGCGCGACGCCCTGGTCCCGCTCATCGAGCGCCAGCGCGAGCAGCTCGACCTCCCGCGCGTCGACAAGGCCTTCGAGATCGGCCGGGAGAAGACCTACCTGAGCCACGTCGAGAAGCAGCGCCCCAGCCTCGACGCCGGGGAGCTCGACCAGGCCCGGGCCTTTTTGATCGGCTCCCTCGAGGCGGTGGTCCATGGCCCGCCCCAGGCCCTGACCACCCGCCCCCGCGAGGAGGAGCAGCTCGCCGCCTTCAAGCGGCGCTGGACCGTCGGCATCCGCTGGTTCCTGCTCGGCGGCGGCTTGTCGTTCATCCTGACCATGGTCGTGATGGTCTGGCGCAACCAGACCCGGCTCGAGGCCCAGACCACGGCCGCGCTGCTGGCCGAGGCCCGAGAGAGCGGCAAGGAGCTGGGTCACCTGCGCGTGGTCTCGGCGACGGAGCTGCCCGAGGAGCTCCGCGAGGAGCAGGCCCTGGCGATCAGCCACGCCCGCCGTCAGGTCCTGGGCCGCGGCTTGCTGACGATCGGGCTGATGGTCGCGACCTTGCTGCTGACCATGGCCATGCTCGAGAGCCTGGTCTGGGAGTATTGAGGGGCGAACCCACGACTTGGGGACGGCCGGGGAGCCCTGCTCGAGGTTGAGCTCGCGGGCGATGAAGGCTCGGGCGTAGCGCCACTTGCGGGCGACGGTGCGCCGCGAGAGCTCCATGGCCTCGGCGGTCTCGTCGAGGGTCAGGCCGCCAAAGGCCCGGATCACGAACACCTCCGAGGCGTTGGCGTCGACCTGGTCGAGGCGCTCGAGGGCCGCGTCGACCTCGAGCAGCCCGGGTTGGGCGTCGATGTCGGCGAGTCGCCATCGTCTCGGCGGCGCACCAGCGCGGCATCGTCCACCGCGACCTCAAGCCCTACCGAGAAAGGCAGCCGCCCACGGGTTCAACGCCAGCTGAGTCCGTAGACGACGCTTTCGTGGATCATGGGTCCCGGCGCGGCCGGGGTGGGCGACTGCTAGCAACGATGAGCTCGTTCACGAAGCGATCGAACGAATCGACGCACTCGCTATTCATGAATCGCGCCCGCGCTGGCCTTCGCAAAACTCAACTCGGGGAGCGCGCAGCCGTGGCACGGTCGCGGCCTGCTTTGCGTTGGTGGCCAGCGCGGCGTGGGCGAACGAATTCTCCGTCGCGGGCGGCTGCACGCTGTCCTCGCTGTCCTCGTCGGTGCCCTGAGGCCCACTTTCTCGGACCTCGGGGGCTCCCTGTGTAGAGTCCCGCCATGCCCTCGTCCAAGCCCCCGCGCGCGATGATCCTGGCTGCCGGCTTTGGCACTCGCCTCGGGGCGCTGACCAAGGTTCGGCCCAAGCCCATGCTCCCGATCTGCGGGGCGCCGCTGGTGCGCTGGGCCGTGCTGTGGCTGCGCCACCACGGGGTCCGGGAGATCGTCATCAACCTCCACCACCTCGGCGAGCAGATCCCCGCCGAGCTCGGCGACGGCTCGGCGCTCGGGGTCGAGCTGGCCTACTCCCACGAGGAGGGGCTGATCCTCGGGACCGGCGGCGGCCTGCGCAAGGCCCGGAGCCTGCTCGACGACGGGGAGGACCGGCCGATCGTCGTCGTCAACGGCAAGATCCTGACCGACATCGACCTCGGGGCGGTGCTCGAGACCCACCGCGCGAGCGGGCGCGAGGCGACCATGGTGTTGCGCAATGACGGGGAGGGCGTCTGGGGCGGGAGCCTGGCCGCGGACGCCGACGGCAGCTTGGCGACCTTCCTGGGCCATACCCGCGCCAACGCCCAGCCCGGCGCGCCGATGATGTTCACCGGCGTGCACGTCATGCAGCCGCGCTTTTTGGATCGCGTGCCCGCACAGGGCGAGCAGTGCATCGTGCGGACCGCCTACAAGCAGCTCTTCTTTGAGCACGAGGCGGGCCAGGGCGCGGGCGTGGGCGTCCACGAGCACGCGGGCTATTGGTGGGAGCACTCCACCGTCGAGCGCTACCTCGCGGGGATTCAAAAGGTTCTCCGCGGCGAGGTCGAGCTGCCGTGGGCCGAGCTGCCCGTGCGCGGGGTGGACCCCAGCGCGACGATCGGCGCGGGCGCGGAGATCGACGAGACCGCGTTCGTCGGCCCCAACGCCCGCGTGGGGGCGGGCGCAAAAATTGGCGCCTTTAGTCAGATCGGCGCGGGCGCGGTGGTCGAGGCCGGGGTCACCGTCGAGGGCGCCGTGGTCTGGCCTGGCGCGACCGCGACGACGGATTTGCGGGCCGAGGTTTGCACCGGTTAGGCCCCTAAAGGTGCCTCTACTAGCCACCTCGGCGGGTTCGTGAGGCCCCTCCGGGGTGCCGTCAATTTTGTCGACCGGGCAGGGGTTGACCCCCGAGATGCCGTGCACAGTTTGGGGCGGCGAGCGAGACACGACCCGACGCCGACGCCCTCGGGACCCCTCGCCGCCCCCCGTCGCACGACGCGACACCCCCTCGACCTGGCCCGCTCGACGCAGCCGCTCGGTTCGAGCGCGGGAGAGCCTTGCCCCCAACTCGACACAGCCCAACGAGAAACGAGAGCACCATGTACCGCTTCAACGCCGTCAGCCCCTTCAGCCCCTTCTCTGGCCCCTTCGCCGGGATGGACCTGCTCTTTGACGCCATGTTGCCGCGCCCGGCGAGCAAGACCGGACCCCGCGTCGCGAGCCGCGGCGTGTCCCTCCGCGTTCGCGACGAAGAGCAGGCCTACGTCCTGACCGCCGCGCTCCCGGGCATCGACGCCGAGCAGCTCGAGCTGCAGGTCGGCGAGGACTGGATCGAGATCGCCGCCAAGCGCGAGCTCGCGGTCCCCGAGGGCTACGAGGCCCTCCGCCGCGAGCGCTCGGGCTACGCCTTCAAGCGCCGCCTGCAGCTGCCCAAGCGCGTCGACACCGAGGCGGTCAAGGCCAGCTTCGAAGCCGGCGTGCTGACCATCGAGGCGCCCAAGCGCGGCGAGTCCAGCCCGCGGCAGATCGCCATCGAGGCCGCCTGAGCCCGCCCTAGCCACTCGTCCACCCATCCATCCAAGCTTCCACCGTCTTTCAGGAGTTTCAGCCATGTCCAAGCCCGAGCCCCAGACCGCCCTGCCCACCGTCCGTCCCCTCGTCGACGTGTTCGAGAACGGCAGCGAGTTCCTGCTCGTCGCCGATCTGCCCGGCGTCACCCACGAGGGCCTCGAGCTCCTCGTCGACGAGGGCGAGCTCGCCCTGTCCGCGACCGCGGGGAACCACCGCTACGAGCGACGCTTCGAGCTCGCCGACTCCGTCGACGCGGAGGCCATCGAGGCCAAGCTCGAGCGCGGTGAGCTGCGCGTGCACCTGCCCAAGCGCAGCGAGGCGCAGGTCCGACGCGTTCCCATCCACTGACCCACACACCGAGCGCGCAGTGGCGTGAGGGGCCTCGTCCACCCCTCGCGTCTCGGCGCGGGCCCGCGCAGCCTGTGAGCGGCGCCTTGCGACTCCGCCCGCGCACCTCACGACCCAGTATGATGACGGCGTGCGTCCGGCGATTCGCCTCTCCCTCGCAAACGACAGCCTCGAGTGCGTGGCCGCGAGCGCGAGCGCGAGTCGGTGGCTCGGGTGCGCGCGCGAGGAGCTGATCGGCCGGCCCCTGCGCGCGATCTCGAGGGAGCTCGCCGAGGCCATTGGCCCGCAGCTCGAGGCGCTCGCGCGTCGGGAGCCCGAAGACCTGCAGGTCCTCGAGCTGCCCGTGTCCATGGCGGCGCCGGGCGGCGCTCGGGAGCTGCGCGTGGTCCTGGTCCCCGAGCCGGACACCCTGCTCGTGAGCTGGGCCGAGCTCGAGCAAAGCGAGCGCCAGCGGGCCTTGATGCTCGAGTCGATGACCCACACCAAGCACGGGATCGTGCTGACCGACGCGCGGGGGGTCACCCTGTGGTGCAACCAGGGCTTTACGAAGACCTGCGGCTACACCCTCGAGGAGCTCGTCGGCACGCGCTTGGGTCAGCTGCTCCAGGGCCCCGACACGGACCCCCTCGAGGCCGCGCGGATCCGCGAGTGCGTGCGCCGGGGCGCGGGCTTCGAGACCGAGCTGCTCAACTACGACAAGGCGGGCGAGCCCTACTGGGTCCGCATCGAGGCCGAGCCCTTCGTCGATCGAGACGGCGAGCGCTACTTCCTGGGCATCCAGGTCGACATCACCGCCGAGCGCGAGCGGGCCGAGGCCCTCACGGCCAGCGAGGCCCGGCTGCGCGCGACCCTGACCGCGTCCAAGGACGCGATCTACTGGCTCGAGGCCGCGCGCGATGCGTCCGGGGAGATCGAGGACTTCGAGTTCATCGACGTCAACGAGGCCGTCGAGGCCGAGCTCGGCATGACCCGGGCGCAGCTCATCGGCGAGCGGATCAACGTGCTGTTCCCGATCAACCTCAGCGCGGGCTTCTTCGAGCGCTACAAGGCGGTGGTCGAGACCGGCGAGTCCTACCGCAACGAGTACGAGATCCCCCGGGACGCGGCAGCGTCGGGCTACTACCAGCAGCTGGTCATGAAGATCGGCGACGGCGTGGTGATCTTCAACCGCAACCTGACCGAGGACCGGACCCGGGAGATGGCCCAGCGCCAGTCCCTGCGCATGGCCGCCCTCGGGCGCCTGGCCAGCGGCATCGCCCACGACTTCAACAACGTCCTCGCCGGCATCGGCTTCTCCGCCGAGCTCCTCCAGGCGCGCGTCGAGGACCCCGAGAGCCAGGCGATCATCGCGTCGATCGCCCAGTCCACGATCCGCGCCGGGCACTTCGTCAAGCAGGTCCTGATGTTCGCGCGGCGGACCGAGCGGGACCTCGCGCCCCAGCTCCTCGACGAGGCCTTCGCGGACAGCCTGGCCATGATCGCGCGCAGCATGCCCGCGACCGTCGAGCTCCACATCGAGCTCGCGCCCAGGCTGTGCGTGATGGCGGACGTCGGGCAGCTCGAGCAGCTGATCACCAACCTCGTGACCAACGCGCGCCAGGCCCTCGGCGGCCGCGGAGGCATCTGGGTCGAGCTGCGCGAGCGCTGCCGGGATGCGCTCCCCGAGTCGCAGCGGCCCGCGGACGAGACCGAGCGCTGCGCCGTGCTCAGCGTCCGCGACGACGGCTCGGGCATCGAGCAAGGCGCGCTCGAGCACATCTTCGATCCCTTCTTCACGACCAAGCCCGCCGAGGAGGGGACGGGGCTGGGCCTGTCGATCGTCCACAGCATCGTCGAGGCGCACCGCGGCCGCATCAGCGTGACCAGTCAGGTCGACGTCGGCACGGAGTTCACGGTCAGCTTGCCGCTGATGGCCGCGAGCGCCGAGGCCCAGGACCCCGCCGAAGCGGCCGAGCCGAGCGCTGCCCTCGACGGTCTCGGCGTGCTGCTCGTCGATGACGACGAGTTGATCGTGGAGTCCCTCGGGGCCGCCCTCGAGTTCGCGGGCCACCGCGTCCATGTCTGCTCGGACCCCGCCTGCGCCGTCGATGTCCTGCGCGACCACCCCGGAGAGATCCGCGTCGCGCTCGTCGACCTCAACATGCCCGGGACCACGGGCCTCGAGCTCGCGGCGCAGCTTCGGGCGCAGCAGCCGGGCCTCGTCGTGTGCATGATGACCGGAGACTGGACCCCCCTCGAGGAGGAGGACTTGCGCGCCGCTGGCATCGCCAAGGTCCTGACCAAGCCGTTCACGTCCAAGGAGCTGCAGCGCGAGCTCGGCGAGCTGCTGGGGCCGGAGCGCGCGGTGTAGGGAACTCAGCGGATCGGCCAAGACGAGTTTTGCCCGATCCACTGTCTATTTTAGCCGTCGCGGACGAGGCCACGCCCTCCCTGCCCCACGTCCGCGACTCAGAGACTGTCAACGAATCCACGCCCCCGCTCGCGGGGGCGACCACGAGCCTCCTCGAAGGTACGAACTCCATTGCCCACCAAGCCAAAGCGGAGGAGCGGAGCGACGAAGCGCCCCCGGCCCCAGGCGGCTGTGGGGGCAAAACAAAAGTCAGGGGCAGTGAATGAATCCACAGCCCCTGACTATTTTAGCCGTGGTGGACGAGGCCACGCCGTCAACGAATCCACGCCCCCGCTCGCGGGGGCGACCACGAGCCTCCTCGAAGGTACGAACTCCATTGCCCACCAAGCCAAAGCGGAGGAGCGGAGCGACGAAGCGCCCCGGTCCCAGGCGGCTGTGGGGGCAAAACAGAAGTCAGTAGCGATCCATGAGCTCGACGAAGTTGCACGGCCGGTGCCGGGCGTCGAGCTGTTGGACCAGGATCTTCGTCCACGCCGTCCGGCACGCCCCCGGCGAGCCCGGCAGCGCGAACACCAAAGTGCTCCCGCACAGCCCAGCCGTGGCGCGGCTTTGGATCGTCGAGGTGCCAATCTCCTCGAAGGACAACCACCGGAACAGCTCGCCAAAGCCGGGGATCGCCTTGGTCACCAGGGGCGCGAGGGCCTCGGGCGTGACATCGCGCGCGGTGATGCCGGTGCCGCCCGTGGCCAGGACGACCTGGACGGAGGGATCGGCGATCCACGCCCGGAGTTGAGCCTGGATCGCTTGGATGTCGTCGCGGACGATCGTCCGCGCGGCGAGTGTATGGCCGGCGGCTTGGAGTCCTTCGATGAGAACGGCCCCGCTGCGGTCGTCGTCGAGGGTGCGGGTGTCCGAGACGGTCATCACCGCGATTTGCACCGGCACGAAGGCGCGCTCGCTCATGCGCGGCAGTGTAGCCGGGGTCTTGGAGCCTTTGCGATCCCCCACTGTCCGTGGCATGGCTAGGCCATGCCCTTCGTCGCGTTCTTGGGTCTGGCGCTCCTCGGTCCGCCGGAGCTACCCCCCGACATCGGCGGGCCGCCCAGCGACGCGCCGGCGGAGGAGAGCCCGAGCGAGACGCCTGACGCCGCGCCCGAGGAGGCTCCCCCCGCAAACGAGGCGCCGGGTGACGCGGGCGAGGACCCGGGCGCGGCCGGGGACGACGAAGCGATCGCCGTCACGCCCGCGGACGAGACGGGCGAGGCGCCCGAGACCGACGACGCAGCAGCTGGCGCTGCGGCGGGCGGAGCCGCAGCCGGTGGCGCCGCGGCGGGCGGAGCCGCAGCGGGTGGAGCCGCAGCCGGTGGCGGCGGAGGAGCTGGAGCGGGCGCGGGCGGTTCGGGCACGAGCGGCGCAGCTTCTGGTGGCGCAGGCGCTTCGGGCTCGGGCGGCGGAAGCAGCCCGGCGGTCCAACGTCCCGGAGCGGCCCCGGCGGCTCAGCCCACTCAACCCGCGCAGCCGGCCCAGCCTCAGGGCCCGAGCGCGAGCCCTCCGGTTCAGCCCACTCAGCCGACGCAGCCCTCGACCCCCGAGGGCCCCCAGCCTGCCCCCGAGTCCAAGACCGAGCTCGAGTCTCCCAAGACCGACGAGACTGACGAGAAGGGCGAGAAGAAGGACGAGGACGAGAGCTACAAGAAGCTCGGCGGCTTCCGGCTGTTCCGCATCGGCCTGGCCCCGAAGATCGGCTACACCCACGGCACCAGCCAAAAGGACGGCCTGTTCGACCGGGACAAGTCCATCGAGGACTCGATCAACAACGGCGAGGTCACCATGTCGGGCGCGGGCGACCTGGGCCAGACGAACTTCGGCGGCCCCCAGTGGGGCTTCATCCTCGACGCCGAGGTCGTGGGCATCAACGTGTGGCTCGACTTCCACAAGTTCTTCCGCCCCGGTGGGATGTGGAGCCTGCTGCTCGGCTACGACCACGAGTTTGGCTTTGGCAGGCGCCTGCGCCTCGACGTGGGCTTTGGCGGCGGCCTCAACAACGTC
Source organism: Plesiocystis pacifica SIR-1 (assembly GCF_000170895.1). Classification (GTDB taxonomy): domain Bacteria; phylum Myxococcota_A; class Polyangia; order Nannocystales; family Nannocystaceae; genus Plesiocystis; species Plesiocystis pacifica. The sequence goes on along the minus strand of NZ_ABCS01000072.1, from coordinate 33,932 downwards.
TTCCTCGGCGACGCCCTCCAGGACCTCTACTACGACGAGGACAACCCCGAGTCGATCAACATCGCGACCTTGGGCGTCGAGGGCCGGGTCAGCGCGGACCTGCACATCAAGATCGCCGGCCCGCTCTACACCGGTCCTGGGCTGATGCTCGGCTACCACTACCTGTGGTCGGCGAACGCGGCCGAGGTGACGGTGGAGAAGGGCCTGCACTACAGCGCGGCGTGGAGCCTGCGCCTGGACTTCGCCGCGCCCAAGCTCATCGGCGGGCGCAAGAAGAAGTAGCGGAAGTCGGGGACCACCGGGGCAGCCAGTGCACGCCCCGGTTGTCGCTCGGGCCCATGGTCAAGTTGACGCGCTCGCGGCCGTCGGCGTCCATGCGCAGGATGTCCGAGCGGTCGGGCCCCGAGCCCCGGGTGAAGGCGAGGTGCTTGCCGTCCGGGGACCACACGGGCTGCTCGTCGATCAAGGGCGTCGCGCCGGCGCCCTCGCCTCGTTCACGGCTGCGGGCGAGCACGGCACCTTCGGGGAAGGACACGACCACGACCGCCGCGCCGGCGCCCTGGCTCAGCTCGGTGAAGGCCAGCTTGGTCCCGTCGGGGGAGACGCTCAGGTCGCGGACGAGGACCGGGGCGTCGCGGGCGGGCAGCAGCGCCTTGGCCTCGCCGCCGGCCGCCGGGATCACGAACACGTCCATGCCGCGGTCGAGGTCGCGGGCGCTGACGAAGGCGAGGGTCTGGCCGTCGGCGGACCAGCGCGGGGCGCTGTCGTCTCCCGGGCTCGTGGTCAGTCGGGTCGGCGCGCCGCCGTCGGCGGTCATGGTGTAGAGCTCCGCGTCGCCGTCGCGGCTGGACACGAAGGCCACGCGCTCGCCGTCGGGGGACAGGGCCGGCTCGAAGTTGCCCTGCTCGTCGCCGGTCAGGCGCAGCACCGAGGGCGCGTCACCTCCATTGGAGGAGAGCTCGAGGCGGTAGAGATCGCGGAAGCTGTTGGCGTCGCTCTCGAACACCAAAAAGCGCCCGGCGGGATCGCGGCTGGGGTTGCGGATCATCGCCGGGCCAAAGCCGGCCGTCAGCGAGACGGGCGTCGCCCCCTCGGCGCCGAGGGCCAAGCGGAGCAGCTCGTCGTGGGTCTTGCCCGTGCCCGCGGGCTGCGAGCGAAGGATCATCAGGCCCTCGCCGCTGGGCTCGAGCAAGGCCGGGAAGTCTCCGCCGCCGTGGGCGTGGCCGCCCCCCTCGTGTTCGGGCTCGCCCGCTTCGTGCTCGTCGTCCTCGGGCGGCTCGTGGAGGGTGCGCATCGCTCCGCCCCGGGCGTCCATGGCGACGATCCGCTGGGGGGCGTCGTGGCCCGCGCTCGCGAGGAAGATCAGCTCGCCACAGGCCGGAGCCGGCGCGGCAGAAGCAGCGGCAGAGGGCGCGGCGTCGTCATCGGCCGAACGAGGCTTCGCCCCGCACGCGAGCCAGCAAGGGGCCGCGGCGAGGGCGAAGGCGAGGAGGATGGTGGGGAAGCGCTTCACGGGGTGTGGACACGGACGGCGTCGGCGATGACCACGTCACCGGCGGGGGCCCAGACCGAGAGGTCGATGGTGTTCCATCCGGCCTGGAATTCATAGGTCCCGAGCTCGTTCCACTGGCCGCCGTTTTGCTTTTGGTCGGCGTAGACCGTGTCGAGGTGGGTGCCCCAGGAGTTGTAGATGAGGAAGGGGGCGCTCGACGAGCGGTTCCAGCCCGAGACCCACCAGGCCTCGACGGTCAGCGTGGCCGCCTCGTCCAGGTAGAAGGCGAACTCGGCCGCGTCGGAGATGGCTCCGGTGCCGCGCCACCAGTAGCCGGTGTTGTAGTCCGTGGGACCGCTCGAGGAGGTCCAGCTCCCGGACACCGTGATGTTGGCGTCGGGCCCGTTGAGGCTGTTGTTGCTGTCGATGGTGATGTCGACGTTGGAGGGCTGGGGATCCGGGTCGGGCTCGGGCTCGGGCTCCGGGTCGGGCTCGGGCTCCGGGTCGGGCTCGGGCTCCGGGTCGGGCTCGGGCTCGGGCTCCGGGTCGGGCTGGCCGCCGTTGCAGTAGGCGTTGATCTGCGCCAGGTAGTTGGCCCACGGCCAGTTGGGCCCGGGGTCGATGCGGTTGTAGGGCTGGAGCGTGCCGTGGGCGACGATGTGGTACTGGTCGCGCGGGATGCCCCAGGCCTGGGTGATGTCGCAGACGAGCTCGGCGGAGGTGGTGATCAGCCCGTTGCTCCAGCTGGCCTGGTTGGCGTAGCCGGCGTGCTCGATGCCGATGGTGAAGTTGTTGCTGCTCGAGCCGTTCTTGTTGCACTTGGTGCTGTTGTTGAGCGAGCAGTTGTAGGACGCGCCGATGTGCCAGGCCTTCTTGTTCTCGCGGACGAGCTGGCTGACCTCGGAGCCCGAGTTGTTGATGACGTAGTGGGCGCTCACGCCCGCCTGGCTGTTGCTCAGCCAGCTCCAGCAGCCGCTGTAGGAGCCCTCGCAGCTGTGGATGATCACCATCTCGGGGTTCGTCCCGCCGGGGCGGTTGGAGTAGTTCGGCGAGCCGCGCCAGATGGCGCCGGGGAAGTCGACGGTGGCGTGGTTTTGCGGCTCGTCGCCCGAGTGGATCTCGATGGGCAGGAAGGGGCCGCCCTCGTGGGTCTGGGGCAGGGCCTTGAACACCTCGTCCTGGACGTAGGCCATCTGGCCCTCGGGGCTCTCGATGCCGCTGTACTCGGCGAGCACCGAGGTCCAGGCCTCGGGGTCGTTGCGGTCGGCGACGCCGTGCTGGTCGGCCATGGCCGAGAGGAGCGCGGCGGCGGACCGGATGTTCGAGAGCTCGTCGGTGGTCGCGTCCGAGATCGACACGCCCGCGAGCTCGGCACCCTCTTGGAGCTGCAGGCCCTTGAGGCCCATGATGCCGGTCACCACGTCCTTGCCCTCGAACTCGACCATGCCCTGCACCATCTGCCAGCGGGTCTCGATGAGAGACACCGAGCGCAGCAGGCCCGAGGGCACGTCGAACTCGTCGGCGGCCGCGTCGAACATCGCCGACAGGTTCTCGGGCAGCTCGGGGATCTCTTCCTCCTGCTCGGCGCCGCCCTCATCGCCAGCCTCGTCACCGGCCGTGTCGCCCATGTCGTCGCCGCCAAAGATGGACTCGGAGTCCCGGGCGTCGGGGTCGCAAGCGGGGAGCAGACCCAGGGTGAGGGCGAAGAGAGCCGAAACGGAGATGTAGTTGTTACGACACATTGTCTGACCTGTCGGGCTGGGACCTACGTGTAGGTGCTGGTGGTCTAATATCGGTGGATATCTCCGAGGTCAACGATTTTTTGACAAGCGTTCAAACTTGGTGGGGGGTCCCACGCTCTTTTCGGCGCCGGCGGTCCGTGGCACATCAGGGCCATGCAGCAGCCGAATTCGGACGCGGAGAGCGAAGATGAGCGCTGGCGCGCGGATCTGCGCGCGGGTATTTCGCGCGCCAGCGACCTGCGCCGATTGCCCATCGCCAATGAACACGGTTTGAACGAAGTTGGTCAGCGTTTCAAAGTTCGGGTGCCGCAGTCCTACCTCGACAAGATCGATTGGCAGGACCCGGACGACCCGATCCGGCGCCAGGCCGTGCCGAGCCCCCTCGAGCTCGAGAGCCTGCCGGGGGAGCGCCCCGACCCGATCGGCGACGCCGCGCACAGCCCCGTCCCGCGGCTCACGCATCGCTACCCGACCCGGGCGCTGCTCTACCCGACCTACGTGTGCTCGATGTACTGCCGGCACTGCTTTCGGAAGGAGTCGATCAACGACGAGGCGGCGGGCTTCTCCATGGCCGCCCTCGAGCCCGCGCTCGCCTACCTCGCCGAGCACACCGAGCTGCGCGAGGTGATCCTGACCGGGGGCGACCCCCTGACGCTGTCCGATGTCCAGCTCGAGGCCCTGCGCTCGCGCCTCGACGCCATCGAGCACCTGAGCCTGCTGCGGGTGCACACGCGGGTGCCGGTCACCCTGCCCACGCGCGTGACCCCGGGCCTGGTCGCGGCCCTGCGCGGCGACGGCTCGCGGATGGTCTGCGTGGTGACCCACTTCAACCACCCGCGCGAGCTCGACGACGACGCCCTGACCGCCTGCAGGCGCCTGCGCGAGGCCGGCTTCATGCTCTTGAACCAGTCCGTGCTGCTCCGGGGTGTCAACGACGAGGTCGAGGTCCTCGCCGAGCTGTTCGAGAAGCTCGTCTACCGGGCGGGGGCCAAGCCTTATTACCTCCACCACTGCGACCTGACCCGAGGTGTCTCGCACTTTCGGACCAGCATCGACCGCGGGCGCGAGCTGATGGCCGCGCTGCGCGGACGGATCTCTGGATTGTGCCTGCCGGAGTACGTCCTCGACCTCCCGGGCGGCGACGGCAAGGTGCCGATCGGGCCGAGCTTCGTCCATGCGCGCGACGGTCAGCGGTGGTGCTTCTCGACCTGGGCCGGCGGACTGCACCACTACGAAGAGCAGCTTCGGCCCTAGTCCGCGAGGCAGGGCAGCTTTCGCATGCGGATCTTCGCGTCCCAAGCGTCGCTGCCTTGGCGTATGCTCGGCCGCGACTGCTTGCTTGGGAGCCCCTTGTGATGACGATGAAACGAATTTCCCTTCTGTCTTCAATCCTGCTCACGACCGCGATGGTGGCCTGCACCGACGACGGTGGCGGCGACGCGGCCGACGAGGTCGGTGAGTCCGCCGGGAGCGACGAGTCCAGCGATGGCTCGAGCTCGGGGACCGACGCCGGGACCACGGAGGACGAGTCCGGGACCGGCATGGACACCACCGGGACGGACGAGACGACCGAGGGCGAGACGGACACGACGACGGACACGACGACCGAAGGCGAGACGGAGACGACCGAGGGCGAGACGGAGACGACCGAGGGCGAGACGGAGACGACCGAAGGCGAGACCGACACGACCGAGGGTGAGACGGAGACGACCGAGGGCGAGACCGAGACCGACACCGACGGCGGCGAGACCACGGGCGGGATCATGGACACGGACATGGACGGCGTGCCCGACCCCGACGATCCCTTCCCCGAGGATCCCGACCTGCCCGGCACCGCCGAGCCCAACGTGGTCTACGCGCACACCAGCTCGCGCCTCTACACCATGAGCCCCTTCGACTACGCCATCGCCGAGGCCGGCCAGTTCACCTTCGACCAGAGCAGCGGCTCGGTCACGGACATCGCCATCGATCGCTGGGGGGTGCTCTACGCCGTGACCTTCAACGATCTGTTCGTGTGCGACCCGGGCTCTGCGGCGTGCATCTACCTCGCCGACCTGCCGTCGAGCTTCAACGGCCTGACCATGGTGCCGCCCGGGACCCTCGACCCCGACGACGACACGCTGATCGGCATCGCCAACAACGGCAACTGGTACCAGATCACCGTCGTGGGTCAGCAGGCCCAGCTCAACCAGATCGGCCAGTACGGCGGGGGCCTGACCTCGGCCGGCGACGTGTTCTCCATCGAGGGCACGGGCACCTTCGGCTCGGTCAACGCGCCCGGGGCGAACGGCAACGTGATCGTCGAGAGCAACCCCCTCGATGGGTCGGTGATCGATCAGATCGCCGAGACCACCGGCTATTCGAGCTTGTGGGGCCTCGCGGGCTGGGCCGGGGTGATCTTCGGGTTCAACTCCGGCGGTGAGGTGCTGGAGATCGATCCGGATCAGGGCACGGTGACCGTGGTCGCGGATACGCCCTACTCGTGGTGGGGCGCCGGCGTGTTCACGATTCTTCCGCAGTGATCTGCGGGTCGTCTTGGACGAAAGAGAGGGCTGCAGGTGCGGTCCTCTCTTTTTGTTGGTTGTGGGCCTTGGCGGTGCTGGGTTGGCTCCGGCGGTGCAGGAAGACTGCGGTGCACTCGTGGCTCCGACGGTGCTCCGCGGCCTATTCGGCGGGCTCCTCCCCACTCCTGCGCTCGAGCCGAGCCACATTTGGCTGCTCTTCCAAGTCTGTACGCGGCTCGGTGCTCGTCGCAGGGACCCCTCCCGCCGAGCGGCCTGCTCTGGATTCACGAGCAAAATGCCGGGCTAACCAGGAGACGGTTCGCAACGGCCGGTTGCACCCCCACCAACCTCCGCAACCAGAAACGTCCCAGCGACCATGGTCTTCACCCCCGCCAAAACATTTCCCCTCGCCGCCCCGTGACCGGAGCCGCAGCGAGCGAAGCGAGCGTGAGGTGGATGAATCGCGCGCAGCGAAGCGAGCACGATTCATCGTCGGGGCGGACGCTGTCGAGGGCCTCTCGATAGAACCTCATGGGGAAAAATAGCCCGTTCTCAAATCCGGGCTGCATGCAGCAGTGGTCGAACAACCCCACCGCATGCAGCAGTGGTCGAACAACCCCACCGCATGCAGCAGTGGTCGAACAACCCCACCGCATGCAGCAGTGGTCGAACAACCCCACCGCAAGCAGCAGTGGTCGAACAACCCCACCGCAAGCAGCAGCACTCGAAAGCAGCACTCGAAAGCAACACTCGAACACCACCCGCCCCACCACGAACCGATGGCGGAGACAAAGACCAACCCGGCCCCACCCCCGCCATCACGCGGCCAAGATCAACCGCCGCTCAGAGCACGACCTGCAGCCCGCAGTAGTCGCCGTTGATGCACACGTAGTTGGGGCTACCCGCGAAGGCGCAGTCGAGGTCGGTCTCGCAGCTGCAGACGTCGTCGACGCAGTCGGGGGCGATGTTGGTCCACACGGCGAAGGTGAACAGGTCGGTCCATACGCTGGAGCAGGTGGAACCGTTGGCGCCGTCGCCCGAGGTCGGGACGTCGACGCACAAGTCCGTGTTGAGGTGTCGGATCAGCCCAGTGTTGGGGCGCACCCAGGTCCCGGCGGTGTAGTAGCTCTGCGCCGCGGTGGTCCACGCAGCCTGGTTGCCGGAGCCCGTGATCTCTCCGCAGTAGACCTCGTAGTTTGCGCCCTCGCCCTTCATCTTGAGGAAGATGCCGGTGGGTCCGGTGGCGTCGATGCGTTCGAAGTAGAGCTTGCTGCCGTCGTCGTGGACCTGCCACAGGAAGTCGTCCGTGTTGCTCATGGCCATGCTGTAGGCGGGGGTGGACCCGTCGCAGCGCAGGTAGCCGCGGCTCTTGTTGTGGATGGTGATGACGTCGTAGTCGTCGAGGTAGTTGACCTTCGCAACGGTCTCGAACGTGTAGTAGCTGACCGCCTCGGTCGAGAGCTCGGGCGCGGGGGCCTGGAGGCCCAGCTCGTCGAGGGCCGCGGGCTGGGGCTCGTCGTCCTCGAGGGCGTCGAGGGAGGCGTCGAGCTCGGCGAGGGAGAGCGCGTAGTCGGGGTCGCAGTAGTCGACGCCTTCGTCACAGGCCGAGCTCAGCGTGAGCGCGGCGAAGGCCGCGGTGAGGGCGAGGACGGAGGGGAGGGTAGGCTTGCAGGAGGTCACACCCGGGGAGTGGCGGGGACCCCCGGCTTCATTCGCCGACGCGCAGCCAAAGCGCCGAATTCGACGGGCAGGAGCCTCACTCCGGCGACTTCGTCCAAACCCGGGCCGAGTGTGACGCAGCCCCTCGGCTACCAGCCGGCGACGCGCAGGGTCGGCTCGACGAAGAGCGGCAAGCTCAGCGCGAACCAGGCGTAGGACCACAGCCGCTGCTGCGTGGGCGTCCACTCGCGCACGCCGAGGGCTCGCTCGAGGGCCAGCGCTGCGCCGTGCACGAGGAAGAAGCTCGCCATGGTCAAGCCCGCGAGCCAGCCCAGGGGCACGAAGCTGACCCAAAAGTGCAGGCACGCGCTCGCGGCGAAGGCCGCGGCCACGGCGAGCTTGGGGCGGCCGCGGCGGGCCAGGGGCAGGTAGGCGTAGTTGCGCAGCCACCCCGCCACGGCTCGGTTCCAGCGGCGGCCCCAGAACTCGGCGAGGGTCGTAGAGAAGATCGGCTCGCGGTTGATCTTGGGAAAGCGCAGGCCCAGCTTGGCGTAGCCGGCGAGCAGCACGGCCTGAAGCAGCTCGGGGAGGCTGTAGACCTGGACGGCGCCCAGGACCCAGCGCAGCGCGAGCTCGAAGGCGGGGAGGGTGCGCAGGTCCGGCGAGCCGCCGCGTCGGGCCGCGAGCCCGGCGAGGGCGAGGGCGCTGGCGACGAAGAGCAGCAGGTGGACCGCGAGCCACCGGCGCTCTTCGTGTTCGAGGGTGGGCTCGCGCCGGCTGGGCTCGCGGACGTCGAGGAAGGTGACGAGCAGCCACAGGCGGCCGCGGAAGCTGAGCGTGTGGGGGCGCCAGGTCAGGTCCATGGCGCGGCCCATGGCGAGGCAGCCGAACAAGGTCACGGCGAAGCGCGGCATGGGCCATTGGGGCGGCGCCAGCAAGCTGGCGAGCATGGCGACGAGGCCGGCGAGCAGGGTGCCGGGGGCGCGGGGGCGTTTGGAGCAGGCGGCGCAGGTCAACAGGGCCGCGATCAGCACGGCCACGCTCGCGGCGAGCTGCGCACCCGGGTGGGCGGCCGAGAGGGAGGCGAGCCCCGACACGCCAGCGACTGTAGCGAAGTGTTCGGCCGAAGTGTCCAAGCGCGTCCCGTGGTGAGGACTCACGTCGATACGCGCGTCGCGGGCGGGCTCGGAGCAAAGGGCCGTGCTTTGCTGAAACGGTGCTTCGCGCCCGCGCCTCGAACCCCGCCGTCTCCTTTGCGCTGTTCCTCGCTCCCCTCGGCTGCGGCGACGACACCGTGCCCGCGGACGAGGCTGGCGTCGCGACGGGGAGCGAGACCGACGATGAGGTCGGGGAGACGGAGTCGAGCACGGAGTCGGAGACCGAATCAGAGACGACCGAGACCGAGACCGAGACGAGCACGGAGACCGAGACGGAGACGACGGAGACGACGGAGACCGAGACGACCGAGACGGACACCACGGGCGGCAACGCGGAGTGGACCCTGCCCGACTGCGCCGCCCCCGGAGCGCCCGGCATCGCCTGGTCCGCCGACGGCGGCTTCACGATCGTGCCCACCGCGCTCCCCCACGTCGCGCCCGTCAGCTACACCTTCGGCCTCGCCACCCTCCACGCGCCCAACGCCATGGTCATGCACGCGGGCAACCACTTTTATCGCTCCGAGGACGCCGGCTGCACCTGGGAAGACCTCGGGACCGTCGCGGCTCTGCCCGCGAGCGCGCCCCTGGACCTGGTCGTCGGCCCCGACGACACGGTCTACGGCTGGTCCAACAACATGGAGGGCCTGGTCCGCTGGCAGGGCGAGACCATCGAGGTCTTGCCGGGTCCAGCGGGCGCGCAGGTCTACGCCGTCGCCGTCGACCCCGACGCGCCCAACCACCTGCGCATCGGCCTCAGCGGCGGCAAGCTCCAGGACTCCTTCGACCAGGGCGAGAGCTGGGCGAAGGTCGGCGTCACGGCGCCCGGGGGCTTCAGCACCAGCTACGAGCTCGCCTTCGACCCCACGAACATCGACCGGGCCATCGTCGGCTTCATCCAGTCGGGCTGGTGGGTGACCGACGACGGCGGCGACACCTGGACGCAGTCCGCCGTCGAGACCCCCGCGCCGGATCAGGCCATCAACGGCTTCAACGTCGAGTTCGCCCCCGACGGCAGCGGGGTCGTCTACGCCCAGGGCCTCGAGGTCCAGCTCCAGGACAGCCCCAAGCGGATCTACCGCAGCGAGGACTCGGGCTACACCTTCGTCCCCGTGGTCACCGCGACGCCGGAGCTGACGTTGACCAACGGGACGCGGATGTGGATCCACCCCGGCGACCCCGACCGGCTGCGCGCTGCCTTCGGGACCTGCATCATGGGCATCGGGACCTCGCTCTACGACTACGACCACGGCGCGGGCGAGGTCACGACCTCGCACTCTCCCTACGGGGGCTTCAACGCCATGGTCGCCTCGCCGGCGGATCCGGACTTCGTCTACATCGGCCTCGAGGGCTCGGGCAACATGAACGGCCCCGAGTGTCCCTTCTGACCATGCTTTGACCCGCGGCGGTTTACACTGCGGGCCATGGCCGCAGTCGTGACTGCCCTGGTCTTGCTCGTGTTCCTCGCGGGCTACCGCTTCTACGCCCGCTACGTCGGGCGCACGATCTTCAAGGACGACGACCCCAACTTCGTCACCCCGGCCCACGAGTTCTCCGACGGCGGCGACTTCGTGCCGACCAAGCGGGCGATCTTGTTTGGTCACCACTTCACCTCCGTGGCCGGGGCCGCGCCGATCATCGGGCCGTGCGTGGCGGCCTACTGGGGCTGGCTCCCGGCGCTGTTGTGGGTGGTGATCGGCACGGTGTTCATGGGCGCGGTGCACGACTACGGCGCGCTGGTGGTCAGCGCCCGGGAGAAGGGGCGCTCGGTCGCGGACATCGCCGCCAAGGTGATCAGCCCGCGGGTCCGCCTGATGTTCCTGGTGTTCATCATGGTGCTCAGCTGGCTGGTGCTCGCGGTGTTCGCCATGGCCATCGCCGGGCTGTTCATGGCCATCCCGACCTCCGTGCTCCCGGTCAACATCTCGATCGTCGTCGCCGTGGTCATGGGCTGGCTGCTCTACAAGCGCGGCGTCCCCCCGCTGATCCCCTCGCTGGTCGCCCTGGTCCTGCTCTACGTGTTCGTCTACCTCGGCACCAAGATGCCGATCTCGCTGACGGACGTGGGCCTCGACGAGGCCGCGTCCTCGCAGACCTGGATCATCGGCCTGTTCGTCTACTCGGCCGTGGCCAGCTTGCTGCCGGTGTGGCTGCTGCTCCAGCCCCGGGACTACGTCAACTCCCACCAGCTCGTCGTCGGCCTGGGCCTGCTCTTTTTGGGCCTGTTCGTCGCCCACCCCAACTTCGACGCCCCGGCCGTGCGCATGTCCGAAGAGGGCGCGCCGGCGATGTTCCCGTTTTTGTTCGTGACCATCGCCTGCGGGGCGATCTCGGGCTTCCACGGGCTGGTCGCTTCGGGCACGACCTCCAAGCAGCTCGACTCCCTCGAGGACGCCCGGCCGATCGGCTACGGCAGCATGCTCGGCGAGGGCGCGCTGGCGCTGGCGAGCACCATGGCGGCGGTGGCCGGCATCAGCCTGGTCGCCGCGTGCAAGCTCCCGGGCCAGGGCGAGGTCCTCGACCTGAGCTGGGCGGTCTACTACGACAGCTGGGCCCACGCCTCGGGCAACAAGGCGGCGGCCTTCGTGCTCGGGGGCGCGGCCTTCCTCGGCAAGCTGGGCCTGAGCCCGCTGCTGGCCCAGACCCTCATGGCCGTGCTGGTGATCTCGTTCGCGGCCACGAGCCTCGACACGGCCACGCGGATCGAGCGGCTGATCGTCGCGGAGATCGGCGAGGCCGTCGGGGTCAAGGCCCTGAGCAACCCCATCGTCGCGACCTTGGTCGGCATCGTCCCCGCCTACTTCCTGGCCACGGCCAAGATCAGCAACGGCGCCGGCGAGGCCAAGGAGGTCGCGTGGGCGCTGTGGCCGGTGTTCGGGGCGAGCAACCAGATGATCGCCTCGCTGACCTTGCTGGTGCTCGCGCTCTACTTCTGGCAGCGCAAGCGGCCAATTTTGCCGCTCCTCATCCCGATGTTCTTCGTGATGGTGGTGACGCTGATCTCCCTGTTCATGCACCTCGTCAGCTTCTGGACCACCAAGAACTGGACCTTGCTGGCGATGACCGTGGTGCTGGTCAGCCTGCTGTTGTGGATGGGGGCGGAGTCGTTGCTGGCCTTCACTCGGGGACGAGAACAGCCGGACTCGGGGGACTAGCGGCCCGGGGGGCCTTGGCGTGGTGGATCAACTAGGGTGCCCGAGAGGCGTCGCCGAGCGGACTGGGCGAGATCTGGGCACGATCTGGGGGTCGGCCCTTGCGCAGGGTAGCTCCAGTTGGGAAACTCGCGCTCCACCTACGGAGGCCGTGAGTGTCGACCCACTACGTTCTCAAGATCCAGTACGTCAACAAGCCCCCCGAGACCCGCAACATTGGCGCGCGCGTCACGACCATCGGTCGTGAAGCCGGTGACATCGTCCTTGGAGATCCCCAGTCGTCTGGGCGTCACGCGGAGATTCACTTCGAGAACGGCAACGTCCGTGTCAAAGACCTCGGCAGCACGAACGGCACCTACTTCAACGGTGCCCGCATGCCCGAGTTCACGCTGATGCCCGGACAGGGCTTCTCGATCGGCCAGACCATCATGACCTTGATGGCGGTCAACACGGCTCAGGCCCGACCCGGCGGTGGCAAGACCATGATCGCCATGGGCGGCCTGCCTCCGCGTCCGCCCGGGCCCGGTGGTCCGCCGCCCGGAGCCCCGCCGCCTGGGCCCGGAGGCTTCGGAGCCCCGCCGCCTCCCGGACCGCCCGGTGGCGCGCCCCCGCCGGCTGGCGGCTTTGGTGCGCCCCCGCCTGGCGGCCCGCCGCCCGGTGGACCGCCGCCCGGCGGCCCAGCCCCCGGTGGCTATGGTGCGCCCCCGCCCGGCGGTGCCCCGATGGGCCCGCCCGGAGCTCCGCCGCCCGGCGGTGCCCCGATGGGCGCGCCCATGGGTGCGCCGGCTCCCGCTCCGATGGGCGGCGCCCCGATGGGCGCTCCGATGGGCGGGCCCGCTCCCGGTGCAGGCGCCATGGCGCCGGCCCCCAACCCCTACGCGGCCCCTGCAGCCGTGGGCGGTCCGTCCATGGGCGGCGGCGGCGGTGGTGCGGGCCTCGAGCCCGTCGCCAACCCCCTCGACATCGGCGAGACCGTCGGTGCCGGCTGGGAGGTGTTCAAGAACAACGCCGCCGCGATGATCGTGGGCCTGCTCGCCGTCGGTGTCGTCGGCGGCTTCACCCTCGGCATCTGCATGGGCCCGATGCTCATCGGCTACATGCGCATGGCCCTGCGTGCGGCTCGCGGCGAGACCGTCGCGATCGGCGACGTGTTCGGAGGCTTCGACAAGTTCCTGCCCGCTCTGGGCCTGTTCTTCCTCGTCGCCATCGGCGTGTTCGTGGGCATGATGCTCCTGGTCATCCCGGGCATCATCTTCGCCTTCCTCGCCTACTGGTCGTTCTGGATCATGGCCGACAGCGAGCTGTCCGCCATCGACTGCATCAAGAAGTCGGTCGAGCTGGTCCGCGAGGACATCGGCGGCACCTTGGTGTTCATGATCGTCTCGAGCCTGATCAACGCCGCCGGCAACTTCGTGCCCTTCGGCTCGCTGATCACCGGCCCCATCGCCATCGGCATGGGCGCCAGCGGCTTCGAGCGCCTCACCCGCGGACGTCAGCTCTGATCTACCCCCACAGTCAGCGCGGGACCGGGGGCGCTTCGTCGCTCCCGCTCCTTTGCTGAGGCTGGTGGGCAATGGAGTTCGTACCCTCTACTGGGTATTGGGTCGCCCCCAGAGGGGGCGATTTTCTTTGGCGACGAGGGCCAGGTAGGCGGCTCGGAGCGTCCAGCCACAGTCAGCGCGGGACCGGGGGCGCTTCGTCGCTCCCGCTCCTTTGCTGAGGCTGGTGGGCAATGGAGTTCGTATCCTCTACTGGGTATTTGGGTCGCCCCCAGAGGGGGCGATTTTCTTTGGCGACGAGGGCCAGGTAGGCGGCTCGGAGCGTCCAGCCACAGTCAGCGCGGGACCGGGGGCGCTTCGTCGCTCCCGCTCCTTTGCTGAGGCTGGTGGGCAATGGAGTTCGTATCCTCTACTGGGTATTTGGGTCGCCCCCAGAGGGGGCGATTCTCTTTGAGCTTCGAAGCGCTGTGTTTGTCGCGGAGTAGCGGTGTCTCCCATCACTGGGGGTGCCGCTCTTCTTCTTTGGCGAGCAGTCGGACGGCGACCGTCAGCCCGACTCCGGCGACGCCCGACAGCAGGCCCAGGCCGATCACGGCATGCCACAGGCCTTGGGCGTGGCCGAGGGAAGACAGGCGCCACGAGCCAAAGGCGAGGGCTTCAAACTGGGCCGAGAGCATCGCCGCTTGGGTCTTGCCGTCGAGCCAAAACTCGAGCGCGGGCTGCTCGAGGCGCCAGTAGGCCAGGGGCAGGAAGCCGTCGAGGGTCCAGTCGGCCCCGTGGCGGAAGCTGCCCGGGGCCTCGCTGCGCCGGTTGATGTCGAACAGCACCTGGACCACGGAGTGCACGGCGAGCCAGGCCTGGAACAGCACGCTCAGGACCATGGCGGCGGCGAGGCCCACGCGCGCGGGCCTGGGGCGCTCCGGGCCGCGCTCGAACAGCTCGGCGAGGGGCAGGAGCAGGAAGGGGACCACGGGCACGAGGTAGCGGGGGCCGATCGCCCAGCCGCCGAACCAGTCGCTGCGGCAGGCGACGAACAGCCAGCGCAGGGCAAAGAGCACGAGCACGAACACGGCCACGGCCCGGCGCTCGCGGATCACCCGCGGCCAGGCGAGCAGCGCGACGATCAGCGGGGGCGAGTAGATCCACAGGCTCCGCCCGGGGGCGACGACCATGGCGAAGGCGTGCTCGAGCGGCCACTCCCAGTGGGCGTAGTGGTCGAAGCGCCCGGTCTCGAAGGGGCTGCCGTAGCGCAGGGCCTGGCTGAGGCCGAGCAGACCGAGGCCGCAGGCGCCGAGGCAGGCGGCGACGATCCACGCGCGGCGCTGCTCGAGGATCCGGGCGCGCCAGCTCGTGCCTGCGTCGCCCTCGGGCCACGCGGCGTAGGCCAAAAAGGCCGGGGTCGCGAGCAGGTTGAGGACGTGGACGTGGACCGTCAGGCCCACGAGGGCGGCCGCGACCCACAAGTGCGGCGCCGAGCCCTGGCTGCGCCAGCGGGCGACGGCCCACGCGGCGCCCAGCAACATCAGGGCGCTGAGCGGCTCGCTCAAGAAGGTCCCGGCGTAGGGCCAGGCGGTGGTTCCGAGGGCGTAGATCAGCGCCGTGAGCACGGCCGTCCGCGGGCGATAGCCGAGCTCGCCCAGCCACAGGCCCAGCAGCAGGGCCGCCAGCGGCGTCAGCAGGCAGTTGGTCAAGCTGGTGAGGCCGCGCTGCCAGTCGGCCTCGGGCCCGCGGGTGTGCCAGGTCGGGAGGTTCGAGCGCTGGACGTGGCGCCAGGTCTCGGGGACGCGGGAGGCCGTGGCGTCGGCGAGGGCGTAGAGGGGGACGGCGGCGACGGACAGGCCGTGGCCGAAGAAGCCGTAGCGCCTTCCGTCGCGCCCGGGGGCCCAGCCGAAGGTCCCCTTGGGCCGGTCGCGCCGCTCACCGCTGCGCTTGGCGATTCCTGGAATCGCAAAGGAGCCGCGCTCGGCGAGGCTCTGGGTGGTCTGAAAGACGATCTCGTCGTCGGGGTAGGTGATCCGCGCGGGCGCGGTGCAGGTGAACAGGCAGGCGCACAGCACGACGAGGGCCAGGTAGGCGGCTCGGAGCGTCCAGGCGGGCTTCGTCTCCTGCATGCGGGCGGGATTTTGCGGGCTCAACCAATGCCAGAGGGCGCGCCGGGGAGACGCGCCCTCGAGGGCCGTGCAAGCGGGAGGATCAGCCGCCAGTGCCCTGGTCGGGGTCGCTGATGCACATCGTGGCGTCGAAGGTGCAGCTCATCGGGTCGCAGGCCAGCGTGCCGCCGCCGTTGTAGCCGAGGGTCTCGCAGGTGTAGCCGTTGAGGTCGGTGCTGTCGCACTGCTCGCCGTCATCGATGACGCCGTTGCCACACTCCGCGCCGCCACCGGTGGTGGTGGTCGTGGTGTCGCTGCTCTCGTCCGTCGTGTCGGTGGTCGTGTCGGTGGTGGTGTCCGTGCCGACGTCGTCCTCGCCCGACTCCGTCTCGTTCATCATGTCCTCGACGGGACCGGTGTCCTCGTCCGCCTCGTCGGCCGACTGGGTCATGAACGCGTTGGGCTCTTCGGGGTCGTCACCACAACCAACGGAGAGCACCAGAACGGGGGCAATGAGGGCAAAGGCAAGCTTGCGCATGGCGAGGCCTAGGTTCGCTTTGAATGGGCGGAGCGTCAAGGAAAAAGCCACGCGGTCCTTGGCACGAAACGCACGAGATCGACGTTCCCAGGAGATCTGGGGTCGGCGTGGAGCGAGCTTAATCGCGGTGTTTCGCGATCGAATCCGAGCATTCCAAAACGTGTAGCAAGCCCGCATTGACGACCCTTCACCTTTGATCCGCCGGCATTTTGGGGACTCCGCGATCCGCGTGGTAGGGGAATTTCACCATGGCCGGAGACCAAGCTGGGGGCTTCGCTGGGCAGATCTGGGCACGAGCGGTGAGCACCCTGGTGTTTGCGACGCTCTGCGCGTGTCACGGCGGATCCGAGCCCACCGCCGCGCCCACGCCCGCGCCCGAGCGCGCCGGACCCAGCCTCGACGAGGACGACGAGGCTCTGCTCGCGACCTTGCTGTCCGAGGACCCCGGCGACTTTCACCGCTGGCGGGCCCGGGTGTGGCGCATGGGATCGCTGCGCTGGACGAGCGACGGCCCGACCTTCGCCGGCCGGCCGCGCACGGTCTCGAGCTCGATCGAGCGCGAGCTCGCGCGGCCCGTCGACGTCGTGGTCGTCGACGAGCAGGGCCCGCGGATCCTCTTGCCCCTCGAGCGCCTGCTCGACAGCGGCGAGGGGGGCGGCGGCGCCGTGGGTGCGTGGGCGGCCCTTCGCCTCGTGGCCACGCCGAGCACCGGCGACCTGGTCATGGGCCTGCGCCGCGAGCTCGCGCCCACGCCCTGGTTGACCCTCGCCGCTGGGTTGCCCGTGAGCCCCGTCGACGGCGACGGCGACGAGCTGCTCGTGCGCTGGTCCGACCGCAGCTGCGGCTTTGACCTCGACCTGGCCATCGATCGCCAGGACTTCGGCGCCCTCTACGAGCCAGGCCCCGCCGGGCCGCCCGACGACAGCGAGGGCGGCGAGCTGGCCGCGGACGAATTCCACCTGGCCCCGGGGACCGGGATCTATCCCGACGTCAAAGCCCGGGAGCCCCTTTTGGTCCTCGACGACTCCAAGGACGGCGTCCGCTTTGGTCACCGCGTGCGCGTGATCGAGGCACCTGCGCCCGCGAGCGCGGACAAGGGCAAGCGACCCAAGAAGTTCGCCCGCCAGGCCGTGGAGCTGCGCTGCAAGGGCGTCACCGTGCGCGGCTGGGTCCCTCGCTCGGCGCTCTTGGGCAGCAATACCCGCGTCGTCCGGGCGCCGGCCGAGTCCGCGCCCAACTCGAGCTGCGCCAGCAACCGCGCGCCAGGGGTCACCCGCATGCTCGTGGCGAAAGCCACGCCCTTGTTCGAGGCGCGCTCGGGGCCCGACGCGGAGCTCATCGGCGTGACCCGGGAGGCCGTCGAGCTGCCGGTGCAGGTCGACGGCGACGGCTGGCTCGAGAGCTGCGTACCCAGCCCCTGGGGCGACCTGACCTTCCGCTTTCAGGCGCGCTAGCAAGCTGCCTGCAGCCCGTTAGACCCCGGTGAGCTCGAGCAGCAGCCAGCCGTCCTCGCCGAGGTGGGCGGCGAGGTCGAGGAGGGTGCGCTCGCGCTCGATCCACGCGTCCTCGGCCTCCTCGTCCTGGGCCCAGCGGGCGGTCTCGGCCCGGGCGCGGAGCAGGGTGCGGTCGGGCGTGCGGAGTTGGTAGCTGATGAAGCAGTCGAGCCACATGTCGACCCAGGGCCTGGGCTCGGGGGCGGGGGTCTCGGGGGCGGGAGCGGGAGCTTCGGCGCCCGTGTCCGAGTCGCCGCCGCTCGCGTCGGTCGAGTCGGAGTCGGTCTCGCCGGAGTCGGAGTCGGTCTCGCCGGAGTCGGAGTCGGTCTCGCCAGAGTCGGTGTCCGTCCCGCCCGTGCCCGACTCGTCCGAGCCCCCCGTGTCTCCCGTGTCGCTCGCTTTTGCAGCTGGAGGCGCGACGGCGGGGGGGACCCCGTCGTGGATCGGGTCGCGGTGGGACGAGGCCGCGAGCACGCGCATGGCCAGCTCGGGGTGGGTGGTGCTCGAGAAGATCTCGTTGGTCGAGGGCAGCCCGCTGGGCGTGTCGATCGGCCGGAGCAGGCTGACGGTGCCGTCCTCGCGCTCGAGGTCGATGGGCTCGCCGAGCTCGAGGGCGAGGACGTCGATCCACAGCTGCACGACCTTGCGATGCTCCGGGAGCAGCTCGTCGTCGACGTCGCTGAGCTCGAGCTGGAGGGTCCGGGCGCGCTCGTAGGCCGCGCGGGTCTGCCCGGCGAGGGCGAGGGCCTGGATCTCCACCTCGCGCAGGCTCGGCCGAAACACGGCAGGCGCGACCGCGGCTTCGCTGGGGGCGTCGAGGGCTCGGGCGTCGGCGGCGATCTCGACCATGACCGGTTTGCGCAACAACGGGTCGAGGGTCGAGGCCGCGAGCAGGCGCAGGCCCGGGCCGAGCCACGCGAGCCTCGGGGGCAGCTGCTCGCTCACGAACTTCGCCCCGCGCATGGCGTCCTCGTACTCCCCGCGGCGGGTGAGCTCGACGGTGGCCTCGGCGGCCATCAGCGCGGCCTCCTGGCGCATCCACGCCGAGACCTCGAGGTGCTCGTCGACGAGCTCGGGCTCTCGCTTGGCGAGCTTGGGATCCTGGGCCTCGAGCTTCAGGACCTCGGCCCGCGCGACCAGGTCCGTGGCCGCGCCGAGCATCGCCTTGGGCCCGTAGAGCATGTCGCGAGCCCCCGGCCCGGAGCCCCCGAAGGACCACGCGCCCCGGGCCGCGCGGCCCACGTCGAGGCTGTAGCTGCGGCTGCCGTGATCGAGGAACCAGCGGCGCAGGGCGTCCTCGTCGACCTCGGGCTGGTTCAGGGCCTGGGCCAGGAGCGGGCGGTTGTTGCTCAGCTGCGGGTGGCTCACGTAGGCCCACCACGCATCGACCTCGCCCTGGGCCGCGGCGCGGGCGAGCAGCCAGCCGTGCAGCACCGGGTCGGGCGCGCCGTCTTCGATGAGGCCCTCGGCGGCGCCCCGGCGCGAGCAGGCCGTGGCCGCGATCGCCAGCCGGCGCTGGTCGAGGGGGGAGTCGGCGTCCTCCGCCTTCCGGCGCAGCATGTCCACGCCCCGAGGGGCCTTGTCGTAGAGGCAGCGCCACACCGCCCGGCGCAGGACATCGTCGACGTCCTCCTCCGTGGTGGGGTCGCGGGTGTCCATGACCCGCTCGATGGTGAAGCGCCTGCCTTGGACCAGGACCGCCCCGCGCAGCTCGTCGATGGGCGCGTCCGGGGCGAAGTAGCCCGCGTCGCCGCGGTTGAGCGCGTGCATGACGGCGTGGTCGATGGCGCCGTAGCGCAGCAGCAGCTCCGTCGGCGGCCCGTAGCGCTCGACGCCCGGGGTGTAGCCCACGCTCATCGCCAGCAGCTCCTGGGCGTGGATGTCCCGGAACTCCGGGTCGAACTCGCCGGCCACGGCCTCGCGCAGGGCCCAGCGGCGCTTGGCGTAGACGAAGGTCTCGTGCAGGTCGGTGGACTCGTTGGCGGTCCGCGGCATCACCCGGGCCAGGCGCGGCACGGCGCGCTCGCACTGCCGCTTCCACTCGCGGTCGCACGCGTTCAAGCGCTCCTGGGCGCGCTCGAGCTGCCACTTCGCCCCCCGGTTGAGGCCCACCCAGCCCAGGATCACGATCAGCACGCTCAGGGCCCAGCGCCGCCCCCGGTGCATGCCGAGGACTTGCCGGCGCGCGTCGTGATCTTCGGTGGCGCCCGCGAGCGGGATCTCGAGCTCGACGGGTCCGTCACTCACGGGCCCCAGGCTAGGTCGCCGTGGCGATGCTCCGCAAGCGTCAGCTGGCCACGCGCAGCACTCGGACCAGCGGCCCCTCGGGGGACCGATCCTCGCGCAGATCGACCTCCCCCTCGATGTACCAAAAGCCCTCGTCCTCGGGGTCGACGAGGGTCTGCCGCACCGTCCACAGGTGATCCTCGGCCTCGGTGATCAGGGTCTTGTCGGTCTGCCGCGCCCGCGGCCCAAACTCGAGGCTCGGGTATTGTTCGTAGTAGGGGCCCAGGGCGGCCTCGAGCCGGGCCTCGGTCCAGTCCTCGCCGGCCTCGTCGGGCATGGCCCGGATCGACGCGAGGGCCTCGTCCCAGTCCTTGCGGCTGAGCGCGTGGACCAGCTGGTGCAGCTCGGCCCGGATCCGCGCGCGGAACTCCTTGGCGTCGAGGGAGATGTCCGAGGGCTCCGGGCGCATGGCCTCGAGCTTCTCTTGGATCTCCTCGTCGAGGTCCGGGGCGCCGCTGAGCATGCGCTCCCACTCCTGGACCAGGCTCGAGTCCACGCGCTCGATGGTCGCCCGCAGCCACGCGATGGCGTCGACGACCGCCGGCGTCTTGTGGGCCTCGGGCACGGTCTGAGCCAGGACCTTGTAGGTCTGGTGGAGGTGGCGCAGCAGCACGCCCTCGCTGCGCGACAGGCCGTAGAGCTTGACGTAGTCGTTGAAGGTCGCCCAGCGCTCGTACATGTCGCGGACGATCGACTTGGGCCGGATGTTCTCCCCGCCGACCCAGGGGTGCTCGCGGCAAAAGGCGTTGAAGGTGTCGTAGATGAAGTCGGCGTCGGGCTTGGGGTAGCTGACCTGCTCGAGGGCCTCCATGCGCTGCTCGTACTCGACGCCCTCGGCCTTGAGCGCCGCGACCTTCTCGGACCGGGCCTTCTTCTCCTGCATCATCAAGATCACCCGCGGGTTCTCGAGGATGGCCTCGGCCAGGCTGATCACGTGCAGGGGGTGGAGCTCGTCCTCCTCGGGGCTGGGCAGCTTTTCGAGGGTCTCGACGAGGTACAGGCCCAGGGTCTGGAGCAGCGAGAAGTCGCGCTGGAGGCTGTCGGCGATCTGGACCCGCGCGCCCTTGGCCGGGTTGCCCGGGTTGGCCGGGTCGCGGGGCACGAGCGTCACGATGCCCGCCCCGCGCAGGGCCCGGAACAGCTGGGCCGCCTCGCGCTTGAGCTTGCGGACGATCACCGCCCGCTCGCCGGACTCCTCGATGAGCGCGAGCAGGTCCGCGTAGCCGCCGTCGGGCCGCGCCTGGGCGCTCGGGCGCTGCAGCATGTTGAGCATCATCCCGTGGTCGACGCGGAAGGCCGCGCGCAGGGTCGCCGGCTGCCCGCCCTCGAGCTTCTCGAAGGTCTTTTGGTCCCAGTGCACGTAGCCGCGCTCGGGGGGCTTTTTGCGCACGAACTTCTTGGGCTTCTTGCCCGGCTTGGCCGCGCCCCGGGCCTTGGCCTCGAGCTTCATGTTCTCGATCACGTGGGCGGGGGCCTGGGCGAGGACCCAGCCGCGGTCGTCGTAGCCCTTGCGCCCGGCCCGGCCGGCGATCTGCTTGAAGTCGCGGACGGCGAGGATCTTGGTGCTCTCGCCGTCGTACTTGCACAGCTTGGAGAACAGCACCGTGCGGATCGGCACGTTCACGCCGACGCCGAGGGTGTCCGTGCCGCAGATGACCTCGAGCAGCCCCTCTTGGGCCAGGCGCTCGATGAGCAGGCGGTACTTGGGCAGCAAGCCGGCGTGGTGCAGGCCGACGCCGGCCTTGATGAAGCGCTGGATGTCCTTGCCGTAGACCGAGTCGAAGCGGACCCCGCGGATCGCGTCGAGGATCTTTTGCCGCCGGTCACGGTCGATGAGCTTGATGGAGGTCAGCGCCTGGGCGAGCTCGGCGGCCTCGCGCTGGGTGAAGTTGACGACGTAGACCGGCGAGCGCTGGCCCTCGACGATTTCTTCGATGGTCTCGTGGATCGGCGTCTCGGAGTAGCTGAACTCCAGGGGCACCGGGCGCTGGTCCGAGCGGACCACCGAGACCTCCCGACCCGAGCGCTGGTGCAGCTCCTTTTCGAAGGGGTCGGTGTCGCCCAGGGTCGCCGACATCAGCATGAAGGTGGTCTGGGGCAGGGTCAGCAGCGGGATCTGCCAGGCGATGCCCCGGTCGCGGTCGGCGAAGTAGTGGAACTCGTCGACGATCGCGTAGTCGACCTTGGCCTGGTCGCCCTCGCGCAGGGCGAGGTTGGCGAGGACCTCCGCCGTGCAGCAGATGATCGGCGCGTCGTGGTTGAGGGCCGCGTCGCCGGTCAGCATGCCCACCCGCTCGGGCCCGAGCACCCGGCACAGGTCGAAGAACTTCTCCGAGACCAGCGCCTTGATGGGGCAGGTGTAGTAGGCCCGCTTGCCCTGCGCGAGCGCCCGAAAGTGCATGGCCAGGGCGACCAGCGACTTGCCCGAGCCCGTCGGCGTGTTGAGGATGACGTGGCGCCCGGCCATGATCTCGAGCACCGCCTCCTCTTGGTGGTCGTAGAGCTCGAAGCCCTGCTCCATCGTCCACTCGAGGAAGCGCTCGAGCATCTGATCGTCGCTGAGCCGGCCTGCGGCGCCTTCGCTGGGGAGGGGGACGCCGTCGATGAGCATGCTCGCCATCGCGGGCATCATCGACGATCCCCGCGGCGAACACCAATCGACGCCCCAGCCCCGAACACAGCCCTCGCGGCTGCGATCACGGGCGGGATCGCCAGCCGAGCCGAAACAGGCCGTCGACGCCGACGCGCTCGAGCGGGGCCCACGGGTCGCCCTGTCTTGCTCTCTCTGCGCGGTAGCGGTCGAGGCCCTCGGCCGTGATCTGGAGGGCTTCGCGGCTGGCCGAGAGGGGCTCGTGGGCGTCGCCGTCTCGACGACCGGCGGTCATCAGCACGTTGGCGAGGAAGGCCAGGCGGACCAGCTGGTGGGTGTGGCGATCGGGATCGTGGCGCTGCAGCGCCTGGAGGGCAGCTCGCAGGCGCGTCACGGCCGCAGTCTCGACGGGGCAAGATGCGCCTTCGGGGAGCGCTCGGTTGGGCGCGGGCTCGCCGATGGGCTCGAGCGCGTCGAGCCATGCCGGCGCGGGGGTCGGGGCGGTGGCGGGGGAAGGCTCTGCGGCCGCGAGCTGCTCGCGGACGCAGGCGCGGGTGATCGGATCTTCCTGGAGCGACGCGGCCCAGGCCTCGGGGTCGAGGGGGGTCTGCTCGGCCAGCTTCAAGAAGGCCTTCGCGTCCGCCGACGCGACGAAGCCCTGGGCCGCGCGGCGGTCGTTGCGGTCGGCCAGCGCGTCCGCCTCGACGGTCTCCTGCGCGCTCAGGATCGTCTGGAGACCGTCCTCCTCGCCCTCGAGGGCCTGCAGCGTGATCGCGTGGCAGCAGCCGAGCACGCGGGCGGTGCGCTCGTGGTCGACCCGGTCCAGGGCCAAGAGCGCGGCGACGGTCGGGTCCCAGCCCAGGCCGCGCTTGGCCACGAGGGTGTAGCCGTCGAGCTCGAGGTAGAGGCAGGCGTCGAGGATGCGCTCGGCGAGCTCGGCGTCCCGCCACGAGGCCCCGGCCATCGAGTGTCCGAGGGCGTCGACGTCGAGCACGAAGAGCTGGCCGCACAGGCCGGCGATCAGCAGCGCCTCGGGGAGCTCCAGCAAGCGTCGAGCGGTCAGGCCATCGCCGCCTTGCAGCAGCACGTCGAGCCACAGGGCGAAGCGCTCGGGCTCGAGCTGCTCCTCAGGCGAGCCGGCGCCGTCGGTCCACAGCTGCTCGTCGAGGACCGCGAGGGTCTGGGACGAGGTAGCGAGGGCCATGAGCTCGCCGGCGTCCTCGAGGCCGAGCTCGCGGACCAGCGCGCCGAAGCGCGGGGGCGGGAGGGCACGGAGGGTCTGGACCCGCGCGGGGTCGTCGAGCAGCTGAGCCAGCACGCGGGAGGTGGTGTCGGTCATGAGGCGCCCGGAGCGTAGGGCGGATGGCTCCGGCGTCCAGCGCTTTGCGACCTGTGGTCAGCAGCGCGATCTCATGGAGCTGGGCGCAGGCTCGCGCTAGGATTGGCCTAGCTGGAGCGCCGGCCCGCCGCTCAAAGCTCGATCTGCTCGTGCTCGATCAGCCGGCCCATGGCGCGCTCGAGCAGGGCCCGGGCCTGGGCGGTGTGCTCGTAGAGCATGCGGTGGATCTTGGCGTCCTCGTCGTTCTTGTTCTCGCAGTTCTTCGAGTAGTTCTCGAAGTCCGAGAGGTTCTGCAGCAAGGTCGCCAGGTGGTTGGGGCACTCGCAGTCGACGGCCGTGGAGATCTGCTGGAGCTTGCCGAGCTGGGCGTTGCTGTAGATGGGCGGCTCGACGTTGGGGGCCGCGCTCATGTCGGGCTCGGTCGGGGGCGGCGGCGCGCGCAGCAGGTTGCGGGCGATGAGGCCCATCATCTGGCAGCGCAGCATGGGCAGGTTCAAGGGCGAGCGCAGGGTGCGGATGCGCTGGCTGGAGATCTCGTCGAGGGTCGAGCGCTTGGCGTAGGCGTAGAGGGCGATGCCCAACTCGGCGCCGGTGCGATCGACGAGCTCGTTCATGCCTTCGGAGGGGGTCTCGCCGAGGAGCTCGATGTTGGCGAGGACGACCTGGGCCTTGGGAGCCTCTGTTCGGAAGGCCTCGACGTCCGTGCCGCTCCACACGATCTCGAGGTCGCTGGTCTCGTCGAGGTTGCTGCGTAGCTGCGCCGCGGTGCTCTCGTCGAGGACGGCGAGGGCGACCTTGCGCTTGGGTCGAGCAGTGCGGATCGTATTTTGGTCTTCGATCACCATCGCCGATGACCTAGTCCGCGGGGGTTCGGAGGCAGAAGATTTCGTCGCTGGCGTGGACAATTCTGGTCCAAAGCTGGCATCGAGCCGCGCTCCGTTGGCGCGCCCCGAGCGCAGTGTCTCGTGTCCGGTCCGTGCGCCGCGTTGGAGGGTCCCGCAGTCTCTGCCGTCGACGACTCGGTCCAACTCGGGCCATGCTCGGGCCATGGCCATGGCCAAGGACCAGGACATGCGCGTGGGTGTGGGCGTGGAGCTCGATGAGCAGCACATCGGCGCGGTGCGCTTCGTCGCGGCGATGGGAGCGGTCGGGACCGTCGTCGGGCTCCACGTGATCCCCGCGCCGGACTTCTTCGAGCCCGTCCTCGAGACGGGTGAGCTCGCCACCATCCGCGGGCAGGTCGCGCGCAACGTCACCCGACTCCTCGGCGGGGCGGGCATCGCCGAGGCGGCCCAGCAGGTCGAGGTCGTCGAGGCGCAGACCATCGAGGATGGGCTGAGCGGGGCGGCGGAGCAGCTGAAGCTGGATCTGCTGGTCATCGGGCGTCGAGCCAAGCGCGGCGCCGATCCCCTCGTGCGCCTGGGCGAGGTGACCCGCCGGGTGCTGCGTCGCTTGCCCGTGCCGCTGGTGACCGTGCCGCCCGAGTTTGGAGATAGGTCCGCCGGCGACCCGGGCCTCGGCGCGGGCCCGATCATCCTGGCCACGGACCTGAGCGAGCACTGCGAGGCCGCCGTCGACCTGGCCAAGGCCCTGAGCGCGCGCCTGTCTCGGCCCCTGCTCCTGGCCTACGGCACCGACGCGTTCTCGTGGGGCGTCTCCTACCTCTCGCCGGAGACCCGCGCGCGCCTCGAGGCGGAGGTGCGCGCGGGCGCGGACGCGAAGCTTCAGAGCTGGGCCGAAGCGCGGGGCCTGGGCGACGCCGAGCACCACGTGTTCACGGGCGACCCGGTCAAGGGCGTGCTGCAGCTCGTCGCCGAGCGCGACCCGGCGGTGCTGGTCACGGGCTCGCGGGGTCTGGGTCCGCTGCAGCGGGCGATCGGCGCGAGCGTGAGCACGGAGCTCGCCGCCTCTGCGCCCGTGCCGGTGGCCGTCACCGGCTAGGCGCTCGGCCACGAAGCTGTGCTTCACGGCAGTAAAAATCGTGAGTTTAGAAAGTTCAGTGTTGACTGAACATAATGAACAGCGTAGCTTTCCAGCAGCGAGATCGCATGAACGACGAGCTCTCCGCCTACATCGAGGACGTCGCGCTGTTTTGGGAGAAGCAGGGCCTGCCGCGGATCGCGGGGCGGATCGTCGCGCTGCTGTTGGTCTGCGACCCCCCGCAGCGCTCGGCCACGCAGATCGCCACGGAGCTCGGGGTCAGCAAGGGCAGCGTGAGCTCGATGACCCGGCTGCTGCTCGCGTCGGGGACCATCGAGGCCGTGGCCTTGCCGGGGGACCGGGCGACCTACTTTCGCCTGACCGCCGACAGCCTCGAGCGGAAGTTCAGCCGGCGCCTCGAGTCGATGATCGGCTTTCGCCGCCTCGCCGAGCGCGGGCTCGCGCTCATGGAGGACACCCCGCCCGAGCAGCGCGCGCGCTTGCGTCGGGTCGCGGCGCTCTACACCTTCCTCGAGCGCGAGCTCCCGCTGCTCCTCGACAAGTGGCACGCCGAGCGCGAGACCCTCGAGGCCTTCGAGGCCCTCGAGGCCTACGTCGAGAAAGAAGGGGGCTGAGCGAGATGGACGCGCTCCGAGTGTTCCCGGGGCCGCTCGCACCGGTCGAGCTCGTCGGCGGCAAGGCGGCCTCGCTGATGCGCATGCTCGAGGCGGGCCTGCCGGTGCCCCCGGGCGCGACCTTGACGACCGCCTTCTTCGAGCCCTGGTTCGCGCAGCTGCGCGAGACCTCGGCCTGGCGCGCGCTGGCGGCTGGTGAGCCCGAGTCCTGGACCTCGGCCTGCGCCGCCGTGAAGGCCGAGGTCCCCGCCCTCGAGCTCGACGCCCGCCAGCGCGAGGTCCTCGACGCCCTCGACTCGGCCCTGGTCGGGGAGCGCTTCGCCGTGCGCTCGTCCTCGCCGCAGGAGGACCTGGCCTCGGCCTCCTTCGCCGGGGGCTACGAGACCTGCCTCGGCGTCACCCGGGCGGGCCTCGAGGCCGCGCTGCGCCGCTGCTTCGCCTCGAGCCTCGACGCGCGGGTGCTCCACTACAAGCGCGCCCACGGCTTCGACCCCCTGGCCCCGAGCGTCGCCGTGATCGTCCAGGTCCAGGTCGCCAGCGAGGTCGCCGGGGTCGGCTTCTCCATCGATCCGCTGACCAACGACTACGACCACGCCGTGTTCGACGCGGCCTGGGGCCTCGGCGAGGTCGTGGTCTCGGGCGCCGTCTCGCCCGATCACTTCGTCGTCGACAAGCACGCGCGGACGATCCTCGAGCGCCGCCTGGGGACCAAGCAGCGCGCGCTGCGTCTCGACCCGGAGTCGGGCACGCGCGCCGACGAGCAGCCGCGCCAGGAGCTGTGCCTGAGCGACGCGCAGCTGCTCGAGCTCGCCGACGCGATCGGCCGCATCGAGGCCCTGTTTGGCTTCCCCGTGGACATCGAGTGGGCCTACGCGGAGGGCGAGCTGCGCCTGCTGCAGGCCCGGGCGATCACGGCCTGGGTGCCCCTGCCCGAGTCCATGGCCACGGCCCCCGGCGAGCGCCGCAGGCTGTACATGGACATCGGGCTGTCGGGAGGGCTGACCATCAACGCGCCCATCACCGCCCTGGGCGAGTCGTGGATGGCCGCGTTCACGGGCTGGCTCGTGCGCACCTACCTCGGCGAGCTGCCCATGACGATCGGCCCCGAGGATCGGCTGTGGATGCTCGAGGGCGGGCGCATGTACCAGGACCTGTCCAACCTGCTGCGGGTGATGAGCCCGGCGCAGCTGGCCAAGGGCCAAGAGCAGGCGGACGGTCTGAGCGCGGCGATCCTGGCCAACGTCGAGCGCGACCGCTACCGGGCGAGGCGGCGGCCGTCGTGGATGAGCCCGTGGCTGCTGTTCGCCTACCCGCGCGCGGTCTGGCGGATGCGGCGGGCGCTCGCCTGGGCGGCGCGGGCGGCTTGGGCCCCGGAGGCCGCCCGGCAGCGCTTCGACGCGGAGATCGCCGCCTTCGAGGCCGAGATGCGGGCGCTGCCCGAGGACGCGAGCGTCGCCGAGCTCATCGAAGGCTGGAGCCTGCGGGTGATCCGACACGTGATCGAGGTGACCATGCCGGGCATGGCGATCGGTCTCGGCGGGCTCGGGCTCGTCGAGCGCCTGCTGCCCGCCAAGGCGCAGGCGCAGCGGGAGGCGCTGACCCGGGGCTTCGAGGGCAACGTCGTGGTCGAGATGGGCGCGGCCTTGTTCCGCGTCGCCAACTTGCTCGAGCCCGAGGCGCGGGCGGACCCCGAGGCGCTCGCGGACGCCCTCGAGCGCCGCGCGCTCCCGGAGCCTGCCCTCGCCGCGTGGGACGACTTCCTCGCGCGCTTTGGCTGGCGCGGGCCCGACGAGGTCGACCTCGGCAGCCCCCGCTACGCCGACGCGCCGATCATCGCCGCGCGCCAGCTGTGCACCATGGGCGCCAGCGGCTTCGATCCCCAGGCCGTCCACGAGCGCAGCGTCGCGCGTCGACGGGCCGCGGCCGCCGAGGCGCTGGCGTGCGTCGGGCCCCTGCGTCGGCGCCTGCTGAGGCGAGCCTTGCGGTGGGTCGAGTGCTTCGCGGGCGTGCGCGACACGCCCAAGCACGAGTACCTGCTGTTCTTTGCTGCTTTGCGTCGGCGGGCTCGGGCCGAAGGCCAGCGCTTTGTCGGCGCGGGTCGCCTCGACGACGCCGAGGACTTCGTCCACCTGCGCCTCGAGCAGCTCGAGGCCGGGCGCGAGGACCCGAGCCTCGACCTGCGCGCGCTCGCGGCCAACAACGCGGCCGCCCACGCGCGCCTGCGTCGACTGGTCAAGCGCTTCCCCGCGGTGATCGACTCGCGCGGGCGGATCTTGGGTCCGGCGCCCAGCGAAGAGCGACCCGGTGAGCTGCGCGGCCACCCGATCTCGGCCGGGGTCGCCCGCGGGCGGGTCAAGGTCCTCGAGCGCGCGGACGCCAAGCCCGTGCTGCCCGGCGAGGTCCTGGTCGCGCACACGACCGATCCGGGGTGGACGCCGCTGTTCGTCAACGCTGGCGCCATCGTCCTCGAGGTCGGCGGCGTGCTGCAGCACGGAGCCGTGGTCGCCCGCGAGTACGGCAAGCCGTGCGTGGCAGGCATCCCGGGGCTGCTCGAGCGCCTCGAAGACGGCCAGCTCGTCGAGGTCGACGGCGGGGCGGGGGTGGTCCGGATCGTCCCGGACGACGAAGCCGTCTAGCGGGCCTGCTGAACGTCGAACACTCAGTTCCCACGCCGAATCCACGCAGCGCTGCGTGGACTTCTCAGCGCGCGAGGACCCAACGCGCCTACCATGGGCCAGCGACCCGTTGTCGACAGTGCACCATGGCAAAATCCAAGCGTTCTTCAAAGCAGCCCAAGACCCGCGCACGCAAGGTCAGGCGGAAAGCCAAAGCCAAGCCCGGACTCAGTCCGAAGATCGTCTCCTACGCCGTCTACCCGGCGCTCGGCGTCGCGCGGGTCGGCAACGCACCGGTCGAGTACTTCATGGCACCCGAAGCGCCGGGGGTGCTCCCCAATCCCGACGGGGACGTCCCCGGCCGCGAGCCCAGCTGGCACCCGGGCTGGAA
The DNA here is from genome assembly GCF_000170895.1 of Plesiocystis pacifica SIR-1. GTDB lineage: Bacteria > Myxococcota_A > Polyangia > Nannocystales > Nannocystaceae > Plesiocystis > Plesiocystis pacifica. Next base: position 4,833 of record NZ_ABCS01000072.1, on the reverse strand, counting down.
GGACGCCCAGGGTCGGATCAAGCGGCAGGCGTGCCGCTTTCGCGTGTATGGGCTCGACGCCAAGGGCCGGGCGGTCGCCGAGGTCACGGCCGAGCACGCCCAGATCGAGTGGCGGGTCCACGTCGCCGCGCGCAAGGCCGCCTGGTACATGTTCAACAACGCGATGGACCTCGGCGACTACGCCAAGGAGTCGCTGATGCGCAACGCCGGGATCGCCCGGGACAAGCTCGCGATCACCCCGCCGATCTGCAGCATCTCGGGCGCGAGCACCAACGCCTCGGGCCGCGAGCGCCAGTACCGGATGCGCGGTCGGATCATGGGCACCCAGAGCGTGACCCTCGGCGAGCTGCGCACCGACGACGCCGGCCGCCTCGTGGTCCTCGGCGGCTCGGGCGACGCGGCCAGCTTCACCGACTACCTCAACCCGATCACGACCTTCGCCAACAACGAGGGCTGGTACGACGACATCGCCGACGGGCCGGTGCGCGCGACGATCCGCCTGGCCAACGGCGAGACCCACGAGGCCGAGCCCGCCGTGGTCGTGACCACGCCGCCCAACTACGGGCCCGGCTTGCTCGGCGTCGTGACCATGTACGACGTGTGCCGCGACCTGTTTTACCGCGAGGGGGTCGGCGGCGGCGAGCCCTTGCCGCGACCGGAGCGGCCCTCGTTCACCGACGACATCTACCCGATCTTCGAGCGCCTCTCGCGGACCCAGTGGGTCAACCAGGGCTTCTTCATGCTGTTCGGGGACGGCTCGCCGGCGAGCTTCAACGACCCCGAGCGGATCGCCCGCCTCGCCAAGCTCGGCGACACCCCGGCCCAGCGGCGGCAAAACGCTCGCGCCCGCGCGACGGTGTTTGCATGGTTTCGCGACCCCAACTCGAGCAAGGCCAAGCCCGCCAAGATCCCGCCCTTTTACGGCGACGCCTTCGGCGACTTCTCGGGCCTGCCCAACGACGAGCTCGCCGTCACGGCCACGCAGTACGCGTTCTTGCGTCAGTGGGCGGCCGGCGACTTCGAGCGAGACTGGCGTGGACGTCGGCGGCCGCGGCCCTTGAGCACGCTCGCGGTCTCGGCCCAGCCCGAGGCCCTCGATCGCGCGCACCTCGAGGACATCCTCGGCGGGCCCTTCCACCCCGGCATCGAGATCACCTGGACGATGCGCCGGGCGAGCATGTGGAAGGCGCCCTATCGCCTCGAGTTGCTGCCCGAGGGCGAGCAACCATCCGACGACTACGGTCCTATCCTGCGGCCCGAGCAGTGCCTCGGTGAGGACGGGCCGCTGCAGGCCAACGGCCCCGGCAGCCTCACGCGCTGGATGGGGACGCCCTGGCAGACCGACTCGGCCAGCTGCCTGTCGGGCTACGACGCCTCCTACTACCTGCCGCTGCCGAGCTTTTGGGCCGCGCGGATCCCCAACGAGGTCCTCAGCCGCTTCGGCTACGAGCGCAGCGCCGACACCAAGCTGACCGAGGCCCAGCGCCAGCGCCACTTCAGCCTCCGCGCCTATTGGCTGCGGGACCTCGCGCCCGACGGCAACGCGCGGCGCCAGGACATGGTCGCCAACTGGTGGAAGCTCGGCGTGGTCGCGCCGCGGCCCGCTCCCCGCGGCAAGGCCAACCTCAGCGACTCGCGCGTGGTCTGGATCGAGACCGGACGCAACGCGCAGTACACCAAGGACGACCCGACCCGCCGCCAGATCATCGCCGCCGAGCGGCGGGTCGGCCCGGCCCTCGACGGTCAGGGCAAGGCCGACAGCCACCTCGACGGTCCCAAGCACGCGCCGCCCGAGGGCGAGGACGCTCGCTCGGTCCCGATCGCCAAGCGTCGCCGTCGCTACACCCGAGAGGATCGCTAGCGAAGGTCGCGCGTGACCGCGCCCCGCGTCGCCATCATCGGCGGGGGTCCTGCTGGGGCCGCCGCCGCCCTCACCCTCGCTCGCGGGGGCGTCGAGGTCGTGGTCGTCGACGCGAGCCGGGGACCCGCCGAGAAGATCGGCGAGAGCCTGCCGCCGAGCGTCCGGCCCCTGCTCGCGCGCCTCGAGTTGCTCGAGCTGCTCGACGCCGCCGCGCACCGGCCGAGCTTCGGCAACCGCGCGAGCTGGGGCCAGGCCGAGGCCGCCGAGGAGGACTTCATGTTTGGACTCTACGGCGCGGGCTGGCACCTCGACCGGCGCCGCTTCGAAGCCGCGCTGGCGAAGGCCGCCGAGCAGGCCGGGGCCCGCTGGCTGTGGGACCACCACGCCGTCGACGCGCGCCACCCAGGCGGCGCGGGCGGCTGGCGGCTCGAGCTCGAGGGGCCGGAGTCGCTCGTCGAGCTCGACGCTCGCTTCATCCTCGACGCCACGGGCCGCCCGGCTCGCTTTGCGGTGGGCGCGGGCGCTCGGCGGATCCACCTCGATCGCCTCGTCGGCCTCGCCCTGCGCTTCGACTCCGCTGGACTCGGCGACGGGGAGGGGATGGACGGGATGGACGGCTTCACCGTCGTCGAGGCGATCGAGAGCGGTTGGTGGTACACGGCCCCGCTCAGCGGGGGTCGAGCGATCGCGGTCTACATGAGCGACGGCGACCTCTTCGACACGCGATCGGCTCGGACGGCTGGGGGCTGGCGTGCCTTGCTCGATGCGGCGCCCGAGACCCGCGCGCGCTTGCGGCCGTGGTTGGAGCGAGCGCTCGAGCCCAGCGCCACGATCGCGCGTGCTGGGAGCGCCTACACCTCGCCGCCAGCGGGGCCGGGCTGGCTGGCGATCGGTGACGCCGCCGTGGCCTTCGACCCGCTCTCGTCGCACGGGATCGGCTCGGCGATGACCACGGGCTACTACGGGGCTTGCGCGGCGGCTGAGGTCCTCAGCGGGGGCGCGGACACGGGGGCCCTGGCGACCTACGCCGACCTCGTGGCGAGCTTGTTCGACGACTACCTCGACCTGCTCCATCAGCACTACCGTCGCGAGCAGCGCTGGCCGACCTCTCCCTTTTGGGCTCGTCGTCGGGAGCGCCTCAGCCTCGACTCGGGTCGGTAGGCCCGAGCGCTCGGGACTCGGCCCACGCCAGCAGGCCCATGGGGACGAGCGCCGCCAGCGAGATCAGGGCGAGGGGCTGGCGGAGCACGCCGAGCGCGAGCCCGAGACCACAAGCGAGGAGCACCGCCACGCGGACCAGCGCGTAGCGGCGGCGATGCTCGGCGCGCATCAGGCCGACGCCGAGGTCCGTGGGCCAAAACAAGAGCAGCGCCTCGTTGTAGCGAAGCTCGGGCATCTGGCTGATCAGCGCCAGGGCCCACAGCGCGAGCCCGACCAGCCCGAGCAGCGCGCCCGCGATGCCAAAGCACACTCGCGACGCGCGGGGCCAAGCCAGACCCGCGAGGGCCGGCGCGCAGGGCAGGCTCACGAAGCCGAGCAGATAGGGCAGGCTCGAGCCCCGGGTGTCCGCGTGGACCGGGGGCGGACCCTGGCGCGCGTGGACGAGCTCGGGCGTGGCGGCGAGGCGCTGCTCGAGCTCGCTTCGCAGGTAGCGGGGCAAGAACATCGCCTGCCACGCGTCGATCTCCTCGTCGGCCGCGCGCCCGACGAGGAGCTGACCGAGGGCGGGGATCAGCGGCATGTCGGCGAGGCCCTGTTCGCCGTACTCGCGATAGCTGCGCTTGGTCGAGGTGCCCGAGTCGAGGGAGAGCGCGCCCTCGGTCGCCTCGTCGAGGAGATCGCGGATCCGCGTCGTGCAGTTGTCCTGGAAGTGGTGGTAGTCGTAGTTGGCCTCGGGGCTCTCGCCGTCAAACTGGGCAGCGTCGGCCTCGAGCTTGGCGGCGACGGCCTCGGCCTGCGCGGGCGTGAGCGGCAGGCGCTGGCGCCAGACCGTGCGGTCCTCGGCGACGTAGACGGCGAGCATGCGATCGAGGCGCCACTTCGAGACCCAAAAGGGCGCGTCGCCCTGGACGAAGGCCCAGCCGAGCTCGCGCGGCGGCGAGCCGAAGTCGGTGGTCCCGTAGTTGAAGCAGACCGAGCGCTCGGGGCGTTCGTCGTCGACCGTGCAGATCGCCGCGTGGCCAAAGCGGTGGAAGAGGGCGTCGCCCGTGCCCATGGTGTAGACGTCGATCTGCGGCGCAGAGAGCAGCAGGGCCGCAGCGGCGAGGTGCGAGAGCAGCAAGGTGCGACCAAGGTACTACGAGCCATGGCGGCGCTCGGAAGCGACTAGCAGGACATCGGAAAAAGACCTCGACATCAACGACCGCGCATGATCTATCGAAGTCATGCGTGGCCGTCAGCCGAAGCAAGCCTCGATGCTGTGTTTGATGAACATCGAGGAGCAGATCCCCGAGGATCACCCGCTGCGCGAGATCAAGGAGGTCGCGGACGCCGCTCTCAAGCGGATGGATCGGACCTTCGACCGCATGTACTCGAAGCGTGGTCGGCGTTCGGTGCCGCCCGAGCGCCTGCTCAAGTCGATGCTCCTGATGGCGCTGTATTCGATCCCCAGCGAAGTCCGGCTGTGCGAGCAGCTGCGCTACAACATGCTGTTTCGCTGGTTTCTGGGCATGGACATGGTCGAGACGCCCTTCGATCACTGCGCGTTCTCGGACAACCGAGACCGACTGCTCGAGTACCAGGCCACGCGCAAGTTCTTCGAGCACGTGGTCGCCGAGGCGCAGGCGCGCCGTCTGATGAGCAAGGACCACTTCTCGGTCGATGGAACGCTGCTCGACGCGTGGGCCTCGATGAAGAGCTTCCGGCCCAAGGACGAAGACGACAGCGACAACGACAACAACGGCTTCGCGGACTTCAAGGGAAGCAAGCGCAGCAACAAGACCCACGAGTCCAAGACAGACCCCGAGGCCAAG
>NZ_ABCS01000073.1 GCF_000170895.1 Plesiocystis pacifica SIR-1 | reverse complement strand
CCCAGGGGCTCAGCGAGCCGAGACCGCCCCCGCGCTGCGCTGGCGGGCGCGGCTGTAGGCGAAGGCTCCGCCGATGAGCACGCCGCCGATGGCGACGAAGCTCAGCGCGCGCCACAGCACCCCGGCGGTCGCCAGGTCGAAGGCGACGACCTTGACGGCCGCGCACACGATGGCGCTCAGGCCCAGCTGACGCCACAGCTCGACCTCGGCGCGCAGGCCCGCGACGAGCAGGCCCAGGCCGGCTCCGGCGACGCACAGGGTGTAGCCCAGGCGCGCCAGGCCGACGCCGCCGTCCGTCCCCAGGCCGAGGCCCTCGGCCAGACCCGCGACCAGGCCCATCGCGGCGAGGGTGGCCGCCCCCGTCAGGGCGATGGCCAGGCCCTCGGGGCGCCCGGGGCCACGCTGGTCCGAGCGCAGCTCGACGAACAGGCCGCCCAGGCCGACGGCGAGCATCGGCACGACCACGGCCAGGGGGTGCAGCTCGCCCCAGGGCTTGCTCTTGGTCAGGGTCAGGGCGTCGAACTCGAGCAGCAGGCCGGTGCACAGGACCACGGCGCCGAAGCTCAGCCAGGTCGCCAGGCTGCGGGCGATCTCCCCGCCGGTGCTGGCTCGGGCCAGGGCGGCGAGCACCGGCAGGGCGCCGACGCAGAGCTTGACCGCGACGCCGCCAGGCACGAGCACGGCCGCGCCGACGATCCACATCAAGGTGCCGAGGACGGTCAGGGCGACGTGGGGCTCCTCGAAGCGCGCCCCCTCCTCGCTGCTCTCGCGGGGCCACAGGCCGGCCACCAGGGGCAGCGCGGCGGCGAGGCCACCGGTCAGCGCGACCCAGCTGTCTTCGGTGGGCGCGTAGGCCAAGCTCCAGCCGAGCGCGGCCAGGGCGGGCACGACGATCCAGCCCGCGTGGGTCCACGGCCGCTCGCGCTCACCCGTGAGGTGCACCGCCAGAGCCAGGCCGGCCATGACCAGCCACCACAGGGCCACGCCGGGAGCGTCGATGGCCGCGTCGCCGCGGTCGAAGGCGCCGAAGTGGGCGAAGGGCGCGACGAGGAAGGCCTGGGCCCAGGCGAGCACGCCGAACACGCGGCTGGTCTTGGCCCGGCTCATGGTCTCGAGCTCGGAGCGCGCGGGCTCCATGGGCCGGGGTTGGCGGCGCAGCATGGCCGCGAGGGCGCCGTGCCAGGCGGCCAGGGCCAGCGTGCCCCCGGCCAGCATCACCGGCGCGTCGACGCTGATCCACGCGCCCACGGCCCAGGTCGCCAGGCCCGCGACGAGCAGGCGGATCACGGCGTGGTTGCGCTCGCGCGCCTGGGTCTCGACGTCGCCGTCGGCCTCGAAGCCCTCGAACAGATCGGCGGCGACCAGGCGCCAGGCCGAGGCGGCGCTGGCCAGCAACAGCGCGACGGACCAGACCAGGAAGTAGGGCGCCTGCTGGTCCGCGCCGGTCAGGCCCGCGTCGTGGACGTGGAGGCCGAGCCAGCGGCCGCCGAGGGCCCAGGTCGAGAGCAGGGCCAGGGTCGGGAGCTCGGACCAACGCCGGCGCTGATCCAGGACCATCGCCCCGCCCACGACGACCAGCTGGTAGACCATCAGCTCACCCAGGCGATCGACGGTGGCCGGGACCAACAACGGCGTCGCGCAGGCGGCCACGGTCGCCAGCCGAGCCATGAGCCGCAGCCGCAAGCCGTCGGCGATGACCAGGCAGGCCGCCGCGCCGACGCCCAGGGCGACGAAAGTCTGACCCGCGGACACCAGCTCGTGGGCGTGACGGGCGACGAGCCAGGTGGCAAACCAGGCGCCCAGGCCCGCGCCGCCCAGGGCTCCGGCGACCACCCCGTGGCCGCGCTTGGCCACGGGCCAGGCCGAGGCCGTGAGCAGGGCCGAGGCGAGGGTCGCCAGCACGAAGCGAACGCCCGGGGACAGCCAGCCCTGCTCGATGGCATAGCCCACGAAGAAGGCGAAGCCGACCAGCATGGCCGCGCCGCCGGTGGCCGCGAGCAGGCGCATGGGGTCGAGCTCGCGGCCCTCGTCGCCGGTCTCGAGCTCGAGCTGCGTCGCCGGAGCCTGAACCGGAGCGGGCTGCGTCTCCGCCTTGGCGACCTTCGGGGCGGCGGCCTCGCTAGGCTCGGCGGCCTTGCGAGCCACCGGCGCCTCGGTCTTCTCGACCCTCACGAGCTGCTCGGTCGCGGGCTGCTCGGGCGAGTCCGCGACCAAGGGCACCACCGGGATCTCGGCGATCACCGGCACCACCGGATGGGCGACGACCGGGGTGCCCTGCGCCGCCACGGGCACGGGAACGCCGGGCGTCCCTTCGAGCGCGTCGACGCGCGCGTTCAAGTTCAGAACCCACGAGTGCACCGCGTCGAGGCGGGCATCGAGGGCTTCGATGTCGTCATGGGAAGCCATGTCCCCCCCAACTGGATGACTCGACAGTTGAATCCACGGGCGAATGTCGATGCGCGGGCGCCCAATGAGCTGCACGCCGCGCTCGAAAGCCCGAGCCCGCGACCCCCGAGGGCTGCGCGGACTTTGGGACCTCGATCACACTCGCAGACCGTGAAATGAAGGTCTCAGCCCTCAAACCAGACGACGACAGGTGGCCACGTCCCGACGACTCGGCGCAGACACGACGGTGACATGGCGAGCCCGGGTCCGAGGATGGGTAAAACTCTTCCCTCCACTCCGGTCCACGCACATCACGCCACGTCGCCCTTCAGCGCCATTGGGCCCAAAACTGGGACCTGAACCCACGCGCGACCACACCCAGCGAAACCTGGCCAGACTGTTATGGTGTCGGCCCTGTGATGCCTGGCCCCTTCGTCGCCCCTCTCATCGGCCTCATCCTCGCGGTCACCAACCCCGTCGTCGACCCCCTCGCGGACCCCTTCCGCCAGCTAGACGAGGATCTGCCCACGCCGACGACGACGCGCGCGCCTTCGGGCGCCCCGGGCCATCGCTACTGGCAACAGGAGGTCGACTACCGCATCGCCGTCACCCTCGACGACGCGACCCAGCGGATCATCGGCAGCGAGCGCATCGACTACCAAAACAACTCCCCCGACGGCCTCGATTACCTGTGGCTGCAGCTCGACGCCAACATCTTCGCGCCGGGCTCGGCGGCGGCCCTGACCTCGACCAGCTACGCCCTCGAGCGCGTGCCCTTCTCGGGGCTGGTGCGCATGCTCGCCCGCCAGACCTTCGACGGCTCGGTCACGATTTCGCGGGTCGAGAGCAAGGGCAAGGCCCTGCCGCACACCATCGTGGGCACGATGATGCGCGTCGACCTGGCCGAGCCCCTCGAGCCCGGCAAGTCGATGCGCTTCGAGGTCGACTGGAGCCACGCCGTCAACGAGTCCAAGCGCGTCGGCGGCCGCGGGGGCTACGAGCGCTTCGAGGACGGCAACACCCTCTACGAGATCGCCCAGTGGTTCCCGCGCCTGGCCCCCTACGACGACGTCAACGGCTGGCAGCACAAGGCCTACCTCGGGGCCGGCGAGTTCGCCCTCGAGTTCGGGGACTACGAGGTCGAGATCACCGCGCCCGCCGACCACATCGTGACCGCGACCGGCGTGCTGCAAAACCCCAAGCAGGTCCTGAGCAAGGCCCAGATCGATCGCCTCAAGGCCGTCGAAGACGCCGGCAAGGCCCGGGTCAAGGCCGCCAAGAAGGTCGACGAGACGCCCAAGAAGGGCACCCCCGCGTTCATCGTCACCCCCGAGGAGGCCGCGCAGACCGCCGCCTCGCCCAAGGCCACGGACACCAAGACCTGGAAGTTCAAGGCCGACAACGTCCGCGACTTCGCCTTCGCCAGCTCGCGCAAGTTCATCTGGGACGCCGAGTCCGTGCGCGTGGGCGAGCAGGACGTGCTCGCGATGTCCTTTTACCCCAACGAGGCCGAGCCGCTGTGGAGCCGCTACTCGACCACGGCCATCGCCCACACCCTGCGCAGCTACTCCCACTACACCTTCGAGTACCCCTACCCCGTGGCCATCTCCGTCAACGGCCCCGTCGGCGGCATGGAGTACCCGATGATCTGCTTCAACGGGCCGCGCCCGGAGAAGGACGGGACCTACACCAAGCGGACCAAGTACGGGCTGATCTCCGTGGTCATCCACGAGGTCGGGCACAACTTCTTCCCGATGATCATCAACTCCGATGAGCGTCAGTGGACGTGGATGGACGAGGGCCTCAACACCTTCTTGCAGTTCCTCACCGAGCAGGCCTGGGAGACCGACTACCCCAGCCGCCGCGGCGAGCCCGAGAAGATCGTCCCCTACATGCTCAGCGACTACCAGGTCCCGATCATGACCAACGCGGACTCGCTGCTGCAAAAGGGCAACAACGCCTACGCCAAGCCGGCCACGGCCCTCAACATCCTGCGCGAGACCGTGCTCGGGCGCGAGCTCTTCGACCACGCCTTTCGCACCTACGCCCGGCGCTGGCAGTTCAAGCGGCCCATGCCCGCGGACTTCTTCCGGACCATGGAGGACGCCTCGGGCGTCGACCTCGACTGGTTTTGGCGCGGGTGGTTCTACACCACGGGCCACGTCGACATCGCCGTCGAGGGCGTCACCGCCCACGTCATGGAGCCCCTCGACCCGCGCGAGGCCAAGGCCCTGCAAAAGGCCGAGCGCGACGCCCACCCCGTGACCCAGAGCCAGCGCCGCAACGCCGAGCAGCCCAAGCTCGTCGACGAGATCGAGGGCCTGAGCGACTTCTACAACGAGTACGACCCCCTCGACGTCGTGCCCGAGGACATCGCCAGCTACGAGCGGCTGATGAAGTTCCTCAGCGACGAGGACAAGGCGCTGATCCAGAAGCTGCCCCACTTCACGGCCGTGACCTTCGCCAACCGCGGCGGCCTGGTCATGCCGCTGATCGTCGAGCTCGAGCTGGCCAGCGGGGCCCGCGAGGAGGTCCGCATCCCCGCCGAGATCTGGCGCCGCAACGCCGAGCGCGTGACCAAGCTGTTCATGACCGCCGAGCCCGTGGTCGCCGTGCACCTCGACCCCCACCTCGAGACCGCCGACGCCGACACGAGCAACAACCACTACCCGCCCCAGGTCGAGAGCACGCGCTTTCAGGTCTACAAGAACCCCAAGGGCGGCAAGAACCCGATGCAGCAGGCCCGCGACCGCGAGACCAAGGCGACGGATCAGAGCCAGCCCGAAGCCAAGCCCGAGGCCGCGAAGTGAGCCTGTCTCGCCGCGGTCTGGGCGGCCTGGGCGGCCTGTGCGTGGTCGGGCTGGCGAGCGCGCTGGGCCTCCCGCGTCGCGCCGCGGCGCACCCCTACCACGTCAGCATCGCCGAGGCCCACCACCGCCCCGAGGCCGGGCGCCTCGAGGTCTCCCTGCGCCTGACCCCGGAAGACCTCGACGCCGAGCTGAGCCGGCGCCTGGGCAAGGCCGTGAGCGTCGCCGAGCAGCCCTTCGACGCCCGCAGCGAGGCCGACCGGGAGCTCGAGCGCATGCTCCGGGAGGACTTTCGGGTCATCGGCGCCGACGGCATCCTCTACGGCGTGCACCTCGTCGGCCGCGAGGTCGGGGTCGACGAGGCCTGGATCTACTTCGAGTTCGCCGTGCCCCCCAAGCTGACCGGCCTGAAGCTCCACGTCCGCCTGCTCTTCGAGCTCGAGGTGCAGCAGGAGAACACGGTCAACCTCGTGCTCCCCGAGGGCCGGCGCAGCCTGCTGTTCCGCCGCGGCGACGAGCCTCAGGCGCTCTAGCAGTCGCCCACCCCGGCCGCGCCGGGACCCATGATCCACGAAAGCATCGTCCACGGACTCAGCTGGCGTTGAACCCGTGGGCGGCTGCCTTTCTCGGTAGGACATCGGAGCTCGTTTTCACCGCTCGGCAGACTGGAGGGCGTAGCCCGACCGCCGGGGATGGGCGGTGAAACCACCCCGTTTTTGCGGGAGTCTTTGGCAATGCCCCGAAGCCTTCTATTGTCGACGGGCGCGCCATGGTCATCGAGATCACCCTCTTGCTCGCCGCCGGCATCGGCAACCTCGCCTGGGACGTCACCGGGCGGCGGCTCAGCGCGCGGGCCCGGCGACGCGACCGTCGAGCCCGGCGCGGCGTCGCCCTGCCCCTGCCCTCCGCGGACGAGAGCGCCACCGACCCCTTCGAGGCCCTCGACCGCGTCACGGCCCAGATGCCGCCGGACTTCCTCGAGCGCACCCGCGTGGTCCTCGAGGAGCTCGACCGCGTCGTCGACCACTTCGACCTGGTCCTGCTCCGGGCTCAGGCGGGGGAGTCCCTCGTCGGCGACATCGTCTACGTGGGCGGGGAGGCCCCCCGCCTGCGCGGGCGGGAGCTGCTCGAAGGTTGGCTCGAGGCCGTCGCCCAGCTCCCCGGCGACCTGCGTGAGCGACTCCAGGCCTCGGGCATGCCCGACGCGACCGTCATCGACATCGTCGAGCGCGAGCGCGAGCGCGCCCGCTGGCCCAACGTCGACACCGCGACGCACCTGCTCGAGGCCACCGCCAGCGACTTCGAGCGCACCGTGGTCTTGATGGTCACCTTCCTCCACGGCCTGTCCGCGGAGCCGGGCGACCCCTACCGCTGATTGGGCTCGTCCTCCGCTCCAGCGCGCGTTGGCGGCGGAGCCGTGTGCGGCGTCGGCTCCGGCAACGGTCAGGTGACCGTCAGTTGGGGTCAATGATTGAGTCTGGCTTGCGCGCGACCGTGAAGCAGACGATCGGATCCGCGCCGACGTCGGGGCACTCCACGTCGACGAAGCCCGCCGCCTGGATGTCGTCGACCAGGGTCTGCGTCGCGAGCACGTCCACGCGCTTCGGCGCCTTCCCGAGCCAGCGCATCACGGCCAACATGGGCTTGTAGGGCACCCAGGTGTTGCCCAGGCACACCGTCGACGCGACGAAGAAGCCGCCCGGCTTCAGCAGCCCGTAGATGCGCTTGAGGGCGGCCTGACGGTCATCGAGGAGATGGAGGATGCTGTAGGCGAGGATCCCGTCGACGGTCCCGGGCGCGAAGGTGTCGAAGCGCTCGTCGAAGGGACCCACCTCGAAGCTGAGGTTGGTGACGCCCTCGCGCTCGACCTTGCCCTCGGCGATGCGGATCATCTCGCTCGAGATGTCGATGCCGTGGATCCGAGCCGCGTGGTCGGCCAGACGCAGGGCCAGCGAGCCCGTGCCGCAGCCGACCTCGAGGATCGTGTCCGCGGGCTTCATCTTCCCCTGGGTGATCGCGATCTTGCGCTCGAAGGCGTCGGGGTCCTGGACGGGTCGGGCGGCGTAGCGCGGGGCGAGGTCGTTCCAAAATGTAGCTTCGGTCGGCATGCGGCGGTCCTGCGTGGGGGTCGCTCTTCAAGCTACGCTGGAATTCCCATCGGCGCCGGGCGCATCGATCGGACGCTGCGGTGCATGAACCGGACACTCCCCGCGGAAGGTCGGGGCGGCGGCCTCGAACAGCTCGCGGATCTTCGCTCGAATCGCCCTCAAACGCGCGTTGTCCCGGAGATCGGGGTGGCACACGAGCCACAGCTCGCCGACGTGGCGTGGGGTGTCGCCGGCCAGCCGGACCAGCGAGGGCGCTCGATCGCCGACGTAGGTGGGCAACATCGCCAACCCCAAGCCCTGACGCGTCGCGCGGACCATCAGCTCGAAGGAGGAAAAGCGCCCCCACAGCGGGAGCGCCGGGTAGGCCGAGGTCGCGACCATGGCCCGCTGCACCCGCGCGTCGTCGAAGCCCAGCCAGCGCGCGTCGGGGCCCTCGGGGTCGAGGCGCTCGACATGCCCCGCGCCCACGTAGCTGGCCAGGTAGATCGGCTGCAGGCGCACGCCGAGCAGGTGCTCGGCCGGGGTCTCGCCCCGCGCCGTCGCTCGGATCGCGATGTCCGCCTCGCGCTTGGACAGGTCGAAGAGCCGGCTATCGACGGCTACCTGCAGCTCGATCCCCGGGTGCGCGGCGAGGAAGGGCCCGAGCCCGATGACGAGCAGGTCGGCGATCCAGTGGTCGCAGCAGGTGATCGACGCCGTGCCCTCGAGGCGCTCGTCCTGGCCGACGAGCTCGCGCTCGAGGCTGTCGACCGCGCCCTCGATGCCCTCGGCGCGGGCGAGCATTCGGCGTCCGGCCTCGGTGAGCGTGTAGCCGTCTCGGCTGCGGTCGAACAAGCGGGTGCGCAGCCGCGCCTCGAGGCCTTCGACCCGGCGCGCCACGGTCGAGTGGCTCACCCGCAGGCGCTTGCCCGCCGCCCGGACCGAGCCCGAACGCGCGAGGGCGAGGAAGTGGCGGAGGTCGTCCCAGTCCACCGCCCTAGAGTAGCGGAGTTCAGGCCGAGGTCAGCAGGACCAACAGCCCCAGGGCCCCGTGGCCGCTCGCCAACGCGAAGGCGCCCACGCGCATGCGCGCCTCGGGGGCGCCGACGAGGACCAGCACGGACATCGAGAGCCCGCCGACGAACCAAAAGAAGGCGGACTCGAGCAGCTCGGCGTCCCCGGCCCCGCTGAGCAGGGCCTGGCCGACGAGCACGAGGATCGCCAGGGCTCCCCACCACAGCGCGCGGTGACCCACGCGGGTCAGCAGCTCGCGCTTGGCCCAGCTCCACCGGGCCGCGGAGCTCAGGCCGCGCCAGCTCAGCTGTGCTGTGGCCACGCTCGCGCGCCGCAGTCGAGGCCAGACCCAGCGCGCAGCGGATGCACACCCTCGGCCCACGGCGCGGCCAGCCGTGACCAGCGCACCGCCCACGCCCTCGCGCAGCAGCTCGCCGCCGCGGACCATGGCCCGGCGCACGGCCTCCACGGTCTCGGGATCGACCAGCAGCTGCTCATCCGGGCCGGATGAGGGCTTCGCGGCGCGGGGTCGAGAATTCGGCGGGCCTTCGGCCATCGCGTCGAGTCTCTCCAGCTCGGCCGGGGCGTCAACTTTTTGGCGCAGGCGCCCCCCCTGGTGGCGAAGGTCCGGGCCTTCGATCCATACTCACCCCGTGCTCCGCCTCGCCGCGCTCACCGCCTTGCTCGCGCCCCTCCTGCTCCAGGGGCTGCTCCAGGGCGAGGCTCCGGGCCGGACGCCGCCAGGCGCGGAGGAGGCCCGCGCCCTCGGCAACGAGGGGGTGATCGGGGGCGAGTCGGACCCCAAGCTGCGCGAGGCCCTCGAAGGCAAAGAGGCCGGGGAAGCGGCCGAGCAGGCGCCCAAGTCCGTCAAGGCCACGGCGACGGTGTGGGCCCAGGCCAACAGCCGCTCGTGGCTGACCTGCAGCAACACCGCCAACGAGGGCGGGCAGCAGCTGTGGAGCTTCAGCGAGCGCGCCAACACCTTCCGCGAGGGTCACCACTGGGAGTACCAGGTCCGGGACTGCCCGAACACGCCGGAGGTCCTGACCATGGCCGTCCGCGTCGAGCTCATGCGCCGCTTCGACCTGCCCGAGGGCCTCGACGAGACCACCGACCTGAGCGCCCTGGCGGCGGACACCGAGGCCAGCAAGCGCCGCGCCCTCGAGTGGATCGACCGGGCCGAGGCGGAGCTGCGCCGCCGTCGAGACCACCGCGCCTTCGGCCTCGAGTACTGGCGCGGCCGGGCCCTGCTTCAGCTCCGCGACTTCGACGGGGCCGACGCCGCGTTCGAGCGCGCCCTCGCCGAAGGAGCCATCGAGGGCTGGAAGCTGCGCCGCTTGTTCGCCCTTGCTGCGCTCTACGCCGGCGACCTCGACCGCGCCCTCGCCTTCGCCTCCCGCGCCCTGCTCGACGCCCCGGGCAACGACCGCGTCGCCTCGCTCTACGTCATGGGCCTGGTCCTCGACCGCGCCGGCGACCCCTCGGGCGCCAAGCGCTACATGATCTCGGCCCTCAACGCCGACGGCGACCGCAGCACCCACCGCGGCCTCGAGACCGCCATGCCCCTGCACGAGCGGCTCTACTTCCGCGCCTTCGCCAAGACCGTCAAGCTCGAGCAGTCCGGCGCCCTGCGGCTGTGGAAGGCCTACCTCGCGCGCAGCGAGCCCGAGGCGCCCGAGCGCCGCCTGGCCGAGCGTCACTTCGAGTCGCTCGAGCCCCGGCCCACCAGCCTCGGCGGCCCCGCGCGCCCCGGTGAAGCCCCCGGCGGCTGACCCGTGCAAGCCGCCGCGCGTTGCAAGCAGGCTAAAAACGTCGTACTGGGGGCCCATGGTCGCATCTCCCCCTCGTAAGCCCGTCACCGTGCCCGACATCCACGCGCGCAAGCGGGACGGCGTGCCGATCGTGATGATCACGGCCTACGACGCGACCTTCACCCGCCTCGTCGACGCCTGCGACGTCGACATCGTGCTCGTCGGCGACAGCCTCGGGATGGTCATGCAGGGCCGCGACCACACCCTCGAGGTCACCGTCGACGACATGATCTACCACGCCCGCTGCGTCCGCCGGGCGCTGCGCTGCGCCCACATGACCGTGGACATGCCCTTCATGAGCTACCAGGTCAGCCCCGAGAAGGCGCTCGAGAACGCGGGCCGCCTGGTCAAAGAGGGCGGCGCGGCCTCGGTCAAGCTCGAGGGCGGCGCCCGGGTGGTCCCGGCCATCGAGGCCCTCGTCGCCGCCGGCATCCCCGTCATGGGGCACCTCGGCCTGACCCCCCAGAGCGTGCACGCCTTCGGCGGCTTCAAGGTCCAGGCCCGCGAGGAGGCCGAGGCCCAGCGCCTGCGCGAGGAGGCCCTCATGCTCCAAGACGCCGGCTGCTTCTCCATGGTCCTCGAGGGCATCCCCGCCCCCCTGGCCACGGAGGTCTCCGCCTCGCTGAGCATCCCGACCATCGGCATCGGGGCGGGCAACGGCTGCGACGGCCAGGTGCTCGTGATGCAGGACCTCCTCGGCCTCGACGACAACTTCAAGCCCAAGTTCGTCAAGCGCTACGCCGAGCTCGCCGACACCGTGCGCGACGCCTTCTCGGAGTACGCCCGGGAGGTCCGCAGCCGCGCCTTCCCTGGGAAAGAGCACACCTTCAAGGCCAAAAAGCGCAAGTCCAAGGACGCCGGCCTGCGCCCCGTCGACGAGCCCGAGGCCGGACCCAGCTCGGGCAGCGACGAGCCCCGCCGCCGCGGCTACGGCCCGGCCTGAGCCCCTCTTCATCGAGCCGCGTCGAGGCAACGCCATGAAGGTCCTGCGCACCGTCGCCGAAGTCCGCGCCTGGCGAGCCGAGCTGGCCCGAGCCGGCCGCCGCGTCGCCTTCGTCCCGACCATGGGCTACCTCCACCAGGGCCACGTGCAGCTCATGCACGAGGGCCGCAAGCGGGTCCCCGCCGACGCCGGCGAGCTCGCCATCTCGATCTTCGTCAACCCGGCGCAGTTCAACGACGCCAGCGACCTGGCCGCCTACCCCCGCGACCTCGACGGCGACCTGGCCAAGGCCCGCTCGGCCGGCGTCGACATGGTCTACCGCCCCGACGACCCCAAGGAGCTGTACCCGCCCCTGGCCAGCACCTGGGTCGAGGTCGCCGGCCTCGACGAGCACCTGTGCGGCGCCACCCGCCCGGGCCACTTCCGGGGCGTGTGCACCATCGTCTGCAAGCTCTGGCAGCTCGTGCAGCCCGACTTCGCCCTGTTCGGCCAAAAGGACTTCCAGCAGCTGGCGATCATCCGCCGCATGCACGCCGACTTGTTCCTCGGCGGAGAGGTCGTCGGCGTCCCGACCGTGCGCGAGCCCGACGGCCTCGCCATGTCCAGCCGAAACGCCCGCCTCGCCCCCGAAGATCGCCGGGCAGCTCTGGCCATTCCCCGCTTCTTGTCCGAGGTGCGCAGCCGCTACGCCCGGGGCGAGCGGGACGCAGCCGCGCTCATTGCCGGGTCCGAGCAGGCGTTGAAGCCTGGCGAGATTCACTACGTGTCCGTGGTGGACGCGGACACGCTGCAACCCGTGGAGTCGACGACGGCGTCTTCGGGTGGGCGGACCCTCGTCGCGCTCGCGGCCTTCTTTGGCGGGGTGCGGTTGATCGACAACCTCGTCCTCGAAGGTTGAGCCGCTACAGGCAAGGTGGCCAGCGCGTCGAGTTGCGCGCCCCCAGAGCGTGGGGGACGCTCGCTCTCCGTGCAGCCGTTATTTTTGACCAACCTCAACCCCGCGAGCCTCCGGCCGGACGAGCACGTCAACCGGGACCGCGAGGCCCAATGGTTGAAGTCTGGGCTGACCGCCTTCCTGCGCGCCCAGTCGCCCCTCAGCGGTGACGCCTTTTGCGTCCTCGGCGACAAGGGCATGGGCAAGAGCCTGCTGACGCGCAAGGTCTTCGATGATCTTCGGCGAACCCACGCAGCGACCGTGCTGCTCCTCGAGGTCGACTGCCGACCGCTCCGCAACCAGCGTCACGTCTACCGCGAGATCGGGCGGCGGCTCGTCGACGAGCTCGGCTATCGCACGAGCGTGCCCAGCGCGCTCAAGGCCGCCGCGCGCTCCTTCGGCCAGCTCGCTCGATTCGAGACGCTGTCCCTGAGCGAAGCCCACGAACAGCTCATCGGCAACAAGATCGAGCTTGGCCTCGAGAGCGGAGAAATGCGCCTGTTTGGCTGGCTCCGGACTCGACTCAACATCGGCCTGGAGCGCTCTTCCCAGGTCATCCGCTCGCTCCAGGGCAAGGTCCAGGTTGACGGACCGCAGCTCCAGGAGGCCCTGTTCGCGCTGCTCCACGACATCGTGACCCAGACCGAGCTGCGCGTGGTCGTCCACCTCGACAACCTCGAAGAGCTCAACCACGAGGCCATGCTCGACGAGAGCACGCGCGAGCTCGTCCGCGCGGACGTCGAGGCGCTCCTGCACCTATCCGAGGCTCCCATGGCCCTCGTGCTGACCATGCGGACCTACTACTCCAGCGTGCTGACTCGCCGCATTCAACGGCGTCAGACGCTGCGCCCGCTCGGCGTCGAGGACCACCTCGAGATCTTCAGGCGCCGAGCTGCCATGGAGCCGACCGACATCCAGCGCGCCCTCGAAGACCCGAGCCTCGACGCGGGCCTGTCCCGCCTCGCCGCCGAAGCTCGGACGCCCCTGGCCTTTCTCGAGTGGACGCGCTACCTGCTCGAAGAGGGGCGACTCGACGAGGAGGAGCCCCTCGAGGTCTTGCGGGCGCGCCTAGACAGCCACTACGCCCAGATCGCCCCCTTCATCCCCAAGGTCGCGTCGCTGTTCGACTCGCTCGAGGAGGTCGTCCCCTTCGAGGCCATCCACCGCGCCTGCGACGGCCGGGACGTGACGGTGCGCCAGCTTCAGGAGCTCCAGGTCATCCTGCCGCGCAACTACTGGGATCCGCAGGACTTCCTGCTCGATCCTCAGCTGGGCTTCCTGCTCGCCAGCGCGTTCACAAGTAGTTGATCCGCACCTTCTTGGTCACCGCCGCCCCCGCGCTCACCTCGAACTTCGCCTTTGAAAAGCGCGGCAGCCCGCTGCCGTTGTTCGTCACCCCGACGCCCTCCTTGGGCATGCCGATGAAGTTGGTCTTCAGCTTCCCGTTGCGATCCTCGTCGTGGAACACGAGCACGGCGTAGGTCCCGGCGGGCAGGTTCGAGAACGAGGTCCGGGCCTTGCCGCCGCTGATCTCGGCGGTGCGGTAGTCGTCGCAGGCCTCCGTGTCACGGGGGAAGCCCGTGGCGCTGGTGTAGAGCAGCGCCACGATGCGCCCGGCGTCATTGTTGAGCTCCGACACCTCGAGGACGATGCGGCTCTCGGCGCCTTCGCTCGCGGGCTCTCGCTCGGGCGCGACGGCGAGCGTCGACAAGAGAGCCGCAACGAGGAAGGTGCGCGTCGCCACCGATCGAGTTTGGCTCACTCGACGCGGAGGTCCAACCAATGGCCGCTGCACCCCCCACGCGGCGTCTACTGGCCCACCCGCGCTCTGATAGAGTGGCCGGCGCGATGAGCTCCGAGTCGGCCGCCCCTCCCAAGAAGTCCCGCAAGCTGCTCAAGGGCTCCGCCGTCGGCCTTGGCGTCCTGCTCGCCGGCGGGGTCGGCTTCGTCAACGCCAAGATCGCGCCGACCGGGACGGGCTACTACGCGAAGATCCTGTGCTCGACGGTGTTCGTCTCGGGCCTCCCCCAAGACCGAGTGGTCGCCGAGGACCTCGAGCCCTACTGGTACGTCTCGGGCACCGTCGACGAGTCCGCCGGCACCGTCACCGCGCGGCTCATGGGCATGGCCCCGCGCACGGCCGTGTACCGCGAAGGCCTCGGCTGCACCCTCGCCATCGACACCACCGAGGCCGAGCTCGACGCGGCCACGCCCGAGCTCCCGCCGCGCCCCGACTGGAGCGCCCTCGATGCCCTGCCCTTCCCCGCGGGCGCCAAGGTCGAGACCACCGTTAGCGGGGCCGGAGCCGTCGAGGGGGTCGACTACCCCAAGCTCGAGGCCGCCCTCGACTACGCCTTCGCCGATCGCAACCCCGAAAAGCCGATCCGCACCCGGGCCTTCGTGGTGGTCTACGACGGCCAGGTCGTCGCCGAGCGCTACGCCGAGGGCGTCGGCGAGCACACGCCCCTGCTCGGCTGGTCGATGACCAAGAGCGTGGGCGCGACCTTGGTCGGCGTGCTCGAGCGCCAGGGCGAGCTCGACCACGCCGCCCCCGCCCCCGTGCCCGCGTGGCACAGCGAGGGCGATCCGCGGGCCGCCATCACCCTCGACCAGCTCCTGCGCATGAGCTCCGGCCTGGCCTTCGAGGAGGTCTACGGGCCCCTGTCCATGGCGACCTTCATGCTCTTCGAGAGCCACGACACCGCCGCCGTGGCCATGGCCCAGCCCCTCGCCCACGAGCCCGACAGCACCTGGTACTACTCGAGCGGGACCTCGAACATCATCGCCTGGATCGTCCGCCAGACCATCGAGCAGCGGGCCAAGGACGCGGGCGAAGACCCCTGGTCCGCCTACGTCAACTTCCCGCGTCAGGAGCTGTTCGAGCCCCTCGGCATGCACACCGCCGTGATGGAGCCCGACCCCTCCGGGACCTTCGTCGGCTCCTCCTTCATGTACGCCAGCGCCCGCGACTGGGCCCGCTTTGGCCTGCTGCACCTCAACGACGGCGTGACCCCCGACGGCGAGCGCCTGCTGCCCGAGGGCTGGGTCGAGTACGTGTCCACGCCCACGCCCAAGTCGGACATGGGCGACTACGGAGCGCAGTGGTGGACCAACGCTGGCAAGCCCGACGACCCCGACACCCGCCGCTTCCCGAGCGCGCCCACGGACCTGTTCCAGGCCAGCGGCTTCCAGGGCCAGGCCGTCATCGTCATCCCCTCCCGCGACGCCGTGATCGTGCGGCTTGGGGTGGCCCATGACCGCACCCACGTGGACATGGACGGGACCATCGCCCAGGTGCTCGAGGCGCTCCCGGAGCCAAGCTAAACCTCGAGCTCCGCTGGTCCGGGTCAGAAGCCGGGCGACCCCCCACATTCCCCCGCGACCACAGCGCAGGAGCTGTCAACGAGTCCACGCCCCGCTCGCGGGGGCGACCCCATGCCCTCTCCAAGGCACGAACCCCATTGCCCCACGACCACAGCGGAGGAGCGGACAGCGACGAAGCGCCCCCGGTCCCCGAGACGACTGCGGGGGCAAAGCAAAACTCAGCGCTGTCCGGCCGCGCGCCGAGCGATGTTGATGAGCCTGTGGAGCAGCTCGAGGTAGGAGAGCCCCGCCGCCTTCGCGGAGCTGGCGAACTCTTCGACGTGGGCGATGTCTCCGTTGGGGTTGGCCTCGAGAAAATAGGGCTCGCCGTCCTCGGCCAGGCGATAGTCCATCCGGCCCCAACCAGTCATCTTGAGCAGCGAGAACGCGCGCTTGCTCATGTCTTGAATGCGCCGCTCGAGCGCGGGAGGCAGCCGCGCGGGCCCGAGCTCGACGCCGACCCTGTCCTGGTACGCGAGGTCCCACTTGACGCGTTGGGTCGCGATGTTGAGGGCGCTCGTCGGAAGCTTGGTCATGCGAAGCTCCCAGACCGGGAAGGCCGTCAGCTGGCGGTAGCCGATGACCCCGCAGTACAGCTCGCGCCCGGAGATGTACTCTTCGACCAGCGCGTCGCCGTGATGGCGATGGATGAAGTCCACGCGAGCGGCGAGCTTGCTCGGGCTGCGAACGACCGAGGCCTGCGCCAGGCCCTCCGAGGCGTCGCCGTGCAGCGACTTCACGATGAGCGGGAAGCGCAGGCGCTTGCGCGGCGGCTTGCGACCCACCGGGACGACGACAAAGTCGGGGGTCTGGACCCCGTAGTGCAGCAGCAGCGCCTTGGACAGCGCCTTGTCCTGGGCCATCATCTGCCCGCGGGGGTTGCAGCCCGTATAGGCGACGCCGCGCAGCTCGAGGTAGGCGAGCACGAGGTGCGAGCCTGCGCGTGAGCCCTGAAACTCCTCGAGCAGGTTGAACACGACGTGCGGGCGGAACTCATCGAGCGCCCGCTCGAGCGGCTCGAGCGAGTCGCTCACTCCCACGACGAGCACCGTGTGGCCGTAGTTCTCGAGCTCGACGCGGACGTCGTACTCAGTCTTGACCCGATCGAAGTGCTCTTCGTCCACCTCCTCGTAGTGAGCGGGCGGCTCGAGGTCTTCGTCGATCAACAAGATGATGCGCAGCGTGTTCACGGTCACCGCCTACATCGCATGCCACTCGCGGCCGCGGTAGAGGTAGGTCATGCTGTGGACAGTCAGCAAGATCGAAAAGTCCATCAGCAGCTGCTGCTTCGGACCCTTCGCCCGGAGCCCGAGCTCCCGGCACCGACCGATCATGTGGCGCAAGACGTAGTCCACCGTGAGCTCCTGCCCTTCGGTCCAGCGGACCACGTGACCCCGGATCTCCGCGGAGTGCTTGCGCAAGAAGGCCGCAGCGGTCGGCGCGCGCTTGCTGTTCGTCCCCTCGTCAAAGAGCCGGCGCAGGTCATCGTCATAGTTGGTCGAGTAGCCAGGGTTGAAGCGCTCGCGCTTTCGCTTGTAGTAGGTCTTGAGGCGCAGGCGAAAGCTCGGGAGAGAGTACGGCCGCTCCCGGCTACGGACCGCCGGTTCAGTGCCGGCGATCGCGTCCATGAGCTGGTCGACGGCCTCGAGCTTGCGCAGCGCAGGCCAGGTGGCGTAGCGCTCGCGCCAGCGCGAGCGCGGGTTGAGCCACACCGCGAAGGTCTCGGCGAAGTCCTCGTCCGGGTGAGCCTGAGCGTACCATGCGTCGAGGTGCTGGACGAAGCGGCGGCTCGCGGGGTTGGGCCGATACCACTCCGGGTAAGGCTGACTCGAAGAGCCGAAGGCCTCGCGCCAGCGCTGCCGACGGTGCAGGCGGTAGGCGTGATCGATCGCGTGGCCGAGCTCGTGGCGCAAGAGCATCATGCACTGCTTGCGGGTGCCGCCTTCGACCTCGAGCATCTGGCTCCGCTCGAGCCGTATCAGCCGCGGGTGCGCGAGGTAAAAGGGGACCCCGACGCCGGGCACCCCCGCCGGAGAGAGCCACTCGTCGGAGAGCCAAAAGCGCGCCCCAAATTCTAGCCCGCGTCGGCTCAGCTCGCGGCGAGCTTGCTCGACCAAGGGCTCGAGCCAGCTGCCTTCGATGCGGAGCCCGAGGTCGCACAGGCGCTGCTCGAGCAGCTCATCGTCGCTCAAGACATCGAGATCGGGTGGAGGGCCTCGCCGCGCCATGACGCCACTATAGCCAGTATGCCACGCGAGGAATCGAGCGGACCAGAGCGCTGCCATGCCCCCCTCTGAGCCCTGCTACGAGTCCGCGCTGAGTTCGACGATCTCGTAGCCGCCCGAGCGCTCGTCCTTCTCGAGCACGAGCAGGTCTCGGTCGCGCGCATCCTCGAGCAAGCGGTTGAAGCTCCGGTAGCCGTGATAGCTCTCCGAGA
This sequence comes from Plesiocystis pacifica SIR-1, assembly GCF_000170895.1. GTDB lineage: Bacteria > Myxococcota_A > Polyangia > Nannocystales > Nannocystaceae > Plesiocystis > Plesiocystis pacifica. Next base: position 34,773 of record NZ_ABCS01000073.1, on the reverse strand, counting down.
ACTGCGGCCGCTTGCGCTTGATCGTCTGCTTGACCATCGACCCCCACAGCCGGCCCGAGCGATCACGGAGCATGGAGTCGACCGTCTCGATGAGCAGCTCGATGGCCTCCTCCTTCCGCCCCTCCCCCGGCTCCTGCGCTGTCTTCGAGCCTCGGGCCCGCCGTTGACCGTCGCGTCGCTTGTCCCGGACGAGATCATCGTAATAGATGAACTCATCGCAGATCTCGACGAGCAGCTTGCTGGTCGACTGGCGCACGCCGACTCCGACCACCCACTTGCCATTCTCGCGCAGCTTGCTGACTAGCGGAGAGAAGTCGCTGTCGCCGGTCAGCAGCGCGAACACCCCGACGTGGGCCTTGGTGTGGGCGAGATCGAGGGCGTCGACGACCAAGCGGATGTCCGCGGAGTTCTTGCCCGACAGCTTGACATGCGGCACCTCCACGAGCTCGAAGCTGCGCTCGTGGAGGCGCTTGCGCTCGCCCTTGTAGCGCACCCAGTCGCAATAGGCTTTGCGGACAACGACGTTTCCTCGCTCGAGCAGGCGCTCGAGCACGAGGGCGATGTCGAACGCGTCGTACCCCGCTTCGATGGCTCCGAGCGCGACGTTCTCATAGTCCGCGTAGACCGCGATGTTCGGCGCGCTGGTGACCAGCTCGGTCATCCGCTCAAAAGCCCGACGGCGGCGCGCCCATGACCACGGAGCGGATCGCCTCGTGGCAGGCCTCGAACCCGGCGTAGTCAGTCGACGCCTCGACGATGCCGTAGGCTTGGTAGGGGCCCCCGTCCTGGACGCACTCGATCCCCATCTCTTCGAGGTGAAGCCGGCATTCGTCCTCGAGGGCCTTCGTGGTCAGGTGAAAGCTCAAGTATGTGTACTCTTTATCCTCATGCGTCATGGATGCGTTTCGTGGCATGATGCTCCTCGCCCCAAGGGGGCAGCTTCAGTTGTTTGTTGGCTGGCTCCCCCACCGCTCGGGGGGTCGCTGGCTCGTTGGTCATCGTAGCGTTCAATGTCGACGAGCAGCACGTACGGGTGACGGCCACAGCGCGCAACGATCGCTTCGATACCCCTCTCTTAGCACGATCCTCGACACGGCTCAAGGCGCGCCCCGAAGCTGCTCCGGGATCGGAGACACCTCTGCGGTGGGCACGGCGCCTCCCCTGACCAATAATGGGGCGGCCCATGCCCCGCTCGCTCCCCGACACCACATGGTTCTCGCGAGCACCCCTCGAGACCGAGCCCGAGCTCCAGGTCTCGCTGAGCCCCGCCGGCCTGACGGGCCTGGCGGCGGCCCTGTTCCCGCCAATCCGCGCGGTGCCGGCGATCGAGGCCCTGCTCGGCCCCGGGTTCGCCGTCGAGGAGCTCATGGGCCTGTGCTGCGAGCCGGCGCGGGCCGGACGGATCGCCGTGATGGCGGTCGCCCGGGCGCGGGTCGGAGACGACGCGCCGGTCCGCCGGGTCAAGCTCCGGGTCGTGCTCCGACCGCTCGTCGACGTCCCCGAGCCCGGAAGCTTGCGCCTGTCCCTGGCGACCCCGGGCGAGCCCGAGAGCGGAGACTTCGGGTGCTGGACGAGCCCCGCCCTCGTCGAAGAGCCCCTCGACCACGCCGCCCTCGACCAGCTCTCGGCGCAGCTGAGCGAGCGCCTGCGCGGCGCGGCCAAGCAGGCCCTGACGACCCCCGTCGAGGTCCACCGCGTGGCCTACCGCCCCCTCGGCGAAGCAATCGCCTCGGCCCAGCTCGACATCGACGCCCAGGGCTGGGCGAGCCTCGACCTGGCGCTCTTGGCCTGTGAAGACCGGGACGGACCGGGGCCCGAGGCCGAGCTGGCGCTGAAGCTCGAGACGGGCTGGAGCCCCTTTTTCGGGGCCCCCATCGAGCTGCGCCTCCCCGGGCGCTTCCCTGGCGAGCCCGCCCTGAACATCGGCGGCGCGGTCGAGGTGCTCGAGAACCGGCTCGTGTCCGAGGGCGGCGACCTCCACGTCCGCGCCGAGCTCGACCTCAACCTCTCCTATCGCAGCGAGGCGGACGACGGACCGCGCGGCGACATCCAGCTGTCCGGCGTCGCCGAGGCCCGCCTCGTGCCCGGCCCGGGCCCCAGCCTCACCCTCGGCGCCCCCGAGCTGCGTCCGCCCCAGCGCCTTCGGCTCGAGGCGCCGCCGCGCCCGGGCGATCGCGTCGTCGCGCGCATCCTCGACGCCCTGCCGGCGCAGCTGTGGCCGGTGATCCACCAGCCCACGGCGGCCTCGGGGGAGCCCGCCGCCGAGGGGGCGCTGGCCTTCGGCGCCGCCCCGGGCTTTGGGGGCGGACCCCCCCGGGTCCGCTACTTCCGCGAGCGTTCGACCCCGGCCCGCTTCGCGCCCAGGGTCATCCGGGCGAGGGACGGCGCGCAGTGGCGGCTGCAGCTGAGCGAGGCCTTCCTGGTCGGCCTGCTGCGCCAGTCCCTCGACGACGCGCCCTCCCAGCCGAGGCGCGGCGCGAAGGTGTCCGTGACCCGGCTGCCCGATCGCCTCGTCGTCGACGAGCGCGAGCCCGAAGGAGACGCCGCGCGCCAGGCCACGCTAGCGATCCGGTCCAGCAGCTTCGGCCCGAGCTTGCTCGCTCAATTTGGCGACCAGCGCCTCCCGCTGACCCACCTCGGCTTTTCCTCCTCGGACCTCGCCGGCCTCCTCGCCCTGACCCTGAGCATGGTCATCGGCCACGACACCGGCGTGGCCACGGTGCTGCGGACCTCGAGCGCGGGCTTCGACGACGGCGCGCTCGCGCTCGAGGGCCAACTCCAGCCGTGGATCGACACCCAGACCCTGGTTGAGGCCGCGCGCCACTTCGAGCTCGGGGCCCAGAGCGTCCACGGCCGGCTCGGGCGACCCGACGAAGCCCCGTGGGCCTTCCGCCTCGGCTGCGGGGCCTTCATCCACGCGGACGCGCTGTTCGAGCGCCTCGCCCGGGGCGACGAGGTCCTCCACTACCACCTCTCGCACAGCGCCCTGGGCACCCCCTACCTGCGCGGCAACCCCAACGAGGTGAGCTTCGACAACGTCGAGGCGATGCCCTACGTGCCGATGTTCGCCCGCCGCAACGATCCCGACGCGGTCATCGGCGAGGGCGTGGGGCTGCTAAAAGCGCTCGGCGTCGAGCCCAGCGCGCGGCCCGTGCGGCTGGTCTGGGACGCAGACACGCCAGCGCGCGACCGCTGGCCGAGCCCCGACGCGCCCGACCGCTTCCCGCAGACCTACGACTGGACCCGCGGCCGCGCCTGCCCGAGCGCCCCCTCGGCGCGCGTGTCCTCCCGGCGGCGCCGCGTGCTGTTCAACCCCGCGATGGTCCAGCCCGACGCCCTCGGCCACCGCCGCCACGGCTACGACGACGCCGGCGAGCGCCAGGAGTTCGAGCTCCACGCGGGCGCGCTCCGCTGGCGACGCAGCGCCGCCGCGGACTGGATGGGCCTCGAGCCGACGCGCGCGATGACCTACGCCCGCCAGCGCGCCGGCGAGCGCCTCGAGCCGCCGCGCTTCGACCTCCTCGCAACGGGCGGCGCGCGCATCCTCGCCAAGCAAGAGGGCCGCTTTCGCCTGTTCTTCACCACCGTCGCCCCCGAGTTCCACCACGCCACCCCCGGCCACCGCTCGTGCCTGGAGCTCGCGCCGGGGAGCGCCGTCCGCCTGCCTCCCTCGACGCCGGACATGGCGGTCCTGGGCATCTTCGCCGCCCTCGATCCCGCCTTCAACCGCCACCTCGACGACGACGGACAGCCGCGGACCAAGGACGACTGGTCCGCGATGGCCTGGCCGACCCTCGACGCCGCCAACGGGCACCCCTCCCTCGCGCCCTTCACCATCCCCCAGCTGGACGTCCAGGCCCTCGAAGCGGTGCTGCGCGCGCTCATCCACGAGGTGCTCGCGGCGGTGAGCGCCCTCGCCCTCGGCTCGCCCACGCTCGGGACCGTGCTGCTGCTCGTCGGCGTGCTCAGGCCGCAGCTGGAGGCCAAGCTGAGCCAGGCCCTCGCGGCCCTCGACGCCCTCGGCGGTCAGTCCCTCGCGCGCACCACCAAGGCCCTCGGCCTGTCCCCCGACGTGATGCTCGTGCCCGTCGAGCCGGGGGTCTGGTACCACGTCGACGCGCGCCCGCCCTACGACCCGAGCCGGCTGAGCGAGCCGCCGGCCTTCGTGCGCTGGGAGGCCCTGGTCACCTACGAGCGCATCCGGGAGACCGCGCCGCGCTACCGCTTCAAGACCCAGCATGGCGTGCGCGCCGGCCAGGTCCTCGACATCGGCGTCGGCCACGTCTACCGGCACCTGTCGTGGGATGCGTCCAACGGCGGCGAGTTCGACACCCTGGATGCCCTGGGCCGCTTTTGGTACCCGAGCCTGCTCGGGCCCGTCGACGACGGCGGCGGCTTCATCGACGGGACCACCAACTTCTACGCGCTGGTCGAGCTCGAGGTCAGCGACGACGGCTCGCTCCGCGCCCTCGAGGTCCAGCGCCAGGCCCCCGACGACTTCGACCTGCTCGGCGCCGTCGAGGGCATGCTCGACCCGACGAAGGTGCCCGCCCAAGAGCGGCGCGACGACGACCTGCTGCGCGAGATTTCCACCGCGCAGGACCAGGCGAGCTTTCGCAAGAGCTTTGGGATCGTGTGGATCGACGAGCAGAGCTACGCCTCCGACCGCTTCCACTTGCTCCACCCCTGCGACGCCTACTGGCGCCTGGGCAAGAACTGGAGCGCCCTCGGCCAACAGTCTCAGCGGTCCCCGCTGCCCGCCTTCCTGCGCGGGCTCATCGCCAATCACCCGACCCTCGGCGCGCTCTACCCGATCGACGCCGAGGACGAGACCCGCTTCGACCCCGAGTCTTTTTGGTGCCCCTTCGCCAGCGACTGGTTCGAGGGCAAGGCCTGCGTGTCCGCGGACAGCCGCATGGCCGTGTCGCGGCAGGTCGTCCTGGTCACCGGGGCGCTGCCCGACGAGCCGCGCACGCCCGTGCTGTTCAGCGTCAACGCCAGCTACGGGACCCTCGATCGCAGCTGGCGATGGCGCGCCTACCCGGCCCCCGTGGTCCCGGGCACGGACTGGTCCGCGCTGGACTCCAGCCCGGCGGCCGAGCTGTGCGTCCCCGGCTCGCTGCGCTTTCGAGACGACGGGACGATCGTGCTGATCGGGCGCCGCGGCGGCGTCGACGGCCACTGGACCCAGCGCTACCTGCCCGCCGACACCATGGAGGTCCCCTCGGGGCGGGAGCTCGACGCTGCCCACGTCCCCGGCGAGCGGGCTCGCGTCCCCGCCCGCGGCTACGCCCACCCGTGGAGCTTCCTGCCGCGGACCCACCAGGGCCGGGCGCTCTACCCCGACTACGACGCGCAGCTGCACTTCGGCGTGCCGGCCCGCAGCGCGAGCCGCTCGCAGTTCTACCTCGTCGATCGCATCGTCGACGCGGCCGGCGATCGAGCCCAGCTGCTCGCGGGGGGCGGCGAGTGGACGGAGACCCGCGACCGCCTGTTCTGGCCCGCGCCCACGCAGCTGGTTCGGCCTCGCAAGCGACGCTCGCCCTACAACCATCGCCTGCGCTTTCACCTGCGCGCGCGCGGGCACTGGGGAGCGCTGCTGAGCTTCGCGGACAAGCGCGACGACGAGCTCCCGCAGCTGACCACCACCCTCCCGCGGCTCGGGGATCCCCCGCCGCCGATCGGCGAACTCGAGCTCCAGGCCGGGTCCAGGGCGATCACCCTCGAGGTCGGCCGGCGGATCCGTCGCTGGGCGCCGCCCGCCGTGCAGCGGGCCGAGCTCGCCGTCGACCCCATCGCCGGGCTCCTCGCGCTGCGCTTTTACACGCGCATGCCGGGGCTCGCCCGGCGCCACCGCTCACGGACGATCCCGTGGTGGCTCGACAGCCTCGGCCCCGACGGCGTGGACGTCGGCGCGCACCTGCCCACCAACGAGGACCTCGCTCGCCTCGACCCCGAACTCGTCGAGCGCTTCCGGGACGGCGTCGGCCCGAGCGTCGCCGCCATCGAGTCCGACCTGCGCGACCCGACCTTCCCCGCCCTCGACGCGACCCCCCGCGACCTCCCCGACTTCATGATCTGGCGCGCCGAGCTCGGGCGCCTCGGCGACGGCGGCTCGCTCTGGTCCGCGGAGCTCGGCTCCGTCGACGCCGACGGCCAACGCCAGTTCCGCTTCCGACGCCACGGCCACTTCCTCTACGTCGCCACCGCGCGCGCGCCCGCGCTCGCCCAGCAGCTCGCCCCCGAGCTCCGGGGCGGCGGCTTCGGGCTGCGATTGTGGTTCGAGGACGTCGTCGGGCACCTCGCCTGCGCCGAGCAGACCGAGCTGCGGGTCGAGACGCTGGCCTGACTCGAGTCCCTAGCTCAGCGCGCGCAGGGCCTCGGCGATGCGGGGCAGCGCGGCGTCGATGTCCGCCGGGCCCACGGCCCCGACGCTGAGCCGAAACCAGCCCTTGGCGTCCTCCGAGCTGACGCCGAAGGCCTCGAAGGGCACCACCCCGACGCGGGCCTCGTCGAGCAGGTAGCGGCGCACGTCGTCGTTGGTCTCGAGCACCTTGCCCGCGGCCGTCTGCTTGCCGAAGGGGTGCACGCGCACGGTCAGGTAGATGGCGCCCATGGGCGCGGCGCAGTCGACCGGCAGGCCCTCTCGCTTCATCGCCTGCAGCCCGCGATAGAGCCGGCGCAGGCGGTCGAGGATCCCGACCTTGAACTCGGCGTGGTAGGCGGTGATGGCTTCGGGGTCGTCGAGCAAGCCGACGCTGGCCAGCTGCTCGGCCCGGGGCGCCCACGCGCCGACGTGGCCGAGGATGGCCGACATGCGCTTGATGACGTCGACGGGCCCGACCGCCCAGCCCACGCGCACGCCCGTGGCCGCGAAGGCCTTGGAGATGCCGTCGATGAACACGGTGTAGCGGGCCATCTCGGGCACGAGCTGCGGCGGGGTCAGGTGCTCGACGCCGTCGAAGGTCAGCATCCAGTAGATGTGGTCGTAGAGCAGGTAGAGCGGGGCCTCGCCGGCCTGCTCGCGGCGCTGGTTCTCGGCCACGATGGCCTCGCAGATGCCCAGCAGCGCGTCCTCGTCGAACGCCGTGCCCGTGGGGTTGAGGGGCGAGTTGAGGCAGACCATGCGCGCCTTGGGCAGGGCGTCGATGATCGCGTCGCGGGTCGGCAGGAAGTTGGTCTCGATGGCGCAGGGCACCTCGAGCTTGTTGGCCCCGAGCATGTGGCAGTAGTGGTTGTTGTTCCAGCTCGGCACCGGGTAGGCGACGGTGTCGCCCGCGTTGACCACGGCCCGGTAGGTCGCGTAGATGCACGGCCGCGCCCCGCCGGCGATGAGCACCGAGTCGACGGAGTAGCGCAGGCCCAGCTCGCGCTCGTAAAAGCGCTGCACGGCCTCGCGCAGCTCGAGCAGGCCGTTGCTCGGGGGGTAGTTGGTCTGGCCGTCGGCGAGCGCGGCCTGGATCCCATCGCTGAGCTCTTGCGGCACGCGGAACTGCGCCGGCTTGAAGTCGCCGACGGTCAGGTTGCAGACCTCGACGCCGCTGGCCACCAGCGCGCGGATGTCCCCGGCGATCTTGAGGATCTCGCTGCCGACCAGGCCCGCGGCCATGGTCGAGATGCGGCCCTCGGCGTCGCGCGGCGCCGCAGCCAGCTCAGTCAGGTCGTGAATCGCTCCCCCCTCGACGGTCATGGGCGGACTATGCCGCGGGCCCAGGGGGAGGCCAAGGTCGCTCGGGGGGCGGCCAAAGTGCGTCAAGGCTGCGCAGGGCCTTTCGCGGATCCCCGCATGACACCCCAACGACGCCCGTGAAAACTCGATTCCCCCATCGGCTAGCCCCCCTCCGTGGCCCGGCGCGGGTACACTCCTGCGCCATGACGAGCGCTCGCCTTCCGTGGTTGACCTCCCGCCTGCAGGGCTTCGGCACGACGATCTTTGCCGAGATGACGCAGCTCGCCATGCAGCACGGCGCCGTCAACCTCGGCCAGGGCTTCCCCGACTTCGAGGGCCCGGAGTTCATCAAGCGCGCGGCCATCGAGGCGATCGAGAGCGGCCACAACCAGTACTGCCGCACCCACGGCCTGCCCGTGCTCAACGCGGCCATCGCCGAGCACCAGCGCCGCTTTTGGGGCCTCGACTACGACCCCGACTCGGAGATCACCGTCTACGCCGGGGCGACCGAGGCCATCTACGCGACCTTGGCCGCGCTGTGCGAGGTCGGCGACGAGGTCATCTTGTTCGAGCCCTACTACGACTCCTACCGCGCGAGCGTGGCCATGGCCGGCGCCCACGAGCGCCTCGTGACCCTGCGCGGCCCGGACTTCTCCTTCGACCCCGAGCAGCTGCGCGCCGCGTTCACCCCCAAGACCCGGGCGATCCTCGTCAACACCCCGCACAACCCCACCGGCAAGGTCTACAGCCGCGCCGAGCTCGAGCTCATCGCCCAGCTGTGCGTCGAGCACGACGTACTCGCGATCACCGACGAGGTCTACGAACACCTGGTGTTCGACGGCGAGCACCTGTGCCTGGCGAGCTTGCCGGGCATGCGCGAGCGGACCGTGGTCATCTCCTCGGCCGGCAAGACCTTCTCGTTCACGGGCTGGAAGATCGGCCACACTTGCGCCCCCGCGGACATCAGCCGGGCGCTGCGCTCGGCCCACCAATTCATCACCTTTTGCAACGGCACGCCCTTCCAGGTCGCCATGGCGCAGGGCTACCGCGCCCCCGACGAGTACTTCGACACCTTCCGGAGCGAGTACCGAGCGCGCCGGGACAAGCTCTGCGCCGGCCTCGCCGAGGTCGGCCTCGAGGTCCTGACCCCCGCCGGCACCTACTTCGTCCAGACCGACATCCGCCCCCTCGGCTTCGACGACGACTTCGAGTTTTGCCGCATGCTCCCCGCCAAGGTCGGCGTCGCCGCGATCCCGACCTCGGCCTTCTACGCCAACCGCGAGGCCGGCAAGCACCTGGTGCGCTGGGCCTTTTGCAAGACCGACCCCGTCCTCGAAGAGGGCATCCGCCGGCTCCAGCAGCTGAAAGCTTGAGTCAACCACCATGAAGCTCGCCGCCTTGCAGACCGACATCGCCTGGGAGGATCCCCAGGCCAACTTCGAACGCCTGCGCCCACAGATCGCCGGGGCCGCGGCCAGCGGAGCGCGCATGGTCGTGCTGCCCGAGATGTACGCGTGCGGGTTCTCCATGGACACGCAGGCCATCGCCGAGCCCTTCGAGGGGCCGAGCGTGGGCTTTTTGCGCGAGCAGGCCAGGGCCCACGGGCTGTGGATGGCCGCCAGCGTGCCCGTGTTGGCCCCGACCGAGGTCGGGTCCGCGTCCAGCCCCGGCGCCAAACCCAGCAATACCTTCGTGCTGGCCGGGCCCGCGGGTGAGGTGCACCGCTACGCCAAGCGCCACCCCTTCACCTTCGCCAAGGAGCACGAACACTACGCCGCCGGCGAGGACACGCTCACGGTGACCATCGAGGGCGTCCGGGTCAGCGCCTTCATCTGCTACGACCTGCGCTTCGCCGACGAATTCTGGCGCCTCGCCCACGACACCGACCTCTACGTCGTCGTCGCCAACTGGCCACAAAAGCGGCGCATGCACTGGCAGACCCTGCTGCGCGCCCGCGCCATCGAGAACCAGGCCTGGGTCGTGGGCGTCAACCGAGTCGGCGAGGGCAGCGGCCTGGCCTACAGCGGCGACAGCATGATCATCGATCCCTGGGGTGAAGTCGTGGCCGCGGCGAGCCGCGACGCGACCACGCTCTTGGCCGAGATCAGCGCAGCGCGAGTCGCCGACGCCCGGCGCAAATTCCCAGTGCTCGAAGATCGACGCCCACCCACGCGCTGAGCGGGGTCCCTCGCGGGCGAGTCCGCTCTCCTCGCGCGAGTCGACCCCAGCGGGGGGAGTCGCTAAGCTGGGTTGGTCATGAGATCGAGCCCCTCGCCCACGCGCGCCCTCGTTTACTCCGTCGCGCTCGCGGCCCTGCCTGCGTGCCTGGGCGACAACCCCGACTTCGTCCCCCGAGACACGGGCGCCGACGAGGCCGAGACCGACACGGACTCGACCACCACCGACACGGACACGTCGACGGACACCAGCTCCGAGACCAACGACGACACGACGACGGCGGAGACCACCGAGGAGACCACCGGCGGCGAGGGCTGCGACAACGGCGAGCAAGACGGCGACGAGACCGACGTCGACTGCGGCGGCAGCTGTGCGCCTTGCGACAACGGGGGCGGCTGCATGGAGGACACCGACTGCGCCTCGCTCTACTGCGACGAGGGGACCTGCGCCGAGGCGAGCTGCGAGGACGGGGTGCAAAACCAGGGCGAGGCCAGCGTCGACTGTGGCGGACCGTGTGCGCTGTGTTCGGGGACCTTCGTGGCGGAGCTCGACGACTACGAGAGCGGCGACGCGAACTCCCCGGCGGCGGCGATGTTCGACGACGGCTCGTTCGCGCTGAGCTTCAACAACTCGCTCGACAGCCTCCGCGTGCGCTGGTTCGACGCCGAGGGAGCTCCAGTGGGCCTGGGCGAGAACCACGCCATGAGCCTCACTCACGATCCTCCACGCCACGCTCCGCTGGTCGCCGCGCCACTGCTCGACGCCCCCGACCGCGTCCAGGTCGTGTTCTCGGCGACCGCCCCCGACACCCTCGTCCAGCGCGAGTTCTTCCTCGGCTACCACGCTCCTGGAGCGGAGGAGCCCCCCTCGCGGGTCGCCGACGAGATGACCCTGTCCAACGGCGGCGACTTGATGCGCGCCGGGAGCAAGACCACCACGGTCTGGCAAGCTGACGATCAAGTCTGGGTGCGTCGCTGGGACGACGAGATCGGCGAGGGCACCTGGACCGACATCAACTGGTTCCCCGCCGAGACCGATCCCGCGAACTACACGGTGCTCAGCTCCTCGATCCCCTGCGCCAGCGCCGGCCCAGACGGCATCGACGTGGTCGCCTGGGTCCGCTGCTCTCAGCTCGACGAGTCCTCGTGTCAGGTCGTGGCGCGGCGCATCGACGACGACTGGATCGACGACGCGCCGCGGGTGCTCTCGGAGGCCGCGGCATTCTTCGCCGACGTTGCGATCAGCCGCGGTGTCGACGGTCGGACGGCGGCGGCCTGGAAGCAGATCAACGGCCCCGACAGCCTCAAGGCCCAGGCGCGCTTCCTCGACAGCGAGCTCAACGGGCGCGGCCCGGTCTTCGACCTGACTCCCTTCCAAGCCCTCTCACCCGACCCCGACGTCGAGGCCCTGAGCGACGGCAGCTTCGCCTTCGTGTGGATCGACGCCGGCATCACCGGCCCCCGACTCCAGCGCCTCACCGCCCCCGACACCCCCTTCGTCCCTGACCTCGCCGAGGAAGCGAGCTGGCCCGGGCTCGACCTCCCGAGCGACCCCGCCCTGGCCAGCGCCGACGGCCACCTGGTCGTGGTCTGGACCGCCATCGACGGCAACGATCGCCAACTCCAGGGCCAACTGTTCAGCTTCTGACCTGCCCTCTCGCCATGCCTGCCCCCCAGCCAATCGCCCTCCCCCTCGTCCTCGGCGCGGCCCTGGCCGCGGGCGCCTGCCTGGGGCCCAACCCCGACTACGTCCCCCGGGACACGGGCGCCGACGAGGCCACGACCACCGCCGGGGATACGAGCGAGGAGACCACGGCGGAGAGCTCGACCGAGACCGAGACCACCACCGAGGGCAGCGAGACCGACGAGACCGAGAGCGCCGAGACCTCCGAGGGTCTGCCGGAGTGCATGAACGGCCGCCTCGACGGCGACGAGACCGACGTCGACTGCGGCGGCAGCTGTGAGCCCTGCGCCGACGGCCTGGGCTGCGCCGAGGGTCCGGACTGCGCCTCGGGGGTGTGCGAGGACGGGACCTGCCAGGCGCCGACCTGCGACGACGAGGTCGCCAACGGCGGCGAGTACGGCGTCGACTGTGGCGGCCCGTGCATCGTCTGCGCCTACTCGGAATTCGTCGCCGAGCTCGACGACTACGCCGAGAGCTCGGCCCTCTACCCCACGGTCTCGATGTTCGCCGACGGCACCTTCGCCGTGGCCTACATCGCGCTGGACGGGACGCAGCCGCAGGCCCGGTGGTTCGACGGCTTCGCCGAGCCCCAGGGACCCGGCGTGGTCCTCGACGATCAGTACGTCCTCGCCCTCGGCGTCGGGCTGATCCGCGCAGCGGCCGTCGACGCCAACCCCGAGGACCATCGCGTGATCGTCTCGCTGCCGACCAGCTCCATGAGCCAGGTCAGCCTGCGCATGGTCGTCCGCGACGCGGAGCAGCTCGAGGACAGCGCCCTGATGGCCGAGGGCTCCCCCTCGCCGAGCTACGCCGACGTCGCCAGCCTCGGCGGCGGCGCGGTCACGGCCTGGATGCAGGACGATCAGATCTGGACCCGCACCTACGCCAACGGGTGGGCCGGCGAGGCCGTGACCGTCGAGCCCGACCCGCCCAACCACATCGGCGACGTGCCCAGCGTGGCCGTGTCCGCGGCCGAGCGGGTGTTCGCGTGGCGCCGCTGCAACACCATGGGCCAAGACTGCGGCGTCGTGACCCGGCGCTGGCAAGACGGCTCCTTCGTCGGCGACGCGCCCACGCTGCTCGACACTGGCTACCCCGAGTCCACCGCCGTCGCCATCGGCGAGGACGGCCGGGCGGTCGTGGTCTGGGTCGCGCAGCAGATCATCCGGGCGGCCTTCGTGGACGCCGAGGGCGCGCTGCTCGGCGAGCCCTGGCAGCTGCAGGCCGGCCTGTCCAACAACCTGGTCTCCGTCGCCGACGTCGCGGCCTTGAGCGACGGCAGCTTCGCCATCGCCTGGCCTGACACCCAGGGCGCCAAGATCCACATGCGCCGCTTCATCGGCCCCGACGAGCCCCTCGTCACCTCCGTGGGCGACGAGGCGATCTGGCCCGGGAGCACGGGTCCCCTCGGTGTCTCACTGGATGCCCGGGGCCAGCACATGGTCGTGACGTGGAGCGCCGTGGTCGAGGGGACCTATCAGATTCAGGGGCAGGTCGTCGCCTTTTGACGGCGCCCAACCCCCGTTCCAGTTGACGCCCCACCGGGCGAGGTACTAGTCAGGGGTGTGGCGAGCCCCTACTTCACGCTCGAGCAAGCCCAAGCGCTGCTGCCGGTGATTCGTGCGCACCTGAGCCAGGCGCTGCAGATCCACGGGCACCTGCGCGCGTCGATCGTCGAGCTCACCGACGCGGGCGTCGAGGTTCGCTGGACCATGCTGCGCGGCGAGACCGAGCTCGACGAAGACGCCGGGCCCAGCGCGCGCGCGAACCTCGAGCGCGCGCGCATGCTCTACCGGGCGCTGCGCGACTCCATCGCGGACATCGAGGGCCGCGGCGCCGAGGTCAAGGACGTGGTCAGCGGGCTGATCGACTTCCGCAGCTGGCGAGACGGCGAGGAAGAGGTGCTGCTGTGCTGGAAGCTCGGCGAGGCCCGCATCGAGTGGTTCCACGGCGAGCAGGAGGGCTTCGCCGGTCGCCGCACGATCGAGGGCCACGAGTTCTTCGCCGAGCGCCACGCCGCGCCGCTCATCAGCGAGATGAGCGAGCTCAGCGAAGCCGCCGCCCGCGACTGAGCGTCGCGGCTACAGCATGTCCAACACGCTGCGGATCTCGGCCAGGTCGGAGTCTCCAGGCAAGGCCTGCTCAGCCGCGGCCAGGTCCGCCTCGGCCTGCTCGAGCGCCCCCAGGCCGGTGGCGAACACCTCGGCGTAGGACAGGATCGCCTGGCCCTTGTCGAGCATGGGGCTCTCGGCCCCGAGCAGGTCCGCGAAGGCGTACTCGACCGCACGCTCCCGCGCCTGCTTGGAGAAGGGCTCGCGCCAGCGCACCACCACGCCGAGCAGCGCGTCCTCGGTGGCGAGCTCCGGCGCGCAGGTCTCGAGCTCTTGATAGAAGACCATCGCGTCGTTGGGCGCGAGGTGCTGGGGCTCGATCTCGCTGGGGTCGTCGCTGAACTCCTCCCCCGAAAAGCGCACGATCTCGAAGCCTGGGGGCAGGCTCAGCTCCACGCGCACGTCTCGGGCGGCCACGCCCATGGTGCTCATGAAGCGCTCGCCAAACATCCGCTCGGCCTCGGCCTCGTTGGGGATGAACACCGACGCGCCCTTGCCCTGGTCGGTGACCGTGTCCATGAGCTCGTCGTTGTAGCGGCCCACGTCGCCGACCCCCACGCCGACCATGTAGATGCCCTCGCCGTCTTCGAGCTCGGCCATCTGCGCGATGAGCTCCGCGTCGGTGAAGCCGAGGTTGGCCCCGCCGTCGCTGACCAGCACCACGCGGTTGATGCGATCGGCCGAGAAGTTGGCCTGAGCCAGGGCGTAGCCCTGCTCCAGGCCCGCGTGCAGGTCGGTCCCGCCGCCGGGCTCGATGGCGTCGATGGTGTCCAGCAAGGTCGCGTCGTTCGACCCCGCGACCGCGTGGCTGGCGAGTCGGACGTTGTTCGAGTTGCTCCAGCTGACCAGCGAGATGACGTCGCCCTCGCGCAGGGAGCCTGCGATGGCGCGAGCCGTCGCCTTCATCGCGTACATCGGCGCTCCCGTCATCGAGGTCGACTCGTCGAGGACCAGGGTGATGTTCATGGGCAGCCGCTCGCTCGGCGAGACGATCTCGCTGGCCACACCGATCTGCAGCTGGAAGCGGCCCTCGTCCTTCGAGCGCAGGTCGACATGCACGCTCAGATCCCCCGGGTCGGCCGCGGGATACTCGAAGGAGTAGTAGTTGAGAAACTCCCACGGCCGGATCCACTCGAAGGTCGTGTAGAAGCCGTAGGGGGCGACCTCACGGGTCATCACCGGCGAGGCCATGGAATTCGAGTCGTCCGGCGACAGGTGCAGCGTCACCGGCGTCTCCTCGTCACAGACCTCCGAAGGCTTCGGCAATTCCTGCTCTTCCGGCGGGGGCTCGGGCAGCTCCCCATCATCGACGCCACAGCCCGCGCACTCGCCGAGCTCGTCGTCGTAGCTCCCTCCGTCGTCGCCGCAGCCAACGCCGATACAAGCGAGCGAGACCGCGATTGCGCACAGAGCAGGAGCAAGGTCATTCATGGCCTTGCAGTCTCGGGCGCGTCGATCTGGTTCAGATCAATCCGAGGGTTCCGAATCGGGACCAGGCTCGACCTCGCCGGGCGCGGGCGGCTCGGGGCCTTCGGGGATGGGCCGCCCCGCCTCTCGACCGTCGCTCAATCGCGGCAGGTAGGGCTTGAAGGACTCCTCGCCCACGTTGACGTTGGTCGGCGCGACCTTGGCCGCCACCGCCACGATGTTGCAGTGGCCGATGACCGACCCGGCTCGCGCGCCCGTGCTGCTCTTGAAGGCCAAGCTGGGATCGAAGGAGTAGTCGTAGTCCCAGCACTGGGTCCCCTCGGCGCAGACCGGCGCGGGGCTGAGCAAGGCCTCGCCCTCGGGCTCCCAGGACAGCGAGCAGTCCTGGGGCGGCGTCTTGGTGTGGCGGTAGATCCACGCCTTGGCGACGTTGTCGGGGATGCGCAGCTGGGGCTCGGCGTCCTCGCTGCCCTCGCCCTCGTCGCGGCTGCCGAGGGGAGCGATGAGCACCATGTTCTGAACGCGCGCGCGCGCGTCCGAGACCCGGCCGTCTTCGCGCAGGGCCCGGGGCACGTCGAGGGCGGCGAAGCGACCGCCCTCGGACCAGCCGACCACGTTGAGCTCACAGGCCGGGTCCTCGTCGCCGTAGCGACCGTCGCCGTCTTTGTCCAAGCTGGCGATCACGGCGTCGAAGGCCACGGACCAGTCCGCGACCGGCCACAGGCTCTGGCAGCGCTCGCCCTCGCAGCGCTTGACCACGCCGCTCATGCGCCGGCAGCTCTCGCTGAGGTGGCGGTTGGGCGGCTGGCCTGGCTCCCCGCGCCCCGCGAAACACAGCGTCCGGGCGCAGCCGCCTTGCTCCCGACCGATCTTGGCGTGGACGCCCTCGGGTGCGGGCGGGGGCTTGGCCTCCTCCGCGCCCGCCTCAGCCCCGGCCTCGACCTCCGCCTTGGCCGCGGCCTCGCGCTCGGCGTCGCTGCGCACCCGCTTGCGATCCACCGGCGGCCCCTGACAGGCCCAGGCCGCGGACACGAGCACGCACGAGAGCGCGGAGAGGGTTGCGGACCGAGAGCGACGCACGCCTCAAATCTACGCCCTCCGGCGGCGGCGAACCACTACCGCCGAGGCGCGGCGGGGGTCATGCGCGTGGTCTGCTCGGCGCCGTCGCGGGTGAACCCGACCTCGACCTCGACGCCGGGCTCGAGCTCGCCGAAGGCGGCCATGTAGTCGTCGATGTTGTGGATCTCCCGCTCGCCGATGCGGGTGATGACGTCACCCTTTTGCAGGCCCGCGTTGGCCGCGGGGCCCCCGTCCCGGACCCCGCCCAGGGCCATGCCGTCGACGTCCCGCCCGTAGTCGGGCATGGTCCCCAGGGACACGCGGAAGGCCGAGCCGCCCTGCTTGGGGCGCTCGGTCTTCACGTAGTCGAGGTTCTCGTGGGCCATCAAGCCCACGGCCACGCGCCCGGCCAGGTCGCCGATCGCCGCCGCGCCAGCGAAGTCGAGCTTGTCCAGGTCGTCGCTGGGCTTGTGGTAGTCCTCGTGCGCCCCCGTGAAGAAGTGCAGCACGGGCACGCCCTCGCCGTAGAAGGAGGCGTGGTCCGAGGGACCCCAACCGCTGGCCTGGGTCTCGAGGGTCAGCGTCGACGCGCCGTCGGCCTGGACCGCGGCCTGGGCGTCGGCGAGCAGGGCCTCCCACTGCGGCGCCGTCCCGACCCCGCTGATCAGCAGGTTGTCGCGCAGGCGGCCGACCATGTCGAAGTTGAGCATCGCGACGATGCGCTCGCGCTGCTCCGGGGCCATCGCCTCGACCATGTGCTGGCTGCCGAGCAAGCCCAGCTCCTCGGCACCAAAGGCCACGAACACCAGGTCGTGGGGGCGCGCGTCCGCGGGCAGCTGGGCGAGGGCCTCGGCCATGGCCAGGATCACCGCCACGCCCGAGGCGTTGTCGTCGGCTCCGTTGTGGACCGCGTGCTCCCCCGGGGCCAGCGAGCTCGCCGTGCCCATGCCCAGGTGGTCGAGGTGCGCCCCGACGTAGATCTGGCGCCGCTGCGCCTCGGGGGCCGAGCCCGGCAGCACGCCGACGACGTTGGCGGTGTCGAGGGTCACGGCCTCGATGGGCGTCGACAGGCTGTAGGCCTTGCGGCTGTTCGCGCCACGCTTTTCGCCGCCGGCCCCGTCCGCGGGGATGCGCAGCGCCTTGGCCAGGGCCTCGCTGCCGGTCTTGCCCACGAACACCGCAGGGATCTCGAGCTCGCCAAAGGGCCCGCGCCCCGCCGGGCCGCGGTCCGAGTTCGGCTCCCACAGCACGAAGCCCACGGCGCCGCGATCGCGGGCGGCGATGAGCTTGGACTGGGCGCGGGTCTCGAGCCGCGACGCGTGGGGATCGGCCGCGCCCGCGAGGGCCACGACGATCGCCCCCTTCACGTCGACCTTGGCGAAGTCGCCCGCGTCCTCCCCCTCGCCAGCGATGCCGTAGCCCACGAACACCAGCTTGCCGGTCACGGCCCCACCCTCGAGGCCGCTGGTGTCGTGGCCGAAGGGCACGATGGCGTGGGCGATGCCCTGGTCGAGCTTCTTGGCCGGCGCCAGGCCGCTGCTCGCCCCCTCGCGCAGCGCCGCGCCGGCGCCCACGGAGAAGCTCTGCTCCGAGGTCTCGAGGCCCGCGGCCTGCATGCGCTCGATGACCCAGGCGCGCACGCGGGCGTCGGCGTCGGTCCCCGGCGGGCGCCCTTGCTGGGCATCGTCCGCGAGGAAGGCCACGGCGCCGCGGATCCCCTCGGCGTCGAGCAGCCCCAGCCGAGCCTGCGTCGGGATGTCGACGACCGCTGCCTCGCTCGGCTCGACGGGCTGCGGCGTCGGCTGACAGCCCGCCGCGAGCAAGGCGACGAGGCCGAAGCTCAGCAGCGAGCGCGACACGCGAGACGAAGAGGGCGCGGAGCGAGGGCCGACCATGGCCGCCACGCTACCGCCCCCATTCGCCTTCGTCGACTCGGAGACTGTGTTCACGGTCTCTGGCGACCTTGGCCGTCGTGGATGACGCCGCGCCCTCCCTGCCCTCAGCTCTCTTGCTGACGGGCGTGGGCGGAGTGCCAGCGCTTCATCTTGCGCTTGATCATCTCCTTTTTGACCATGCCCACCAGGTCAATCATCAGCTTCCCGGTGAGGTGGTCGTGCTCGTGCTGCAGCGCGCGGCCGAACAGCTCGTCGCCGTCGACCTCGAAGCTCTCGCCGTTGACGTCGAGGGCGCGGACCTTGGCCCAGCGCGGGCGCTTGACGTCGACGAACACGTCCGGGAAAGACAGGCAGCCCTCCTCGGCCACGACCTGGCCCTTGCCGGTCTCGACGACCTCCGGGTTGATGAACACCAGCGGGTCGCTGTTCTCGTCGCCGCCGGCGACCTTCCCGTCGATGAGGAAGATGCGCTCGAGTCGGCCGACCTGAATGGCGGCGATGCCCGCGGCGTTCAGCGCGTACATCGTGTCCGTCATGTCGCGGACGAGCGAGCGGATTTCGTCGTTGACGTCGGCGACGTCGAAGGTGTCCTCGCGCAGGCGAGGGTCGGGGTATTTGACGATCTCGAGGACAGCCATGATCGTGGAAATTCGCGGACGGGGAGCGAAGCGGTGGCCTCGGCGCACCCCGGCAGGGGCGGGCTCGAAGCCCGCGAGTCCGGCCAGGGTAGCCCGAAGACAGGGGAGGTGCTAGGAGGGGCCCAGCCCCGAGGATGTGCGGGCCGAGAAGCTGATGAGCGAAGTCACTGTCGAAAGCGTCCGCAACGCCCTGAGCACCGTCAAAGACCCGGCCACCGAGCGCGACATCGTCAGCAGCCGGCAGCTGGGCGAGATCACCGTCGGTGAGAAGGAGCTGCGCGTGGCCGTCGCGCTGCTGTCTCCGGGCTACCCGATGAAGGGGACCCTCGACGCGAGCATCCGCGCGGCCCTCGAGCCCTTCGGTCGGACCGTCGTCATCGACTGGGGATTGTCTGTCCCGCGCAAGCCTCCGCGTCAGGATTTGGACCGACTGCCGACGGTCAAGAACGTGCTCGCGGTGGCCGCGGGCAAGGGCGGCGTCGGCAAGAGCACGGTCTCGTCCAACCTCGCCATGGCCCTCCAGCGCCTCGGCGCCCGGGTCGGCATCCTCGACGCCGACATCTACGGCCCGAGCATGCCCAAGATGATGGGCCCGCCCAGCCGCCCCTGCGACAAGAACGCCAGCGGCGATCGCATCATCCCCGCCCTGCACCGCGGCATCCCGGTGATGAGCGTCGACTTCTTCGTCGAGACCGGCCGCGCGGTGATCTGGCGCGGGCCGATGATCCACAAGCTCCTCCAGCAGTTCCTCGAGGACGTCGAGTGGGGCGAGCTCGACTACCTGATCATCGACCTGCCCCCGGGGACGGGTGACGCCCAGCTGTCCCTCGGCCAGCTCCTGCCGATCACCGGCGGGGTGATGGTGACGACCCCGCAGGAGGTCGCGCTCCTCGACGTGCGCAAGGCCGTCGACATGTTCGCCAAGCTCGAGGTCCCCCTGCTCGGGGTGATCGAGAACATGAGCCACTACCGCTGCCCGAGCTGCGGCCACGTCGATCACATCTTCGCCAGCGGCGGCGGCAAGCGCCTCGCCGAGGAGCTCGAGCTCCCCCTGCTCGGCCAGCTGCCCATCGATCCCAAGGTCAGCGCCGGCGGCGAGCGAGGCGACCCCGTGGTCCACTCCGCGCCCGACAGCGAGCACGCCAAGGTCTTCCTCGAGCTCGCCGCCCAGGTCGCCCTCGAGGCGGCCAAGCGCCACGCCACCGGGCCCAAGCGCAGCTCGCTACTGCGCACGGTCTGACCCCGGCCGACCCCAACCCCTGTCAGGGCGAGGCGCTGCGGCTCAGTGCCGATGGAGGTGCCGATGGAGCAAGCTCGCGAGCATTCGCGCGCTCGCCCTCGGCGTGGGTGGACTGATGCGTTTGGGTGTACGGTTTGGGGGTGAGCGCCACGGACACTCCCATGGCCGACACCCTCACGCCTGGGGCCGACCCCGAGCGCGAGGGGCCGCTGGGAGAGCCGCTGCTTCGCCGCCGACGACTCGAGCCGGGCGTCGCCGTGGGCCGCTACGTATTGCTCTCGCGCCTGGGCGCGGGCGGCATGGGTGAGGTCTGGGCGGCCTACGACCCGGAGCTCGACCGCCGCGTCGCCCTCAAGCTGCTGCTGCGTCGACGCGGCACCCAAGAGGATCGCCTGCGCCTGCTCCGGGAGGCGCAGGCCCTGGCGCGCCTGAGCCACCCCAACGTGGTCGCTATCCACGACGTCGGGACGTGGGCGGGTCAGATCTGGATCGCCATGGAGTTCATCGAGGGCCAGACCCTCGACGAGTGGCTGGCCGAGCGCCCGCGATCGTGGCGCGAGACCATCCAGATCCTGGTCGCCGCCGGTCGGGGCCTGGCCGCCGCCCACGAAAAGGGCCTCGTCCACCGCGACTTCAAGCCCGACAACGTCATGGTCGACGCCGACGGCCGCGTGCGCGTCATGGACTTCGGCCTGGCCCGGGCCGAGGGCGCCCTCCCGCCCCTGCCCGAGCCCAGCCAGGAGCTGCCCCTGTCACCGGACCAGCTCGAGGCGGGGGACAGCTTCATCACGGGGTCCTACGCGAGGCTCGGCACGGGCAGCTACAGCGATCTGAGCTCCTCGGAGATCAACCCCCTGGCCTCGAGCCTGACCCTCGACGGCTCGATCATGGGCACGCCGGCCTACATGGCGCCCGAGCTGTTCGAGGCCCTCGACCCCGGGCCCGCCGCGGACCAGTGGGGCTTTTGCGTGACCGCGTGGGAGGCCCTCTACGGCGAGCGCCCCTTCCAGGGAGAGACGATCGCCGCCCTGTCCGTGGCCATCCTCGAGGGCCGCCGCCAAGATCCCTCGAGCGGCGCGCGGCGGGTCCCGAGCTGGGTCCGGCGGGTGATCCTGCGCGGCTTCGAGGACGACCCCGCGGCGCGCTGGCCGTCCATGGACGCCCTCCTCCACGCCCTCGACAGCGACCCTTGGGTGCTGCGGCGGCGCGTCGCCACCCCCTTCCTGGCCGTGGCCGCCCTCGCGGGGGTGCTCGGCTGGCGCCACCTCGACCGCCAGGCCACCCTCGGCAGCTGCACCCAGGCCGCCGACGCGGGCCCGGCGATGTGGTCCGAGTCGACCCGCGAGCGCTCCAGGCAGGCCTTCGACGCCAGCGGCCTGGCCTACGCGGGCGAGACCTGGACCCACGTCGACGACGGCCTGCGCACCTACCTGAGCCAGTGGTCCGAGCTGCGCCGCGAGGTCTGCGTGGACACCGAGCTCGAGGACCGCCACCCCCCGGAGTTCCGCGCCCAGGTCGACGCCTGCCTCGACGAGAGCCGGGCCGCGGTCGAGAAGCTCCGCGACGCCCTCGTCGAGCCCGAGCTCGAGGCCGACCTGATCCAGCGCGCGGTCCAGGGCGTCGCCGACCTGCCCCGGCTCGAGCGCTGCACCGACTCGCGCTGGCTGGCCAGCCGCGCCGCGCCGCCGGACCAGCCCGCGCTCCAGGACGAGGTCGCCCGCCTGCGCCAGGAGCTCGAGGCCATCGGCGTGCAGTCGAGCGTGGGTCAGCACGAGGCCGCCCGGGGCCGCGCCGAGGGCCTGCGCGAGCGCGTCATGACCACGGGCTGGCCGCCGCTGATCGCCGAGTTCGAGGTCGTGTGGGCCGGGACCATCGCCCACAGCGGCGACTACGAGCGCGCCGCCGAGGTGCTCGAGGACGCCTTCGAGCGCGCCGCCCGGTCGGGCCACGACGAGGTCGCCGCCCTCGCCCTCGCCAAGCTCGCCTTCGTCGTCGGCAACGATCTGGTCCGCCACGACGAGGCCCTGCGCTGGGCCAAGCTCGGCGAGCTCTTCCTCGACCGCGCCCACGCCGAAGACGGGCTGACCGCCGCCACGCTGCACAACGCGATCGGGCAGATCCTCCGCGCCAAGGGCGACAACCGCGCGGCCCGGGAGCACGCCGAGCTCGCCCTCGCCATCTGGGAGCGACGCCTGGGCACCGAGCATCACCGGGTCGCGGCGGCGCTCAACAACCTCGGCTCCGTCGCGCGGGCCGAGGGCGACATCGACGAGGCCCTGGCCTACTACCAGCGCTCCCTGACCATGCGCGAGGACCTGCTCGGACCGACCCACCCCCAGGTCGCCACGCCGCTCAACAACATCGGCACCCTCGCCTACGGACGCGGCGACCACGAGCAGGCCCTGGCCGCCTACGAGCGGGCCTACGCCATCCGCGAGGCCGTCTACGGCCCCGAGCACCCGGCCACGGCCTTTTGCCTCAACAACGTCGGCATCGCCCAGCTCGGCAAGAAGGACTACACGGCCGCGTTCGCGTCCCTCGAGCGCGCCGCGGCCGTGCGCGAGCGGACCCTCGGGCCCGAGCACCCGCTGCTCTCGACCACCCTCGTCAACCTCGCCGTGGCCCACCACGAAACGGGGGACTTCGCCGCGGCCCTGCCCCTGCTCGAGCGCGCGCTGACCATCCGCGAGAAGACCTACGACCCCGGCCACCGCAAGATCATCATCGTCCTCCAGCACCTGGGCCGGGTCGAGCTCGACCGCGGCGAGCCCGAGGCCGCCCGCGAGTACCACCGCCGCGCGCTGGCGATGATCGAGGCCAAGCGTCCGCCCCCGCACAAGCTCCTCGGCGAGACCCTCCTCGACCTCGCGCGCGTCGACCTCGCGGACCCCGAGCCCACCGACGAGGTCCTCGAGCGCGCGCTGAGCCTCGCCGAGCACGCGCTCGAGAGCTACATGCAAGTCGAAGAGCTCAGCACCGAGCGCTTGGGGAGGGCCCACTTTGAGATCGCCTCGGTTCACCTCGCCAGGGGCGAGCGCGAGGCCGCCACGAAGCACGCGCGCATCGCCGCGAGCACCTACTCCGAGCAGGACGCGAGCACCCTCGCCGAGCTCCGCGAGTGGGCAAAGCGCGAGGCGATCCCCCTCGGCGCCCCCTGATTCCCTCGCCGGCCGCGGGCCTTTGCGAGAGTCTCCACTCACGCGCACTGATTGCCCCGCTGACGCCATTGCGAGAGTCTCTCGATGCCGTGGATGGACCGGGACCTTTGCCCGGTTCCCCGCGGGGTTGGAGTTTTTGATGCCCCGTTCGACTCGCCGACTTGGAAGCCTGCCCCTCCTCGCCCTCTCCCTCGCCCTCCCGCTCGCGTGCGCCGACGACGTGAACGGCGACGACGCGGAGGCTGGCTCCGAGGCCACCGATGACGAGGTCGGGACCGAGGGCACCAGCGAGAGCTCCGAGACTGGGTCCGAGTCCGAGTCCGAGTCCGAGACGACCGAGACGGGAACCGAGACCGAGACCGAGACCGAGACGGACACCGAGTCCGAGACGGACACCGAGACCGGCGAGGAGCCCAGCCACTTCCAGGTCGGCGTCGACATCCGCAACCTCGACCCCACCCAGGCCGAGCAGGCCGGGCTGTTCCTCGGGGGCTACGGCGCGCCCTTTACCCGCGGCGTGACCACGGGGGTGCACGACTCGATCTACGCCCGGACCATGGCCGTGGGCCTGGGCGACGACGGCGTGATCCTGAGCGTCGTCGACGCGGTCGGCATGGGCAACCAGTGGACCCGGGAGATCCGCCAACAAGCCGCCGCGGCCACGGGCCTGAGCGAGGAGCAGATCATCATCTCGACCACGCACACCCACTCGGGCCCGGACTTCCAGGGCCTGTGGGGCGGCGTCAGCTCGGCCTACCGCGACAAGGTCATCGACGAGACCGTCGACTCCATGGCGAGCGCGTGGGCCGACCGCGTCGACGCCAACCTCAGCGCCGCCGCGGGCACGGCCGACAACCGCAACCGCCGGGACTGGGGCTTCACCGACGACGAGCTGTTCGTGCTCGAGGCCCGCAGCCTCGCCGACGACGCCTTGTTGGGCACCCTGCTGTCCTTCGCCGCCCACCCCGTGATCCTGCCCGAGAGCAACAAGGAGCTGTCCCGGGACTACTGCGGCTACGTCGTCGACAACCTCGAGGCCGACACCGGCGGCCCGGTGCTGTTCTTCAACGGCATCCTCGGCGACGTGTCCCCCGACGTCCCCGACGGCATGTACGCCGACGACTTCGAGGAGGCCGCGGCCTACGGCGAGCTCGTGGCCACCGAGGCCGCCCTCGCCCTCGAGGGCACCGAGGCCGTCGAGCCGATCCTCGTCCACGACTACGCCGAGTGGGACCTGCCCGTCGACAACGCCCTGTTCAACCTCGCCGCGCTCCTGGGCATCCTGCAGTACGACTTCGACGGGGGCGGGGGCGGCAACTCCGTCACCACCCAGACCACCTACCTGCGCCTGGGCGAGCAGGTCCAGCTCATCGCCTTCCCCGGCGAGTCGCTGACCCGCAACGGCCTCCCGGTCAAGGAGGCCATGACCGCCCCCTACCGCGCCGTGCTCGGCAACTCGGGCGACGCCCTGGGCTACTTCGTGCCCAGCGACGAGTGGCAGACCGGCCTCAACGACGACTACGAGGAGAGCGTGTCCCTGGGCCAGAGCGTCGGCGACACGACCCAGGGGATCATGGTCGCGCTCATCGGCCTGGATACTTTCTAACCCTCAGCGGGTATCCACGACCAGCAGGGTCTTGCCCGCGCGCGCGCTCAGGGTCAGGTCGCCGGGGACACACCACTCGACGGTGACGGGGGCGACGAGGCCGGCCGCGATGTCGCGGCGGATCCACCTCAGGCGCGCGAGCAAGAGCTCGACGACGCGCGCCCCGAGCTCGGCGCTCTCGACCTGGCCGCGGGCGGGCACCAGCTTGATCACCAGGCGCTCTCGGTCTCCCTCCCGCGACACGTGCAGCTGGAGCGCCGCGGTCCGCACGCCCGCCTCCGCGACCACCCGCTCGACGTCGGCGAAGGTGTAGGAGCCCGCGGACAGCGACCAAAACGCGGGCGCGCGCCCGAGCAGCTGGTACTTGCGGCCTGGGCCCGGGGGCTCGACCCACATCGCCTGATCGCCGACCTGGTAGCGGATCATCGGCTGCAGGCGACGCACGAGGGAGGTCACCAGCAGCTCCCCCGGCTGCCCCGGCTCGTCGATGACCGCCCCGGTCTCGGGGTCGACGATCTCGAGGCGCACGCACTCGGACAGCTCGCGGTGCTCCCCCAAGGCGCAGCTCGGATCGGCGACGCCGACCAGGCCGATGTCGACCATCGAGTGCCCCGCCGAGGCGATGGCCAGGCCGGGGACCCACGCGCGCATCTGGTCGGCCTGGTCCTTCGCCAGCATCTCGCCCAGAAAGAGCAGCTTGCGCAGACTCTTGGGCCCCGCCCCCCGCTGGCGCGCGTAGGCCTCGAGCACGCGCGAGAGCACGCTCGGGGTGCCCACGAGGGCATGGACGCTCAGCTCGTGGATGCGCTCGGCGAGGGTCTCGGGGGGCAGGGCGCTGCCCAGGGGGAGCTCGAGCATGGGCACGCGGGCGTGGAGCACCGAGGCGTGGATGAACAGCATGGAGGTCGCCAGGTCGCCCGCCGTGCACAGGTTGCCCACGCGGTCGCCGAGCTCGAGGCCCGCGCTCAGCAGAGCCTCGCTGCCGGCCACGGCGATCTTCGTCCACTCGTTTTGGCTGACGTGGGTGCGCTTGGGCGCCCCCGTGGTCCCGCCCGAAGACAGCATCAGGCCGTCGACGTGCTCGCCGCACAACACGCGCTCGCGCGCGGCCCGGTAGGCGGACCAGTAGGCCCCCTGCTCGACCCGCGGGAGCTCGGCGAGCGAGCGCACCACCTCCGGCGACTCGGCGTAGAGCTCCCGGTAAAAGGCGCAGCGACGCGCGTGCCGGACCAGGGCCTCGAGCGCGGCGGTCATGCTCCCGCCCCCCAATGCTCGCCGAGCCCGAGGGCCTGCGCGCCCTGGTCGCGAATCACCAGGCGCAGCCGCTCGGCCTGCGGGAGGGGCTCGAGGGCGCGATGGGGCCCGCGCAGATCGTGGGCGTAAAAGCGCAGCTCGCCGGGCTTCGCCCCGAAGCGGACGCCCTCGAAGGGCCGGCGGCCGTGGAAGTGAATGTCGGCGTAGGGGGTGACGAACATGGGAAAGCAACCTGGGACGCGCTCGGCGACGGCGCACGAGCGCTCGCCGGTGCTCATGGAGGTGACGGTCTTGATCCCGCCGAGGCCCCTAGCCAGATCGACCACCCGCTGGCGCATGGCGTGGGCGGGCGCGCCCTCCCCCGGGCGCTTGGCCGTCATCGCGATGTAGGCCATGGGGAACAGCTTCTCGCGCAGGCCCCCGTCGAGGCGACGAGCCCGACGCATCAAGCTCGCCTCGAGCTCGAACATCAGCCGAGACACCCGCCGCTCCCACTCGCCGACCATGGCCAGAGGCTGCGTGGGCACGTCTCGCGCCCGCACCACCTTCGCGGCCAGGGCCCCGACGACCTCGCCCTCGGCGTCCGGCTGGCCCGGGCGCAGCTTGAGCCGGACCACGCTCAAGCCGCTGCCGACGCACTCGTCCACCGCCTGCCACAGCCCGTAGCGCAGCGCCTCGAGCTCCGCCTTCGCGCGCAGCTGGCCGGTCTGGCGCAGCCACGCGATCATCTGCTCGCGCTCGAGGAACTGCTCGGCGATGAGCTCCCGCGCGGCGTGGATCTGCGCGGCCTGGACGACGTTGGGGCTGAGCAGGCGCTCGCGGTACTCCCAGGTCGGCGCGCGCACGAGCGCTGGGGCCTTGCGGGGTCCGCGGGCGGGCTCGCCCAGGCTGTAGCGCCACGGGAAGGCCCGGGAGGTCTGGCCGTTGAACTCGCCCGCGGTGTCCATGTAGGCCGCGCCGCGCAGCCGCAACACGTAGCGCTCGTTGGCGGGGCGGCGGCTCAGGTCGGGCAGCAAAAAGCGGATCATCTCGCCCCCGCGCTCGGGGGCGGCGGGGTTGAGGCAGTCCGTGGGCTCGCAGCTCTTGCCAAACACCAAGGTCGGCACCAGGGGCCCCTCCGCGTCGACCCTGGCGACCTCTCCGTCTTCGCGCAGCACCCACAGCTCGGGCTGGAGGCTGACGAAGCGTGAGACCGGGACCGCCCACGCGCCCGTGGCAGTGACCAGCCACTGCTCGCGCTCGGCGTGGACCGGGGTGCTTCGCTTGGCCCACAGGAAGCTCCCCGGCAAGGTCGGGACGCACACGCGCGCGCTCCGGCTCGGGTTGTCGCGGTGCTCGACGAACTCCACCGGCGACAGCATCGAGCCCGCCCGACCGAGGGCCCCCTGGCCGATCTCGGACCACACCTCGCGCAGCTCCGGGACGCGCTGGTGCAGCCTCCGGACCCCGCGGCCGAGCTCGCGCACTTGATCAGCGACGGCCAGCGTGCCCAGGTAGCGGTTGGGCGTGTCGTCGAAGCCCAGACCTCCGCCGATGTCGACGATCCACGGCGCGACGCCAGTGCGCGCCTTCGCGGCCGCGAACACGGCCTCGGCCTGGGCGAACACCTGCTCGTAGACCGCCGTGCTCCGGGCCCCGATGCCGACGTGGAAGGACACCCCGGTGAGGGCCGAGCCCGCCGCGGCGAGGCGATCGAGGACGGCCTCGAGCAGGCCCGGGCTCTTGTCCACGTCGAGGCCAAAGCGCTCCATGCTCAGGGCCGCGCTCGCGTAGGGAGCGGCCAGGCGCAGGAGCGGCCGCAGGCGCGCGACGCCTCCTTCGCGCGTGCGCGCGCAGTCGAGGACGCGGGCGAGCTTGGCGGGGTGGTCGAAGCAAAAGGCCGTCACGCCCAGGTGCATCGCAATCAGCAGCTCCCGGGCGTTGAGGTTGGTATTGCCAAACACCACCGCGCCCGGCCGTACGCCCACGCACAGCGCCGTGTAGAGCTCGGGCAGGCTCGCCACCTCCACGCCCGCGCCCGCGTCGGCCTGGACCCGCGCGAACTGCAAGAGCGAGCTGTGGTTGGCCTTGAACGCGGCCATGTTGCGCAGGGGCAGCTCGCCCACGCTGCGCTGGAGCGCCTCGACCAGGACCCGCTCGCGCTCGAGGGCCGCGTCCACGTCGAGCCACACGACGCCTCCGTGGGTCGGAGACAGGGGCGAGGCCATGGCCCGGATGAGGGCCGCGAGGGTCTCGCGCTCCGAGCTTCGAGACACGCTCGACGCTGCGATGGGGACGCGCGCGGGGTGGAGGAGGGGGAGCGGCTCGGGAGCGACGCCGGCCCTGTCGAGGGCAGCCAGCAGCCGCGCTTCGCCGGCCTCGAGGGCGCGGGCGTGGGCGTCGACCATGGACTCGGCGCTGCTCGAGGGCTCGACCGGGGGGAGGTAGGCCTGGGCAGTCACGATCGCCCTTGTCATCGCCGTCGCTCGGATTTCCGTCACCGTCGAGTTTCGCCGCGCGGGCCCGGCCCACCCCGCGCTCGGCTCTCGCTTCGACCCTCGACGAGGCCCACCGCGGGCTCTCGCTCGCTGCTACCATCGCGCAATGGCCCGTCTAGCTCGCTCAATCATCGTTTGCTCCCTATCGGTGCCCCTTTGCTCGAGCCTCGGCTGTGCCGACGACGCCCAGCCGGGGGACGGGGGGAGCGCGGACGACGAGATCGGCGGCACGGCGGAGGACACGGACGCGTCGAGCGAGGACGAGTCGGGCAGCGAGCAGGGCGAGACGAACTCCGAGTCGGACAGCGCCGCGTCCGAAGACAGCGAGGCGAGCACCGGCATGGAGCCCGACCTCCCCCCGCCGGACCCCACCTACGACGGCGAGCCCCTCCCCGAGGCGCCCCCCGGGGAGTGGAACTGGGTCGACTTCCCCGACGCCCAATGCATCGACGGCACGCCGGCCGGCATCGGCGTGCGCTACGGCATCTCCGACGAGCTCGTGATCTTCTTCGAGGGCGGCGGCGGCTGCTTCAACGCCGCGACCTGCGGGCTCTTCTACGCCAGCTTCGCCAACTTCGGCGAGCTCGCCTTCGACCTGATCTGGCAAAACACCGTGCTCCAGGGCGGGCTGTTCGACACCGACAACCCGGCCAACCCGATGCGCGACTGGAACGTGGTCTATGTGCCCTACTGCACCGGAGACGTGCACGCGGGCACGGCCCCGGACACCTCCGTGCCGGGCTTCGCGTTCGGGGCCCCGCAGCAGTTCGTGGGCTACTCCAACATGGACCAGTTCCTCGATCGCATCGCGCCGACCTTCGCCGACACCTCCCACGTGCTGGTCACGGGCATCAGCGCCGGCGGCTTCGGGGCCGCCTTCAACTACGACCGCATCGCCTCCGACGCCTTCCCCAACACCACGGTCACCTTGCTCGACGACTCGGGCCCGCCGCTCACGGACCCCTACCTCGCCCCCTGCCTGCAAGAGCAGTGGCGCGAGCTGTTCAACCTCGACGCCTCCCTGCCCGAGGACTGCGACGGCTGCTTCGCGCCGGACGGCGGGGGCATCTACAACCTCACCCACTACCTCGCCGACAAGCACGCCGACCAGACCCTCGGCGTGATCACGGCGGAGCAGGACCTCATCATCCGCACCTTCTTTGGCTACGGGATTCAAAACGAGGGCGGCCTGCAGTGCCCGCCCGGGATCATCGAGCTGCCCATGAACGGCGGCTACTTCGAGGACGGCATCTACGCCCTGCGCAGCGAGGTCGAGGGCTACGACAACTGGGGCACCTACATCCTGCCCGGGATCAGCCACACTTACCTGAGCTTCCCTGCCTATTACAATCAGGACGTCAACGGCATCCTGCTCGTGGACTGGGTAGCGAACATGCTCGAGGGCCAGACCTCCCACGTCAGCCCCTGAGTCATGGACGTGGGGCAGGGAGGGCGTGGCGTCGTCCACGACGGCTAAAACAGATCGAGGGGTTGGCCAAACTCGTTTTGGCCGACCCTCTGAGACCGGCCCCCGGGCCTCCCTTTCCAGCCTTCGCCTTCGACGTGACCGCCCCCGCCGGGGGCGGTCCAACTAATTTTAGTGCGCATATTTGGGCATGGGGACAGGCGCAGCCCCCTTCGAGTCGCGCGCGCACTACACACATCACAATACGCACCCTCCTCCCTCCGCACATTACAGTCTGATCATAACGGCCCGAGAGCCGGGGCGCCTTTTTCAGCAATACTGAATTGCGCGATTTTCGAAGCACAACCATGCACAAATTAAGTTGGCAGTGCTCAGTCATCGATGGTACCGACTATATATGGTGGTTCGAAGGAGTTGTCGCTGATGTCTGAATACCCATTTCGCGCATGGGGCCTCCATTTGACTCTCGTCACTTGCGCAAGCGCATGTACGACGATTGACGACACCGACGACTCCGCCGAGCTCGAGGCGGAGGCAGACGCTGACGATCAGGACGAATTCCGCTGGGGCTGCTACCCGAGCTGCAACAACCCCGCGCTCGTCGCGGACGTCCGCGCGCTCCTCGACGAGCACGACATCAGCCCCTACGCGCTCCCCGAGCCCATTCGCCCGGAGCTCGTCGAGCTCGGCAGGGCCCTGTTTCACGACAAGATCCTCAGCGGCTCTCACGACGTGTCCTGCGGCACCTGCCACAACCCCACGCTGGGCCTGACAGACCGCCGGCCGCTCATGTCGGGGGTCGGCGGCCACGGCCTGGGCCTAGACCGAGAAGACGGTCAGGTCGGCGGGCGCCACACCCAAGCGCTGTTCAACCTGCACTCCCTCGACACCCTGGCCATCGACGGCAAGGTCGCGGGCGACGGCCAGGGCTTCGTCCTCGGCCTCGGCCTCCCGCTCGTCCCGGCCATCTACCAGGCGGCCTTCGAGGACTTCCCCGGGGTCGCGTCGCCCCGCGTGCTCGCGGCCCAGGCCATGCTCCCCGAGGTCACCTCTCCCGAGATGCTCGGCTTCCCAGGCCCGGACGCCGACCCGGACAACGAGCTGCTCGCCTGCCTCGACCCCCAGCTCCCCCTGCCCGTCGTGTTCTCTTGCATCTTCGACGGCTACATGGCCCGCCTCGGGGCCATCCCCGAGTACGTGGCGATGTTCGAGGCGGCCTACGGCGTCCCCTTCGAGGAGCTGAACTTCGGCCACGTCGGCAACGCCATCGCGGCCTACGAGATCGACGCCTTCACCTTCAACGCCAGCCCCTGGGACCAGTTCGTCGCCGGGGACGACTGCGCCCTGAGCAACCGAGAGCTGCGCGGAGCGAAGCGCTTTTACTCGGCCAACAAGGGCAACTGCGTCAGCTGCCACTCGGGCAACGCGTTCACCGACAACGCGTTCCACCAGACCCTCGCCCCCCAGTTTGGCTGCGGGAACGACCTGCCCAAGCGCAACGGGCCCGAGGGCTTCGACGACTTCGGCCAGGCGCGCAACGACTACGCCGTGCCCTGGGTGCTCGGCGGCGCCGGCGATGAGCTGTTCCCCGAGCAAGAGCGCTACCGCTGGCGCACCGCGCCCCTGCGCAACGTCGAGTTCACGGCGCCCTACGGCCGCCTGGGGCAGTTCGCCGAGCTGTCCGACTTCGTCGCCCACTACGAAGACCCCGCGGCCGCGCTGCTCGACTACGACATGACGTCGACGACCAACATCGAGCTCGTCGACGACTCCCCCTTCGCCTGTCCCCACGACGAGCTGTCCGAGTCCCTGCTCGACAACCAAGCGGAGATCCTGGCCGCCGGGATGGCCCCCGAGCTCGCCGAGGTCCGGGTCAAAAAGAAGCGCCACGTCAAACAGCTCGTCGCCTTCCTGCGCACGCTGTCCGACCCCGCCGCCGACCCGGCGGTGCTGAGCGCCGCGATCCCCAGCTCCGTGCCCAGCGGCCTGCCCGTCGACGGCGCCCCTTGACCCGGCCCAGGCGGCGTCGCACCGTGGAGGCATGCGACGCCGCGCCTGGCCCCTGCTCGCCTGCTGCCTGGGCTGCACCCCAGCGACCGCGCCCGAGGACGCGACGGCGCCTCCGGCCGTGCTCGTCGAACGAGGCGGCTCGGCGAGCGCAGCCGAGGCCGGAGGGGACGACGCGACCCCGGCTGCCGAGGCCGCGACGACGACCTCTCCCGAGCTCGAAGACTTCGTCCCCGCGACCGTCGGCAATCCCCGCTGCGAGGTCGCCGTCGTCGAGCTGCTCGAGGCCGAGCAGTACCGCGGCCCCGGGCCGATGACCCCGGCCCTCGACGCGCAGTTCGCTGCGGACCCGGACTTCGCCCGCTTCTACCAGTCCGAGAGCCACGGCGATCAGCACATCCAGTGCCACTACGCCGTCGAGCTGAGCTCGCACCCCAAGCAGCGCTTTCGCTGGCGAGAGGTCCGCTCGAACACCCTCGAAGAGCACACGCCGGCGGTCTGCAACGGCCTGGCCGCCGAGGTCGCCGAGTCGATCCTCGAGACCACCGGCGACTGCCTCGACCTCGACGCTGGCGCCTACTGGGGCTACGTGCTCGAGCCGATGCCCTGAGCCGAACGACCGCAAAGAGAGGCTGTGGATGACTCCACAGCCTCTCTTGGGTCGCTTGCGAGACGGCTGTCCTCAGTCGCCAGCGCCGGGGTCGACGACGCGGCCGACGAACAGCGGCGTGCGGCTGGGGCGATCGTAGACCACGACCACGAAGGGCTTGTCGGCCACGAAAGTGTACTCGGGCTCGAGCTCACCGCCGCCGCCCTCGTCTTGGACGATGGCCGTGGCCGCGGCCGCCTCGATGCCGCCCTCGTCGGTGAGGATGACGGCCTCGTGGATGACGTCGAAGATCGGACCCATGCCGTTGGTCAGCACGCCGGTGAAGTCCTCGCCGTTGTCGAAGGCCGCGGGCATGCCCAGGTCGGTCAGGGCCTGCTTGAGCGAGGCCTTGGCGCGCAGCTCGAAGCGCGGCATCGAGGTGTCGATGGTCGCGTAGTCCATGCCCTCGAGGATCCCGCCGAGGGTCTCGGCGTCGAGGCCCGCCTCGAAGCTCGCCAGGTCCTCGGGCAGGACCAGCGCGAGCTCCAGAGAGTTGCCGCGCAGCGGCACGCCCACGGCGGCGTAGCCCTCACCCTCGCCGTAGTAGCCGTTCATGGCGTACTGCTGCATCATCTGGACGTCCCGGGTGGAGCCGTCGAGGAGGGTGAAGCTCGCGGTCTGGGTGGCGAACTCCTCGAAGGGGGTCGCCCACGGGGCCTTGAGGTAGAGGGTGTTGACCAGGACCATCGACGAGCCGTCGGGGATCACCGGGATCAGGTCCTGGACGAGGCCGTGGGTGCGATCGGCGACCCAGCCGTTGATCGCGATGCGCTCGCCGTCGGCGTTGCTGTTGAAGTCCGCGAGGTAGACCCCGGTGTCGTAGTGCACGGCGAGCAGGTCGAGGAAGTCCGGGATCAGCTCCTCGGAGCGGGCCTCGTTGATCCACGCGCGGTTGGCCGTCCCCAGGATCACCGGATCCTCGTTGGCGAACTCGCTCTCGAGCTTGGGCATCTCGCGGGAGGCGAGCTGGAGGTGCTGCCAGTTCATGGCCACGTGCTGGCGCTCCTCGCCGAGGGTGAAGTGCAGCGTCGACTCCATCTGGGTCTTGGTCACGCCCTCGGTCGCGCCGTAGAGCATGCCGAAGGCGGTCTGGATGCTGACCGGCGAGTTCACCACGTTCTGGCCCTCGAACGCGCCCTCGCCCATGTAGTGGTAGAGGTCCAGGCCCAGGGCGAGCTGGTCCATGGCCAAGTCGAGGCGCTCGACCTCGTCGGCGTCGGGCTGGTCGTCGTAGTCGAGCTCGGAGTGGACCGACTCCCACAGCTCCATCTCCCCCTCGTCGTCGTCGCCGTCGTCGTCTCCGACGTCGTCCACGCCCTCCTCCTCCTCACCGGCTTCGGTGCACGCGACGGCGGGGAGGGTCAGGGCGGTCAGGGCAAAGGCCGCGAGAGCAAAGCGGCGGGGGAACAAGAGCTTCGAGCTAGTCATGCCCCGGATGTGCCGCGGGGGCTCCCACTCGATCACCCCGCGCGCTGCACGAACTCACATTCCACCCGCCTACCAGACCGGGTACAACCCGCGGCATGCATGGCCGCTCAGGATAGCGCTGGAGCGCGTCTCCCGTGGCCGCTTCGAGTCATCGAGATGGCCCAAAAACCATGGTTTGGTTTCACCCAGATGCGTCCGGATCCGCCAGCGCATGGTTCGTGACGAGCTCGGGATCGTCGAGGGCCTCGAGAAAGGCGACCACGGCGTCGATCTCCTCGTCCGTGGCCTCGAAGGGCCGCACCAACCCCGACTTGAGCGGGCTCAGCCGGCCGTCCCCCGCGAAGGGGCCCGACTCGATGACCCGGCCGCCCGCGACGTAGTGCTCGACCACCTCGCGCAGGGTCTCGATGCTCCCGTCGTGCATGTAGGGCGCGGTCGAGGCCACGTTGCGCAGGCTCGGCGGGCGGAACAGGCCGCGGTGATCGGGGTCGAGGGTCAGCTCGTAGAGGCCCTGATCGTGGGCGGGGTAGCTGCCCTCCCCGTCCACGTTGTAGAGCCCGTTGTTGAAGAACACCAGGCGCGCGTCGGCGGCGGGGGTGTTCGCGTCGCGGTAGGAGGTGGTGAACTGGACGCCGCCGTGGCAGTGGAAGCACTCGAAGCGCTCGCCGTTGAACAGCGCCATGCCCAGGCGCTGCTCCTCGCTCAGCGCGTCCTCGTCTCCGGCCAGGAAGCGGTCGTAGGGGCTCGCCCCGCTGATGATCGTCCGGCAAAAGCTCGCCAGGGCGAACACGACCTGGTTGATCGTCGCCCCGCTCGTCGCCTCGGGGAAGGCCGCGGCGAACAGCGCGACGTACTCGGGGTCGGCGT
>NZ_ABCS01000074.1 GCF_000170895.1 Plesiocystis pacifica SIR-1 | reverse complement strand
AGGGCTGGGGCCACAGCACCTTCGAGGGCGGCGCGGCCGTGGCCGAGGCCGCCGGGGTGTCCGAGCTGTGCCTGTTCCACCACGACCCGAGCCACGACGACGGCTTCATGGACGCGCTCGCGGCCCGGGCCCGGCGTCGCTTCGCCAACACCCGCGTGGCCGCCGAGGGCCTCGTCCTCGCCCTCGACGGCCACCTCGACGGCGCCGCCGCGCCCGAGGCCTCGTCCTCCTCCACGGCCGCCTGAGCCCATGACCGAGCACCCTGGCGATGCCCCCAGCGCGCGCTCGGGGCCGCGGGAGGAGGGCCTCGGCCGGCCGCCCTTTCCTCGGCCGCGAGCGTGCGCGACCCTGAGCCTCGTGAGCGACTCGTCCAAGCGCCGCCGATCCACGGCTCCCTCGGGATCGGGCTCGGGTCGCGCTCGGGC
This sequence comes from Plesiocystis pacifica SIR-1, assembly GCF_000170895.1. GTDB lineage: Bacteria > Myxococcota_A > Polyangia > Nannocystales > Nannocystaceae > Plesiocystis > Plesiocystis pacifica. The sequence goes on along the minus strand of NZ_ABCS01000074.1, from coordinate 51,994 downwards.
CAAGGGGGACGCTGCGGGCGACAGCGTCGCCCTGGCCGCGGCGCCCTACCTGACCCGCGGCGTCGAGCTCGACGCCCTGCTCGTCACCGTCGTCGACAGCATCGTCGAGCACCTCGACGCCGAGCGCGGGACCCTCTACCTCGTCGACGGCCGCAGCCGCACCCTGACCAGCGTCGTCGCCCACCTCCCCGAGCTCGAGCGCATCCGCCTCGACTTCGGCCAGGGCGTCGCCGGGACCGTCGCGGCCCAGGGCCAGATCATCGCCGTCAGCGATCCCGGGGCCGACCCGCGCTTCGACGCCAGCATCGATCGCCAGACCGGCTTCTCGACGCGCTCGATGCTCGCCCTGCCCATCCGCGACAGCGCCGGCGAGGTCATCGGCGTGCTCCAGCTGCTCAACGCCGGCCGCGGCCAGTTCACCCTCGCCGACCAGGCCAAGGCCACCACCTTGGCCACGAGCGCCGGCCAGGTGCTCCAGGCGACCAGCCTCTACGCCGACCTGCGCGCGCGCAGCCCCCTCGAGCGCGAGGCCGATCCAGAGCCGTCCGAAGCGGTCGAAGAGCCCGACCCCAGCCAGTCGCAGATCCGCCCGGGGCCCAAGTACACCTTCAACCAGATCGTCGGCGAGTCCCGGGCCATGCGCCAGGTCTACGCCATCGTCCGCAAGGCCGCGGGCACCGACGCGACCGTGCTGATCACCGGCGAGAGCGGGACCGGCAAGGAGCTCATCGCCCGGGCGGTGCACGTCAACTCGCCGCGGCGCGAGCAGGCCTTCGTCAAGGTCGACTGCACCACCTTGCCCGAGGCGCTGATCGAGAACGAGCTGTTCGGCCACGAGCGCGGGGCGTTCACGGGGGCGCACCGGACCGCGCCGGGCAAGTTCGAGGTCGCCGACGGGGGCACGCTGTTCATCGACGAGATCGGCGAGCTGCCCCTGACCCTCCAGGGCAAGCTGCTGCGCGTGCTCCAAGACCGGGAGTTCGAGCGCGTCGGCGGGACCACCACGATCCGCACGGACATCCGGGTCATCTGCGCGACCCACCGGGACCTGCCCGCCATGGTCGACGCCGGGGCCTTCCGCGAGGACCTCTACTACCGCGTCCGCGTCGTGCCCATCGAGCTGCCGCCCCTGCGCGACCGCGGCTCGGCCGACCGCTTGCGGCTCATCGAGCACTTCGTCGATCGCTACGGGCGTCGCCACGGCCGACCGATCCACCGGGTCACCAAGGCCGCCCAGGCCCGCCTGCTCGAGCACGACTTCCCGGGCAACATCCGCGAGCTCGAGAACTGCATCGAGTCCGCGGTGGTGCTGTCCGACGAGGGGACCATCGACGTCGACGACCTGCCCCTGGCGCCGCGCAAGGCGAAGCGTGGTCGTACTCAGCAAGGGTCCGTTCCCACGGAAACTGGCCAGAGTTCGGGCCACTCGGGCCCCAATTTGGGCCTCCAGCTCGGCGATCCCACCCTCAGCCTCGCCGCCATCGAGCGCGCCCACATCGAAGCCGTGGTCCAGGCCTGCGAGGGCAACCAGAGCGAGGCGGCACGAAGGCTGGGCATCGGCCGCAACACCCTCGCGCGAAAACTCGGCCACAGCTGATCCCATTTTCGACGTGCGCTGCCTCGCGACTTTTTGCGGCGTGTCGCGACGATCTGCGAGCCTCGACCATGCGAGTCCGTCGCGACCTCGGCGCACTCGCTCTGCGCCGTCGCGTTCCCGACGAGCGTGCGCGGGGGGCCATTGCGCCGGTGGTAGCTTGGCGAAATGCGGGATGAACAGTTGATTGCGGCCTTCCTCTCGGGGGACCGCAAAGCCGGCGATGCCCTGGCCCGGCGCTACTACCCAGTCCTCCACAAGTACTTCCGGGAGCGGGTCCACCACGACGAGGTCGAGGAGCTCACCCAGTCGACGCTGATGCACACCGTGGCCCGCTCCGAGCGCTTTCGCCACGCGTCGAGCTTTCGCAGCTACGTCTACGCCGTCGCCCGCCGGGTCGTCGCGGAGCGCCACCGCCAGAGCATGCGCAACCGGGAGCTCCCGCGCAGCGGGGTGGACGCGCAGTCCCTCGACACCAGCCCGAGCGAGCGCGTCGCCCGGGCCGAGCGACGCCAGGCCCTCGACGCCGCCGTCGCCGAGCTCCGCAGCCCCTTTCGCGCGGTCGTGACCCTCCACCTCGCGGGCCACGACAACCGGGAGATCGCCGGGCGCCTCGGGCTGAACGACAACACCGTGCGCAGTCGCCTGTCCCGAGGGCTGGCCAGCTTGCGCCGGGCGCTGGGATCCGAGCAACGGCGACGGGTCGATCCCCTCTGATCGCCGGGCCCTCCCCTGGCTAGTCGAGCGACCAGCCTCTGGAGCCACCCGGCCCCACGCCCGCTCGGCACGCTTGCCAGAATGTCACGGATGGCGGCGCCCTCGTGTCGTCGCGGCCCTGTCTCGCGTTCTCCGCCCGGCTCCAGGAGTCGCAGATGGGGACGATCGTGGGGGAATGACACGCTTCTTCGGGCGTTGGCGCTCGGGCAAGCGCTCGCCACCGGCGTGGCATGTCGGTTGCACCAATCCCAGACATGCGCCGCCTGCTCCAGTCCAACTTCGGCCTCGTCAAGTTTGCAGCCGTGGGTATCGCCGTGTTCTTCGCGGGCAGCGCGGCGACCACCTACGCCGGCAACCGCCTCCTCCTCGAGTACGGGGTCGAGGCCGGAGCCGAAGACGACGAGGGCGACAAGGACAAAGAAGACGGGGAGGACGACCCCCCGGGCTTCGAAGACGGCGAGCCGACCCTGGCCAGCGCCGCGCGCAGCAACCCCCGCTCGACCCGCGGGAGCTCGACCAAGCTCCGCTACAAGCAAGCCACCGGCGACACGATCGTCGAGGGCAACCCCTTTTGCCCGACCTGCTCCCCCGCCGACGAGGTCGCCCCGGAGGCCTTGGCCAGCGGGGCCCGCCCCCTGGGCACCGGCGAGGTCCGCAGCAGCCTCCCCCTCCAGCTCCTGGCGACCATGGAGTCCGACGACCCCGCGTGGTCCATGGCCACCATCCGCGACCTCGACAGCAACAGCCTCGGGCCCTACGTCGCCAACGAGGCCGTCCGCCCCGGGGTCACCATCTTCGCCGTCGAGCGCGGCAAGGTGATCCTCTTGAACCAGGGCCGGCGCGAGTACATCAGCCTCGGCGCCGAGCCGGCCAAGCCCAAGCCCGCCCCGGTCCAGTCGACCCGCAAGGCCACCAAGGCCAAGAGCTCCAAGGGCAAGTCCGTGGCCATCGCGGGCGCCGAGCAGGCCATCGACTGCAGCAGCGCGAACAGCTGCACCGTCGACCGCAAGTTCGTCGAGTCGCTCCTCGCCAACCCCAAGCAGCTGATGTCCCAGGCCCGCATGTACCCCGTGCGCCGCGACGGCGAGCCGGCGGGCTTCAAGGTCTCGCGCATCCAAAGCGGCAGCCTGGCCACGCTCATCGGCCTGCAAAACGGCGACGTGCTCAGCGAGATCAACGGCCAGAAGCTCGGCTCCATCGACGACGCCATGGGCATGTACATGAAGCTGCGCCGGGCCAGCCACCTGTCCGTCGTCGTCGAGCGCGGGGGCGCGGTGATCACCAAGGAAATCTCGATCAAGTAGGCCCCGGCGACCGCCGGACCTCCCACCGGACCCACGCGACCTCGACCCAGAAAGGGGACGGTGCTGAACGCCCGTCCCCTGTCCTAGCCGTCGTGGACGACGCCACGCCCTCCCTGCCCCACGTCCACGACTCTGTCCATTCAGCGCGCGCGAACCTGCCTGGCCCGGCAGCCGAGCCCCACCGCGGCCCCCGACGAGGGCACGGTGCCGCTCGGCACTGGCTGCTACACTCGCGCCTCGTCGATGCCGGAACCCCTCGAGCTCGAAGTGTTGCTGGTCGTGGAGTCCCTGCCCAGCGGCGACTTCCAGGCGTGGCCCTTCGCCAACCCGGGCGCCGTGGCCCACGGGGCGACCCGAGAGTCCGTGCTCGAGCAGCAAGAGCTCTACCTGCGCGAGCTCCTGTCGCGCATCGAGGCGACCAAGCTCGCGGCCTACAGCCCCGCCGGGGAGCTCGAGCACGTCGTCGTCGAGGTCCCCGTGGCCCGGGCCGAGCTCCCCGATCGCGTGCGCATGCGCGGCACCCTGCCCTTCCCCTGCCTGCGCGTGGCGGAGCGCGAGGGCTGGTGGGCCGCCGTCTTGAACCTCGGCCACTTCGCCTGGGTCCCCCGGCCGCCCCGGGACGCGGACGCCGACGAAGACCAGAGCGAGGCGCAGCGCGCCGCGGCCCTCGACGAGCACCTGCGCGGGGTCATCGCCCGGGACATCGAGCGGGTGCTCGCGGCCCGCTCGCTGTCGAGCTACGACTACCTCCAGCTGCTGCGCGGCGGGAACCCCTACTCCCTCGAGCGCCTGCGCGTCGAGCTCGAGCGCGAGGAGCAGAGCGACCCCAAGGCTCGGGCCCAGGCTCGCCGCCGCCGCGCCCGGGACCGCTCCCAGGCCGAAGCCCGCAAGCTGCTGAGCAGCGTGGGCACCTCCGTGCTCGCCGAGGTCCGCCGCCGCCGGACCGTGCCCATCCTCCACCGCGAGCGCGAGATCGCCTCCCTCGACGCCCTGCTGCGCGGGCCCGAGCGCCTCGCCCTCGCCCTCGTGGGCCCGGAGCTGTCCGGCAAGACCGCGGTCGTCCTCGGCCTCGCCCAGCGCTGGCTCGAGCTCGAGCGCCCGGCCCGGGAGCGGCTGCCGGTCATCGTGCAGACCTCCGGGGCCCAGCTGGTCGCGGGCCAGTCGGGCTTTGGTCAGCTCGAGCAGCGGGTCCAGGACGTCATGGCCGCGGCCGAGGCCCTCGACGCCGTGCTCTACTTCGACAACCTCGCCGACCTGTTCGCGCGCACCAGCGGCGAGCTCGGGGACGTGGCGGCGTCGATCCGCCCGTGGATCGAGCGCGGCCGGGTGCGCCTGCTCGGCGAGCTGACCCCCGAGCGCCTCGAGCACCACGAAAAGCGCCACGTCGGCTTTTTTTCCGTGCTCAACCGCCTGCCCGTCCACGCCCTCGACGCGCCCCAGACCCGGGCCATCCTCGAGGCCCAGGCCCGCTACGACCGACGCTACGAGCCCAAGCGCCCCACCCTCACGCTAGGACCCGCGAGCCCATCGGCGAGCGCGCGCATGGGCCGGGGCAAGGGCGGCGCGGCCCAGCCCCTCGTCGACCTGGCCGAGCGCTACTTCAGCTACCAGGCCTTCCCGGGCAAGGCGATGCGCTTTTACCAGTCCCTGCGCGCCACCCAAGAGACCGAGCTCGACGCCGAGGGCAAGCCCCGCCCGATCAGCCCCGACGTGGTCTACAAGGGCTTCTCGCTCCACTCGGGCATCCCCATGTTCCTGCTCCGGGAGGACCGCGGCCTCGAGTTCGCGCGGGTGGTCGAGTACTTCGGCGCCCGGGTCATCGGCCAGCGCGCGGCCATCGACCGCGTCGCCGAGACCCTGTGCACGGTCAAGGCCGGGCTCCAGCCCGCGGCCAAGCCCCTGGCGACCTTCCTGTTCGTCGGCCCCACCGGCGTGGGCAAGACCGAGGTCGCCAAGACCCTCGCGCGCTTTTTGTTCGGCTCGCCCGAGCGCATGACTCGCTTCGACATGAGCGAGTACATGGACCCGCTCGCCGCCGACCGGCTGATCCGCGGCACGGACCGCGAGGACGGCGTGCTCACCCGGCGCGTGCGCCAGCAGCCCTTTTGCGTGCTGCTCCTCGACGAGGTCGAGAAGGCCCACCCCGCCGTGTTCGACCTGCTCTTGCAGGTCTGCGGCGAGGGCCGGCTGTCCGACGCGCGCGGGCGCACGACCTGGTTCCACAACGCGATCATCATCATGACCTCGAACCTCGGGGCCGCCCACCGCCGGCCGCAGTCGGGCTTCGGCGGGGGCTCGTCGGACGCGGACCCCAAGCGAGCCGAGGCCGAGGCCGAGCGCTACTACCTCGAGCAGGTCGACACCCACTTCCGGCCCGAGTTCGTCAACCGCATCGATCGCATCATCCCCTTCCACCCCCTCGACCGCGCGCAGATCCAGGCCGTCGCCCGGGTCTCGCTGACGAGCGTGCGCGAGCGCGAGGGCCTGGCCGAGCGCGGCGTGTCCCTCGAGCTCGAGGACGGGACCCTCGCCCGCCTCGCCGAGCAGGGCTACTCGAGCACCTACGGGGCTCGGGCCCTGCGCCGCGTGCTCGAGGATCGCCTGGTCGCGCCCATGGCCCGGACCCTCGCCCGCCTCGGCGGCCAGGGTCAGGGGGCCTCGGTGTGGGTCGGCGAGGCCCCGGCCGCCGGAGACGCTCCAGATGCAGACGCAGGCACGACCCCGCCCGCGGCCCCGGGCCTGCGCAGCGTCGCCCGCGAGACCCAGGACGCCCTGCACATCCAGGTCAGCGCGCCGACGAGCCGGAGCTCGCGCAAGACCACCGACGCCCTCGCGCGCGTGGCCCAGCTGCGCCGCAGCGCTCGGGCCAGCCTCGAGCTCCCGCCGATCCGCGCCCTCGTCGAGCGCGAGCGGACCCTCGTCGCCGAGCTCGGCTACGGCACCCACCGCCGCCGCAACGATCGCTCGCCCTGGGAGCACGCCGCCGAGCTCGGCCGCCTGCAGGCCGAGCTCGGGCGCATCGCCGGCACGGTCCGCAACCTCGACAGCCACTGCGGATCGATCGAGAGCGCCGAGGAGCTGACCATCGCGGCGCTCTACGAGGGCGAGGACGCCGCGCTCTTCGTCGAGGCCGCCGAGGACAGCCACGCCGAGCTGCGCAAGGGCATCGTCGACGCCCTGCTGCTCGCCAACGAGCGCCACGCGATCACCGTGCACCTGCAAGAGCAGGACAGCCGCGGCGCCTTCGCCATCTACCTGCTGCCCCTGCTCGACGCCCTCGCCGAGCGGGGCTGGCGGGTCCAGGCCCACGTCTACGGGGACCGCTCGGGGCCCGACGGCCCCGGCGACAAGGCGGCCGCGAAGTGGCCCACGGACCGCAAGTGGGGACCCCCGCGCACGCCCCACTGGCTGCGCCGAGAGCTGCGCGCGGACCTCGAGGCCGTGGCCGGGGACAGCTCCCGGATCGGCAAGCGGCGGTGGCGAAACCTGCTCCTGCGCGTCCAGGGCCGCCACGCCGGGGCCATCTTCTCGAGCCAGCTGGGCCTGGTCCAGTTCTCGCCCCGCCACGTCCACCCCAGCAAGGACAAGGGCGCGCCCAAGACCAAGGCCAAGGACCGCGAGCGCGACAAGGACAGCGCCCGCTCGGCGCACATGCTGGTCCGCCACATCCTGCACACCGACACCGTGACCAGCTGGGGCATCGACGCCCTCAGCGTCGACAAGGCCCTGCGCCGCGACGAGCTCGAGGCCACGCCCCGGCGCCTGCACTTCACCGAGGCCGGCCGAGTCACGGGCAGCCTGTGCCCCTGGGGCATGGCCCTGTTGCCCGAGGACCTGTGGGCCTCGGTCGACGAGCTGCTGTTCACGCCCTTGGTCGAGGCCGCCCACCGCGGGGAGGAGCTGTCGTGAGCATGGACTTGAGCGTGTCCGTGTTCCAGCGCAAGGTCGGCAACACCTCGACCTGGTGGAGCGTCGGCTTTGGCCCCCACGAGATCCAGCACAGCGGACGCAACCTGACCAAGCTCCGCGACCGCTTCGTGTCCGACTGCCGCGAGCGCGTCAAGGACACCAAGCCCCGGGCGCTCGCCGAGCTGCAGCTGGTCCGCGGGCGCGAGCTGGCCCTGGTCCAGCTCGACCTGACCGTGCGCGCGAGCGCGGGCAAGGAGCGCTTCACCGGCCGCGTGCCGCTCATCCTCGAGCCCCGCCCCGTCGGCCCCGATCGCGTGCTGCACATCGCCTACCACCCGCTGCGCCCGCGCGAGTGGTTCCCCTACCCCGCCGACGAGCGCGGGCGCCTGCCCGAGCTGGCCCAAGTCGTGTTCCAGCGCGCGTGGTCCGAGGCCGAGCTGCTCGGCCCGGAGCTCGACTGGCTGCGCACCCAGGGCCGCGAGCACCTGCGCCTGGTCGGCTTCCGCGGCCAGCCCCCGACCCTGCTCGGCAGCCTCGAGCGCAAGTCCAAGGGCCCGGAGATGGCGCGCATCGGGACCCGGCGGCGCACGGCCGGCGTCGGCCTGCTCCACGACCTGGGCACCAACTTGACCCACAAGGCCGGCCAGGACGAGCTGCGCCCCGGCATGCCCCGAGAGCCCTACCGCGAGCAGCTGCGCCAGCTGCTGTGCGGCGAGCGCAAGGCCCCGGTGCTGCTCATCGGCCCCCCGGGCGTCGGCAAGACCACGCTGCTGCACCGCCTGGTCCTCGACATCCTCGACGCCGACGGCTGGGCCGCCCACCAGAACCTCGACCGCGTCCACCACGTGTGGCAGATCAGCGGCCGGCGCATCATCGCGGGCATGAGCTACCTGGGCCAGTGGGAGAAGCGCTGCGTCGAGCTGCTCGAGCAGACCTACGCCAAGAAATTGCTGCTCTACGTCGACGACGTCCACGCCTGGGGACGCATCGGCGAGTCCAAGCAAAACGACCGCTGCCTCGCCGACTTCTTCCGCGGCCCCCTCGCCCGCGGCGAGCTGACCCTGGTCGGCGAGTGCACCCCGGAGCAGTACCAGCAGCTCCAGGCCGACGCCGGCAACTTCGCCAACGCCTTCACCACCGTGCACGTCGAGCCCACCGACACGGCCACGACCATGCGCATGCTCGTCCACGAGGCCCGCGCCCTCGAGCTGACCTGCGGGTGCAGCTTCGACCCCCGGGTGTACCGCTCGATCTACGAGCTCTCCGGCTCGCTCTACTCGGGCACGGCCTACCCCGGCAAGGCCCTCGAGCTGGTCCGCACCCTGGCCGCGCGCCACCGGATCAGCCCCGAGCGCATCGATCGCCTGCTCGTCGACGAGGTGCTGATGCGCGCGCCCAAGCCCAAAGACCGCGACAGCGGGCGCGAGCAGGTCGGGACCGGGGAGCTCATCGCCCTGCTGTCCCAGCGCACGGGCATGCCCGAGCTGCTCTTGTCCCCTGAGCGCCCCCTCGACGCCGAGGCCGTCGCGGCCGCGTTCGCGGCCCAGGTCATGGGCCAGGACCAGGCCGTCGAGGTCGTCCGCGATCTGATCGTCCGCATCAAGGCCGGGCTGTGCGACCCCAGCCGCCCCTACGGCGTGTTCTTGTTCACCGGCCCCACCGGCACGGGCAAGACGGAGATGGCCAAGGCCCTCGCCGAGTACCTGTTCGGCGACGAGTCCCGGCTGATCCGCCTGGACATGAGCGAGTACAACGTGCCCCACGCGGCGGCCCGGCTGATCGGCGATCGCTTCCAGCCCCAGGGCGTGCTGACCTCGGCGATCCGCGCCCAGCCCTTCTCCGTCGTGCTCCTCGACGAGGTCGAGAAGGCCGCGCCCTCGGTGCTCAACCTGACGCTCCAGCTCTTCGACGACGGCCGGCTGACCGACGCCGCCGGCGAGGTCGCGGACTTCCGCCACGCCGTGCTGATCATGACCTCCAACCTCGGCGCGGGCGGGGGCTCGTCCATGGGCTTCGGCGGAGACGCGGGGGCGCGCAGCCGGGCCGTGCTCCTGGACATCTCCAAGGCGGTGCGCGAGTTCTTCCCCCCCGAGCTGTTCAACCGCATCGATCGCGTGGTCCAGTTCCACCCCCTGAGCCCGACCGCCGCGCGGGCCATCGCGCGCAAGGAGCTGGGCCGGCTGCTCAACCGCCGCGGCCTGCTCGAGCGCAACACCTTCGTGCGCTACACCGAGGCCGTGCTCGCCCGCGTGGTCGACCAGGGCTTCAACGCCCGCGACGGCGCCCGCTCGCTCAAGCGCTGGCTCGAGGACAACATCGGCTCGCTGCTGGTCGACGCCCTGACCGGCTCGCAAGCGGCGAGCATGCGCTTGCTGTGGCTCTACGTGGGCGGAGTGGGCGGGACGGACGGCGCCCGCGGGCGGGTCCAGGTCCACGAAGAGGCCCTGCGCGAGGCCGAGCCGATCCCCGAGGACAGCCGCTTCAGCGAGATCCTCGAGGCCCCCAACGCCGCGGTCTTCGCCCTCGTCCCCGAGGCGCTCCGCTTCCTGCGCAGCCTCGACAGCGGCGAAGGCCTGCGCCGCCTGTCCAAGACCCTCGCCAGCTTGCTCGAGGACTTCAACCGCCAGCTCACCCACGAGCCCGAGCCCGACGCCCTCGACCACGGCCAGGCCGCCAACGCGCTCTACAACCTCGAGGTCCTGCGCACCGAGATCACCGAGCTGCGCCAGGCCCTCGAGCTGCACGCCGACTACGACGCCCGGGTCGCCGACGCGAGCACGAGCCCCGACCGCCTCGGCGAGCAGCTCGAGATCGATCGCTACCCCAGCGACTCCATCCAGCACCCCGACGGCACGGTGACCCGGGTGACCCGCCTCGACCGCCGCCAGCTCTCCCCGGACCTGCCCCTGCGCGAGCGTCGACGCATGCTCGAGGCCATCGCCGGGGTGTGGTTCCTCGAGCGGGCCATCGACCACGCCGACGAGGCCAGTCAGCACGTCGTGCTGCTCGAGCTCAGCCGGGTCGGCAACCCGCGCCAGCGCGGCCGCTTCGGCGAGCGGGCGAGCGTGCTCTTCCACGACCTGCTCGCGGCCTACATGGACCGCGGCCGCGGCGAGCTCGAGTCCTGGGCCGCGCTGTGCCCCGAGGACGAGGCGCACGGCGGCGCCACCACCTCAGCCCGGCTCGCGGGCAACCAGGCCCCGGCCAGCCTGCGCGAGCACCTGCGCGCGCGCACGCCCATGACCACCGCGGTGCTCCAGCTCGTCGGCCCGAGCGTGCGCGACTTCTTCGCGGGCGAGAGCGGCAGCCAGCTGCTCGAGGCCCTCTCGGGCGAGCACGAGATCGTCCGCGTCCGCGTGCTCCCGCCCGGACCCCGGGGCGTCGACACCAGCCCGGCCGCGGCCCTCCAGGCCCTCGTCGAGCAGCGCGAGCGCTTCGTCGCCAGCCTAGAGGGCCGGACCGACGGCGCCTCGGCGGAGAAGGGCGAGGGCCTGCCGCCCAACCCCGACGCCATGCTCCCGCTGATCCGCCGCTACAAGCTCGAGGACGGCCGCTCGGGCAAGCCCCCGGTGCTCGAGGTCGAGGACTACCCGCTGAGCCACGTCTCGACCCACGCGAGCGCGAGCGTGACCACCATCTTGCCGCTGCTGTGGCTGCTGCGCGTGGGCGTGGCCATGCACGCCCGGCGTGAGGAGGGCGCGTCGTGAAGCCCGGGCTGCGCGTGCTGTTCACCCACCACCCCGACGGCAGCGTGACCGGGTGCCTGCTGCTCAAGGGCTGGGCCGAGCAGATCCCGAGCAGCTTCGGGGCCTCCGAGGAGGCCGTGCTCGCGGGCCTCGAGCAGCTCGTCACCGACCGCCTCACCGACGACAGCGGGGCCATGGACGCCTTTTTATGGGACGAGCAGCTGTCCGTGCGCACGGTGCAGTTCGAGATCAACCCGCTGTCCGTGGTCGACAAGCGCTGGGTCATCGGCCGCGACACCATCCCCCTGCGCATGAGCTTCGCGTGGTCGCGCCTGCCCAAGGGCGGCTACCGGGTGCTCCTGCCCCGCTTCAACTGGTGGTTCATCCTCGAGGACCTCGAGTCCGCGGCCCAGGTCCTGCGCCAGGCCGTGAGCTCCGAGCTGCTCGGGCGCCAGGCGGCCTCGCTGTTCGACTACCGCGACCTGGGCGAGGTCCGGGTCCTCGAGTGGACCCCGCCCCTGCTCGGCCGGCGTCGGCGCGAGCGCGGGCTGCCCAACACCTACGAGGCCTTCCCGACCCTGCGCGCCGTCGCCGAGGAGCGAGTCGAGCGCAGCCGTCGTCGCCGCTCTCGCCTCGTCGAGCCCCCGGACCTGCGCCCCCACGCCCACCTGTGGGAGCGCGAGACGCCCGCGTCCATCCTGCTCGTGGGCGGGCCCGGGGTCGGCAAGAGCACGTGGATCGAGGCCCTCGCCCGGGAATTCTCCCGGCGGCGCAAGGGGGCCACCGGGACCAGCCCGCGGATCTGGTCGACCTCCGCCGAGCGGATCATCGCCGGCATGATGTACCTGGGCCAGTGGGAGCAGCGCTGCCTCGACATCATCCACGAGCTCAGCCACGAGGGCGACTACCTCGACGTCGGCCAGCTCCCCGCCCTGCTCGACACCCGGACCGGGCGCAGCTCCATCGCCGACTTCTTCCTGCCGGCCATCGAGGCCGGGGACCTGAGCCTCATCGCCGAGTGCCACCCCCGCGAGTACGAGCAGCTCAAGACCCGCGCGCCCGTGCTGCTCGCGGCCTTCAACGTCATCCCGATCGCGCCCACCTCGACGACGGCCATGCCCGGCCTGCTGCGCGCCTACCAGGGCCGCGTCAACCCGCGCCTCGAGCTGCGCCCCGAGGCCCTGCGCCGCGTCGTCCAGCACCTCGAGCTGTTCCGCCGCGACACCTGCTTCCCGGGCAAGGGCTTTCGCTTCCTCGACTGGCTCAACCAGCAATACGGCCACGACGAGCTGGCCGCCCTGACCCAGCGCCCCAGCCCCAGCCCCAGCTCGAGCCCAAGCCAAGACGCCGCCGAACCGCCGCCGGCGACGGGGCGGAGCGGCGAGGAGCCGAGCACGGTGCTGCGGGGCCCCGACGCGTCCGCGGCCTTTAGCCGCTACACCGGCCTGCCCCTCGAGCTCATCTCCGAGGAGACCGTGGCCGGCCCCGAGCAGCTCGCCGCCCGGCTGCGCGAGGGCGTCGTCGGCCAAGACAAGGCCGCGGCCACGGCCGCCCGGGTGCTCGCGCGCTTCAAGGCCGGCCTCGACGACCCCGAGCGCCCCGTCGGCAGCCTGTTCTTCGTCGGGCCCACGGGCGTCGGCAAGACCGAGCTCGCCAAGCAGCTCGCCCGCTACATGTTCGGCGACGCCGACCGGATGATCCGCCTCGACATGTCCGAGTACATGCTCGGCGGCTCGGCCCAGCGCATGCTCGCCGTCGGCCCCGGGGTCGAGAGCCTCGCCGAGCGCGTGCGTCGGCAGCCCCTGTCGCTGATCCTCCTCGACGAGATCGAGAAGGCCCACCCCGAGGTCTTCGACCTGCTGCTCGCCGTGCTCGGCGAGGGCCGGATGACCGACGCGGCCGGCTCGCTCGTCGACTTCCGCATGACGCTGATCGTCATGACCTCCAACCTCGGGGTGTCCGAGCGCGGCCCGGCCGGCTTCGGCGGCGACGACGAGGGCGCCCGCGAGCGGGGCTTCGACGCCGCGGTCCGCCGCCACTTCCGGCCCGAGTTCTTCAACCGCATCGACTTCGTCGTCCCCTTCCGCAGCCTCTCGCCCGCGGACATCCAGCGCATCGTCGGCCTCGAGCTCGCGGCCATGGCCAAGCGCACCGGGCTGGCCCGCCGGGGGCTCCGGCTCGAGGTCAGCGAGGCCGCGCGCGCGACCTTGGCCGAGTGGGGCTGGCACCCGACCCGCGGCGCCCGCCCGCTCAAGCGCGTGCTCGAAGAGCAGGTCATGGCGCCCCTGTCCGTGCTGGTCGCGCGCCGACCCAAGCTGCGCGATCAGAGCGTGTGGGTGCGGACCCACGCCGAGCCCGGGCCCCGCGCGCCTCGACCCGGAGCGCCCGAGCCCGTGCTCTTGCGCCTCCCCGAGCGACCCCCGAGCACCGTGCGCTAGTCTTCGGCCCAAGCATCGCTCAGGCTTGGCCGAGCAGGCATACTCGGCCGTGTTGCTGAGCCCCCGCCGAGCCCCCCGCTTCGCCCTCTCCCTCGCGCTGCTGGCCCCCACCGCCGCCTGCACCGACGACTCGATCGAAGCCGACGACGAGGCCGGCGGACCCTCGAGCTGCCTCGACACCGACACCCCCGGCCCGGACATCGTGCTCGCGACCGACGAGGACATCGCGGCCCTCGACCTCGACGCCTGCGTGGCCGAGACCATCCTGATCTCGGGCGGCGGCGTCACGGACCTCTCGGGCCTCTCGGGGCTGCGCGAGGTCGGCCGCCTGGAGATCCGCTACAACCCCCAGCTCGCCTCCCTCGACGGGCTCGCGGGCCTCGAGCGCGTCGACCAGCTCATCCTCGTGGGCAACGGGGCGCTCGAGGGCCTGCCGACCTTCCCGGGCCTCCAGCTCGGCAGCGTGACCATCTCCGACAACGACGTGCTCGCGGACCTCGGCAGCTTCCCGGCCGCGACCACCGTCGAGCGGCTGCAGATCGACTCGGCCCTCGCGCTCACCGATCTGTCCGGCTTCGAGGCGACGACCGCGATCACCACCGACCTGGTCGTCGAGAACAACGACCTGCTCGTCGACTTCGCCGGCCTCGACAGCCTGACCGAGGTCGGCGGCGACCTGGTCATCCGCGACAACCCGGCCCTCGACACCTTCGCCGGCCTCGATCAGCTCGAGAGCGTGGGCAACGACCTGACCATCACCAACAACCCCTCGCTGTCGGAGTGCCTCGTCGACGACTTCGTCGAGGCCGTCAGCGTCGGCGCGGCGACGGTCATCAACGCGAACGAAACCGCCCTGTGCTCGTGAGCCACGCGCGGGTCTGGGGCACGCCGGTGCCCTGCTCGAGCTCCGGGCCCTGCCACAGCTCGCACTCCGGGTAGCGGAACGAGAAGGCGTACCAGCGCGTGAACATCTGCATGGGCGGGTCCTCGTCGTCCCAGGGCTCACACCAGGTCGCGTGGGGCACCCCGTCGACCTCGCCGCGGTAGACCTTCATCATCCGGCTGCCGACGCGGACCATCGCGTCTCCGCCCTTGGGGATGGACTCGAGCGGGAAGAACACGTGGCGGCCCCCGAGCATCACGCCCAGGCCGAGCTCGAGCCGATGCATGCGGTCGTCGATGCGGCCGGCCATGGTCCGGAAAAAGGGCGGCGGGATGAAGCCGCGGCGGTTGTCGAGGACCCGCGGCCAAGTCTTTCGCACGATCCAGGAGGTCAGCGAGCGGCAGTTGGTGAGGCTCAGCTCGAGCCCCGGTCGCTCTCGCCGAGCCGCGGCGACGGTCGTGGGGCGCACCGGCCAGACCTCGAGGCTCCGGCCCTTGTGCGGCCCCTCGGTGCACTCGCCCGTCATCGGCTCCCACAAGCTCCAGGTATCGCCATCGCTGATGACCCCCACCCCGTTCTCGACGCCGTTGGAGCCGAAGTGCAGCACCTTCCCGTCGACGACCGGGGTCAGGCCCACGCCCGTGCTGCACACGACGCAAAAGGCGACGGCGTAGGGCCGCCCGTTGAGCTCCCCCTGGATCACGTGGTGGTAGGCGAGCTCGCGGATCAGGAAGCCTCGCTCCACGCCGTCGCGCTCGATGATCAGCAGCTCCTCGTCGTCCTCGAGGTCCAGCTCGGCCAAGGGGACGGGCTTTGCGACCACCACGTGCGGCGGGAAGGTGTACTTCCCTGCGTCTCGCTTGGGGCCAACGAGCCAGGAACGCCGCGTCGCCACGTCATTTACCTCGACTTCCAACGCGTAGGGGTGATTATCCACGCCTGGGTAACTTGCCACACCATTGAGTGTCATCCAAGGCTCGTGCGGCTCAAATTATTTGTGTAGTCGCTACCGCATAGGCGGCTAAACATCGCGAATTAGCAACAGTATGCCCGTCCGATCAGAGCTGCCGAAGGGTGACGTCAATGGTCACTCGACTCCGCGTCGATTACAGGCTCAGCGGATTCTTTCCGCGGCGACGGGCTAACCTCGTTTTCCTGACCCCCATCGCCGTCCCCGTCCTCAGATTTGGTCCGGAGGCGCAACTTGCTGCTCAGATACTTCCCGAGCCAGCCGCCTTTCGCGCGTGCGTAGATTTCGCGCATTTCAACCGCCATTTTGTTGTGGCTAACGCGATAGTCGATGAGGTCCTGCTTGAGCTGGCGTGACTGCCGATAGCGCACAGCACCATCGATGAAATCAATCCACCCCTCGATCCAGGTCCAGAGCTTGCCGCCCTTGGCCGCGGCGCCCGTGGCCGTACTCGACAGCTCTTTGAGCTTTTTCGCGTGGATGCCCCGGGCTTTTTCGATCAGCGCCTTGCGCTGGGTGACCTCTTGCGCGCTGCCGCCCTCGACCCCCGGCAGACGCACCGCCATGGTGCCGGTGTCGGTGAAGCCAAAGTCACTGTGGGCATCCAGAGCGCGCAGCGCATCGAGGCGGGTCTGCTCGTCCTCGGACGAGAGCTTGGCGATGCCCTGGACCACGGCATCTAGGGACAACCACCGATAGATGAAGTCCAGGCCCGTGCCCTTGATGTTCTGCGTGCCGAGCACGGTGACGTGAACGCCCGGAGGTGCGACCTTGGCACACTGGTCGATGATTTGGTCACCTGTGGCGCCGGCATCCCACACCACGGTGATCAGGCCCTTGAACAGCGCGGTCCACGAGGTCATGACCTTCGCCGTGAAGCTGGCCAGCCCGCTGGCGTCGCGGCGCTCGAGGATGGTCTCGAGCTCCCGAGACAGCCGGCCGGCGACGACCATGCGCGCGGTCCTGGCGACGAAGTGGGTCGTGAACTCCTCGACCGTCGGAGCGACGTTGACGTCGTACTCGAACGCGAGCTCCGGCGCCTCGGGGCTCTCCTCGACGAGCGCGCCGAGGGCCTGGGTCAACGCCGCGTCCTTGCCGAGCTCGGCCACCACCTCGTCGTAGGTCACGCTCCCGCCCGCCTGGCGGGCTTTGGCGATGCAATCGCGCACGGCCGCCACGAGCGGCCCGTCGGCCTCCATCGCGCGACCCAGGGCCGCGAGGCCCACGCGCGCGAGGCTGTCCACGCGCCACTCCCACTCGTCCACGGGCGCGCGGACGCGAGCGAGCAGCGATCGCAGCCGAGAACGGGCTCGCTCCTGACCGGCCGATTGGGCCAGGCCCCCGGCGTCGACGAGCTCCTGACCGGCGACGAAATTTTCGAGGGCGCGGTCGAGGAAGATCTGCAGACCCGCGAGGTTGGTGCCGATCAAGACGTGCGCGTCGACGGTCACGTCGTTGACCAACAAGCGCGCGAACACGTCCGAGCGTGACACGCGATCGTCGCGGTTGTTGACCACCGTGACGACCATGCGCGCCGGGTCTGCGGCCTCCTCGATCTCGTGGCAGGGCGTGCGGTGCCAGTTGTTGAGGAAGCCGGCGCGCTCGTTGGCCGAGTGCCCGTTGATGAACTCGAGCTTGCGCCCGCGGATGACGACCTCGGGGTAGGTCTTGAGCACGCCCAGGTCCGGGTAGACGTAGTCGGCCATGGTCACGATGGCCAGCTCCGGATCCATGTCGAGCTGCCGGGCCATCTCGGTGACCAGGGCGATGTTGCGGGGGTGCTCCGAGTAGGGGAACAGGGCCAGGAGGTCGTCGGGGATCAGGTCGCCCTCGAAGTCGCCGACCTCGACGAGCTCCGTGTCGCGCTCCTTGGCCGAGTCGCGCAGCACCGGGTTGAAGCCCAGCTCCGAGCTGATCACCAGCTTGCTCTGGGGCACGAAGCGACCGATGACCCCGGCGACGTCGATGCCCGCCGGGCCCTGGATGTCCTCGTGGTCCGGGTAGGTGTTGGTGATCGTCGCGTAGTCGTCGCGCATCCACCCGCGCTGGAGGATGTCGACGTACTCGGGGTTGAGGGCCATGCACTCCCACAGGAAGACCTCGGCCTCGAGGCCCGCCGCGAGGGTCAGCAGGTCGCGCTGCTCCCAGATCGTCGCCTTGCCGTAGGGCCGGAAGGTGAAGATCTCGACCTGCGGGCCGCCGGGCACGGCGTGGATGAACATGGCCTCGCAGCCCGTGGTCTTCGAGAAGGTCCGAAAGCCCAGGCCGTGGAACAGCCCGGCCTTGAGCCGCTCGGTCCCGGACTTGCCCCGCGTCCCCCAGCCGCCCACGGACAGGGGGATGGCCGCGCGCGCGTTGGCGATGCGCCGGCGGTGCATGTAGGCCAGGCCGAGGAACAGCCCGGACAGGCCGAGGGCG
This sequence comes from Plesiocystis pacifica SIR-1, assembly GCF_000170895.1. Classification (GTDB taxonomy): domain Bacteria; phylum Myxococcota_A; class Polyangia; order Nannocystales; family Nannocystaceae; genus Plesiocystis; species Plesiocystis pacifica. The sequence goes on along the minus strand of NZ_ABCS01000074.1, from coordinate 34,075 downwards.
TAGAGGCCCAGGGCCTCCTGGCTGTTGCCCTCGAGGGTCAGGAAGTAGTGCAGGTGCTCGCCGAACCAGTCGAGGGGGGCGAGCATCAGGGGCGAGGCGGTCTCCGGCGAGAGCACGAGGGTGTCCGCGTCGTGCTCGTCCTCGCCCTCGCCCTCGCCCGCCTTCGCCGGCGCGGCCTCGGTGTGCGCGGGGAACAGGGTCTGAACCCGGGCCGGCACGGGGCGCTCGAGGGCCTCGCCCTTCGACTCGCCGTCGCCGTCGCCGTCGCCAGCTCCGAGGGCGAGGGAGGGATGACTCTCGAAGCGCACGTCCACGCCGTAGTCCGTGCGCAGGGTGTCCACGAAGCGCCGGCGATCGCTGGGCTCGTCCGAGAGCAGGGTCCGCTTGCGCAGCTCGGTCAGCTCGGCGTAGCGCAGGTTCAGGCGCAGCCGTCGACGCAGGCGCTCGGTGAAGCTCCCGCCCAGGCGCAAGATGGTCCGCCCGTGGCTCGAGCTCAGGGTCACCGGGTCGTCGCTCCGGCGCAGCTTCAGCCACGGCAGGCACAGGACGTCGTCGACCAGGGGCAGGTGCCGGGCCCAGCCCGCCTCGGGGCGCAGCGACAAGCGCTCGCCCGGGACCACGGTCTCGGTGACCTCGTCGAGGCGGCCCGGGTGCGCGCGCAGGGAGCCCGTGTAGTGGCGCCCCGTGGTGTGCAGGAAGGCCTGGCGCTTGTTGTTGGCCGGGTGGCGCAGCTCGTGGAGGATGCGCCACAGCCGGAGCACCCGGTGGTCGCCCCGGCGCACCCGCAAGCGCCCGCGCTGGGGCGCCTCGACGTCCACGCCCCAGTCGTTGCGCGTCAGCTGGGCGAGGATGCGCGCGAGCTCGGTCTTGGAGGGGCGCTGGCCCTCGTGGACCGGGACGGGGATCCGCCGCGCGCCGCCCGAGGGCACCTCCAAGAGCGCGGGCGCGAGGGCCTCGGTCCAGGCCTTGCGCTCCGGCCGGATGATCGCGTCGATGCCCTCGATGGCCGAGGCCGCGGCCTCGAGGATGGCCGCGTTGCGATCGGGGTCGGCGAGGCACCGGTGCAGCGACTCGATGAACTGATCGAGCATCGCCCCGGCGATGGCCGCCCCGCGCGGGTCGCCGTAGAGCACCTCGATGGCCGCGACCGAGCCGCGGCAGGCGATCTGCGCGACGAGGTCGTCGCGGTCGTGGGCGATGGTCCGGGCCAGGCCCTCGACGACCGAGCGGACCAGGGCCTCGAGGACCTCGTCGGGCACCTTGGCCTCGAAGGCCTCAGCGAGGATTTCGCTCAGCGCCAGGCACATCCGGGCGCGCACCCGGGGCAGCTCGCCCTCATTCCCGGCCTCGGCCTCGGCCTCGCCCTTGCCCTTGCCCTCGTCGGCGAAGCGCGTGAGCAGCTCCGTCCACTCCGGCAGGATCTCGGGGCGCACCCGGGCGACGGCGACGAGGGCCTCGCAGTGAGCCATGCGCACGAACTCGCTGTCCTCGCCCCGCTCGATCGCGGCGACCAGCAGCTCGAAGTCCGCGCGCTCTTCGACGCGCTCGCTCAAGATCGTGATGATCTGCCGGCGGACCAGGAAGTCGCGCTGCGGCCACGGCTGCTTGCGGGCGCCGTCGAGGTCGAGGCGGTCGTGGACGATCTCGCGGGCCCGCTCGGTGTCGACGAGGTAGAGGCAGCGCAGCGCCCGGGCCTGGACCCACTCGTGCTCGCTCTCGCTGCGGGCGAGCTGAGCCGTGACCTCGCACAGGCGATCGAGCACGGGGTTTGGCTCGCGGCGGTGCCCCGAGCCCGTCGTCGCCAGCATCAAGGACACGGCGCTGGTCCGCGGTCGCGGCGGGCCGAGGCTCTCGAGGCAGCGCTCGATGGTCTCGAGCACGGCCAGGCGCGTGGTCCACCGGCGCAGGGCCTCGAGCTGCTCGAGCAAGAAGCCCACGGGGTCGGCCTGCTCGACCAGGTGGATGATCTCCTTGCTCAGCTGCCGCGAAGCGTGGGCCTTGCCGAGGCCGTGGGCGATCGACGCGCCCATGGCCATGATGCCCAGCTCGACGACGACGGCGATGTCGTCGCGGCGCTTGTCGAAGCGCTCGCGCAGGGCGTCGAGGTCGAGGTGGCGCTTGAGCGCTCGACGATCGCCGCGGGCCATGGCGCGCGAGGGCGCGGTCTCGTCGATCATCGCCTCGAGGCGGCGCCGGCGGGCGGCGCCGGTGGTCGCCCGGGCGTAGGCCTCGACGTGGGCCGCGACGCGCAGGTCGACGGCCGCGACCTCGCGCTGGGCCTTGGCCACGGCGCGGACCAAGAGCACGGCCAAGCTCGCGTAGACGAAGGGCGGCGTCGGCCCGACGGGCATCGAGGTCATCGACACCGAGGCGCTCGCGCCCGTGCGCGAGAGCATGATCGCGTGGTCGCGGGGATCGGCGAGCACGGCCACGCGCTCGGCCAGCAGGCCGACGTGGACTCGGTGGACTCGAGCGTTGAGCGGCGGCAGGAGCTCGCGCAGCAGCTCCTCGATGCCCTCGACGACCGACGCATCCACGCCGATCTCTCGTTCCCCGCGCTTGGCCATGGCCGCCCGCAGTGTGGATCATTTTTGAGCGCAGCGAAGCCTGCCAGACGAGTTTTCAGCCTGGCAGTCCGCCCAGGTGTCCGCCCAGGTCGATGGCGAGGGATACGCTCAACGCGAGGCTTGACTTCGCACCTCGCCGCGCACGGGCGCGAGGGTCGACTCAGCTTGATGCGCGTGGTCTCCCCACGCTCGGGGCGCCCAGGGCTCGCTGAACCACAGCTCCTGCGGGCCGTAATCTCCCAACCGCCGGCCAAATACGCCGTCGAAGCGCAGCCACAGCTCGAACACGTTGCGCGGACGCTGCGACCCAATCAGGTAGAGGCGGTCGCCCACACCAAAGGTCACGCGCACGGAGTCGCGGGCCCAAACGCCCACGCCCAGCCGCGCGCCGAGGGTGTGGCGCACGAAGAAGCTCGAGCGGTGCGCGTCGGCCAGGCGCAGCGAGGCCTGGTAGGCCACACCCCAGGTCGGGACCCAGGGCGAGGGCTGGCGCACGATACCCAGGGCGCCCAGGTCGATGTCGACGCGGTCGAGGCTGGCGAAGTCGCTGTTGAAGACCACGGAGCCCTCGGTGTAGAGCGCCAAGTCCTGGAGCGGATAGGCGCGCAGCTCGAGCTCGGGCTCGACCACGATGGGGTGGTCGCGGACGTAGGGCAGGAACACCCGGGGGTGCGGCTCGAAGTCGAAGCCCGGGCCGCCGATGTTGGCCCCGCCGCGGTTGAGCGACTGCCAGCGCAGCGCGCCCTTGAGTCCCGGACGCAGCTGGAGGAAGGGGCCCAGCCAAGTCGGCCGGTCGATGAAGGCCTCGCCGCGGATGCTGCCCTCGAGGCCCGTGTACCAGGGGCCCGCGAGGGAGTCGAACTCGGCGCCCATGCGCAGGCCCGCCCGGCGACTGCGCCCAGCCAGGCGCAGCCGCACGCCCGAGGAGATCGGGCTCGCGTTGCGCACGGCCGTCTGCGCGGCGGCGAAGATCCACAGCCGGTTTTCGACGAGCTCGCGCCGCCACCCGGCCGTGACCATCGCGCCCAGGCGCGGGCGCAGATCGTCGACGTCGCCGAGGTCGTCGAGACCCACGACGATGCGCCCGTCGAAGCTGCCGATGCGGTTGCGCACGGGCCCGTGGGGCTCGGCCGCGGCGATCGCCAGGCCCGGGCCGACGCCGCGCCAGGTCAGCACGGACTCGGGCTCGTTGACCTCGCTGAGCAGCTCGCCCAGGGACACGCGCGCGGGCGGGTCGTCCTTGGGCCGATCCCGACGCAGGCGAGCCCGAACCACCGCCCGCCCCGAGCGGGTCCGCAGGCGCACCCGGTGCGGCCCGGGCTCGGTGATCAGCAGGATGTGGCTGACCGCCTCGGTGACCGCGAAGGCGCGGCGGCGCTCGGTCATCACGCTGCGCTCGACCTGCGGCGAGAGGGGCAGCTCGCCCTCGGACGGTCCGGGCGCGTCGGCCCGCGGGCGCAGGGGCTCGACCTCGGCGATGAGTCCGGGCGAGGTCACGTCCCCGGCCGCGACCGCCCGGGCTTCGATGTCGACGCTGGTCGGCCCGAGCACGACGAACTCGACGGCGGACTCGCGCTCGACGGTCCACCACCGCGCCCGCCGGCGGGTCTCGATGGCCTCGCGCTCGCCGCCGTGGACGAACTCGGAGGTCTCGGTGCCCTCGCCGACGAGGGCCTGCTCGCGCTCGACCTCGGCCAGCTCGGCCCCGGGCCGGGCCACGCCACGCCACGCGCACAGCCAGATCGGGTCCTCGCCGAGCACGACCTCGAGGCGGTGGCGCGAGGCCGACTCGACCGGCAGGCTGACCCGCGCGACCGTGCCGTCGCCGACCTCGACCTCCCGGCGCGTGCGCAGATCGTCGCCGCTGCGCAGGGCGACGCCGAGCTTGGCCGTGCCGAGGGCCCGCGGGTTGGAGGCACGCTCGGCGCGGCTCGGATCGAGGTCCGGCCGGGCGGCGCGGCACCACAGCTCGAGGTCGACGACGCCGACCTCCGCGTCCCAGGCGAGCACGCCCTTGCGGCCGGGGCGGACCATCTCCTGGCCGCGCCCGTCGTCGCCGGCCCAGGGCGTGACCAGCAGGGCCTCGCGCACGCGGGCGGTCTGGGAGGGCAGCAGCTCCTCGACGGGGAGCTCGAGGCGCTCGAAGCCCGGGGCGTGCTCGGTGTGCGAGACCGTGCGCCAGTCCGAGCGCAGCGCCGCGATGAAGGCCAGGCTGCGCACGGAGGTGTGCCCGTAGCGGGGCTCGAGCTCGCGGCCGAGGCCGAAGGCCAGGCCCGCGTCGCGGGCGTCGCTGCCGGGGTCGTCGAGGTGCTCGAGGAGCGCGGGCACGGCCGCGAGCCCGACCGCGAGGGGCTCGCGCGCCGCCCCCAGCTCGCCGCGCATGTGGCCGTAGAGCTCGAGCCACACCCGGGCGGCCGTGCGCGCGCGTCCGCCCTCGAGGCTCAGCCAGGTCGCGCGGGTCAGCTCGGGCAGCAAGCGGGCGACGAGCTCGGCGTCGAGCAGCTCGGCGTCCTCGGCCGCCGCGGCCTCGACGGAGCGCTCGCCCTCGGGCTCGGGCGCCGCCTCGACCTCGCCGGCCTCGTCGTCCTCATCGCCGGCGGTCATCCCCTGCTGGCGCCGCTGCGCCCGAGCGAGGCGCTCGAGGGCCTCTCCGGGGTTCTCCGTGCGCCCCAGGGACCACAGCGGCAGCCACGGCTCGAGCAGCTCGCGGCGCGGCCCGACCACGGCGGCGATGGCCGGCTCGACGAGGATGGGCGCGCGGGCGTCGTTGGCGTCCTCGACGATGATCTCGCGGGGGTCGATGAGCGCGCTGAAGCGGTCCTCGAGCTCGGCCAGCACCCCCTTGGCCCGGTCGCGGCGCAGCAAGCTGACGTCCTCGCGCTCGGCCCAGGCTGACAGCCGGACCAGGTCCGCCCGGGCGTAGCCGGTCTCGCCGAGCATCAGCAGCAGCGCGGCACGGCGGGCCCGATCGTCGATGGAGTCGGGGCTGACGAGCAGCGCGCGGCTGAGCCGGGCGAGCTCCTCGATGAGCGCTTCGCTGTCGAGGCCCGTGAGCTCGGCGAACACCGAGCCGAGCAGGTCCTCCTCGTGGACGACCTCCACGGGCACCAGGCCGCCGTCGTCGTCGAGGAGCTCGCGCGGGCGCAGGGCCCGGCGGATCGACAGCCCGCCGGCCAGCGCGACCTCGCCCTCGACCTCGAACCACACCCGCCGGGTCCGAGCCGCGACGGCGAAGGCCACCCCGTGGCGCTGACCCGCCCGGGGCGAGGGGCCGATCGGCGTGGCGTCGGCGTCGATCTCGAGGTCCCAGATGCCCTCGCCCTGCTCGTCGGTGCCGATCCGCGTGCGCGGATCGAAGAGCACGGTCTGGGTGCCCTCGACCCCGTCCTGGTGGATGTGGATGACGGTCCGCTGGGGCGGCACGTCCTCGGGCCAGCGTAGCTCGAGGCGGGCGTAGCCGGGCACCTGCGGGCCGGGCAGCACCCAGCTGACCTTCGACAGATCGTGGAGCCGCTCCCGCCGACCGAGGCGCTCGGGGTCGATGTCCTCGATGGGCTCCTCCGGCGGCAGCTCGGCCCAGGCGATGGTCCCCAGGGGCCCGTCGAGCTGGAGCTCGTGCTTGCCCTCGGGCACGGCGACGCGGTGGCGGACCACCGAGGCCAGCTGCGGGCTCCACCACACCGAGTCGTCGACGCGCAGGCGCACGGGCTCGACGCGGTCGACGGGCGAGGCGACGTAGATGTCGAGCAGGCGCATGCGCCGGGGGTTGCGGACCCGCTCGACGCCGAGCTGCCGCGAGATCAAGCCGCCGCCGATCTCGGCCTGCACCCGCTCGACCCGGCCGGGGCTCAGGCGCAGCCAGCTGGCCTCGCGCTCGCCCGCGTCGCTCAGCCCCGGCGCGCCCTTGCGCGGCACCAGCCACTCGCCCCGGGGCACGAGCGAGCTGTCGACCTCGGAGATCGGGCGGCGCTTGGACCAGCGCGTGTAGTCCTGCCACAGGTAGAGCAGCTGCCCGCGGATGGCCTCGTCCGTGGGCGCGCGCCGGCGGGCGAGCTCGAGCAGGGCCAGGGCCGGGCTGCGCACGGTGCCCTGGGCGGGGGCGAGGAGCTCGGCGAGCACGCGCAGGCCCTCGAGGGGCAGCTCGTGGATCGGGTCGCTGCCCGTGCCCGTGCCCGCGTCGACGAGCAGGCGCGCGAGCTGACGGTCGCCGTGGATCGCCGCGATGGTGATCCAGCGCGCGCGCAGCTGGCCGCGGGCGGTGGGGTCGAAGTCGGGGTCGGCCGAGAGCGCGGACAGCCACTGCGCCGCCTGCTCGCCGAGCACTCGGGTCTGGCGGCGGTCGAGGGCGGGATCCTCGGCCAGGGTCGCGAGGATGGCCAGCGCCAGCGCGGGGCTGGACTCGCCGAGGGCCTCGAGCTCGGGCGCCCCGGCCCCGACCTGAACGCGCTCGTGCTCGCTCTCGGCGATCAGCGCGGCGAGCCAGGGGTCGATCTCGGACTCGCTGCGCTCGAGCTGGCGGTGGGCGTGGCGCAGGCGCCCGCGCGGGGTCTCGCGCCGCGCGCCCGGTCCCGTGGCCTCGACCCGCAGGGCCTCGCGCACGGCGACCATGGCCGGGCCGCCGACGAGCTCGATGGTGTACTCGCGGCGCCCCGGGGCCAGGGGCACGGCCATGGTCGCGAACTCGCCGACGGCGTGGCCCGACTCGTCGACGAGCGCCTCGAACTGGGGAAAGGCGGTGTCCGGATCGACGCTGTGCCGGGCCGGTCGGCGCGACAGCGAGATGCGCTCGAGCACCCGCCCGCCCGCGCTGACCCGCAGCTCGGCGTCGCGCAGCGCCTCGCCCTCGGGGGCCCAGGCGCGGCCGTCCACGTAGAGCACGCCCGGGCCCGAGCGGGTCCCCCGGCGACGGACCGTCCACCGCCGCGCGCCGTGGGCCTCGAGCTCGGCGAGGCGATAGTCGCGGCTGTCGTCGGTGTCCAGGCGCCGCGGCGAGGTGTCCGAGAGCTTCACGGGGTGGACGCGGCCGCGCCGACCCACGAAGTAGGGGCGCACCGGCAGCCGGCCCGCGTCGACGCCCTGCATGGCCGAGAGCTGGCGCCAGGCGACGACGGCCTTCTCGAGGTGCGGGTCGCGGACGCCGTCGGCCGCGTCGAGCTTGAGCAGCTCCCGACCCAGCTCGGCCTCGAGGTGAAGCTGAGCCTCGAGGTCGTCGTCGGGCTCGAGCACCCGGGGCATGGTCGCCGGGCTGCGCCCCTCCTCGATCCACGCGAGCAGCAGCGCCTCGACCTCCACGGCCGAGTAGCGGGGCGTCCGGACCACGGCGCGCTCGACCACGACGGTCGCCTCGCCCTCGGCCTCGATGGACCACACCGCGCCGTCGGCCGGGGGCTGGCTCAGCTCCCAGCGGAGCTCGCCGTCGGGGCCCGGCTCGAGCGCCCTGCCCTGCTCGACGACCGCCGTGTGGGCGTCGACGATGCGGACGAAGCGGAGCGTGCCCGCGCCCGAGACCCGACGCACCCGCACGGTCTCGAGCGAGGCGATCCACACGTTGATCGCCCGGTCGGCGTCGATCGACACCGGGCCCTGGACCGTCGGCACCGGCATGAACCCGCCGACCATGGCCGCGCGCTGCTCGAGCAGCGGCTGGAGGTCCACGCGGGGACGCAGCGTCGCCGCAGGCTCGGCCTCGCCCAGGGCCTCGGAGGCGCCCAGCTGGGCCCCGTGAATGTCCGCGTCGGGGTCGAGCTCGGTCAGCGGCGCGAGCGGCCAGCCGACCCGAGTCGCCCGCCACACGAGGCGCTCGCGGGCGCTCTGACGCCACGCTTCGGGCGAGCTCGACAGGGCCTCGCCGAGGTCGGCGGCGGCCTGACGCGCGCGCCGACGCGACACGCCCCCCGCGGGCTCGCCCTGTGCCTGCTCGGGCTCCGCCTCGACCTCGCCTTCTGTCTCGACTTCGCCTTCTGCCTCGACTTCGCCCTGGCTCTCGCCCGGCGCCGCCCGTCCGGTGGTCGGACCGAGCACCATCAGCGCCAGCAGGACCGCCAGCCCGATCAAGCCGCGCAGCCGCGCCCTCGCGTCAGCGGCAACCACCGCGTTGAATCTCCTGTGCCCAGCCGCGCACGGCCTCGACAAAGCGCGCCCGCGCGTCCGCCCCGTCGTCGAGCCGGTCGCGCAAGTCGTCGCCCAATTCCAGATGCACGAAGCAGCGCCGGGACTCCCGGGCCAGATGCCCCTGCACGTTGGTGGTGCCCCCGAGGCGGTCGCTGTCCAGGCCGTAGTTGCCCACGGCGTCCTTGGGGAAGGCCTCCGCCAGCGCCTTGGCCAGCACCCGGCTGCCCGGGCTGGGCGTCTCGCTGCCCGACGACACGATCATCTCCGGGTCCCCAGACGCGGCGTTGCGCTCGAAGCCGTGCAGCTGCAAGACCGCGACGCGGTGGCGGCGGACGATGGCCCCGTGCACGCGGCTGATGGGGTGGCGCTCGGAGTGGGCGGCGTCGGCCGGGCCGTAGCCCTTGGGCGGCTTGTGCTTGGCTCCGCTGGCCAGGCGGTGGCGGTGGACCGTGTTGACGAACAGCCCGCGCACCGGGCTGGCGCCGCCCTGCCCCAGCAGGACCGCCAGGCCGATGTCCCCGGTGTGGCGGTCGTGGAACACGTGGGGGGTCTCGAGCAGGAGCTCGACCCGCCCGACCTCGATCTCGCCGCGACGGATCAGGTAGGCCCCGGTGCCGCGCCGCGGCGTGTCCTCCTCGTAGACGACCCACAGCCCGATGGGCTGCTCGCGCCCGGGCACGCGCAGCGCCACGCTCTCGACCCGGACCCCGGCCAGCTCCGCCAGCGCCCCGGCCCGCTCCCGCTCCCGCTCCCGCAGCGCGCCGCGCTCGGCCCGATGCCACAGCAAGATCACCAGCTCGCGCAGGGCCGCGTGCTGGGTCGCGCCGAGCTCCCGCCAGCGCTCCTCTGCGCGGGGCCACAGCAGCTCGTGGAGCTCGTCGGCCTCGAGCGTGCGGGTGTGCTCGAAGGGATCGCTGAGCTCGACCTCGCCCTCGTGGGTGCAGCCGGCGCTGCCCAGGCCCAGCGCCACGGACAGACCCAGGCCGACGCCCAGACCCGCGCGACGACGGCTCACGGCTGGACCTCCCCGCTCTCACCCTCGGGAGCAGGCGCGGGCGCAGGCGCTCCAGGGAGCTCGTTGGCGCGGGCCGCCTGCGTCCAGCTGGTCGCCGGGCGCTCGCGCCGACCCACGCCGCGGTGGAAGGCCCGGACCCACACGCGCCCGCCGTCGACGAGATCGACCTGGACCTCGTGGGGGCCGGGCGTCACCTCCGGGCCCAGGGTGATGCGCAGGTTCACGGACTCCAGCGACACGCCGTGCTCGCCCTCGAGGTCGACGAAGCGCACGAACTCGCGGATGTCGACGGGCCGACCCTGGCTGTCGACCGCGCCCTCGCCCTCGATGGTGTAGGCCCGCTCGCTCACGCTCACCCGCTCGACCACGCCGGCGATGCGCTCGGGCTCGCCCCCGTCCACGCTCAGCTCGAGCTGGGCCCCGGGGCGGCGCTTGGGCAGGTAGACCACGACGTTGACGATCATCGCCTCGCCGTCGTCGGGCTTGACGAGGGGGAAGACCAGCGAGGTGGTGAGCTCGTGGACGCTGCGGCGCCGGGACACCGGCGGGCTGGCGACGAGCACCGGGCGATCGATCCACAGGTCGCCGTCCTTGCTAGTCAGCCGCGTGTCCTCGAGGTCGACGCTGATCTTGTGCTGGCCGCCCTCGACGGGCAGGCGCCAGCGCCCGCGGCTCTCGGCGATCTCGTGGACGTGGCGCGTGCCGTCGATGTCGACGACGAGGCGCTCGCCGAGCAGGCTCGGGTCGAGCTGCCAGTGCAGCTCCGGCGCCGAGGGCCCGACCGCGCCGAGGTTGGTCACGTAGCTCCGGCGCGGGTAGAGCTCGGTGAACAGGCTGCCGGTCCAGCGCTCGCGCAGGCGCTCGGGGGCCTGCTCGTCGAGCTCCTCGAGGATCGAGCGACGGCGGTGGCGGCCGCGGGGCTCGAGGGTCACCCACGGCCCCGGATCCCAGCCGTCCTCGCCCGCGATCAGCTCCTGCCAGCGCGAGCTCCAGTCCGGGTCGTCGCCGGACCACGGCCCGCCCCGGCCCGTGGACTCGTCGACGCCGCGGGGCTGCAGGCGGACCTGCGCCATGAGGTCGGCGATGGCCTCGTCGTCCTGCAGCTCCTCCCAGTTGCTCGCGCGCAGGGGGAACCAGGTCCGGGTCTCGAGGGGCGGGTAGCGCCAGATGATGGTCTCCGTGGTGTGGCTGCGCCACGGCTCCATGACCCGGGTCGGGACCTCGGGCCAGTAGCCGTAGGCGCGGACCAACACGCGCTCGTCCCCGGGCCGCAGCACGACCTCGGCCGTACCCTCCGGCGCGACCATGCGCAAGCTCTGGGGCTCGGACACCTCGTACCAGCGCTCCCGGGCCCAGCTCGCCCGCCCGCTGGCCTCGTCGCCCTCTTGCAGGCCCTCGAAGTGCGACTCCTGAACCTCGGCGCCGGTCCACCGCTCGCAGCGGATCTCCTCGCCCTCGGCGTCGACGAAGCAGTAGTCGAGGCTGATCTTGGGCGGCTCGTCGAGGGGCCAGTAGGCGGCGAAGGGCGGCACGTAGCGCAGGTCGAAGCGCAGCGTCCGGCCGATCACGTCCTCGGTGTCGGGCAGGGCGTAGCGCGGGAGCTCCCGCCAGTTCGGGCCCAGTCGGACCACGGGGATGCGGCGCAGGTCGGGCTCGAGCATCTCCTCGTCGCGCTCGTTGACCCGCACGGGGCGCTCGGCCTCGGAGAACCACACCCGGGTCTCGAGCGCCGCCTCCGTGCGCAGGTCGAACTCGAGGGGCAGGTCCTCGGTCTCGAACACGTAGCAGTGGATGCCCGGCGGGACCTCGAGGGTGCGCTCGCGCAAGCCTCCTCGAGGCAGCTCCTCGACGACCTCGTCGAGGCTGTAGCGGCGAACCTTCAGGGAGCGCGGATCGCCGATGCCGTCGACGATGTCGAGCTCGAGGGTCGCGGGCCCGATCACGTTGAAGGCCAGCCACCGCGTCGGCTCGACCCGCTGCCGCTCCGACTTGGTCTTGGTCCCCCGCGGCACGCGAAAGCCCGTCTCGTAGATGCTCAGGATCTCGTAGTCCTGGCCGACGTAGCCGAGCGCCGCCATCCGCGTCCACTCGTAGCGCAGCTTGGCCTCGCGCTCGGCCTCGGACAGGGACTCCCAGTCGCGGTAGGTGACGTGGTCGACGAGGGCCCGACCCGCGCCCGGGGCCAGGGCGATCTTGTCGAGGTCGTCGGGGGGCCGCTCGTGGCGGACGTAGGCCCGGACCAGGCCGAGCACGTCCTCGTCGAGGGGGTCCCGGGGCACGAGCTCGATGGACAGGAAGCGGTCGCGGCCGTCGGGCGAGGTCGGCAACAAGACCCGCGTCAGCCGGTCGTCGGTCAGCTCCCGCGACAGGTCGAGCATGAACGCGTTCTCCAGCCGCCAGCCCCGGCCGCGGTCGAGCTCGTCGGCCTTGCTCTGGCGCGTGCGCACGTTGAAGTCGCGCTCCCACAGCAGCTCGCCCTCGAGGCTGTGCAGGCGCATGAGGATGCCGTAGGCCTGCTCCGCCTCCGGGCTGTAGGGCGGCGTGTCCTCGGGCAGCACGAGGTGGGTGATCAGCTTGAGCGAGAGCTCGTCCGGGCCCAGGCGAAAGCGCGGGCCCTCCCCCTCGTCGATGACGTAGTAGCTGACCCGATCGGCGCCGGCGATCTTCTCGGCCAGGGGCGAGGCCACGCGCTCGGCCAGGCGGCTGCGCGCCCAGGTCAGGCCGGTCAGCCCGATCATGCAGACGATCAGGATCAAGCTGGCGGCCAGCGTGCGCGTCGGCGTGGCGCCGTGGTCCGAGGGCTGGCGCAGCCGCGCGGCGATGCGCTCGGCCTCCTCCGGGCTCGGCCGCCGGCTCGGCGCGGTCACTCCCCCGCCCCCTCCGGCGTCGCTTCGCTCTCGCTGTCCTCGCCCTCTCCGCCCTCTCCGCGAGCCCCGTCGTCCACCCGCGGCGGCTCGACGATCGGCACCTCGCGCAGGCTCAGCACCCGCGGCCGAGCCATGGCCGCGACGCGCAGCTGGTTGACCAGGTCATCGCGGAGCTCCGGCCACGGCAGCGAGACGTTGCCGTGCAGGCCGTGCTCGAGCAGGACCAGCGAGCGCGCCCCCAGGCCGCCGCTGCCGGCGAACTCGAGGATCAGCGTGGGCACGCCCCAGTCCACGCCGACGCCCGCCTCGAGGCTCAGGTCCGGGGCCGCCTCGACGGTCTCCTGGAGCTGGCGGAGGGTGTGCAGGTTGGCCGTCGCCGCGAACTCGTCGGCCAGGTCGAGGGCCGCGAGGTAGGCGTTGTAGCCGACCTCGGCGTCGCGGATCGGCGAGTCCGGGGGCCCAAAGTCGACGCGCCGGACCAGCGGCGCGCGCAGGCGCTCGAGCTCGCTGAACTCGATGACCGGGACGCCGACCTGGGCCAGCCCGCGCAGCTCCGTGGTCCCGCGGTCGGCGTGGAAGCGCTCGCGGATGCCCGCGCTGAGCCACACCACCCGGAGCTTGCGGCCGTCGCCGAGCTCGCGGCTGTACTCGAGCTGAGGCACGCCCGCGCCCGACAGCAGGTAGAGGTCCTGAGACCCGTCGGCGACCTGACAGCCGCCGCCCCAGCCGCGCACGAGCGAGGCCAGCGGCTCGTCCAGGTCCTGGATGCAGGCCTCCTCCGCGACCGGCTCGAGCTCCGGCTGCCCGCGCCCGACCACGACCTCGGCGTCGAGGTCTCGGTAGGCCGCGATGCCGCGCAGCTGCAGCACGGGCGCCGCGCCGTCGACGTTGGTGGCCCGGTGCAGCGCCATGTGCATGGCCTGGAAGGGCGTCTGCAGGTTGCCGGGGATGACCGGGTCCGGGCCGTAGGCGATGTCCGTGGGGTCGATGGCCATGCGCTCGGAGCTCGCCGGCTCGTCGGCGCGCCCGTCCGCGCCCGCGAGCAGCAGCGCCCGGGCCGGGCTGATCTGCCACAGCTCGGCGCCGACCCGCCAGGTGTCGCGCTCGCGGTGCGGTCGCGGGACCTCGATGAGCATCGACCACTCGCCGCCGCGGCGCAGCACCAGCGTGCCCCAGCTCGAGGTCAGCGGCGCCAGGGTGTCGCGCAGGACGACCACGCACTCCTCGACGCGGGGCGCGGGCTTGGTCGGGTCTCGCTCCTGCTCGGGCGCTTCCTTGGGCACGGCGTTCGCCGCCGGATCGCAGTCGCCGAGCTCCGCGATCTCGTAGCCGACCAGCTCGGCCCAGGTCTGCGTGACGATCGGCAGGGGGTCGCCGAGCTCCGAGCGCTCGACCCAGTCGATGAGCGGCGAGACGATCAGCTGCTCGAGCACGATGAGCTCGGCGTCCGAGGGCTCGCGGTAGAGCTCGCCGCCGTGCCCCGAGGGCTCGCTCGTCTCGCGCAGGCGCTCGAGCTCGGCGATCAGCGCGGTCTTGGGCGCGCCCAGATCGTCGGGAAGCTCCGCCCCGGCCCCAGCCCCGGCCACCTTCGGGAGCCCCGCCTCGAGCTCCTTGGGCAGGGCCAGGCTCGGCGCCGGCTCCGGGGGCTCGCGCCAGTCCGCGCCGAACTCGTCGAGGCCCGCGACGACCATGGCCTCGAGGGCCGGGACCGCCACGCGCATCAGCACGAAGCGCTCGGACCTGGGCGGGATGCCGACCACCGTCGAGCGCAGGTCCCACTCCAGGCGGTAGAGCGGCCAGGGCTGGCCGAGGTCGAAGATGCCCCGCAGCGGTCGGAGCTCGGCCATGGCCGCGCCGCGCAGGTCCTCGAGCTCGTCTCGTTCGAGCAGGCCCGTGACCTCCGCGCCGTCCTCGTACCAGGGCACCAGCTCGCTCGCCAGCTCGGCCTGGGCGCCCGGCTCGGCGTAGGCCTCGGGCACCGGGAGGTCCCCGCGCAGCACCACGATGGGGTCGTCCGCGAAGGCCCGCATCGCGACCTCGAGGGGGCGCGGGTTGATGCGCGTGCCGGCCTCGAGCTGCTCCCGGCCCGCGATCAGCACGGCCCGGCAGTCCCGGCGCCGACACATGACCGCCGCGGCCTCGGCCGTGGGCGCTTCGCTCGCGGGCATGGGCACGACGATGACCGGCCCCTTCCCGCTGGGCGAGAGGATGCCCGTGGGCCAGCCTCGCTGCCCCAGCGCCCCCTGCTCGCGGACCACCCACCACCGCCGCGGCTCGGGGTCGAGCACGGTGCCGGCCCTGGCCTTCTCGCGGATGTCGACCTCGCCGAGGTCTTCGAAGTCCAGGCCCAGGCCCAGGCCCAGGGTGCGCAGCTCTTGGGAGGGCCCGGCGATCTTGGCCAGGTCCGCGTCGCCGATCTTTTGCTCGTAGGCGTTGATGGCCTTGGCCGCCATGCCGTCGCGCTGCGCCACCGAGCCGTCCTCGGCGAGCTCCCAGCGCGCCGACGCGTTCCAGAATTTTTCGAGCCGCCCCAGCTCGGCCTGCGTGGGCGGCTCGGGGTCCTCGGACCACCCCGCCGCGGCCATGCGCGCCACGGTCATCACCCCGATGGGCGAGCGATCGAGGCGGTGGCTCTCGGCCTCGGCGAGCTGGCGCGCGGGCGGCGTGGCCGGAGACACCAGCTCGAGCAAGAAGCCCGCGACGCTGCCGATCGCAAAGCCCCCGGCCGAGGCCGTCAAGCTGGGCAGCAAGACCGCGCGCACGCTCTTTTTGCTCAGCATCTTGACCGAGAGCAGGCTCGACAGCAGGTAGCCAAAGCCGTAGACGTCGCTGGTCTTGAACTCGGGTGCGATCCCCGCAATTGCGAAGCCCAGGGCTAACTTCCACAGGAAGGCCAGGGTGAACACCAAGACGATCTTGCGTGGACCCGCGACGTCCATGTGCCGGATGACCGGCAGCTTGAGGAAGCCCTTGGTCAGGTACAGGACGATGATCGCTTCACCCAGCGTCGCCAATAACTTCAGCGGCGTCAGCCACAGCATCGCTAACAGCGCAGGCACGAGGATGCCGTTGAAGTCCCACCCGTAGGTCAGGTTGAACTGGGCCGCGAGCATCGCCGCGGACAACAAGATGATGTGCGCCTTGGCGTGGGCGACGAAGTTGAGCGCCGTGTTCTCGTAGGTCAGCTCGACGGAGCTGAGCGAGAGGTTGGTGTACGGCAACAGCACGTACATCACGATCAGGTAGGTGATCCCGACCTCGACCCCGAGCTGGAGCATCCCCCGGGGCAGGGACGGCTTCCACAGCATGTTCGCGGTCAGCGGCACCAGCACCAGGCCGACGCTGTAGAACTCCTGCTGGATCTCGAGCTCCCAGGGGAACAGCTGGTCGAGCTGCGCGACCGCCCACGGGGCGAACCACGCGTGGTCGTGTATTCGAACGAACAGGCTGATCACCAGGATCAGGAAGAAGCGTTCTCGACCAAAAAAGCGCGTCCAGACGTCAGACTTGCTCACGAACTTGGCCAGCGCGGCCGAGATCAGCAAGGTGACGATGGACTCGAAGATGACGATGCAGCCGGTGACCGGCTGGATGACCAGGACCGAGGCCAGGTAGCCCGGCACGACGGCGCCGGCGAACACCCAGCCGAACACCTCGGTGAAGAAGAGCACGACCAGCAAGCCGATGAGCACCGGCAGCAGCATCGACTGGTCGAGGCCGCGCGCCGGGAGCAGCTCCAGCGGGAGCTCGAACACGAGCGCCAACTCCATGATGCTCCGCTCCGTCCTACTTCCTGCCGAAGGCTCCGCCGAGGACCTTGAGGATGCGACCGCTCCGGGTCTCATGCCGCTTGGCGGGAGCCGAAGAGCGGGCCATGAGCAGGATGTGCTCGTGGACCGCCGGCTTGAACCCCGGCAGATCGATGCCGCGCTTGCTGCGGATGCGGGACAGCATCCACACGACCGGGTCGTCGGGGTTGACGTTCTCGACCTCGAGCTCGAGCTCCATGCCGTCGCGGACGACCTTGCGCATCAGCCCGTGGGCCTCGTCGAGGCTCTTGCCCGTCAACCGCGCGATGACCACGCGGAGGTTCTTCTCGCTGTCGTCTTCATCGGAGAACAAGTTGGGGTACTCGCGGGACAGCTTGAGCCGCACCCGCGGATCGAAGAACTCGATCTCGCCCCAGACCGTGGCGATGATCGCCCGCACCGGCAGCTGCTCGAGGAGCTCGAGGGCCCAGCGGTGCTCGTCGTGCATCAGCCGAAGGCCGCCGACGATGGTCTCGAGGTGATCGCGGAGCCGAGCCTCCCCGGCCTGCTCGCGCAGGGCGCTGCGCTCGCGTCGGCGCAAGATGGCCCCGGCCATCTGCCGGCCGAGCTCCTCGAGGGTCTCGATCTCTTCGCGCTCGAGCTCGATCTCGTCGGACAGGTGGATCATCCACAGCCCGAACATCTCGCCCTCGTTCTCGAGCGGCACGAGCAGGCTCTTGCGGGCCCCGTAGCGCGGGCCCCGGGGCAAGATGTTGGTCGTCCAGCTCGCGCGCATGGTCAACCACGCGGACCGAAAGGGGGCCCGGCGCAGGTCGAAGTTCTCGCGGCCTTCGATGAAGGCGTGGCTGTCCTCGTCGAGGCGCTCGCTGCTGGCGCGGACCTCGAGGCGCCAGCGCTCGCTCGGCCGCTCGACGATGGTCGAGGTCGCCTCGCCGCCGACGACCTCCATGGCATAGCTCGCGCCGAGCTCCGCGAGGTCGTCCCAAAAGCCCTCGTCGAGCTCGGCCTCGTCGACGGCCGGCTCGCCCGTGGCCTCGCGCAGCACTCGGGTGCGCAGCTCGCCGAGGCCCGAGAGGGTCTCGACCGCCTGCGCGATCCAGTAGCTCGCCGACACCAACACCAGCACGCTCAGCGGCCGCGCCGCGCCCAGGACCGCGACCCCGCGATCGAGGCAGATGTAGTCCAGGGTCAGCACGCTGACGATCATGAAGGTGATGATCATCGAGGCCGTCGACCCGCGGACGCGCTCGAACACCCACAGCATCGCAACCGCGAGGCACAGGCACACGCCGTAGATCATCGCCAGGTTCGGCCGCCAGCCGAGCACGCCGTCGGCGATGCCCGCGAGGGCGTGGGCCTCGACCTCCGTCGAGCTGCGCCAGCCCAGCGGGGTGTCGATGCTGTGCACGTACTCGTCCGCGGTCACGCCGATCAACACCACCCGCTGCGCGAACGCGGCGTGCGGATCGATCTCCCCGCTGAGCACCAGGTGCGCCGGCAACACGGGCAGGCGCCCCTCGGGGACCATCCAGTGCACCGGCACCCGGTCGCCGATGGCGTCGAGCTTGGCCCGCGACACGATCTCGCGGATCCGGCTGTTGTCGCTCGCGTCGAGGGTGCCCTGCTCGAGGCCGCCCGCCGTCCAGGGCGAGCGCGCGTTCGAGAGGTCCTGCATCATCACGTTGCTCAGGTCGGCGCGGTCGACCCTGCGCTGCTTCTCGGGCTTGTCCTCGTCGTCGTCGGCGATCTTGTGCAGCTGATCGACGTCGTGGAACAGGCGCTCGTGCCCGACCTCGGCGATGAGCAAGGGCTCGGCGTCGCTGATGCTCTTGACCATGCTCGCGAGCATGTTCGCGTCCCACGGCGGCGCGCCGAACTCTTCGAAGGTCTCGGCGTCGCCCGCCACGAGCACCACCCGGCTCGCGCTCTTGCGGCTCGAGCCCATGGTGTCGCCCATCCGGTACCAGCGCGAATGGATGCTGTGGTCAGCCGCGGTGAACAGCCCCGCGAAGTCGAGGGCGCCGACGATCGCGAACACGATCACCAATAGCGCGACAGCCCGCGCGAGCATGGAGAGCTCGCGCGGGTTGGCGCTTCGCTGATCGGAGCGAGTCTGAATCCGGGCCTTGGCCATGCTCGGGAATGAACAATGGCGCATTCCTGCGCCTCAGGGAACCGGCTAGATGGCCGGCACCCTGGGACACAGTAGCAGGGTTAGGGTGTGTCGGGGACCGCGTCCGCGAAAGCTTTCGCGTCCGGGACACCCCACCCCGTGGGCACGTCGTAGCCGGGGCCGCAGCTGAACAGATCAGTGGCTCCCTGGGTGATGTCCCGGAAGCTCGCCTGGACCGCAGGTGTGGTGTACAGCATCTGGTTGATGTAGCCGAGCGGCGCCATCCCGTTATCGGCACGGTACTCATTCACGACCGCCGCGAGACCGGCCCAGACCGGCGACGAGAAGCTCGTACCGCCGTAGAGCGACCACTGGCTGTTGTAGTAGACCCAAAAGGGCGAAGCCGGCGACGCGGCCGCAGCGACGTCGGCGACCATGCGGTTGGAGCCGAACTGGGAGGCCGCGTCCACCTGCCACGGGGGCATGTCGAAGGACAGGGTCTCGCCGGAGCCCGACTCGTCCCAGGCGATCTCGTTGGTCACGTTGCCCTGACCGTTGAGGATCACGCGAGTCCCGCCCACGGCGGTGACCCAGGGGCTGGAGCTGGGCGTATCCGTACGTGCGGAATCACCGCTGGCGGAGAAGAAGGTGATGCCCAGGGCCGCCGCGATGAGACCCGAGTCATTGTACTGGTTGCGGACCACCAGCGGCTCGGAGTCCTCGCGGTGCGCGAAGGAATCCGTGAGGATCGAGACGCCGTCGCCCGGGGCGCGGGTCACCGCCTCGTTGGTGCAAAACACCATCGAGGTGTTCTTGGCGTCGTGGCAGGCGTACTGGATCATCGCTGCACCCGGAGCCATCGCGCCCGTCCACTCGGTGTCCAGCTGCGACTCGACAAAGCGCGTCGACGGCGGGTCATCGAGGTTGAAGGTGATCGGGTTCTCGCGAACGATGCCCCAGGACTGCCAGAAGGTCTGGGCCCACTTGCCGTGGGTCGCCGCGCCCATGATCACGCCGACGGTCTGACCGCTGCCGTCGTAGCCGAGGTCGTAGAGCTCGTCCAAGTTGTAGGCACGGGCGACGCGGTCGGGGTGCAAGCGCGAGCCGTTGTTGGCCGTGTTCGGCGGGATGGACTGGATCTCACCGATCTCGTTGGGCAAGACGGTGTCGTCGGCGGGCAGGTCCGCGGTCACGATGCCGGGGCTGCGATCGGCGACGAAGGCCGGCAGCGTGAAGCTGTCGGTGGTGCAGTACACCGGGATGGGATCGCCGCCCGCCTGCGGGTTCTTGCGCATGCACACGTGCAGCTGGGTGTCGAAGGCCTCGTTGAACTGGCCGACGAGCCCCTTGAAGTGGATGAGCATGCGGTTGGTCGCGAGGTAGCTGACCTCGAGGCCCTCGAACTCGAGCCACGCCTGCAGGAGCTCGAAGTCGTCCTCGAGCGGGGCGTGGTTGTCGAGCAGCTCGTCCACGCTCATGTACTGGCCGTAGAGGTCGCTCGACGGGTCGGAGACCTCGAGGGTGAAGTCGACGAGCTCCTCGCGGTCGCGCAGGTACAGGCCGATGAGCGCGCGGAAGCTGTCGTTGGGATCGGCCGCGCCCAGATCGTCGTAGACGCCCGGGAGGGGGCTGGGCACGCCGTCGGGGTTGGGGACGGGCTCCCACTCCTCCTCGGGGATCTCGTCGAGGGGGTTGCCGCCGGTGTCGGTCTCGGTGGTCTCCTCGGTCGACTCCTCTTCGGTGGTCTCCTCGGTCGACTCCTCTTCGGTGGTCTCCTCGGTCGACTCCTCCTCGGTGGTCGTCTCTTCCGTCGACTCTTCCTCGGTCGTCTCCTCCTCGGTGGTGTCCGTGGTGGTGTCGTCCTCGGTCGTGGTGTCGTCGGTCACCTCGCCGACCTCGTCGTCGGTCTCGGTGGTCTCACCCCCGATGGGGGTATCGTCCGAAGGGCAGCCTGGCGCGACAACGGCTAACGCCGCCGCCGCCAGGAGAGGCACTCCAAGCTTCAGCTTGTCTCGTTTCATGTACGTCTCGTTTGTGTTGGGGCGGGGGGCCGGGACTACTCGCTATCGCAGCAGCGGAAGCCAGTGTTGTTGTTGCGGAAGTCGCGGGCGCGCACCGAGTCGATGCCGCAGCGCAGGGTCGGGCCGTTCGAGAAGTACGAGCCACCGCGACGACGACACTCCGTGTCCTGATCGCTGCCCATGCCCTCGGTGTCGCAGGAGTTGGTCCACTCCCAGACGTTGCCGCTCATGTCGTAGATGCCGTCGTAGCCGCCCTCGCAGGAGCTCAGCGTGCCCGCGTCGACGAGCTGGCCGAAGCCCGCGTCGACGCCGTTGCAGGCGTCGTCCTGGTAGAGCAGGCCGTAGGGGTAGTTGGAGATGCCGCCGCCGGTGCAGGCGCGGTACCACTGGTTGCTGGCCGCGTTCTGGACCGTGTTCAGCTCGGCCGCGCCGCCACCGATGGCGCCGCACAGCTCCTTGCCAGCCCACGAGCAGTAGGCCGTGGCGTCGCACCAGTCCACGCCGGTGACGGGGATGCTCTCGACGGGCTCGATGGGCCAGTCGTCGGGCAGGAAGTCGGACTTCCAGCTGCACTCCTCGGGCATGAGCTCGGCGAGGTAGGCGGGCTCGAAGTCGACGGACAGGAAGGCCTGGTACTGGCCGTTGGTGATCTCGGTCGAGTCGATGGTGTAGAGGCCGCTGATGTCGACGGGGTCCGGACCCTCGGGGCAGGGGCCGCAGTTGAAGGTGCCGCAGCCGCCCTCGCAGGGCTCGCCGTTGCCGGTCTCGCCCGTGGTCTCCATGCCCATGGTCTCGCCCATGGTCTCCATGCCCATGGTCTCACCCATGGTCTCCATGCCCTCGGTCTCACCCATGGTCTCGCCCATGGTCTCCATGCCCTCGGTCTCGGTGCCGGTGTCGGTGTCCGTCTCGGTCTCGGTCTCCGTCTCGGTCTCGGTCTCCGTCTCGGTCTCCGTCTCCGTCTCGGTCGTGGTGTCGGTCGTGGTGTCTTCGCCGACGTCGTCGTCGGTCGTGGTCTCGGTCTCGGTCGCGGCGGTCTCAGCCTCGTCGCCGGAGGTGTCACCGGGGGCGTCGTCGGTACAGGCGACGGCGAGCAGGGACGAGGAAAGGAAAATGGCGAGGGTCGAACGGTGAAGGGAGGTCATGTCGAGTCCGGGTGCTTTCAAGCTGGTTAGAAACAGTTTGGATTGTCTTCGGGTGAAGTCTAGGTGGATGCGTCGACTTGGGCGCTGCCTTCGCAGTGTTCTGACAGGCGTGGAAAGATCCGAATTCGCGACCGTTCCCCCAGCGCTTCTCCACCTGAATTTTGCGTACGTCATAGCCCAACATCAGCACCCGCACACCTGAAGAATCCTATACAGGTAGCGCGCCTTCTCACTGTACCAAAGGTCAAATTGGGCATTTTCTCCCCCACTCGCTGCGATTTCGAGAGCGCCGTCCGTTGCCACCTGGACCGATTTTAGCGAGGTGTTCCAACCTCGCTTCAGGCCCGTCAAACACCGAACATCGCGCGTTCAGCCCGTGAGAGAATGTTCATAGTCGGGCGATCCGCCCGTCCCCCAATGGGGCCGCATGGGGCGCTTCCGAGCGCAGATCCTGTCACTAAAATGGCACCGACCCGATGGTGGGTGTCTCGGTAGGAATGAAAGCTTTTCATTCGCCGCCGCAGCAACGAAAGCCCACACCATTGTCCCGTAAACCCCGGGGCCGCAGGCTGTTTACGGAGCAACGCAGGTTGTCCTCGCCGGAGTAGCGAGAGCCTCCCCGGCGGCGACACTCGGTCCCAGCGTCGCCTCCAGCCGCCGTGCAGGCGTTGGTCCACTCCCAGGCGTTGCCGCTCATGTCGAACAACCCGTCCACGCCCCCCTGGCAGCTGGACAGGGTCCCCCCAGCGAGCATGGCGTCCTGGCCCGAGCCGTCGCCGTTGCAGGCCACGGGATCGTAGCTGGCTCCATAGGGGAATTCGTTGGCGCCCTCGGCCGAGCACGCGCGGTACCAGGCGTGGTTGATCGGGTCCGCGGCCACGCCCACGTCCGCGCCCCCGCCCCCGACGGCCCCGCACAGCTCCTTGCCCGCCCAGGCGCAAAACACCATGGCGTCGCACCAGTCGACCCCGACCACTGGCTGGCCGCCGGGCAGATCGGCGCTCCAGCCCTCGGGCTCGAAGAAGCTCTTCCAGCCGCAACCATCGGGCAGCACGGACGCGTCGAGGTCGACGGCCAGGAACTGCGCATACTGCTCGTTGCTGACCTCGGTGGCGTCGATGGTCACGCCGAAGGCCTCGACCGTCGTCGCGGTCGGGCAGTCTCCACACTCGGGCGTCCCGCACACGTCGGCGCAGGACCCCGCCCCGAGGCCGTCTCCCGAGTCGGCCATGCTGTCGTCGGCGTCATCGCCTTCGTCCTCGTCGGTCTCCGCGGCCGCTTCTTCGCCCTCGTCCCCGTCGTCGGTGCACGCGAGCGTGGACACCCCGAGGCAAGCGAGCAACACGGCCCCACCGAGGCCAACGCGAGACTGAGCGAAGCGACGAAACATGACCATGGGCGACCTCCCGGCCATGGTAACAGCTAGCGCGCTGAGCCCGTCGGCCCTTTCGCCGCGCGCGTGCACTCGACGATCATCAGGCTCGAGTCCGGCCCGTGGGCTGAGCCCTCGAAGTCCCCCCACATCGCCTCGACGCGCAGGCCCACGCCGCTCAGGCGCGCCTCGAGCTCGGGGGCCAGCCAGTAGCGCTGACGCACGACCCCCTCGACGGCGGCCTCGGGGTCCAAGCCCACGGGCACGTGGATGTAGGTGACGTCGATGCGCCGCTGCTCGGGCTGCCACGCGCTGCGCTCGAGCACCTCCCAGGCCTCGCCCTCGACCTCGACGGCCTTGACCCGCTCGATCCAGCCGGGATCCATGTCCTCGGGATCGGCCTCGGCGTGGAAGCCATCGGCGGACCAGCAGTCGAAGATGAAGCGCCCGCCCGGGGCGAGGTGGCGCTCGACCACGGCCATCAAGCCGTCGAAGGCCGCGTCGTCGAGCAGGCAGTAGAGCCCGCCGTAGGGGATGATGACCCGCTCGAAGCGGCGGCCCAGCTCGAGCTCGGGCGCGGCCATGTCCGAGGCGACGAGCTCGAGGGTCTCGCCGAGCTCCCCCATGGCTGCCCGGCGGGCGCGAGCCAGGTCGAGCAGCTCGGGCTCGAGGTCGACGCCGACCAGGCTGCGGCCGGGGCGAGCCAGGGCCGCGAGCACCCGCGCGTCGCCGCAGCCGAGCTCGAGCACGCTGTCCGCGTCCGCGCAGCGCCGACGATAAAAGTCGACGTCGCCGGGGTTCCCGTCGTGGACGGCCACGTAGAGCTTCGCCGGGTAGTCCGCGCTCACGCGCCCCTCATACCCGCGATGGCGGACGATGTCGATCGCGGCCCCCAATCGGGCGCGTCCGGGCTCAGGGGGTGCCGGCCAGGGCCGCCTTGGCCGCGTCGAGGCTCGGGTGTGAGGCGGCCACGGACTTCTCGAGGTTCTCGCTCAGCAGCGCGCCATCGACCGCGCGCAGCTTGCTCGAGCCGACCACGAAGCGCCGCTCCTCCCCTTCCCCCTCGTAGCCGCACTCGCCGGGCTCGTCCTTCCAGTCGTCGAACATCTCCGACCACTCGGTGCACGTGTCGCCCTCGAGGGTGTAGACCCGGCCCGAGGCGCAGACGATCGACTGCTCACCCACGACCACGCCCGCGGCCGAGCCCCGGCTGACGTGGACGGCGTCGCCCTTGATCGCGAAGGGTCGGTAAGAGGTCTCGCCGGCCGCCTCGTTGGTCATTGCGATCTGACAGGGCGAGTAGATCGAGAAGCCCAGCTTCTTCTCCTCGCCGCCTTTGACTACCGTGATCGAGTCGCCCTCGATCAACCAGGCCTCGTCGCGGACGACCCAGGCGCCCTGCCAGCGCTGCTTGGCCGCGTCGAAGTCGAAGGCGGCGAAGGGGCCCGTGGGCGCGTCCTTGGGCGTCTCGGGCTCGGGCTCCTCGGTCCGCTCCCCGCTGGGCTTGTCCGCTGAGGGCGCATCCTCGCCAGACTTGCAGCCGAGCCCGGGGAGCGTCAGGGCGAGGGCGAGGGCGCAGGCGTGCGTGAGCGTGAACGGAGACGAGGGACGCATCGCGGCCGAGCCTACCAAACAACGCACCTTTGGCCCCGCGTTCCGCCCATTGCTCAGCTTCGCAGTCCCTTCCAGAGGTCGAGTGCGCGTTGCCCTCTTGCGATGCGTTGCGTCGCGCTTCCCCGCGTCACGCGCAGAATCGTCAACGCCCCGCGTCCGTGATAGGCGATGAACCAGGGCTGAGTTCCCCGGTGAGATGAGCGAGGGTGTGCACATCGAGATCAAGCCGACGGCCGACGGCGTGTGGCTGTCCGCGGCCGCCGGTCGAGCTCGGGTCAGCAAGGTCGGGATGACCGTCATCCGCGTCGACGTCGAGGGCCACGCCTACGCCGAGTTCGCCGAGGTCATGCTCGCGCCGCTCGACCGCCTCATCGCCAACGAGGGCCGGGTGTTCCTGGGCATCGACGGCGAGGGCATGGCCAGCTACGACGCCCGCTTCCGCTACCTGTGGACCGAGTGGATCAAGCGCAACCGCAGCCACCTCGACGGGGTGCTGCTGCTCTTTGGCAGCCGCGCCATCGAGTCCGCCGCGGTGGTCATCAACGCGGTCACGGGCACCAAAGAGGTGCAGACCTGTGACAGCCGCGAGCTGTTCGAGACGCGCCTCGACGACGAGATCCTCGACGCGCGCCGACGCTGACGCGCCCAACGCCGGGCCTCGAGGCGTCCCCAGGGGGCCGCTACATGGGACCAGGGCCCCCGGCCCAGCTGTCGGATGCCAGCGCGCCCCGAAGGCTGTACCCTGCCGCGGCCATGGACGACGTTCGCAAGTCCCCCGACCAGGGAAGCAACCCCGCCGACTCCAACAAGGGTAAGCACGAGGACCTGTCCTTCGCGCGCCACCTGTTCTTCGGCGAGGTCGAGGACGACGAGGTCTTCCCCTACCCCGACGGCCTCAGCGACGAAGAGCGCGAGACCCTGGCCCTGCTGCTCGAGCCCCTCGACCGCTTCTTGCGCGAGCGCATCGAGGACGGCGACGTCGACCACGACTCCCTGCTCGAGCCGGCGCTCATCGACGAGCTCAAGGAGATGGGCCTGTTCGGCCTGCAGATCGCCGAAGAGCACGGCGGCCTGGGCCTGTCCAACACCGGCTACGCCCGGCTGTTCGAGCGCATCTCGGCGACCGACGCGTCCATCGCCGTGACCCTCGGGGCGCACAACTCCATCGGCCTCAAGGGCATCCTGATCTTCGGCACCGACGCTCAAAAAGAGCAGTACCTGCCCGATCTGTCCGGCGGCGACAAGGTCGCGGCCTTTTGCCTGACCGAGCCCAGCTCGGGCTCCGACGCCGCCAGCATCCGCACCCGGGCCAAGCTGTCCGAGGACGGCGAGCACTGGATCCTCGACGGCTCGAAGATGTGGATCACCAACGGCGGCTTCGCCGATCTGTTCACCGTGTTCGCCCAGACGCAGATCGAGGTCGACGGCGAGATGAAGGACCGGATCACCGCCTTCATCGTCGAGCGGGACTTCGGCGGGGTCGAGAGCGGGCCCGAGGAGCACAAGCTCGGCATCAAGGGCTCGAGCACCACCACCATCCACTTCGACGGCTGCAAGGTCCCCAAGCAAAACGTGCTCGGGGAGGTCGGCGGCGGCTTCAAGGTCGCCATGACCATCCTCAACAACGGCCGCTTCGGCCTGGCCGCGGGCTGCGTGGGCGGGGCCAAGCGCCTCATCGGCCTGGCCGCGACCTACGCCAACGAGCGCAAGCAGTTCGGCAAGAGCCTCAGCGACTTCGGGCTGATCAAAAAGAAGTTCGCCGAGATGGCGCTGATGACCTACGCCGCCGAGTCGATGACCTACATGACCTGCGGGCTCATGGACAAGGGCGGCCGCGACTACGCCATCGAGGCCGCCATGTCCAAGGTCGCGGCCTCCGAGGCCATGTGGATCATCGCCAACGAGTGCCTCCAGGTCATGGGCGGCCTCGGCTACTCCAAGGAGTACGTGTTCGAGCGCTTCGTCCGCGACGGGCGGATCAACATCATCTTCGAGGGCACCAACGAGATCCTGCGCCTGTTCATCGCGCTCTCGGGCATCCAGGCCCCGGGCGAGCACCTGCGCGAGCTCGTCGCGGCCCTCAAGAACCCGTGGGAGAACTACGGCATGGTGCTCACGGAGCTGGTCAGCCGCGTGCGCAGCCGGGTGATCACCGAGGAGCTCGACCACGCCCACACCAAGCTCAAGCGCGCCGCGGTCCACATCGAGGACAAGGCCGAGGCCTTCGGCCAGGCCGTCGAGCGCCTGCTCCGGCACTTCGGCAAGAAGATCATCGACGAGCAGATGCTGCTCGAGCGCGTGGCCGACATCGCCATCGACCTCTACGCGATGATCGCCGTGGTCTCCCGGGCCACCCGCGCCCTCGACCAAAACCGCAAGCACGCCGCCCACGAGTGCAAGCTCGCCTCGGTGTTCTGCGAGCAGGCCGACCGCCGCATCCGTCGGCGCCTGCGGGCCCTCGAGCAGGGCCGCAAGAACGGCGACGAGGCCCTGCGCGAGATCGCCGACGCGCTGTTCGAGCACGGCGGCTACGTGCCCGAGCACCCCGTGCTGTAGCGGGCTGCGGGTAGCTCACTGCGCCGGCGCCTCGCCCGCGCAAGCAGCGCGCTATCATGGCGCCATGGATGCGCGGGACGAGGATTCGGGGTTCGACGAGCGCTCGGCGACGCGGACCCGCCTGGAGCGGGCCGCCGTCGAGCTCGCCGCACGCCGCGAGCTCGCGCGCGGGCTCTCGACCCAGAGCATCAGCCTCGCCGAGCGCGTCGAGGCCCTCGGCTTCGGCGTCGAGACGGCGCAGGTCTTCGACCTCCTCCCCGTGATCCACGTGGCTTGGGCTGACGGCGAGGTGCAACGGCAAGAGCGCGAGGCGATCATGCGCGTGCTCGAGGCCCGCGACGTCCAGCAGGGCTCGCCTGCCTACGTCCTGGTCGACTCCCTGCTCGAGCAGCGACCCGCCAAGGAGTACTTCGACGAGACCCTCGCCGTGCTCCGCGACATCGTCGCCGACAACAACCGCCGCGCAGAGGCCCTGGTCGATCTGTGCTTCGTGATCGCCGAGGCTCACGGCGCGGGCTTTCTGAACCTGCGCGACCCCATCGACGCGCGCGAGAAGCAGGCGCTCTACGAGGTCGCCGAGGCCCTCGGCGAGCGGGCGCACACCTGGGTGAAGGCCAAATTCGGCGAATTCTCGTAGGCCTACGGCGACTCCGCCGAGACGCTCGCGTTCACGAAGGCCCGGTAGGCCGAGAGCACCCCCTCCGGGTCTTCGACTTGGGGGTAGTGGCCGATGCGCGGGAGCTCGACGATGGTGTCGCGGCCGGCCGCGATGGGCTCGGCGAGGAGCTCCCGGTAGCGCGCGACCATGTGGGCGCCGGACACCGGATCGACACTGCCGTTGATGATCGCGATGGGCAGCTGCGCGTCGACGAGGGCCCCGACCCAGCGCGCCCGATGCTCGATGCGCTCGGGCATGTAGCGGATCAGCAGGTGGCTGTTGAGCTGCCCGCGCTCGAGGTCGATGAGCGACCAAAAGGCGTCGATCTCGGCGGCGCTGGGCTGGGTGTCCGGGCCGAACACGCGGGCGAAGGCCCGGCCAAAGCTGGCCTTGGTGGTCAGCCGCGAGACCAGGGGGCCGAGGGGGCTGAGCAGCAGCTTTTGGATGATCCGCGCCTGGTGAGTCTCGGGGAACAGGCCGCCGTTGAGCAAGGCCAGCGAGCGCATCGGCGCGGCGAGGTGACCCGCGTCGTGACGGGCGAGGAGCTCCTGGGCCACCGTGTCGCCGTAGTCGTGGGCGAGGACGTGGACGCCCCGATCCAGGGCCTCGGGCGCGAGCCGATCGCGGATCAGCGCCTCGACCAGATCGGCCTGCTCGAGGATGCTGTAGCCGTGGCCCCGAGGCTTGGCGCTGAAGCCAAAGCCGAGCAGGTCGAGGGCCAGCAGGCGGTGCTCGCTGGCGAGGGCGTCCCAGATGGGCGCCCAGTCCCACGACGCGGTCGGGAAGCCGTGGATGAGCACGACGACCGAGTCCGCCCCGGCTGCCGGGTTGGGGGGCGGGCCGCTGTCGACCACGAAGATGCGGTGGCCCAGGTACGCGCGCTCGACCCCGCGCCCCCGCCAATCTGCTGTCGAGGTCACGCCCTTTCATACTTCAGGCCGCCCGAGACAAAGTGTACTTGCGACACTACAACCACCGCGCTAGCCTGGGGGCGTGCCCAGCCACCGCTACCCCTGCACGGGCCCCGTCCCCACGACGGGCTTTGGCGCCTTCCTCGAGGCCGAACTCGGCGCGCCCCGGGCCAACCTGCGCGCCTTCGCCCAGGAGCTGGGGGAGCGCTTCGAGGCCCCTCAGCTGTGCCTGGTCAACTCGGGCTCCTCGGCCAACCTGGCCGCGGCCATGGCCCTGGGCGAGCGCCTCGGCGTCCGTCCAGGTGAGGCTTCGGGCCGCCCGGCCGTCGCGCTGAGCGCGGGCTTCACCTTCCCGACCACGATGTCGAGCTTGCAGACCGCGGGCTTTCGCGTCGAGCTCGTCGACACCGAGCCGGGCGCCTTCAACCTCGACCCCGCCGCCCTCGAGCGGGCGATCACGCCGGACACCAAGCTGGTGTGCGTGACGCACTTCCTCGGCTACCCGGCGGCCCTCGAGGCCATCGTCGAGATCGCCCGGGCCCACGACCTGCTCATCCTCCAAGACGGCTGCGAGACCCTCGATCTGCGCGTGCCAACTGCGGAGGGTGCCCGCCCAGCCCACGCGCTCGGCGACCTGCTGACGTGGAGCTTTTACCACCCGCACCACCTCAGCAGCTTCGGCGGCGGCGCGGTGGTCTGCCCACCGGGGCCCGAGGGCGAGCGCTGGCGCCAGCTGGTCGAGTCCATCACCCACTGGGGTCGGGCCTGCACCTGCCACTACGACCCCGCGCGCTGCTCGGCGCCGGCGGGCATGCACCACAACTTCCACTACCTCCGGCGCGGCCACAACCTGGAGATGTCCGAGCTCAACGCCTGCTTTGGCCGCTTTGGCCTGCGCACCTGGGAGCGGGACGAGGCCCGCCGCAAGGCCCACCACGCGACCTTGAGCGCGGCCCTGGCGGGCATCGAGGGCGTGCGCGTCCACCCGGCCCCGGCGAACTCGGGCTCGGCCTTCGTGTTTCCCCTGACCCTCGAGGCCCCGCGCTTTTCCGCCACCGCGGTCGCCGAGCTGTGCCCGCGCCTCGACGCCCGCGGCGTGGAGATCCGCAGCCTCATGGGCGGCGTGATCCAGGATCAGCCCGCCTACGCCGAGGTCCCCGACCACGGCCTCGAGCGCTGCCGCGAGCTCGCCCGCCGCTCCTTCTTCGTCGGCATCCACCACACCCTCGAGGCCGGCGCCGTCGAGGCCGTGGCGTCGATCTTGCGCGAGGAGCTCTCGCCATGAGCGAGGCCCTCGACCGCCCCCGCGCGCCCACGCCCGCGCTCCGACGAGCCCTGCGTCTGGCCGACGCGCACCCCCACGACTTCACGATCCAGTACCCGCCGCGGCGCGAGTACTTCATGGAGGCCTTCGCCGTCCCGGAGCCCCGGCGCGCGGCCGAGCTCGCCGAGGCCCAGGCGCAGCTGCTCCACGCCGAGCCCCTGCTGCTCTACTGCCACGTCCCCTTTTGCGCGACGAAGTGCCACTACTGCAACTTCGCCGTCGACACCCGCTCGCGGCCGAGCCTGCACGGGCGCTACGTCGACGGCCTGGTCCGCGAGCTCGAGCGCCTCGACGCCCGCCTGCCCGCGTCGACGAGCATCGGCGGCATCGACATCGGCGGCGGGACCCCGACCCTGCTCGAGGTCGACGCCCTCGACCGGCTGCTCGCGGCCCTGGCCCCCTTCGCCGATCGGGCGCGCGACAGCCCCTTCGCGTTCGGCCCCGTGTCCATCGAGACCACCCCCGCGATCGCGGCGCGCGAGCCCGACAAGCTCGCGCGCCTGGCCAATGGCGGCGTGGCGCGGATCTCCATGGGCGTGCAGAGCACGGACGCGGCGACCCTCGAGGCCCTCAACCGCGGACGCCACGGCAGCGCGGCCGGGACCGACCTGCAAGCCCGCGCCCTCGCCAACTTGCGCGGCGCCGGCTTCGAGCGGGTCAACGTCGACCTCATCTTCGGCCTGCCCGACCAGAGCCTCGACCAGTGGCGCCGCGACCTCGACACCGTGCTCGCGGCCGCGCCCGACTCGATCACCACCTACGACTGCCTGTACCGCGGCAAGGGCCGGGTGCTGACGCGCAAGCACGACGCCAGCGGGCGGCCCCGGCCGACCCCCGAGCGCTACGCCGCGCTCTACGACCTCGCCTTCGAGCGCCTGCGCGCGGCGGGCTACGTCGCCCCCTACGGCTCGGTCAACTTCTCCCGGCGCCCCGGCGAGACCGGGACCTCGGCCTACTTCGAGGGTCGCCTGCTCGACGGCCACGCCTACCTCGGCGTGGGCAACTACGCGAGCTCGCAGGCGGGCGCCCGGTGGTGGTTCGCGCCCTACAAAGTCGACCGCTGGCTCGAGGCCGTCGAGTCCGGCGTGCACCTGCCCGCGGGCGACCTCTACCGCCTGCCCGCAGGCGAGCGCGCCGCCAAGCAGCTGCTCTTGGCCCTGAGCTTCGGCGTGGTCGACGGCGCGCGCTTGCGCCGGGCCCACGGGATCGAGCTCGACGCCGTGTGTGGTCCCGCCCTCGAGTTCGCCCTCTCCCGGGGCTACCTGGTCCCCGACGGCGACGAGCGCTGGACCCTGGCGCCGGGTCGCTTCGACGTCCTGCCTCGGCTCCGAGCGTTGTTCCATACCGCCGCCGCCACGGCCTGGCTCGACCGTCAACGCCCCGGCCTGCGCGTGTTGTGAACGAGGCTCCCGCCCGCCGCGATGCCCCATCGCGGACCGCCATGGGCCGCCCAGCCCCCACTCCGTTCAACTTGAAAAGGTCGCGGACAGGGTCGCGGGATGGCTGCGCGACACCCCTTGAATCGCTCCGCCTCGAGCCGGCATGATCTCGAGGTCTTGAGCTTGCCATCCCGGACCCGCCCGGCCGCCCTCGCCGGTCGCTTCTACCCTGGCCGCCCCGGAGAGCTCGCGCGCACCCTCGACGCGATGCTCGACGCGGCGAGCCGTGCCCGCGCCGCGCCGGCGCGTCGGCCCAAGGCCCTGATCGTCCCCCACGCGGGCTACGTCTACTCGGGCCCCATCGCGGCCTCGGGCTACGCCCAGCTGCGCGGCCACGGCGTGGACAAGGTCGTGCTCCTCGGCCCGGCGCACCGGGTCTACGTCGAGGGCCTCGCGCTGCCCGGGGCCGATCGCTTCGCCACCCCCCTGGGCGAGGTGCCCGTCGACGCCGCGCTCGCGGCCGCCCTGCGCCCCCTGCCCTTCGTCGAGACCAGCGCCGAGGCCCACGCCCTCGAGCACTCCCTCGAGGTCCACCTCCCCTTCCTCCAAGCCGTCCTCGACGGGCCCTTTTCCCTGCTCCCCCTCGTCGTCGGCGGGGCCACCCCCGAGCAGGTCAGCGCCGTACTCGAGCGGGTCTGGGGCGGCCCCGAGACCCTCGTCGTGATCTCGAGCGACCTGTCCCACTTCCACGACTACGCCAGCGCCCAGGCCATCGACGCCGACACCGTCGCGGCGATCCTCGCGGGGCGCGTGGGCCTGGATCCCCGCCAGGCCTGCGGCGCTCGCTGCATCGACGGCCTGCTCGAGCTTGGCCGCCGCCGCCCCCTCGAGCTCGAGCTCCTCGATCTGCGCAACTCCGGCGACACCGCCGGCGATCACGCCCGCGTGGTCGGCTATGCCTCCCTTGCCGTGTCCGAGACCCAACCATGAAGGCGAACGCTTCCAACTCCGAGCTCGGTGACATCCTGCTCGCCCGCGCCCGCGCGAGCGTCGGCGCGCAGCTGGGCATCGGCGACACCTGGGAGCCCACGCGCCTGCTCCCGGCCCTCTCCGAGCCCGCCGCGACCTTCGTGACCATCGAGCTCGACGGCCACCTGCACGGCTGCATCGGCACCCTCGCGCCGCGTCGGACCCTGGCTGAGGACGTCGAGCACAACGCCCTCGCCGCGGCCTTCAACGACCCGCGCAGCCGCGCGCTGCTGGCCTCCGAGCTGCCCCGCGCGCGCTTCTCCGTCGCGGTCCTCGACGCCCCCACCCTGCTCCCCTTCCGCGACCGCGACCACGCCCTCGCCCAGCTCCGGCCCGGCGTCGACGGGCTGATCTTCACCTGGCGAGGGCGCCGCGGCGTGTTCTTGCCGCAGGTCTGGGACGTGCTCCCCGAGCCCGAGGACTTCCTCGCCGAGCTCGCGCGCAAGGCCGGGCACGAGCGCGGCTTTTGGCACCCCGAGGTCGTGCTCGAGCGCTTTTGCGTGACCAAGTACGCCGAAGCTCGCCCCCGCGCGAAGGCGCCTCGGTGAGCGCCCCCTACCCCGCTCGCTACTGGCGGACCCGCGACGACGGCCGCATCGTGTGCGAGCTGTGCCCCCGGGACTGCACCCTCTCCGAGGGCCAGCGGGGGCTGTGCTTCGTGCGTCAAAACCACGGCGGCGCCATGGCCCTGACCACCTACGGGCGCTCGTCCGGGCTGTGCATCGACCCCATCGAAAAGAAGCCGCTGAGCCAGTTCCACCCGGGCACCTCCGTGCTCTCCCTGGGCACCGCCGGCTGCAACCTCAGCTGCAAGTTCTGTCAAAACTGGGACATCTCGAAGTCCCGCGACATGGACACCCTCGCCGCCGAGGCCAGCCCCGAGGCCATCGCCCGCGCCGCCCGACGCCACGGCTGCAAGAGCGTCGCGTTCACCTACAACGACCCGACCATCTTCGCCGAGTACGCCATCGACATCGCCCAGGCCTGCCACGCCCTCGACCTGCGCACCGTGGCCGTGACCGCGGGCTACATCTGCGACGCGCCCCGGCGCGAGCTCTACGCCCACATCGACGCCGCCAACGTCGACCTCAAGGGCTTCGACGATGGCTTTTACCGCAAGCTGACCGGCGCGCGCTTGCAGCCCGTGCTCGAGACCCTCGACTACCTCGCCAACGACACCGAAGTCTGGCTCGAGCTGACCACGCTGATCATCCCGGGCTTCAACGACGACGAGGCCAAGCTGCGGGCCCAGTGCGAGTGGATCGTCGAGCACCTCGGCGCCCACGTGCCCCTGCACTTCTCGGCCTTCCACCCCGACTTCAAAATGCTCGAGGTCCCCGCGACCCCGCCCGCGACCTTGCGCCGCGCCCGGGCGATCGCCCGCGAGGTCGGGCTGCACCACGTCTACACCGGCAACGTCCACGACATCGAGGGCGACACGACCGCGTGCCCGAGCTGCGGCGAGACCCTGATCGTCCGAGACTGGTACGCCCTGCTCGAGTATCGCCTCGACGCCGAGGGCCGCTGCCCGAGCTGCGCGACCCCGCTGGCCGGCCACTACGACCCGCGCCCTGGAGACTTTGGCCGACGACGGCTCCGCGTGGTGCTCTGACCCCTACCCAG
>NZ_ABCS01000075.1 GCF_000170895.1 Plesiocystis pacifica SIR-1 | reverse complement strand
GACGTGCTCGGACAGGACCTTGTCCCAGGTCTCGACGAGCTGGCGCTGCTGGTGGCGGACGACCCCGGCGAGGATCACCCCGAGGGTCAGCAGGCCGAGGGCCCAGGAGATCTGCAGGCTGCGCTCGGACTCCAGCCGACCGGCGAGCTCGAGCTCCCGGCCCGAGCCCAGGGCGAGCAGACACAGCGCCGCGCTCACGAGGCTGACCCAGCCGAGCTGACGCTCCCGAGCCGGCCGCTCGTAGACGAGCTCGACGGCCCGCTCGCCCGCGCCGCTGGCTTCCGGGAAGGGCAGCTGGACCCCCGGGATGCCCCGGCTCAGGGCCTCGTGGTCGAGGGCGAGCTGGGTGCCGTCGAGGTCTCCGCCGCGGCGCGTGGCGACCCACTTGCGGTAGGGGCCGAGGGCCAGGTCGACGCGGCCGATGCCCTCGGCGACGTGGACGCGGACGTGCTCGGCCGAGAGCCGCTCGACCCGGACGTCGGCGTCGGCGATCGCCCCGGCGGTCTCGAAGGGCCGGGTCCCCTCGACGGTCTCGTTGGTGACCCGGTCCTCCGCGGGCGCGAGCCGCCCGAGGGTCCAGACCCCGAAGCTGCCCACGGTCTCGAGGGCCTCCTCGAGGTGCGTGTCGTCGCCCCGGCGCGTGAGCGGATGGTCGTAGAGCACGTGGGTCACGCCCATGAGCCGCAGGGCGTCGGGGCTGCGCCGGCGCACCTGGTAGCGGTAGTTGACCGCCGGGATGTGCCCGTCGAGGACCAGCCGCGCCTCGGCGTCGGTGATCGCAAACAACGGGTAGGTCCCCCCGCCCATGCCGCGGCGCAAGAAGGCGACGGCCAGGCGCGGGTCCTCGTCGCTGCCCGCCGCCTCGAGCTCGGCCGCGCGAGCCTGCGCTTCGGCCTCGAGGGCCGCCAGCAGGGCCCGCTCGGTGCGCGCGTGGTCCGTGCCTTCGAGGGTCTCGAGGGCCCCCGCCGGCCGCGGCAACAGCCGGCTCGAGTCGTCGAGGACCCCGACGATCAACGGCGCGAGGCACAGGCAGGCCAACACCCGCGCGGCCCACGGGCGCGGCTCGACGGGCGTCGACGGGTTCGCCCCCTCGAGGGCTCGATCGCGGTCCGGCACCGCCCGCAGCCGGGCCAGCAGCGCCGCCGCGCCGACCCCCGCGAAGGCGAAGAAGACCGGCTTGATCGCCATGGAGTAGCGGGGGAACTGGAGGTTCTTGAAGCCCGAGACCATCAGGTCCAGGCGCAGCACGGTGATCGCCTCTTCGGACGCGAGCACCAGCAAGCCGGCGAGCAAGACCAGGCCCAGCCACGCCATGGCTCGGCCGCGGCGCACGGCGAGGATCAGCCCGACGACGGCCATGGGCCCGACCCAGGCGCGGTGATCGGCGAACAGCTCGCCCGTGACGAGCTCCGTGGCCAGGTCACCGAGGGGCTTCCAGGGCACGGGCGAGCGCGCCATCGAGCCGGCGCTGGTCAAAAACAGGTAGACCCCGCCGACGCACACGCACACGGCGACGAAGTGGATCAACGCCCACCAGCGGATCGCCCCGTCGGGCAGGCGCCCGCGCATGGCCCCGGTCGCCCACACGACCACGGGCCAGGCCACCCCCGAGGCCGCGGCGGTCAGCATCCCGAAGGGGTGGGCGAGGACGCTCAGGCCCAGGAGCAGCGCGGCCAGGGCCAGGCGCCGGGGCGTCGGCCTGCGCAGCGCGGCCCAGGTCGCCGGCAGCGAGGTGACCCACAGCGCGCTCGACAGCAGCTGCGGCCACACGCCGTGGAACATGGTGTAGTTCCAGCCGCCCTCGCGGCTGGCCCCGGGGTCGATGAGCCAGCACAGCGCCGCGAGGGCGCCGGCCCAGCGCGGATCCAAGAGCACGCCCTGCCACGACGGAGCCTGCGGCGCGTCGCCCTCTTCGCCCTCGTCGCGCTCACTTTGGGTCCAGCCCAGCTCCGAGAGCTCCTCGGCGATGGTCGACGCCAGCCACCACACGCCGCCGAGCCCGAGGGCCCAGATCGCCAGCAGGCCCCAGGCGTAGCTCGTGCGCGGGTCGACGAGACCTCCCGAGAGCAAGTACGCCGCGCCCGTGAGCAGGTAGCCGAGCACCGGGTAGGAGTCGCCGAAGGGGTAGCCCGTGTTGAGGCGATCGCTAAAGCCCGCGAGCCGACCCTGGGGGATCAGCTCGTCGACGAGGATGCGCATCTGAAAGTAGTGGATGCCGTGGTCCCGCGAGGCCGGGGCGTGGCCGAGGGCCAGCTCGCCGAGCAGCGGCCAGGCGACGGCGAGGACCACCAGCAAGGGCGCCGCGCGGCGCAGCCCGTCGAGCCCGGCGCGCGCCCAGGCGAAGGCGCGCTCTCGAGGGGTTCGCGCGCCTTCGGCCCCGGTCCCGGCCCCGCCCTCTTCGGCGCTCGCAAACGCGGCCGCGCGCGCCGCGAACAGCTGGGCGAGGTTCGGCCACGCGGCCAGCACGAGGGCCATGGCGATCCACCGGCCGAGCTGACCCCCAAAGGCGAGGGCCAGCGCCGCGCCGACGAGCGCCGCGCCCAGCCAGGCGCCCTCGGGCACGCGGCGGGGACCCTTGGCCTTGTCCGTTGGTCGCAGCACGGGAGGCGCGGAGCTTACTACAGGAGCTCGAGGAGCTTCGGCGCCACGCCCAAGGCGGCGCAGCGCTCGCGGACCGGCGCCAAGCGGGCCGCGCGAGTCTCCGCGTCGAGGGCCTCTTCCCCGAGGGTCGCGCGGATCAGCAGGTTCTTGGGCGTGTGCTTGCTGGCCACGAACTCGAGCACGGACACCGTGTAGCCGCAGGCGGCGAGGACCTCCACGCGCAGCCCGTCGGTGATCAGCTCACCCAGGCCCCGGCGCAACAGGCCATGATCGAGGATCGCCGGGACCGCGGCCGCCGGCGAGGACGCCCGGTCCACGCCCTCGAGCTGGCGCGCGACCTCGGCCTGGCAGCACGGCACGCACAGGATCGAGCGCACCCCCGCGGTGATCGCCAGGGACAGGGCCGCGTCCGTCGCGGTGTCGCAGGCGTGCAGCGACAGGGCCAGGTCCGCCGAGCCGCCCAGGCGCCGCTCGAGCTCGGCGGGGTCGAGCGCCTCGAGGCTCGCGCGCTCGAAGCGGGCCTGCCAGCGCGAGCGCTCATCGCTGGAGCTGGGCTCGAAGGCCTCCGGCGAGGCGAAGCCGATCTCCCGCGCCCGCTCGCGGCTGGTCTCGACCACGTCCTCGCGCAGATCGACGCCGAGCAGCACCGCCGGGACCTCGTCGAGGCGCAGGGCCTCGAGCAGCACGAAGCTCAGGTAGCTGTTGCCGCAGGCCAGGTCGACCACGCGCAGGGGCGCGTCGGCGTCGTCCCGCTCGAGGCGCTTGCGCTCGGGGTGCTCGGCGATCGCGGCCCACACCGGCCGGCACAGCTCGACGAGGTGGTTGACCTGCTTGTACTTCTTCGCGCTCCGGGCCGAGATGCTCCCGTCGGCGTTCATGATCCCGATGGCGCGCAGCAAGGTGGCGCTGCGATCGGGCCGCAGGGCGCGGTCCTTGCCGCCCATGACCTTGTCGAGGGTCGCCTGGTCGAGGGTCCGCTGCTTGACGTGGCCGTGGCGGGCGTCGACGTCGAGGCGCCGGCGCACGTCGATGACGTAGCTGTGCTTGACCAGGCCCTCGGCCGCGGCCGACTCGGCCTCGCGCCACAGATCGGCGAAGTCCATGCCCGCCCGCGCCTCGACGACCCGCTCGTCGCGGCTCCCGTCCTCCCGTTGGGGCGTGGCGAAGACCGCCCGCTCCCAGCCTCCGGCGAGCTTGCGCTCGAGCTTGGCCCGCGCGCGCGCGAGCTTGGTGCCGGCCTTGACCATTGGAGAGGAATCGCAAAGCCCAGCCCCCGATGCAACGGGTGCAAGGTGTTTTGCCCCACTCGCACGATCGACGCGGCCGCGCGCCCCCCCATGACGCAGCTGGTTGACCGCCGAGCGCCGAGCGTGTTGCATGGAGCCATGCAGGGCTCTGCCCCCACCGCCACTCGCCTCGTCCACACCCTCGCCGCCCTCGCCTGCGCGTCGGTGTTCGCTGGCTGCGCCCCGCCCGTGGCCGCGACGCCCTACCCCAGCGCGGAGCCCGAGGTCGGCGAGCCCAAGGCCCGCGAGGCCAGCCCCGAGCCCGGCGTGGTCACCTTCATGGACCGCGAGCTGGACCTGGGCCCCTTCGTCGCGGGCTTCCCCTACGGCCACTTCGAGGCCGAGGTCGAGAGCGGGCAGCTCTTTTACCTCGAGACCGGTGAGCGCTACACGCTGCGCAGCTTGCCCCTGCCCGCCCCGGGCGCGGCCGGCGAGCAGCCCCCGCTGAAGCTCGAGGGCGGCGCGGCGGTGACCGAGGTCGACTGGTCCAAGCGCAGCCTGTGGTCGGTCACGCCCCACCCCGAGACCAACGCCCTGTGGCTGCACGCCGACGCCAACAACGACGAGCGCATGAACCTGTGGCGCATGGACCTGAGCCCCGAGGACCCGGCCGAGCGCGTCCCCGAGCAGATCACCACCGCCGACTACGTCTACGGCTACGGCCTGTCCGAGGACCGCAGCCAGATCGCCTACCTCGCCCGCTCGGGACAAAAGGCGCCCTACTCGACCTGCCTGCGCGTCCTCGACGCCAACGACCCCAAGGCCGAGGGCGCCGACAAGAAGATCGTCTGCGACAGCCCCGAGCTCAGCTTCACCTGGTCCTCGCCGCGCTTTAGCCCCGACGGCCAGCAGGTCTACTTCGCGGCCCTGGCCGACGGCGACCGCAAGCAAGGCCAGATCGTCGAGGTCGACCTCCGCAAGCAGCGGCGCTTCGCCAAGGTCATCACCGACGCCAAGGTGCCCCGGTCCTCGCCGAACATCCTGCACGGCTGGGTCGACGGCGAGCACTTGCTCTACACGGCCAACGACGCGGGCTTTGGCGACCTCTACAAGTGGTCCCGCAAGACCCGCAAGACCGCGCGCCTGACCAAGCACGGCGACGCCCTGCTCGGCGCCGAGGCCCTCGACGGCGCCGTCGTCCTCGCCCACGGCACCCCCGCCGGGAGCACCGTCGACGTCGTCTCGACCGAGGACGGCAAGGTCCTCGGGCGCGCCGAGGTGGCCGGCCGCGTGAGCCTGCTCGACGGCCACGGCGATCGCCTGGTGTGGGCCGAGGTCGCGCCCAACAAGGTCTACGAGGCCAACATCGCCCAGGTCCGGATCACCAAGGACAGCTCCGGGCCCAAGCCCAAGAAGGTCGCGCAGACGGACAACGCGGCGCTGGTCCGCCTGTCCCCGGAGCTCGAGTCGCAGCTCGTGCACTGCGAGGCCGAGGCCGTGTCGATCCCCACCTTCGACGATCGCGAGCTCCACGCCTTCGTGCTCCGCCCCCGCCAGCCGCTGAGCGAGGACCCGGCCCAGGGCGTCGCGCTGGTCCGCTCGTTTTACGGCGGCGACAACGAGTGGACCCGCTACGACCACGTGCTGTGCGCGGCCGGCATGACCGTGGTCTCGGCCTCGGTGCGCGGCTCCTCGGGCTTCGGCAAGGACTTCTACGCCCTCAACGACCGGGACCTGGGCGGCGACGAGATCGTCGACCTGTTCTGGATCGCCCGGTGGATCGAGGCCCAGCTCGGCGTCCCGGCGGCGCGCATCGGCGTCTACGGCCGGAGCCACGGCGGCTACGCGACCATGCGCGCCATGACCTTCCCGCCCGAGACCAACGGGCGCGACGAGGCCTACCGCTTCGCCTTCGGCCTGGCCGAGGCCGGCTTCTCGGACATCGTCGCCTTCCACGACGCGACCAACATCCCCGACTGGGTCGTGCTCGAGGCCGGCGACCCAGCCGTCCCCGAGGACCGCGCCAAGCTCGAGGACCGCAGCCCGATCAACCACGTCGAGCGCCTCGACGCGCCGATCTTCCTGCTCCACGGCGGCAACGACTGGCGCGTCCCCGTGGAGGGCTCGCGCGCCTTCGCCAAGGCGGCCGAGGCCGCGGGCAAGCAGGTCGTGTACGTCGAGATCGAGGGCCAGGGCCACCGCATCGAGGGCCGCGAGCGCATCGTCGAGGCCTGGCAGGCCCGCCTCGACTTCATCGAGTCCGTGCTGCGCTGAGTCGTGGACGTGGGGCAGGGAGGGCGTGGCGTCGTCCACGACGGCTAAAATGGACAGGGACTGTGATTTACTCACAGTCCCTGAGTCGTGGACGTAGGGGCAGGGACGTGGCCCTCTGAGCCTACTCGGGGCGCGCTTTGCTGCTGCGCACGAGCAAGATCGTGATCAGCATGCACGAGGCCAGCAGCACCTCGACGGCCCAGCCCAGGCGCACGTCGATGAGCAGCTGCAGGCGGACCCAGCCGCAGATCGCGACGACCATGGTCGCGCCCCAGCGGAACAAAAAGTGCAGCTTGGGCCCGGAGTCGGCGTGGTCGATCTCGCCCTGGTCGTCGACGCGCCCGCCCACGGCCGCGGCCGCGGCGTGCTGGATGATGAAGTACGAGCCGCTGACCAGGGCGAAGCCGACGAGCGCGAAGGCCATGACCGCCACGCCCTCGCGGGCGAGGATGAAGGACACCAGCAACAGCTGGGCGTGGAGCAGGCTGAGGTTGGCGACGCTGAAGCGGCGCAGCATCGCCCGCGCGCCGTGGCCCCGGTCGGCGAAGGCGGCCGCGAGGGCGACGATCAGGCCGAACAAAAAGGGCGCGCCGAAGCCCAGCAGCATCACGACGCCCTCGAGGGGGTGGCGCAAGAAGGCGACGTAGAGCAGCTGCAGGAAGCTGTAGCCGTCGGGGTGCAAGGGCGCAGCCGACGCGGCGACGATCGCCAGGCCGGGCAGGATCAGCGCCCGGGGCAGCGCGGGCTCACGCGCCTCGAAGCCCAGCCCCTCGCCCAGGCCCGCACCCGACGCGTCCGCCTCGCCGCGCTCGGCTTCGACCGCGTCGGCCATGGCCTCGAGCTCCGGATCGTGACGCGGGTCATCTACCGCATCCTCGCGCTCGTCGTGGTCGTCCTGCCCGTCCGTCATGGCGCCAGGGTAACGCGATTTTCCCAGCCAATGCCGAGCAAGCTCACCTTTTGCCCGTGGGGTTTTCAACTCACCGACAGGGCCCCGGTGACGCGTCGCATGACGCCCCCCGCGGCCCGGGTAAATTTCTAGTTCTGAGGTATGGTCTCCGGCGATGTCCGCCGCCGATGCCCTGTTCAACCCCAGCGATGAGCACCGTCTCCTGCGCCAGAACGTCGCCGAGTTCACCCGCAAAGAGGTCGAGCCCCAGGCCGCGGAGTACGACGACAAGGGGGTGCTCAACGTCGAGCTGTTCCGGCGCCTGGGCGAGCTCGGGCTGCTGGGCATCACCGTGCCCATCGACGACGGTGGCTCGGGCATGGACGCGACCGCGGCGGTGATCGTCCACGAGGAGCTGTCGAAGTCGGACCCCGGCTTTTGCCTGGCCTACCTCGCCCACTCGATGCTCTTCGTCAACAACTTCTACCACTGCTCCAACGAAGAGCAGCGCGAGCGCTACCTCGAGAAGGTCATCGACGGCGAGTGGGTCGGCGGCATGGGCATGACCGAGCCCGGGGCCGGCACCGACGTGCTCGGCATGACGACCACGGCCGTCGACGACGGCGACCACTACGTCGTCAACGGGACCAAGACCTACATCACCAACGGCTGCGAGGGGCACTGCTTCCTCGTCTACGCCAAGCTCGACGATCGCATCACCTCCTTCGTCATCGACCGCGACTGCCCGGGCTTTTCGACCAGCAACCACATCGACAAGCTCGGCATGCGCGGCTCGACGATGTCGGAGCTGATCTTCGAGGACTGCCGCGTGCCCAAGGCCAACCTGCTCGGCGAGCCCGGCGGCGGCCTGACCCACATGATGCGCAACCTCGAGATCGAGCGCCTGACCCTCGCGGCCATGAGCGTCGGCATCGCCACGCGCTGCGTCGAGATCATGGTCGACTACGCCGCCCAGCGCAAAGCCTTCAAGCAGCCGCTGAACCGCTTCGGCCAGATCCAGCGCTACATCGGCGACGGCTACGCGATGACCGAGGCCGCCCGCTGCCTGACCTACAACGTCGCCCGCGACGTCGACCCCAACAAGCGCTCCCGCGTCGGCTCCGACGCCGCCAAGCTGTTCGCCGCCCCCGTCGGCAAGCAGGTCGCCGACTGGGCCATGCAGGTCATGGGCGGCGCCGGCTACTGCCGCGAGTACCCCGTCGAGCGCCTGTGGCGTGACGCCAAGCTGCTCGAGATCGGCGGCGGCACCATCGAGGCGCACCAAAAGAACATCACCAAGGACCTGACCTCCGAGTGGAAGGCTCGGAACGGCTAGGCTAGTTCACGCGTAGCGTTCTTCGAGCCAAGGGTCCGCGTGGTTGTTGTACCCGCGGACCTCCCAGTAGCCCGGCTCGTCCCGGCTCACGAAGCGGATGCCCGTGAGCCACTTGCTGCTCTTCCAAAAGTAGAGGTCCGGGACGACGGCGCGCACCGGGGCGCCGTGCTCGGTGGCGAGCGGCCGTCCGTCGAGCTTGTGGGCGATCATCACGTTGTCGGCCAGCGCTTCTTTCAAGCGCACGTTGGCCGTGTAGCCGTGGGCGGCCTCGAAGATGACGTGCCGGGCCGAGCTGCGCACGCCCGCGAGCTTGGCCAGGGTCTCGAGCTGGATGCCGGTCCAGCGCGCCCCGAGCACGGTCCAGCCGGTGACGCAGTGGACGTCCTCGGCGCGGGTGACCTGGTCCATGGCGACGATGTCCCGGAAGCTCAGGTCGAGGACCTTGTCGACCTCGCCGTGGACCTTGAGGCGGTACTTGGACTTGGACGGATCGCCGCGCACGCCCCCCATCGGGCGCAGGGCCGTGAGCACCTTTTGTCCAGGGGGGACCCGCAGCCGACCGTCGGTGCGGCGCTCGGCGGCGTGGGCGGTGGACCCGGCGACGGTCCACAGTCCGCCCATGGCGACGACCGTCGCGCCGGCCCCGAGCTGCTGGATGAAACGGCGCCGCTCCATGGCCTGGAGCACGGCGGGGGTGGGTCGCGGGTCGGTCTTGGTCATGGGGACGCTCGGGCTACGCCCGGCCGCGAGGGCCGGTTACGAGACTCTACGGGACCCTACGACGGTGACCGCCGCAGGGATCATTTGGCTTTGACGGGCCAGCCCGCGTCCAGCAGGGACTTGCAGGTCTCGCCGGCTTTGATCTTGGTGTAGCGGAAGCTGCCCTTGGAGCGCTCGAAGCTGTCCTCGGCCAGGGCCGAGAGGCACTTGCCCTCAGCGCCGAGGATCTTTTGCCGCACGCTGATGGTGACCTCGCCGCGCAAGGTCCCGCCGTTCTCGTCGGGGAAGGCCCGCGCGTTGGTGGTGGTGCGGTTGGTGACGTGGAGGTTGCCGCTGCACACCGGCGCGTCGACGTAGACGCGCATGCCCGGGTTGCCGTCCTCGTCGATGTCTTCCTCGCCCCAGTTGACGGTGCCGCTCATGGTGTAGTGCGGCGTGCCCTCGACGCGCTCGAACACCAGCCGCGAGTCGGGCAGGACGTTGGCGTCGACGTACACCTTGACCCCGCCCTCGTCGTTGTAGTCGACCTTGCACGCGCGCTGGTCGATCTGGATGCCGTCGGCGGTCTTGCGCACCCGGGCGATGGTGTAGTTGTCCATGCGGGTCTGCATGGTGCCGAGCACGGGGACCTCGCGGGTCCCGAAGGCGACCTGGTGGCCGGCCCAGTATTCGGTGGTCACGACCTCATCCTCGGCGGCGGCTGGCGTGAGCCCAGCGTCGAGGAGAGTCGATGCGCCGACCTGAGGCGTGCTCGCGAGGACCAGGGAGAGTGTGATCGAGATCATGATGGGTGGGCCGCTCGAGGCAGGGTCCGTCGGGAGGATAGACGCTCACCGTTTGGGATCGAGCAGCCGCTCGACGGCGACTCGGATCTCCTCCGGAGGACGCGTTCCGACGACCGTGCCTCCCGAAGCTTCAACGGCAGCGCGCAGCGCTTCGGAGCCAGGCCCCCCGACGATCCAGGGGCACCCCTGCGCCGCGTCGGCATAACCCTCGATGAGCTCACGTGCACGATATGCGGGGGGAGGCACGGTCACAGACAGGCCCACCAGGGCAGGTCGTATGCTCTCGACCGCATGCCGAATCGCCGAGGGCGGAGTCCTGGCGCCCAGCACCAACGGGCGCAGGCCCCAGCGCAACAACCCAAACGCGACGCCGTAGAGCGGGAGCGTGTGCTCCTCATCGGCGAAGCAGGCCACGATGGCGGGCTTGGCCGAAGATTGCGGCTCGAGCAAGCGCAGCATGTCTCGGGCCGCGCCCGACAGCGCCTCGGACGCCATGTGCTCCTGCGCGACCGAGAGGGTCCCGTCGTGCCATCGCTCACCGACGCTGCGCATGGTCGGCGCGAGCACGCGTTGAAAGACCGTCGAAGCCGAGCCCAAGAACATGGCGCCGCGCACGGCCTGCTCCAGGCGCTGGGGATCGAAATCGACGATCGCGGCGATGATCCGCTCGCTCGCGCGGGCGTAGGGATCGCCCTCGACGGGCTGGTTGCTCGCCTCCTCGATCCGCTGGACCATCCGCGCAGCCTCGGCGGGCGCCATGCCTTCGTCGCACAGCTCCTTGAGCTTGCGAATCGAGGCGATATCGTGGTCGCTAAAGAGCCGGTAGGAGGAGCTCGTCCGCTCCGGCGAAGGGATCCCGTAGCGGCGCTCCCACGCGCGCAGAGTCGCCGCCGGCACGCCGGTCATCTCGGCGACGGTCTGGATCCGATATTTTCCTCGCTGCATGGCCATGCCTGCACCAGGCCCTCCGAGCCCCGCTGCTTCCCCCTTGATGAGAACCCCTCGGGGACCGCTTGTC
Source organism: Plesiocystis pacifica SIR-1 (assembly GCF_000170895.1). GTDB lineage: Bacteria > Myxococcota_A > Polyangia > Nannocystales > Nannocystaceae > Plesiocystis > Plesiocystis pacifica. The sequence continues at coordinate 38,907 of NZ_ABCS01000075.1, read as the reverse complement.
AAAGGTTGGTCGAGATACTAGACGAAGGATCGTGCAAACCTTGAACACGTCAAAGGCCCAATCAACGGTCCGGCTGTACCCTGAAGGGGACGATCGCCCCCACGCGGTGGTCATCGGGAGTGGCTTTGGCGGGCTTGCCGCCGCCATCCGACTCGGTGCGCGCGGCTACCGCGTGACGGTTCTGGAGCGCCGCGACCAGCCCGGGGGTCGCGCCTACGTCTACCGCCAGGACGGCTTCACCTTCGACGGCGGGCCCACGGTGATCACCGCGCCCTTCCTCCTCGAGGAGCTGTGGGAGCTGTGCGGCAAGACCATGTCGGACACCATCGACATGCGCGAGGTGACGCCCTTTTATCGAATCCGCTTCCACGACGGGAAGGTGTTCGACTACCAGGGCGACCCCGACGTGATGCGCGAGGAGATCCGCAAGTTCAACCCCGACGACGTCGAGGGTTACGAGCGCTTCTTGAACATGTCCCAGGAGATCTTCGAGACCGGGTTCGAGAAGCTCGCCCACGTGCCCTTCGGCAAGGTCCTCGACATGCTGAAGATCGCCCCGGCGATGGTCCGGCTGCAGAGCTACCGCACCGTCTACAGCCTGGTCGCCAAGTACATCAAGGACGAGCGCCTGCGCCAGGTGTTCTCCTTCCACCCGCTGCTCGTGGGCGGCAACCCCTTCAAGACCACGTCGATCTACACGCTGATCGCCTTCCTCGAGCGCAAGTGGGGCGTGCACTTCCCCATGGGTGGGACCGGGGTGCTGGTCCGCGGCCTCGTCGACCTGATCGAGGGGCAGGGCAACGAGGTCCAGCTCAACACCGAGGTCGAGGAGATCCTCGTCGAGCAGGGCCGGGCCGCGGGCGTGCGCCTCAAAGGCGGCCAGGAGGTCCGCGCCGACCTGGTCGTGTCCAACGCGGACTCGGCCTACCTCTACAAGCACCTGCTCCCGGCCCGCTACCGCAAGCGCTGGACCGACAGGAAGGTCGACCGGGCGCGCTACTCCATGAGCCTGTTCGTCTGGTACTTCGGGACCAAGCGCAAGTACGAGGACGTCGCCCACCACACGATCCTGCTCGGGCCGCGCTACAAGGGCCTGCTCGACGACATCTTTGAAAAGAAGGTGCTCGCCGACGACTTCTCGCTCTACCTGCACCGACCCACGGCGACGGACCCCTCCCTCGCCCCCGAGGGCTGCGAGGCCTTCTACGTGCTGTCCCCCGTGCCCCACCTCGACAGCGGCGTGGACTGGGAGGTCGAGCGCGAGCGCTACCGCAAGAAGATCGAGACCTACCTGAGCGAGACGGTCATGCCCGAGCTCGGCGACAACATCGTGAGCTCCCACGTGCTCGACCCGATCGGCTTCCGCGACGAGCTGCTCTCGGTCAAGGGCGCCGCGTTCGGGGTCGAGCCGGTGCTGACCCAGAGCGCCTACTTCCGCCCGCACAACAAGAGCGAGGAGATCGATCGCCTGTTCATCGTCGGCGCGGGCACGCACCCGGGCGCCGGTGTGCCCGGCGTGCTCAGCTCGGCCAAGGTCCTCGAGCAGGTCCTGCCCGAGGTCGAGGAGATCCTCCGCGAGCGCGGCCAAGCCCGCGTCCAGGCCGGCTGAGTCGCCATGCCCGACACGCCGCTCGCTCCGGTGGTAGCGTCCCAGGCCATGGCCGACGCGCCCGAACGCTTCGTGCCTGCGCCCGTCCGCAGCCAGGACTTCGCCGCTCGCACGGACGCGAGCGAGGCGGCCGACCTCGCCGCGTGCCGGGCGATCCTCGACGAGGGCAGCAAGAGCTTCGCGGCCGCCGCTCGGCTGTTGCCGCGGCGCATCCGGGGGGACGTCGCGGCCTTCTACGCCTTTTGCCGGATCTCCGACGACCTCGTCGACTTCTCCGACGACCCGGCAGCGGCGGTCGAGGCCCTCAGCGGTCGCCTCGATCGCCTCTACGCCGGCGGCCCCGACGACGACCCCGTCGACCGAGCCTTCGGTCGGGTGGTCCACCGCCACGACCTGCCCCGGCCGATCGTCGACGCGCTCATCGAGGGCTTCGCCTGGGACGCCGAGGAGCGGGAGTACGAGACCCTCCACGACGTGCTCGGCTACTGCGCCCGGGTGGCCTCGTCTCTCGGCGTGATCATGACCTTGTTCATGGGCCCGCGAGACGCCCAGACCATGGCCCGCGCCTGCGATCTGGGGGCGGCCATGCAGCTGACCAACATCTGCCGCGATGTCGCCGAGGACGCGGGCCGCGAGCGCCTCTACCTGCCCGCGGCCTTGCTGCGCGAGCGCGGCGTCGACCCCAAGCACTTCGTCGCCAACCACCGCGACTACGCCGGCGACCGACGCATCGCCGAGGTCATCGAGCGCATGCTCGCCGAGGCCGACGAGTACTACCGCCGCGCCGACGCGGGCATCCGCATGCTGCCTTGGGACTCGCGCCCGGCGATCGGCGCTGCGAGCCGCATCTACGCCGACATCGGCCGGGTGATCCGCGAGCAGGGCTGCGAGTTCTCGGCTCCCCGCGCGCACACCTCGAAGGCCCGCAAGCTGCGGCTGCTGCTCGGCGCGTGGCTGTTCCGCACGCCGACCTCAGACCCCGAGCGCGCGGCCGCCCCGGTGATCCCGGCCTGCGACTTCCTCGTGGCGCCCTTTCGCTGAGCGCGGCTCGAAAAATTGTTTGTGGCCTTACTCGAGGCCCTTGCGCTGCGCCGCATCGCGGGCGCGCTCGGCCTTTTCTTGAGCCTTGGCCGCGCTCGGGTCCTTCTCGATCCGGGCCTGGTCGCGGTCGAGCTCGAGCATCAGGTAGGTCGCGGCGATCACCATGATGATGATGACGCTCAGCACCTGGAAGGGCATCGACACCAGCGACCAGTTCATGCCGTTGGGGTCGGGCCCGCGCGAGCGGCGGATCTTCTTGGCGACCTTGTCGTAGAAGTCCGGCGGCGCCTCGACATCGGGAAGCTCGCGGACCACCGAGAGGAGCCGCTGGAGATCCTCGACCTCTTTCTTCGCGTCGGGCGAGTCCTCGAGCCACGCCTCAAACGAAGACGCGTCGTCTCCCTCGAGCGCGTCGTCGAGGTAGGCGGTCATCCGTTCGGCGTTGGAGTCGGCGGCCATGTCGCAAGCAGGGGTGAAGAGTCTGATCTCAGTGTAATCCGAGGGTCGACGGGGTAAAGAGGAAAAGCTCGATCTCACTCGAGGTAGGGCTCGAGGCGCACCTTCAGGGCGAGGCGCGCGCGGTGCAGGCGGCTCTTGAGCGTACCTTGCTGCAGGCCGGTGATGGCCAGGATCTCGGCGTAGGTGTGCCCCTGGATGTCGCGCAGGACGATGAGCAGGCGGTGCTCCGGCTCGAGGTTGGCGATCTCGCGCTGGATCGCCTGCTCGAGGCGGTTGCCCTGGACCGTCGCCTCTGGGCCGTGGACCACGCTCTGGAGCGCGACCACCGGGCCGCCGTCCTTGCCCTTGGTGTGGGCCGCCGGGGACTCGTCGATGTCGTCGGCGCGGTGAAAGTTGCGGCCCTTGAGGTACTTGAGCCGATTCTTCGTCGTGTTCGACGCGATCCGATAGAGCCAGGTGTAAAAGCGCCCTTCGCCGCGGTAGTTGGCGATGCCGCGGTAGACCGAGATGAACACCTCCTGGGCGATGTCCTCAGCCTCCTGGCGGTTGCCGATCATCCGGTACACGAGGCCGAAGATTCGGTCCTGGTAGGTGTGGACGAGCTCCTGGAAGGCCCGCTCGTCGCCCTGCTTGAGCCGCCGGACCAGGCGACGGTCCCGAGCGTCCCGGGCCGCGCGCGCGTCTCGGCGCTTCTTCTCCGCGGGGTCGAGCTCGGGCTCGGCGTCCGCAGACCCTGCCACGCTCGCCGAGTCGGCGGCGGAGGGTTGGGATGCGCGGTTGTCCTCGGCGTTCACGGATGACGAAGAAAGCACGGCGGGCTCGGGGCGGCACAGACACCAAGCCGAGGATTAGGTTCCGCGCGGAGGATCATTGGGATCCCGCGACGATGGTGCCCGGTTCGCAGCGCCGCTTCAACTACCAAAGCGAACACCTACACGAGGCCCACGGGCGCGGCCTGAAGCCAACCTTGGATCAGCGACGCGAGGATCCAGCCGAGCATGGCCAGGTTCGAGGCGCTCGCGGCCAGGATCACGAAGCGCAGGCACTCCCCCTGGTTGGCCGCGTCGGCGGAGCCGAGCAGGCGCAGGGCGAAGTACACGGGGATCAGCGGGGCGACGATGACCGGCGCGAGGCCCCAGACCGGCAAGCCGGGGACGACCAGGAAGCCGAACACGCTCGACAGCACGAGCAGCTCGAGGCTGTGCCGGCGCGCCTCGTACTGCCCCACGCGCACGGCGTAGCTGAGCTTGGCCGCGGCCTTGTCCGCCGCGTAGTCGGGCAGCGAGGTGAGCAAGTTGCCGACGTAGCCGAGCACGAAGCAAGGGATCAGGCCCAGCAGCGGGATGCCCTCGAAGGAGCCGGCCTGGGCGTAGAAGCCGATCACCGGCAACAGCACGCCGACGCCCAGGCCCTGGAGGGTCTCGCCGTAGCCGCGGTAGGACAGGCGCAAGGGCGGGTAGCTGTAGGCCCACAGCAAGGCCGCGCCGAGCAGCACGAGCACCGGCATCCACCACAGGCCCCGCCCCAGCGCCAGGGCGAGCGCAATCGCCATCTGGGCGCCGAGCATCACCCACGCCCCCGCGCGCAGGGCCGCGGGCGGGATCAGCCCCTCTTGGATCACCCGCGAGCCGCCGCTGACGAAGGTCGGGCTGTCGTTGAGCGCGTCCGCCTCCTGGTCCGCGAAGTCGTTGGCGAACACGATGAACAGCTGGTCAAAAAAACCGAACAGCTGAATGGCGGCGAAGGCCGTCCACGAGAAGCGGCCGTGGGCCGCGAAGGCCAGGGCCTGACCGAGCAGCAGGGGCACGAGCACGTTGGCGGCGGCGAGCGGACGGGCCGCCTGTATCCACGGGGAGCGGGCGTGCATCGCGGCCAAGGTAGCACCGGGTCCGCGCCGCTCCAGCCCGGGGGAGCCCCCCTCCCCTCCTGGGCGCCCTGGGACCCCTTGGCGCAGGCAGTTGTGTTTGGGGGTGGGCTGGGTTACGCAGGCGTCCGTCACCGTGACCGCGACGAGCCCAGCCCTCCTCGACCGCCGCCTGCTGATGTTCACCGGCAAAGGCGGCGTCGGCAAGACCACGGTCGTCGCCGCGACGGCCGTCGAGGCAGCCCGTCGAGGCCGGCGCCCGCTCATCGTCGAGCTGGGTCACCGCGCGTCCATGGAGGGCCTGTTCGCCAACCGGAGCATCGCCTACGAGCCCTCGCAGGTCACCGACGGCGTGTGGGCCATGAACCTCGACTTCGAGTCGGCGCTGGCCGACTACTTCGAGCAGCACATCCCGGTCAAGAGGGTCGCGCGCACCATCATGCGCAACAAGACCCTGCAAAAGTTCTTTCAGGCCGCGCCCTCGGTCGCCGAGGTCGCGACCCTCAACAAGCTCAGCGCCCTCGAGGCCGAGCGCGAGGGCGGCAAGCCGCGCTGGGACCCGATCCTCGTCGACCTCGACGCGACCGGCCACGCGCTGATGCTGCTCAACGTCCCCGAGGTCATGACCGGGCTGATCGGCGACGGGCCCATGCGCCGGCTCATCGACGGCTTCTCCAGCTTGCTCGCCGATCCGCGCCGGACCGTGCTGAGCCTGGTCACCCTGCCCCGCGAGCTCCCGGCCCAGGAGACCTTCGAGCTCTACCAAAAGCTCCGCGAGCACCACAAAGTGGCCCTCGGCGCGCTGTTCATCAACCAGGTCCCCGAGCGCCCGCTGACCCCGGGCCAGGCCGGGCTCCTCGACCGCGTCCAGAGCCGGGCCAAGCGGGCCAACATCGGGCCGCTCGTCGACGAGGTGACCCTCGCCCGCCGAGCGATGCGCTACCAGGCCAACGCCCGCGCGCAGATCAACCGGCTGCGACGCGCGATCACCATGCCGATCGTCGAGCTCCCGCTGATCACCAGCCGCGAGCTCGACCCCGAGGCCATCGCCTCCCTCGGCCGCTCGGCCATCGAGCAGCTCGAGGACCGCTCGGCCGAAGACGCGAACACCTCCCACGCCCGGAGGATGCGGCGATGAGCGGCATCGACGAGCTCATTCAACGCCAGAAGCTGCTGGTCGCGATCGGCCCCGGCGGCGTCGGCAAGACCACCGTGTCCGCGGCCATCGCCCTGCGCGCGGCCCAGCTCGGCCTGCGCACTTTGGTGCTGACCATTGACCCGGCCAAGCGCCTCGCCGACGCCCTCGGCCTGACCCACCTCGACGACCGCATCCGCGAGGTGCCCGTGGAGGATCTGGGCGCCGAGCACGGCGTCGAGATCCCCGGCACCCTGCACGCGGCCATGTTCGACAACGCCGCGAGCATGGACTCGCTCATGGCCCGGGTCGCGCCCGACGAGGAGACCCGCGACAAGGTCCTGCGCAACCGGGTCTACCGAGCCATGGCCGGCACCCTCTCCCGCAGCCACGCCTACCTGGCGATGGAGCGGCTCTACGAGGTGATGAGCTCGGGCGAGTACGACCTGGTCATCCTCGACACGCCCCCGGCCCGCAACGCCCTCGACATCCTCGACGCGCCCTCGCGCCTGGCGACCTTCCTCGACGAGGGCGTGGTCAAGTGGTTCGTGGGCCAGGGCAAGGGCAAGGGCCGCTCCGGGGGCTGGCGCGCGCGCTTGATGGCCAGCTCCGGCGCCGCGGCGACCAAGCTCTTTCAAGTCATCGTCGGCAAGGACCTCGCCGACGAGACCATCGCCTTTTTCGAGGCCTTCTACGGCATGCGCGAGGGCTTCCGCGAGCGCGCCTCGGCGATCCAGTCGATCCTCCGCGCCGAGGACACCAGCTTCGCCCTGGTCAGCTCCGCCGACGCGACCCACATGATGGACGCCCAGGCCCTCGCCCAGGGCGTGCGCAGCCGCGGGGTCGACATCGACGTGGTGATCTACAACCGCAGCTACGAGCGCCTGGCCCACGACGCCCCGCTGGCGATCATCACCGACCCCGGCAAGCTCGACCGCGCGGCCGCCCTCGAGCGCATGTTCCACGGCGAGCTCGACCACCTCGACCGCGAGCAGATCCGCGACCTGCTCGAGGGGCTGCGGGTGGTCCGGACCGAGGCGGCCAACGCCAACCACCGCGCCCTCGAGGCGGTCCGCAAGCTCGGCAGCGACCTCCCGGAGTCCGCGCTCCAGCTGATCATCGCGCGCCTCGACGGAGACATCCGCGACCTCCCGGGCTTGCTCGCCCTCGGCCCCTACCTGGCCGAGACTCGCCGGATTTAGGCGAACCTCAGCCGCCCGGGGCGAGGGCCGTGACGGCGTCGCTCAGCTCGGCCTGCACGCTCTCGTCCCAGCCGTTGACGACCCGGGTGATCCGGCCGTCGCGGTCGAGGACGAACATGGTCGGGAAGGTCGCCACGGTCAGCTTGGCCGCGAGGGCGCCGGCGGGGTCCCAGCCCCGGGCGAGCCCATCGGGGAGCTCGAGCAAGGCCCGATCTTCGAGCTCGGCCGCGACCACGATCACCGCGAGCTCGGGGTGGGCCGCGGCGAGCTCGGCGTAGAAGGCGTGGGCCTCGTCCCAGCCCACCTCCCAGCTCGCCGAGATCTCGAGCAGCACCGGCCGGCCGCGCAAGCTCTCGAGCTCGAGGGTCTCGCCCGTCGCCAGCGGGATGGTCGCTACCAGGGGATCGCCCTCGCCCTTGTTGGCGGGCTCGTCCGGGATGATCGCGGGGAGAACCTCGGCCGCGTCGGTGCCCCCCTCGGCCGTGTCGGGATCGACACTCGTCCCCGGGTCGGGCCGACAGGCGAGGGCACAGACCAGCAGCCCGAACCCGAGCGGCACGGCCAGGGTCCGGGTGACCTTCATCCCAGACCCTCGTGGACCGCGTCGACCATGGCCTTGGCGTGGTCGGGGTTGGTCACCCGCGAGATGCCGTGGCCGAGGTTGAAGATGTGCGCCTTGGCCCCGGCGGCCTCGCGCAGGACGTCGCGGACCCGGTCGCGGATCAGCTCCGGCGAGCCCAGCAACACCCCGGGGTCGAGGTTGCCCTGGACCACGCGATCGCTGCCGACGATCTCGATGGCCTGGTCCATGCCGATGCTCCAGTCGACGCCGACCACGTCCGCGGGCACCTGCGCCGTCGCGCCGAGGATGTTCATGTTGCCGCGCGCGAACAGGATCACCGGCACGGGCTGGTCGCGGCCCTCGGGGATGTGGGCCTGGACCCGCTCGACCAGGGTCCGGGTGTGCGGCAGGACGTGCTCGATGTAGTCCCGGGGACCCAGCGCGCCGGCCCAGCTGTCGAAGATCTGGACCGCGTCGACGCCAGCGTCGATCTGCCCGATGAGGTAGCGCGCGAGCAGGTCGCTCATGTTCGCCATCAGCGAGCGGAACAGCGCCGGCTCGGTGAACAACAATTTTTTGACCTCGAGGAAGTCGCGGCTGCCCCCGCCCTCGATGAGGTAGCTGCAGGTCGTGAACGGAGCCCCGCAAAAGCCGATCAGCGGCACGCGATCGGCGAGGGCCTTCTTGCACGCCCGCACCGCGTTCATCACGTACTCGAGCTCGCCCACGGGCTCGCCCCAGCGCAGGCCCTCGACGTCGGCCCGGGTCCGCACCGGCGAGGGCAGCTGCGGCCCCGGCTTGAACTCGACGGCCACGTCCATGGCGTCGAAGACCACGAGGATGTCCGAGAACAAGATCGCCGCGTCGACGTCGAGGCGGTCGATCGGTTGGAGGGTCACCTCCGCCGCCAGCTCGGGGGTCCGGCACAGCTCGAGGAAGGACACCTTCGAGCGGATCGCCCGGTACTCCGGGAGGTAGCGCCCAGCCTGGCGCATGAGCCAGACGGGAGTTCGGGCAGGTCGCTGCCCACGGCAGGCGTCGAGGAAGCTCGTGTTTTGCAAGGGCATTGGCCGGCGCGGACTATACCCCGCCGGACCCCCTCACTTCGGGCGTGCAGTTGCGCGAAAGTCCAGGTGAAAGGCTTCGGCGCCAGCGCTCTGGAGTCCGTGAGTACAGTCAGGTCGGAACGGATCCGCCTGCACGAAAGTCGAACTGTGATCGAGCCAACCTCGCGCCCCTGGCGCAAGATCGCGAGTGATGGGATCCTGCTTTATCGGCCATGATCCGCACAGAAGGGGGTAAGATGCTTCGGCTCGCGCCCCTACCTTTCCGATGGATTTGATCCCCGAAGAGACGCTCTCCGACGACTCGCCCACGATGGGTCGTGGACCAAGCCACGCGTGGTTGATCTATATCGGCTCGAGCGAGAACGACTTCGCCGAGGCGGGCCAGGTGTGGAGCCTGGACGAGCTCAACCGCATCCGCTTTGGGCGGATCAGCGGCGACAAGCTCCGCCACGAGCGCAAGGGTGACGACCTGTCGATCCGCATCCCCCTCGGGTGGATCAGCGGACGCCACGCCGAGCTGCGCATCGTCCGGTCCGCCAGCGGCCTCGAGTTCGACCTGTGCGACCTCGACAGCCGCAACGGCACGCACATCGAGCGCCAGGCCATCCCCGGCATGGCGCGGCTGTTGCCGGGCCAGGTGTTCGAGGTCGGCCGCTCCTTTTGGATGATCCGCGAGGTCGTGCACGCCGACCTGGCACCGGAGCACATCCAGATCGTCGACCCCTCGGGGACCTCGAACCCGAACTTGTGCAGCATCCACCGCACGCTCTTGCGCCTCGCCGAGAGCGACGTGCCCTTGCTGCTGCACGGGGAGACGGGCACCGGCAAGGAGATCACCGCGCGGGCCGTGCACCGGCTGAGCAAGCGCGAGGGGCCCTTCCTGGCCACCAACCTCGCCGCGCTCTCCGACCAGCGCATCGACTCGATCCTGTTCGGCAGCGCCGACGAGGATCGCCCCGGCATCTTCGAGCAGGCCGACGGCGGCACGCTCTTTTTCGACGAGCTCGGCGAGCTCTCCCCCGTGGCCCAGACCAAGCTGCACGCCGCCCTGGCCGAGGGCCGGGTCCAGCGCGTCGGCGGCCAGACCCCGCGCACCTTCGACGTCCGGGTGATCTGCTCGACCCTCCACGACATCCGGGCGCTGGTCGAGGCCGGCAAGTTCCGCCCCGACCTCTACTCGCGTCTGGCCGGCTTCGCCGCGACCTTGCCCCCGCTGCGCCGCCGCCGGGAGGACCTGGGCGTGCTGACCCGCGTGGCGTCCACGAGCCGCGCCAACGGCCAGGTGCGCATCGCCACCCGAGCCTTCCGGCGCATCCTCAGCCACAGCTGGCCGTTCAACGTCCGCGAGCTCCACCAGACCCTGGCCACGGCCTCGATCCTCGCGGGCACCGGCGGCGAGATCTCCCGGGACCTGCTCGACGACATCATCGCCAGCCGCCGGGACATGCCGCAGAGCCCCGAGAGCGTCAGCGAGCTCCGGGCCAAGCTGGTCAGCGAGCTCGCGCGCACGGGCGGCGACACGGGCGAGGTGGCGCGGGCGCTGCGTCGGGATCTCAAGGAGATCCACCGGTGGATCGAGCGCTTCGAGATCGAGCCCGACGCCTACGCCACCGTGCAGTGAGTGCTGCTTTGCCCCCGCAGAGGTCGCGGGACCGGGGGCGCTTCGTCGCTGTCCGCTCCTCCGCTTGGGTCGTGGGGCAATGGAGTTCGTGCCTTTGAGAGGGCTCGTGGTCGCCCCCGCGAGCGGGGGCGTGGATTCCTCGACAGTGTTGGCCGTCGAGGGCGTGGCGTCGTCCACGGCCAACACTTGAAGAGCGCGCGACCGTCCCCGGCCGCACGCTCTTCCTCGGGCTGAGGCGACTCGCTCAGCGCAGGTCGAAGCGGTCGAGGTTCATGACCTTCGTCCACGCCGCGGCGAAGTCCTCGACGAGCTTGGCGTCGCCGTCGTCGCAGGCGTAGACCTCCGCGAGCGCGCGCAGCTGGGAGTTCGAGCCGAACACCAGGTCTGCGCGGCTGGCCGTCCAGCGCTGAGCACCGCTCGCGCGGTCGCGGCCGACGTAGCCCCCGCCCTGCTCGGCCGGGACCGGGCTCCACTGCGTCGACATGTCGAGCAAGTTGACGAAGAAGTCGTGGCTCAGCACCCCCGGCCGTGAGCTCAGCACACCCTGCTTCGAGCCGCCGTGGGTCGCCCCGAGGGCCCGCATGCCGCCGACGAGCGCGGTCATCTCGGGCGCGCTCAGGGTCAGCAGGTGGGCCTTGTCGAGGAGCAGGCGCTCGGCGACGGCCTCGGTGCCGGCGCTCGCGTAGTTGCGGAAGCCGTCGGCCCGAGGCTCGAGCACGGCGAAGGACTCGACGTCGGTCTGGTCCTGGCTCGCGTCGGTGCGCCCGGGGGTGAAGGGCAGCTCGAGGCTGTGCCCGCCCGCGGCCGCGGCCTGCTCCACCCCGACGTTGCCGCCGAGCACGATGAGGTCCGCCATCGACACCTTCTTGGCCCCGCCCTGCCCCTCGTTGAAGGCGCGCTGGATCCCCTCGAGCACGCTCAGCACCTCGCCGAGGGCCTCGGGCTCGTTCGCCGCCCAGCTGCGCTGCGGCTCGAGGCGCAGGCGCCCGCCGTTGGCCCCCCCGCGCTTGTCCGTGCCGCGAAAGCTCGACGCCGACGCCCACGCGGTGCGCACCAGCTGCGCCACCGTCAGCCCCGAGTCGCGGATCGCGGCTTCGAGCGCAGCGACGTCCTCGGCCGCGATGGCCTCGTAGTCCGCCGCGGGGATCGGGTCCTGCCACAGCTGCACCGCCGCGGGGACCTTCGGCCCGAGGTAGCGCGAGACCGGGCCCATGTCGCGGTGGGTGAGCTTGAACCAGGCCCGGGCGAAGGCCTCGGCGAACTGCTCGGGGTGCTCGTAGAAGCGGCGCGCGATGGGCTCGTAGATCGGGTCGAAGCGCAGGGCCAGGTCCGTGGTCGCCATCATCGGCGCGTGCGTGCGATCCGGGTCATGGGCGTCGGGCACCGTGCCCGCGCCGGCGCCGTCCTTGGGCGTCCACTGCTGCGCCCCCGCCGGGCTCCGGGTCAGCTCCCACTCGTAGCCAAACAGGTTCTCGAAGAAGTTGTGGTCCCACTTGGCGGGCTCGGTCGTCCACGCGCCCTCGAGCCCGCTGGTGATCGTGTCCACGCCCTTGCCAGAGCCGTAGCTGTTGGCCCAGCCAAAGCCCTGGGCCTCCATGGCGGCGGCTTCGGGCTCCCGCCCGACGTGCGCGTCGGGATCGGCCGCGCCGTGGGTCTTGCCAAAGGTGTGCCCGCCGGCGATCAGCGCCACGGTCTCCTCGTCGTTCATGGCCATGCGCGCGAAGGTCTCGCGGATGTCCCGAGCCGCCGCCAGCGGATCCGGGTCGCCGTTGGGCCCCTCCGGGTTGACGTAGATCAGCCCCATCTGGACCGCGCCCAGGGGCTTGGCCAGGTCCCGCTCGCCGCTGTAGCGCGCGTCCCCGAGCCACTGCGTCTCCGGACCCCAGTCGATGTCGAGCTCCGGCTCCCACACGTCCTCGCGCCCGCCGGCGAAGCCCAGGGTCTCGAAGCCCATGGACTCGAGGGCGACGTTGCCCGTCAGGATCATCAGGTCGGCCCACGAGATCTTGCGCCCGTACTTGCGCTTGATCGGCCACAGCAGCCGCCGCGCCTTGTCGAGGTTGCCGTTGTCCGGCCAGCTGTTGAGCGGGGCGAAGCGCAGCGTCCCCGCCGCCGCCCCGCCGCGCCCGTCGTGGATCCGGTAGGTGCCCGCGCTGTGCCAGGCCATGCGGATGAAGAAGGGCCCGTAGTGGCCGTAGTCCGCCGGCCACCAGTCCTGGGAGTCGGTCATCAGCGCGTGCAGGTCGGCCACCACCGCGTCGAGGTCGAGGCTCTCGAAGGCCTGGGCGTAGTCGAAGTCCGCGCCCATGGGGTTCGTCTGCGGGCCGTTTTGGGCGAGGATCGACAGGTTGAGGCCCTCGGGCCACCACTGGCGGTTGGACTGGGCCTCGTGGGTGGTGTGGGCGGAGGCGGCGTGGAAGGGGCACTTGCTCGGGGTCGTCATGGCGGGTCTCGAACACCAAGCTAGGGCCCGCGCGGCCATGATGCCAAGACATTGTCCTCATACACTCGATATCCTAGGGTTATGGCGTGAACCTCCCGACCCTGCGCCAGCTCGAGTACCTCGTCGCCCTCGCCGAGACCGGTCACTTTGGCGAGACCGCCCGCCAGTGCGGGGTCAGCCAACCTGCCCTGAGCAAGCAAGTCCGCGAGGTCGAGGGCCTCCTCGGCCTCACCTTGTTCGAGCGCGCCCGCCCCCGGGTGATCGTCACCCCCGCCGGCGAGGACATCGTCGCGCGCGCCCGCCGGGTCCTCGCCGGCGCCCGCGAGCTCGTCAGCGCCGCCGATGCCTGGTCCGGAGCCCGCCGCGGGACCCTCCGCCTCGGCGTCATCCCGACCATCGCCCCCTACGGCCTCCCCGGCCTCCTCGCCAAGCTGCGCGAGCTCTACCCCGAGGTCAGCTACGCCATCCACGAGCTCCAGACCGACGTCCTCCTCGACCAGCTGCGCGCCGGGGCCGTCGATCTGGGCCTGCTCGCCCACCCCTTCGACGCCGCCGGCCTCGCCGGCCCCGACCTCGTCGTCGAGCCCTTCGTCCTCGTCGCCCCCAAGGGCCACCCCCTCGCCACCCGCGGCGCCCTCGAGCCCGAGGAGATCACCGGCGCGAGCTTGATCCTCATGCAAGACGGCCACTGCCTCCGCGACCAGGCCATCGAAGTCTGCGCCCTCGCCGGCCCCCCGCCCCCCACCTCCGTCGCCGCCGCCAGCGTCTCCACCCTCGTGCGCATGGTCGAGAGCGGGCTCGGGGCCACCTTGCTCCCCGCCAGCGCCCTCCCGGTCGAGGTCCGCAACAACCAGGGCCTCGTCGTCCGCGGCTTCGCCAAGCCCCCGCCCGGCCGCACCCTCACCCTCCAGTGGCGCGCCAGCTCCCCCCATGCGCAATGGTTTGCCGACATCGCCGACGTCTTGCGCAGCCACTACCTCGAGCTCAACCCCACGATCCCTCGGGTCTCGGGTCCAAAACCGCGGATCATCAAGGCGAGCTGAGTTCACCGCCACAAAGGTGGCGACTGCCCGACTCGCCACCGAGACGGCCATGGCTGCATCCGCATCCACCCCTCGACGCCCTCTCGAAGGTCCGAATCCGCCCCCCTTTTCGCTAAGATCCCGAGATCACAGCATTTCGCCATACGTATGCCGATCCTGGCCCATGCCTTGCTCCTTTGGGCGATGCGTGCATCGTTCAGTCACAGGCAATCGGGTCCTCGCGTCGGTGGTGAGCCCGAACAATCAAAGCTCGGGGTTGACCCGATTGCCGATGAACGCAGCGGCCGACTCGCGGTGAGTTGGACCGCGGCGACGAGGGTCTGAGGGGGCCCTCGAGCCAGACCCGGTTTGGAGGACATTGAGGGATGTCCTTCAAGCCGGGTCCTTTTTTGCCCCCGCAGCCGCCTCGGACCGGGGGCGCTTCGTCGCTGCCGCTCCTCCTCTTTGGCTGGTCCTCAATGGGGTTCGTGCCTCCTAGGGGGCGTGTGGTCACCCCCCAAGGGGGGTGTGGTCTGGCGGGCTCGTCGACCGCTAAACCCAGATGCCCTGCAACGCGGGTGCGACCAGTCGTCACCGTATCCGGTACCTGTTCAACCAGCCTTCGGCGGGCTCGTCGGTCGTGTGGTCTGGCGGGCTCGTCGATCGGTTTTGGTTCGATGAAGCCTGCACGCAGCACCTGTTCAACCAACCCTCTCCGCATGCAGCACCTGTTCAACCAAACCCTCTCCGCATGCAGCACCTGTTCAACCAACCCTCACCGCATGCAGCACCGGTCAACCAATCCTCACCGCATGCAGCACTGGCTCAACCAACCCCGAGCGTCGCGTCACCCAAACTAACGCAGCTCGCCCGAGACCCCAGCATTCAGCTTGCGAACCCAAAGCAGGCCGCTCGGTGGGAGGGATCCCTGCGACGAGCACCGAGCCGCGTACTGTCTTGGAAGAGCACCCAGGCGTGGCTCGGCTCGAGCGCAGGAGTAGGGAGGGCGCCCGCCGAATAGGCCGCGGTGCACCGTCGAAGCCGACCGAGCACCGCAGGCCCGCACCACGAGCGCCCGATAGCGCGACCCAAGCTCGCTAGCTATCCAAACCCGAGCAGCTGCCCGCCCTGATAGACGATCAACGCCGCCACATACGCGATCACCGTCATGCTCACCAACATGAAGATCGGCCACTTCCAGCCGCCGGTCTCGCGCCGGACGACCGCCAGGGTCGACATGCACTGGCAGGCGTAGACGAAGAACACCATCAGCGCCAGGCCTGACAGCGGCGAGTAGCGAGGCTCGCCCGTCTCGGGGTCCTTCGCCTCGCGCATCGCGTCGCGCAAGGGCGCGTCGTCCTCGTCGGCGCCCTCGATGTCGTAGACGAGGCCCAAGGTCGATACGAGCACCTCGCGCGCGGCGAAGCTGCCGATCAGCGCGACGCCGATGCGCCAGTCCTGGCCGATCGGCTCGAGCGCGGGCTCCATCGCCTTGCCGACGGTCCCGGCCACCGAGCGCTCGATCGCCGTCTCGCCTTCGCTGAGCTCGCTGGGGTCGACGCGCGGGAAGGTCAGCAAGCCCCACAGCACGATCGTCACCGCCAAGATGATCGTCCCGGCGTCGCGCAGGAAGTCGAGGGTCCGGTCCCAGACGTGGCGAAGGGTGTCGCGGATCCGCGGCAGGCGGTAAGGCGGCAGCTCGAGCACCAGCGGCGGGGTCGGGCTCTTGAGCAAGGTCCGCTTGTAGACCGCCCCGAGCACCAGGGCGGAGACCGTCGACAGGCCGTACATGGCCAGCAAGATCAGCCCGCCCTGGGTGAAGGGGCCGAACACCCGCTCGTCGGCCACGAACAAGGTGCCGATGATGAGGGTGTAGACCGGCAAGCGGGCGCTGCAGCTGACGAAGGGGATCATCAAGATCGCGACGACCCGGTCTTTGAAGGACGCGATGGTCCGCGTGCTCATGATCGCCGGGATCGCGCAGGCGTAGCCCGACAGCAGCGGCACGAAGGCCTTGCCGTTGAGGCCGACGCGGGCCATGAGCCGATCGACGATGAAGGCCGCGCGGGCCATGTAGCCCGAGTCCTCGAGCAAGCCGATGAACAGGAACAACAGGGCGATCTGCGGGACGAAGACGACGACGTTGCCGACCCCGGCGATCACGCCCTCGGTGACCAGGTCCGTGAACAGGCCGGGGCCGAGGATCGAGCGCGCGGCCTCGGACAGCCAGCCCACGCCGCCCTCGATCACGCCCATGAAGGGGTCGGCCCACGAGAAGATCGACTGGAACACCAGGGCCATGACCGCGACGAAGATCAGCGGGCCGAACACCCGGTGGGTGAGCACGGCGTCGACCTTCTCGGAGGTGGCCATGGCTGGGGCCACGTTGGCGTCCCTGGACTCGGCGGCGTCGGCCCCGAGCCCCAGGCCCTCGAGCAGGCGATCGACCTCGGCGTAGCGCGCCCCGACCAGCTCGGCCATGGCCTCGCGTACGGCCTCTTCGTCGAGGCCGTCGACGCGCTGGCGCTCGGCCTCGCTGGGCGCGGCGAGCTCGAGGCGGTCCGCCGCGCGACCGGCCAGGAGCCAGCGCTGGCGCGGGCCGTCGCCGCCCATGTCCGCGAGACAGCGCGCGAGCACGCCGCCTTCGGGGGCAGGCACGAGGCGCTGCTCCATGAGCTCGAGCTGGCCCGCCATCGACTTCAAGCGCGCCGCGAGCTCGGGGACGCCCTCGCCCGTGCGCGCGACGGTCTCGACCACGGGCAGACCCAGGGCGGCCTCGAGCGCGCGGGCGTCCACGCCGACGCCCGCGTCCTTGGCCAGGTCGACCATGTTGAGGACCACGACCACGGGCAGGCCGAGCTCGAAGATCTGCAGGGCGAGGTAGAGGTTGCGCCCGAGGTTGGTCGCGTCGAGGACCAGCAGCACGAGCTCGGGCGCCTCGACGTCGGCCCCGGTCAGCGCCCGGAAGGCCACCGCCTCGTCCTCGGCCATGGGCGTGAGGCTGTAGGTGCCGGGCAGGTCGACCAGGCGCACGCCCTCGACCGCGCGACCCTCGACCCGCAGCCCGCCCTCGCGGGTCTCGACGGTCACGCCGGGGTAGTTGCCGACCTTGTAGCGC
This sequence comes from Plesiocystis pacifica SIR-1, assembly GCF_000170895.1. Classification (GTDB taxonomy): domain Bacteria; phylum Myxococcota_A; class Polyangia; order Nannocystales; family Nannocystaceae; genus Plesiocystis; species Plesiocystis pacifica. Next base: position 21,764 of record NZ_ABCS01000075.1, on the reverse strand, counting down.
GAGCCCGTGAGCAGGTTGAACAGGCTGGTCTTGCCGACGTTGGGGTTGCCGGCCACGGCGACGCGCAGCGCCTTCACCCGCGCGCCTCCGCCTCGGCCAGGACCACGCGCTCGGCTTCACTGCGGCGCAGGGACACGTGGTAGCCGCGCAGCCGCAGCTCGAAGGGATCGCCCAAGGGCGCGCGCTTGATCACCCGGACCTCGACGCCGGGGACGAAGCCCATCTCCAGCAAGCGCACGGTCATCGCCCCGCGACCGCTCACCGCACGCACCCGACCCTGCTCCCCCGGCTGCAGCTGGGCGAGCGTGGGCGGCCCCTTTTTTTGAAAAGGCATTTCAATTGGGAGCGATACCAAGTTATCAAGGCCGTTTCAAACCGCCACGGTGGCTAGCTGTTTGAATTCATTGTTCATTTGTACCCAGCGCGGCGCGCCGAGTTCTATGGTGCCCCGGTGAGCGAGGCGGTGCCGAGCGAGCTTCCGATTGAAGCGATCCTCCCGGCGCTGCGCGAGCGCCTCGAGAGCGGAGGCCCGCGCACCAACCTGGTCATCGAGGCGCCGCCCGGAGCGGGCAAGACCACCCGCGTGCCCGTGGCGGTGCTCGACTGCCTCGACCGGGCCCAAGACGGCGGGACGATCATCGTGCTCCAGCCCCGTCGGCTCGCCGCGCGGCTCTCGGCCCAGCGCGTGGCGAGCATGGTCGGCGAAGTGGTGGGCGAGCGCGTGGGCTACCGCGTGCGCTTCGATCGGGCCGTCTCGGCGCGGACCCGCGTGCTGTTCATGACCGAGGGCGTGCTCTTGCGTCGGCTTCGCAGCGAGCCCGAGCTGCCCGGCGTGGCGGCGGTGATCCTCGACGAGTTCCACGAGCGCCACCTCGACGGCGACCTGCTCCTCGCCCTGCTCACCCGGCTGCAGGGGCGCTGCCCCGCCGACCGGCGCCTGCACGTGCTGGTGATGTCCGCGACCCTCGACGCCGAGCCGATCGCGGCGCACCTCGGGGCCGAGCGCCTGCGCAGCGAGGGCCGGAGCTTCCCCGTGGAGGTTGCCTACCGCGCGCCCAAGGCCCGCGCGAAGTCGAGCCGGGGCGAGCTCCCCCTCGAGCGCCAGGTCGCCGCGGCCGTGCGCGAGCTCGTCGAGGACGGCCGCGTCGGGGCGCGCTCCCCCGAGGGCGGCCACGTGCTCGTGTTCTTGCCGGGCGCTCGAGAGATCCGCGCGTCGGCGGAGGCCTGCGCCAAGCTGGCCGCGAGCGCGGGCCTCGAGCTCATGACCCTCCACGGGCAGCTGTCCCGCGAGGCCCAGGACCGGGCGGTGTCGCGGGGCGACCTGCGGCGCGGCAAGCTGATCTTGTCGACGAACGTCGCGGAGACCTCGATCACCATCGACGGCGTGGTCGCGGTGGTCGACAGCGGCCTGGCCCGGGTGGCGGACTTCGACCCGAGCACGGGCCTGCCCCGCCTGAGCCTGGCCCCGATCTCCCGGGCGTCGGCGGCCCAGCGCGCCGGTCGTGCGGGCCGGACCCGCCCGGGCCTGTGCCTGCGCCTGTACTCCCGGGCCAACCACGACCAACGCCGCGCCCACGACCTGCCCGAGCTCCAGCGCCTCGAGCTCGCCGGGCTGTGCCTCGAGCTCGCGGCCGCGGGCATCCGCGAGGTCACCGACGCGAGCTTGCCCTGGCTCGAGGCCCCGCCCGAGGCCAGCGTCGCGGTCGCGCGGGAGCTCCTGCTCCACCTCGGCGCCATCGATGACGCCGGCGCGCTGACGGACACGGGCCGCGCGATGTTGGCCTACCCGGTGCACCCCCGGCTCGCGCGCTTGCTGGTCGCCGGGGTCGAGCTCGGGGTCGGCCAGGCCGTCGCCCGAGCGGCCGCCGTGCTCAGCGAGCGGCCCCTGCGTCCGCCCGGGAGTCGAGCCACGCGCATCGACGACGCGGACGTGTTCGAGGCCATGGCGTGGCTCGGGCGTGGTGGACGCGACGAGGGCCGAGCCCCGCGCAGCGTCGACCCGGGCGCGCTCGCGTCCGTGCGCCGCGTCGCGGCGCAGCTGAGCAAGCTCGCGCGGCGAGGGGCAGACAAACAACCGCGCCTGGCCAAGGCCGAGATCGAAGCGCGGGTCCGTGAGGCCCTGCTCCTCGCCCACCCCGACCGCGTCGCGCGGGTCGACGTCGACGAGCACGACCAGCGCCGGCTCGTGTTCGCCTTCGGCGGCTCCGCCCAGCTCGCCGAGAGCAGCGGCGTGCGGGCGCAGTGGGTCGTCGCCCTGCGCAGCGAGGAGCGGCGCGAGGGCCTGCGCCGCCAGGCCCGGGTGTCGATGGCCTCGGCGATCGATCCCGACTGGCTGCTCGAGCACTACGCCGACACCATCGAAGACCTCGAGCGCGTCGCCTTCGACCCCAAGCGCGAGCGAGTGTTCGGCGAGTCGGCCCTGCGCTACGGCAAGCTGACCATCGAGTCCTCGGCCATGCCCCGCCTCGACCCCGAGCGCGCGAGCGCGGCCTTGCTCGAGGCCGCGCGCCAAGCTGGCGCGAGCGCCTTTTGTGACGCCGAGGCCCTCGATCAGCTGCGCCGCCGGGTCGTGTTCGTGGTCAGCCAGCGCGGGCTGTGGGCGGGCCTGGACTTCGAGACCCTCGTCGACCGCAGCCTCGAGCGCGCGTGCACGGGGCGGACCAGCTTCGCCGAGCTGCGCGAGGCCGGGCTGCTGACCACCATCGAGCTCGAGCTCGACGCCCTCGCCGGGACGCCCCGCAGCCTCGCCCGGCTCGCCCCCAGCCACGTGCGCCTCCCGGGCGGTCGTCGCTTGCGGATCACCTACGAGACCGATCGGCCGCCGTGGGTCGGCTCGCGCCTCCAGGACTTCTTCGGCATGGCCGACGGCCCGCGCATCCTCGACGGCGCGGTGCCCCTGGTCCTGCACCTGCGCGCGCCCAACAAGCACGCCGTCGCCGTGACCACCGACCTCGCCGGCTTTTGGCGCGAGCACTACCCCGAGCAGCGCCGCCGCTTGAGCCGTCGCTACCCTCGCCACGACTGGCCCGAGGATCCGCTGACCGCGAAGCCGCCCGCGCCGGGTGGTCGGGGTCGTCGACGCCGGCGCTAGCTGGGATCGCGGGGCGTGGCGAGCACGAGCGCGGCCGACTCCTGGGCGACCCAGGCTTCGCGCCGCGTGACGGCGCGAGCCCCGGGCGCGTCGGCCCAGCGCGCACCGTCGACATCGACCTCGACCGCGCCGCGTTGCAGCCACGCGAGGCTCCCGGCCTCGACGACGCGGCGCTCCCCCGCGTCGAGCTGCGTGCGCTCGAGCTCGAAGCTCGCCCCGCGATAGACCTGGCTCGCGCCGCCCTCGTGGACCTCGAGGGCCAAGCGCGCGCGATCGCGGGTGATGGCCACCTCGACGCAGCCGCCCGAGGCCTCGAACACGCCCAGGCGACCGGGCAGGGCCTGGGGCTTGCGCAGGCGCAGACCCACGGACTCGAGCACGGGGTAGAGCAGCAAGAGCGCCGCGCACAGCTCCTGGGCCGCGGTCTCGATCAGCCGGTAGCGGCGGTGCACGAGGAGCTCGGCGACCTGCCGGGCCGCCCGCGAGTAGTCGCAGCTGCGCTCGAGATCCCCCGAGCGCGCGGCTTCATCCAGGGGCAGCACGAGCTCGACGTCGACGAGCAGCGTCTGCTCGCGGACCCGCTCCCCGGGCAGGATCCCGACGACGCACTCGACGCGCAGGTCCGCGATGCGCAGGCGGTCGCGGCTCACAGCTCGCCAGACAGGAACTCGAGGATGGTCGCGACGGGAACGCCCGAGCCGCCCTCGACGTTGACCCCGAAGGGCTTGTTGACCATGGCCGGCCCCGCGATGTCGACGTGCATCCAGCGGTGCTCCCCGACGAACTGCTCGAGGAACAGGCCGGCCGTCAGCGAACCGCCCGCGCGCTCGCCCGTGTTGCGCAGGTCGGCGATCTTGCTGTCGAGCATGCTCATCAGCGCCTTGGGCAGGGGCAGGCGCCAGTGCTCCTCACCCGCGCGCTCGCCCGCGTCCAGCCACTTGGCCGCGAGGGCGTCGTCGCGGGTCATGGTCCCGGTGATGTGCGGCCCGAGGGCGACGATGCACGCGCCCGTGAGCGTGGCGAAGTCGACGATGAGATCGGGCTCGAGCTCGCCGGCGTAGACCAGCGCGTCGGCCATGGTCAGGCGACCCTCGGCGTCGGTGTTGTTGATCTCCACGGTCTTGCCGTTGCTGGCCCGGAACACGTCGCCGAGGCGGTAGGCGTGGGCGCCGATCATGTTCTCCGCCGCCGCCGAGATCACGTGGACCTCGTAGGGGAGCTCGAGCATGGCGACGCCGTAGAAGGCCCCGATGACCGCCGCCGCGCCGCCCATGTCGAGCTTCATGCCGAGCATGGCGTCGCTCGGCTTGAGCGAGTAGCCGCCGGAGTCGAAGGTCACGCCCTTGCCGACCAGGCACACGCGGCCCTTGCTCTCGCCCTTGGGCTTGTAGGTGAGGTGGATGAACTTGGGCTCCTCGTGGCTGCCGCGGCCGACGGCGAGGTAGAGGCCCATGTTCCGCGCCTCGCAGGCCGCCCGATCGAGGACGGTGCAGCTGACGTCGTGGCCCGCCTCGCTCAGCGTGGTCGCCAGCTCCTGCGCCGTGTTGGCCAGGAAGGTCGGCGTGACCAGCTCGCCCGGGCCGTTGCCCAGGTCGCGGGCGCGCGCGATGGCGTCGGCGACGATCTGTCCGCGGCGCGAGCCCTCGGCCTGGCCGTCGACGGTCTCGGTCAACACCGACACCTCGCGCAGACGCTGGGGCTTCAACTCGTCCTCGCCGAGGTACTGCGCGTAGCGGTAACCCGACAGCGCCAACCCCTCGGTGATCAGCCGAGCCTGCTCCGCGTTGGGGGTGAGCTTCCCGCGCAGGTCGAGAACGAGGGACGCGACCCCCTGAGTGCGTGCCGCTCGCCCCGCCTCGAAGGCAAACTTTCGCAGATCCGCGACCGCGCTGAGGTCGCCTGAGCCCAGCAGCAAAACCTGACAAAAGCCCTCCCTCCGATCCGTGAACTGGAAGCGGTCTCCGGCCTTGCCCTTGACGCCGGTGTTCGTGAGAGCTGCACGTACATCCTCACCAAAGCGCTCACCAAGTGTGTCCATGTCGTCCGCCCCGAAGGGGACGACCGTCAATTGATCGAAATTCGCGCTGGGAGCCTGGGGTGTCCAGTCAATCTGCAACATGGGCGAGCAGAACCTACACGGGCGAGGGGTCGCTTTCCACCCGTCTCAGTTTGCAATTTGCGAGAGCTAGAACACAAAAAATGCTTGTTTGATATCGCGCAAGAGAGTGCCTGATACTCAACTGAACATAAACTTAGTTCAAGGATCACTCAGGTGTACTTACTTGAGCTCAATGATCACTTACCTTCCTACAACCAACACTCAACTTCATATAATTGAATATCAAAGATGTTAATTAGAGTTGACGTGCATGATCTTCCTCTGTACGGTGCGCGATACCGTCACCCTGAAGGAGGGTCCGCTCACATGACTACCGAGGAAGCCAAAGCCGGCACCAAGAAGAAGGCGACCAAGAAGAAGGCCGCCAAGAAGAAGGCGACCAAGAAGAAGGCCGCCAAGAAGAAGGCCGCCAAAAAGGCGCCCAAGAAGGCCGCCAAGAAGAAGGCCGCCAAAAAGGCGCCCAAGAAGAAGGCTGCCAAGAAGAAGGCCGCCAAGAAGGCGCCCAAGAAGAAGGCCGCCAAGAAGAAGGTCGCCAAGAAGAAGGCTGCCAAGAAGAAGGTCGCCAAGAAGAAGGCTGCCAAGAAGAAGGTCGCCAAGAAGAAGGCTGCCAAGAAGAAGGTCGCCAAGAAGAAGGTCGCCAAGAAGAAGGCCGCCAAGAAGGCGCCCAAGAAGAAGGCCGCCAAGAAGAAGGCCGCCAAGAAGGCGCCCAAGAAGAAGGCCGCCAAGAAGAAGGCCGCCAAGAAGGCGCCCAAGAAGACCGCCGCCAAGAAGAAGGCCGCCAAGAAGGCGCCCAAGAAGAAGGCCGCCAAGAAGAAGGCCGCCAAGAAGAAGACCGCCAAGAAGTAAGGCGAACTTCTGCTACGCAAAAAGCCGCCGATCACTCGGCGGCTTTTTCGTGGGCGCAGCCCGACTGCGGGCTCAAAGCATCTCGAGCGCGCTGACGAAGGTGCGCAAGTTCGTGTAGCAGCGCGGGCCGTCGAAGATCAGAGTGAGCGATGCTTCGGGGTCCGCGTCCATGCGTTCGGCGAGGGCGTAGGCCAACACCTCGGCGTTGCTCGAGCGCACCCGGGCGTCCTTGCCTCCGGCCACGCGCAGCCAGTCCACGCCGTCGAGCTCGAGCACCTGGCCGGTCATGCCGAAGGCGGGCGCGTAGACCTCGACGTCGATCGTGCTGCCAAAGGCAGCGGCGGCCTGGGTCTCCCACAGCCCCTGCGCCTCCCAGATCATCGAGTAGCCCTCGGCGCGGGCCTGCTCGACGAAGCGAGTCATGCGTCGACGCGAGAGGTTGCCGGGGCTGAAGCTGGGCGGCGTCCCGACCACGAAAGAGCGCGTGCCCAGGGCCTCGGCCGTCACCTTGGTCACCGCCCACGCCTGGTTCACCGCCGGGGTGTCGCGGAAGTGGCCGTAGCTGCCCGTGTCGTCGAGGCTGCGGTTGGTGCCCACGACGATGCCGTCGTCGGGCTCGTGGCTGAGGTAGTGCCACGCGTAGGGGATGAGCTCGGCCTTGGGGTGGCGAGCGCGGAGACGCTGCGCGAGCCGCTTGACGGACGCGGCCCGCGGTGGGTTGAGAAAGGTCGAGCGCACGAGCACGACCTCGACGGGGTCGGTCTCGCGAGCGCCCTTGAGGACGCTCTCGTCGTTGACGGCGATGCCCAGGCGCAAAGACATGGCCGCGCAAGCTAGCCCATCGGGGGCACGCTGACAAACGGCGCGAGGCTCACGACTTGGGCGGCTTGGGCGGCGTCGGCCCAGCGTCCAGGTCGAGGTCGCCCCAGCCGTCGTCGAGAGCATCGAGCGCGGGCGCGCCGGGCTTGGGCGCGCCGGGCTTGGGCGCGGACAGCTTGGGTACGCCAACGGAGGGCACGCCGACCTTCGGCGGTCCGGCCTTTGGCGGGGCGATGGTCGGGACCTTCGGCGCGCCGGGAAGCTTGGGCGCGCCACCGGGAGCCTTCGCTACGGCCGGGCTCGGCACCGAGGGCTTGGCGGTGGACGGCGTGGACTTGGCGGGCGCGGGCTTGCTCGGCAACACGGGCCCGCGCTTGGGCGTGGACGGTGGCGCGAACTTGGGGACCTCGCCGAAGTTGGGCAGCGAGAACAGCGAGCCGCCGCTCGCAGCCGGAGCGCTCGAGGCGGGCTCTTCCTCGGGCTCGTCGAAGGCGGCCGAACGGAACAGGCTCGGCGTCGGTGCCGGGGAGAAGCTTGGACGCGCCTGCTCCCGAGCTTTGCGGCGAGCTTCGGCCTCGCGGGCTTCCTCCGCCTTCCGGGCTTCCTCCGCCTTCGCGGCTTCTTCCGCCTTTCGGGCTTCCTCCGCCTTCGCGGCTTCTTCCGCCTGCCTAGCAGCTTCTGCCTTTCGGGCTTCCTCTGCCTTCGCGGCTTCCTCCGCCTTCGCGGCTTCCTCTGCCTTTCGGGCTTCCTCTGCCTTTCGGGCTTCCTCTGCCTTTCGGGCTTCCTCTGCCTTTCGGGCTTCCTCTGCCTTCGCGGCCTCCGCCTTCGCGGCTTCTTCCGCCTGCCGAGCTGCTTCTGCCTTCCGGGCTTCCTCCGCCTTCGCGGCCTCCGCCTTCGCGGCCTCCGCCTTCGCGGCTTCCTCGGCCTTCGCAGCAGCTTCCGCCTTCGCTGCAGCTTCCGCCTTCGCTGCAGCTTCCGCCTTCGCTGCAGCTTCCGCCTTCGCTGCAGCTTCCGCCTTCGCTGCAGCTTCCGCCTTCGCTGCAGCTTCCGCCTTCGCTGCAGCTTCCGCCTTCGCTGCAGCTTCCGCCTTCGCAGCAGCTTCCGCCTTCACGGCCGCCTCCGCCTTCGCGGCAGCTTCCGCCTTCGCTGCTTCCTCTGCCTTCGCTGCTTCCTCTGCCTTCGCGGCAGCTTCCGCCTTCGCGGCAGCTTCCGCCTTCGCGGCCGCCTCCGCCTTCGCGGCCGCCTCCGCCTTCGCAGCAGCTTCCTCGACCTTCGCAGTCTCCTCGACCTTCCCGGTCTCCTCCTCGGCCTTCACGCCCTCCCCGGTCGTCGCCTCTTCGTCCCCACGACGCGCGTCGGCCTTGGCCTTGCGCCGCGCGTCCCGGCGAGCCTGCTTGCGGCCGCGCTTGCCCTTGGGCTTCTTCTCGCCCTTCCCCTTCTTGTCCTTGCTCTTGTTCTTCCCCTTGTTCTTGCCAGCCTTGCGCGCCCGCTTCTCCTCGGCCTTGAGGTAGGTCCGCAGGGCCTTGCGCGCCCGCTTGAGCAGGTCCTCGGCCATCTCGTCCTTGGGGTCGGTGGCCTCGACGGCGGCCTCGGCCCCCTCGAGGAGCTCGGCGGCATCCTTGGCCCGGTCGAAGCGAGTCAGCGCGAGGGTCAGGCCCGCGAGGACCCGCGGCGTCGCGCCGAGGTGCTCCCGAGCGTGCTCGAGGTGCTCGACGGCTTCGCGGTTGTGGCCGGACTCGGACAGCAGGACGAGGCCGTAGTTGAGGTGATCGAGGTCCGAGAGCGCGTCGAGCTCGGCGAGCTGCTCGAGCAGCTTGCGGGCGTCCTTGCGATCGCCGGACTGGACCAGGGCGTGGGCCTGCGCCGACAGGAACTGACGCTTGTCGCCCTCGGCCGTGCACACCCGCGCGGCCTCGGCGTAGGCCTGCGCCGCCGCCCGGCCGTCGCCGACGACGAGGTGCAGCCGAGCCTGCTGCAGGTGCAGCCAGCCATGGGGCGCAAACAGCTGGACCAGCTTGTGCTCGCGGATCTCCTCGAGCAGGTCGTGGGCCTTGGCCTTGTCGATGCTGCCGACGCGATCGGCGAACTTGTCGAGGACGAGGCTGCGGATCACCACGGGGGCCGCGGCGTAGCCCACCAGGCCGAGGGCCGCGATGCCCCAGTAGGCCGCCTGCTCGGTCAGGTCGACGACGAACCACGCCGCAGCGAGGGCGAACAGGGCGAACCACAGCCGGACGAAGAAGCCCGGCAAGGGTCGGCCGGACTGTTGCCAGAGCGCGTCGGGGATGGCTGGCGTCGCCGGGTCGGAGGTCACGATCGAACCGGACACGGTCGGGCAAGTTGCCTCAGCCGCGCGCGCAGGGCAAGCGCTCACCAGCGTAGCCTGTGCGCCTGCGCAGGAGCGAGCACGACAAAGGCCACCCCAATGGGGTGGCCTTCGAAGCGATTGGACCGGGCTCGGCCTAGCTGACCTTCTCGATCGCCTCGTCGAGGCGCGGCAGCAGCACCCGGATGAACACGGCGACGGCGCCCGCGATGGCGGCGAGCACGAGGAAGAAGGTCACCGGCGTCATCATGTTCATGATCCCGCCAAAGAAGCCCGAGAACTTGTTGCCGAAGGCGGTGGCGAGGAACCAGCCGCCCATGGCCAAGCCGACGAGCCGCTTGGGCGTGAGCTTGGTAACCAGGGACAGGCCCATGGGCGAGATCAGCAGCTCACCGGCGGTGATGATCGCGTAGAAGCCCACGAGCCACATGCCCGAGACCCGCACGGCGCCGCCGTCGGAGGCCAGACCCGCGAGGGCCATGAGCAGCAGCGAGGCCGTGGTCAGCAGCAGCCCATAGAACACCTTCTTGGCCGTGGTGATCTTGGTCCGCGAGGCGAGGAAGCCGAACAAGAGCACGATCAGCGGCGTGAACGCGACGACGAACAGGGCGTTGAGCGACTGGAAGAGCTCGGGGTTGATGGTCTGGACCCACTTGCCCGGCGGCAGAGTCTCCGGCGGGTGGCCGTAGGTCTCCTCGTAGCCGGCGTAGATCCCGTCGAAGCTGTCCTGGGTCACGACGTAGGTCGGGAAGCTGGCGCCGTCGGCGGAGCGCATCAGGGTGACGCGGCGCTTGGGCAGCTCGCGCTCGGCGACCTTGACCGAGAAGGTCGGCACGCCGTGCGCGTCCTTTTCTTCGACGACCTCGACGCTGCCGTCGGCGTAGACCGCCGTCGAGAACTGGAACAGCGTCGCGTCCTCGCCGGTGAAGTCCGTGGCCTGCGCCCCCGGCTCGAACTCGTGCAGCTCGAGCTCCGGGTAGCGCTCGGTCAGCGCCCCCAGGGTCTTCTCGTCGAGGCGCTTTTGCCCAAACATCCGCGCGACCCCCGGCTCGTCGACGACGACGAGGTTGTTCGGGTCTGGCCGCGGCACGTCCTCGGAGGCGTTGCCGTAGTAGCTGGGTAAGGCGTCCTGCTGGAAGGCCGCCGGCGCCGGGATGTCCCGGGCCGTGCTGTCCTCCGCCCACTGCGTCATCGCCGAGCCGTTGAGGTGCAGGACCATGAAGAAGGTCCCGCCGGCGACGTAGATCGGCAGCAGCGCCCACAGCCCCTGGCGCTCGTGCTCCTGCGCCGTGTTCGGCAGCCGGATGAAGAACACGAACACGGGGATCATGCCGACGATGAAGCCCATCGTCGCCGGGGTGACCGCGAAGTCCGGGATGAACTTGTTGGCCAGGACGTAGGTGAGCACGCCGACGACCAGGGCCGGGGCGAGGATCTTGCCGAGCACCTCGCCAAAGCCCGCCTCGCCCTTGGCGCCCTCGTCCTCTTCCTTCTTGGGCTGGCGGTCCGCCGCGGCGAGCACCTTCCAGCCGGCGACCAAGATCAGCACGCCGAGGATCAGCCCGACGCCCGCGGTCCGGAACACCATGAGCCAGCCGTAGCTGTTGCGAATGCCCGAGCTGAGGAAGGAGGCCAGGAAGGCACCGATGTTGATGCCCATGTAGAAGATGTTGAAGCCCGAGTCGCGCTTGGGGTCGCCGGCCTCGTAGAGGTTGCCGACCATCACGGAGATGTTTGGCTTGAACAGGCCGTTGCCGAGCACCAGTAGGATCAAGCCGGCGAAGAAGAAATTGGTCCCGGGGATGCTCATCGAGAACAAACCCGCGGCCATGATCAGCCCGCCGATGAACACCGACTTTCGGTACCCGAGGAAGCGGTCGGCGATGATCCCTCCGGGGAAGGGCGTGAAGTAGACGAAGGCGAGGTAGAAGCCGTAGATCTCGTTGGCCTCACCTGCGGATAGGGCCAGGCCCCCGCGCTCGAAGTCCTTTGCGTAGAGCAGCAGGACGTTGAGCATGGTGTAGAAGGCGAGACGCTCCCACATCTCGATGAAGAACAGCCAAAATAGGCCTACGGGGTGGCCAAGTATCTTCTTGTCGCTCACGGTGTTTTGACCTCGAGCGGGCATCATCGCCGCGTGGACACCCAGGGGCAAGGGTGGCCCCACGGGTCTCTTGCGACCGCGTGACGGGGGGATCCCTCAAAGGCGCCCGTGATAGAACCCAGTCTGGTTTTTTTGACTCGATCCCATGCTTTCGTGGCTAGCGCTGCCCTCGGTCTGTGCGTACTCGGATGCCCGGGTGACGACACCGGCTCAGACTCTGCGGCGAGCGCGGATCAGGGCGACGACGTGGGAGACAGCGAGACCGGCGAGACCTCCACGGCGGTGTGCGGTGACGGTGTGGTCGAGGGCGACGAGCAGTGCGACCTCGGTGCCGGGAACGACGACAACGGCAACTGCACCACGGCCTGCACCGTCGCCGAGTGCGGCGACGGCTTCGTCTATACCGAGTTCGAAGAGTGCGACGACGGTAACGACGACAACACCGACGACTGCGTCCAGGGCTGCAAGCTCGCGGCCTGCGGCGACGGCTACGTCCAGGCGGGCGTCGAAGAGTGCGACGACGCCAACGACGTCAACGACGACGACTGCAACAACATGTGCCTGCCCGGCAACTGCGGCGACGGGATCGTCCAGGACGGCGAGCAGTGCGACGACGGCAACACCGACACCACCGACGAGTGCCCGGCCTGCCAGCTCGCCTACTGCGGCGACGGCGACGTGCAAGACGGCGTCGAGGGCTGCGACGACGCCAACGCCGAGAACACCGACGAGTGCCTCAACATCTGTCAGCCCGCGAGCTGCGGCGACGGCTACATCCAAGACGGCGTCGAGCAGTGCGACGACGGCAACCTCGAGGACAGCGACACCTGCCCGAGCTCGTGCCAGGACGCCTACTGCGGCGACGGCTTCGTGCACGAGGGCTTCGAGGAGTGCGACGACGGCAACAACGTGTCCGAGGACGGCTGCACCGACGTGTGCGAGCTCGAGTGCGGGACGGACTGCTGGAGCGAGGAGGGCTGCGTGACCGAGCTCGGGCGCTGCGTCCGGTTCAGCTGCCGCGCCGCCAACGAGATCAACGACTGGTGCGACAGCTGCATGGGCTGGCAGGAGGTCAGCTACGACCAGTGGCTCAACCAGGGCTACTGCGAGGACGTCACCGGGATCTACCGCGACCTCTACGGCTACGCGACGGCCTGCGGCGGCGCCCCGACCTGCTGCGCCGATCAGCAAGCGTGCGGCGGCACCGACAACGCCTGGCACTTCTCCAACGGCAACTCGACCTACTTCACCGGCCCCTGCCTCGGCTGCCAGGGCGTGGACGACTGCACCTACTGGAACAACGTCGTCACCGGGACCCATACGCGCATCAGCGTGTGCGAGAAGGGCGGCTGAGCCGAGGTCAGTGCTTCGAGGTCAGTGCTTCGAGTCGAGGGGCCCCAACGGGGCCTTCTTCTTGCCCGAGTAGTCGGACTTGGCCTTCTTCTTTTTCGAGGGCTTCTTCTTCGTCGGCGCCGGCTGCTCGTCGAGCTGGTCGTCGAGCCACGGGCCCACGGCGGGGCTCTCGGCCCGGGCCTGATCGAACCAGGCCTCGGCGTCGGTGTGCTGGCCCTGCTGGAGGCGGCACAGGCCGACGCCCGCGTGGGCTCGACCTCGGGCGGCGTCCTCCCGCGTGCGCCCGATGACGGTCTCGTAGTCGGCCGTCGCCTCGACGCAGCGCCCGGCCTTGCGAGCCTTGTCGGCGGCGTCGATGAGATCCCAGCTCTCGTTCTTGGTCAGCGGCTCGGGCTCGGGCTCGGGCTCGACGGCTCGCTCGACCGCCTTGGTCTTCTTGGACTTGGGCTTGCTCGCCCCCGGCGTGAGGTCGTCGCCCGCGACTTCTTCTGCGTCGCCTTGCTCGCCTTCCTCTTCGGCCTTCGCCTCACCACCGCCGGCGTCGGCACGCTCGGCGCCACCTTCCGCGCGCGTGGGCATGGCGGCGTCGGTCGGCGCCTCGCTCGGGCGCGGCTCGTCCTTCTTTTCGTCGGCGCTCGGCGACTCGACCAGCGCCAGGGTCTCCGCGGTCTCGGGCTCGAGCATCCACAGAACCAGCGCGGCCGTTCCAGCGAGGGCGAAGCCGGGGACCAGGGTCCCGCGCCAGCGCTCCCAAAAGCGCTGCCAGCCGCTCGCGGACCCGCCCGCGCCGACGCCCTCGTGGTGCTTCGTGCTCGTGCTCGCGACGGCCCTCGCCTCGGCGAGCACGTCGGCGAGCAGATCGTCGCCGGGCTCTTCGAGGGGGAAGGCCTCGCGGCACAGCGCGAGCACGTCGGCGTACTCGTGCATGCGCTCGTCGAGGGCGGGGGAGAGCTCGAGCTCGGCCAGTCGCGCGTCGAGGTCTTCGTCCTCGGCGCCGAATGGATCCGACAATAGCTCGAGGGCGTCCTCGAGCTCGTCGAGCTCTCGTGGTTCGAACTCAGCCACCTGCAGATGCTTTCTTGGGCGGTCGCGCCCTGGTTGCAAGCGCGGAGTCCCGCGGGTCGATGTCGTGAAGCTCACTGCGGAGCTTCTCGAGGGCGTAGCGCATGCGGCTCTTGACCGTGTTCTCCGGCGCGCCGACGGCTTCGCCGATCTGCTTGAAGGACAGGCCGCCGAACTGGCGCATGACAAAGACCTCGCGCTGATCGTCAGGCAAGGTCTGGATCGCCGCGGCGACGCGGTCGCGGATCGTGCCGGCCTCGGACGCGACGTCCGTCGACACCTGCTTGGCGGCCGTGCGATCGAGGATGGTGAGCCCCGAGTCCTCGCCGCGGCGCTTGGACTCCAGGGGCAGGGTGCGCCGAAATTTTTGACGCCGGCTCTCGTCGACACACAGGTTGCGGGCGATGGTGTAGATCCAGGTCGTGAACCGAGCCGTGCGCTGGTAACGATCCTTGGCTCGGATCACCCGCAGGAAGACTTCCTGGAGCAGCTCCTCGGCGCGGCTCTTGTTGTGCACGCTGCGGAGCAAGAAGTTGAACAGGCCGCGCCTGTGCCGAGTGACCAGCTCTTCGAACGCGGCCGCCTCGCCATCACGGAAGGCGAGCATCAGCTCTTCGTCGCTGCGGGCCTCTTTGACCCTTTGCTCTCGCTCGCCCATCGCCCGAATGACCCTACGAATTTGCGGCCGCACCCCCCCGCGACGCAAGTCGGTGGGCTTGGGCGAGGCGAAAGGCGTGGTCCAGGCGAGCGTGGCGGTCCCCATTACATGGCTCCAACGGACGAGCAGGCCGATCGGCGCCCGGTTGGGGGAATTCGTCGGGCGCGCCGACCGTGGGGCGAGGTCTCGAGCATGTGAAGGCTGCGAAACGCCGATTTCGACGTCAGGATCTACAGCTTGCGCCAACCGCGCTGACGTGGAGCTCACAAAGCTCGCTTCAGCGCGCCCGGAATTTCGGCTGGCAGCGCGTACACATCACGCCGCTGCGGTTTTGGCTGACGAAGTCCGCGAGCCGCCGGCCACAGCGCGGGCAGGGCTCGCCGCCGCGGCCGTAGACGCGCAGATCGTCCTGGTTGCGCCCAACCTCGCCGACCACGTTGCGAAAGTCCTTGAGGGTGGTGCCGCCGTTGCGGACGCCCCGCTCGAGCACGAGCACGAGGGCGTCGGCGAGCTTCGACCACGAGCGGCGCGAGAGCGAGGCCGCCGGGCGCAGGGGATTGAGGCGCGCCTCGAAGCAGGCCTCGACGGCGTAGATGTTGCCGATGCCCGCGACGGCGCGCTGATCCAAGAGCGCGTCTCGGAGCGCGCGCTTGCTCTTGCCCAGCGCCGCCTCGAGCACGGCGCCGTCGAAGTCCTCGCTCAATGGTTCGGGCCCGAGGGCGGCGACGGGCTCGCGCTCGTAGATCGTCTCGCGCGTCCCGACCTTGAGCCCCCCGAAGCGGCGGGGGTCGACGAAGCGCAGCTGCCGATCGTCCGCGAAGGTCGCGATGAAGTGGGTGTGATCGACGATGGGTTGATCGGCCCGAGCCACGCCGCAGCGTCCCGACATGCCCAGGTGAATCAGCAGCACGAGCTCGCCCTCGTCCGCGCCCTGCATGTGCCAGAGGATGTACTTGCCCCGGCGACGCACGGGGCCCGGCGTGGCGCCGCGCAGCTGCTCGAGGCCCTCGTGCTTGCGCAGCCAATTCTTGCCCGTGCGTAGGTTGAAGCTCGAGCGCCACAGCTTCACCACCGGCGTCTTCAGGCGCGCGCGGGCCAGGCCTCGGCGGACGGACTCGACTTCGGGCAGCTCGGGCATCAGCTCTCGTTCTCGACCTCGACCTCGACCTCGACCTCGACCTCGGCCTCGGCCTCGCGGGCGCGCTGGAGCGCGGCGAACTCGGCGGGGCCGAGGCGCTCGGGTCGGATCTTGGGGTCGAGGCCGGCGGCGGCGATCCACCGCTGCGCCGAGGCCTTGTCGCCCACGCCGAGCAGCGCGTTGGCCAGGGTCTTGCGCCGACGCTGGAAGCAGGTGCGGACCAGGTGCAGGTAGGCCTTGGGGTCGCCGACCTCCCCGAGGGGCTCGGGGCGCGGGTCGAGGCGGATCACCGCCGAGTCCACCCGCGGCGGCGGCAGGAAGCAGCCCGCGGGGGCCGAGCACACCTTTCGGATCGCGCGCACGCGGCCCAGCGCCGCCGTGGCCCCGCCGTAGCGCTTGTTGCCCGGGGGCGAGCACAGCCGATCGGCGACCTCTTTTTGGACCATGACGATCCACGGCCCCGTCACGGCGTCGTACTCGAGCAGCGCGAACAGCAAGGCGCCGGTGAGCTGGTAGGGGAGGTTGCCGACGATCGCCGGGCGCGGCTTGCCGGCCTCGAGCAAGGCCCGCGCGTGGGCGCCGTAGTCGAACTTGACCGCGTCGGCCTCGTGCAGGCGAAAGCCCGGGAGCGCGCCGAGCTCGGTCCGGAGCACCGCGCACAGATCGCGGTCGCGCTCGATCGCGTCGACCTCGGCCCCGGCGGCGAGCAGGTGGGCGGTGAGCGTGCCCAGGCCTGCGCCGATCTCGACCACCGTCGAGCCTGGACCGGCGCCCGCGGCCGCGGCGATCTCGAGGTGGACCTCGAAGGCGTGGAGGAAGTTCTGCCCCCAGCTCTTGCGCGGCGCGAGGCCGTGGCGCGCGAGGAGCTGCTTGGGCGAGGGGATCGCGCGCAGGTCGATGGTCACGGCGTCGCCCCCGTCCCTACCCCGGCGGCCGCAGCCAAGATCGGATCGTCGAGGCTCGTGCTCGAGCTGAGCTCGACGGCGCGCAGCCACCCGCGGCGGTGTCGGGCCGCCCCGGCGGCGGCGATCATCGCCGCGTTGTCGCCACAGTAGGCCAGCGGCGCCGTCGCAAAGGTGAAGCCCTCGCGCGCGGCCGCGGCCTCGAAGGCGGCACGCAGGCCGCGGTTGGCCGCGACCCCGCCGACGACGTGGATCCGCGCGCAGTCGTGGAGCCGCCGGGCCGCGCAGGCCTTGGCCACGAGCACGTCGACGACCGCGGCCTGGAAGGACGCGCACACGTCGGCGAGGGCCTGGCGCGAGTCGGGCTGACCGACGCGCTCGATGTGGGTGGCGACGGCGGTCTTGAGCCCGGCGAAGGAGAATTCGAGGTTGCCCTTTTTGTTCATCATCGCCCGGGGGAAGGCGACGGCCTCGGGGTCGCCCTCGGCGGCGAGGCGATCGATGATCGGCCCGCCCGGGTAGCGCAGCCCCAGGAGCTTGGCGACCTTGTCGAAGGCCTCGCCCGCGGCGTCGTCCCGGGTCGCGCCGAGCAAGGTGTAGTCGCCCAGCCCGCGCACCAGCACGAGCTCGGTGTGGCCGCCGGACACCAGCACGGCGAGGTGCTCGGGCAGCTCGTGGGCCTCGGCGCCGCCTTGATCCGCGCGACGCAGCAAGGTCGAGAACAGGTGGCCCTCCATGTGGTGGACGCCGTGCAGCGGCAGGCCCGTGGCCAGGGCCAGCCCCCGCGCCGCCTGGACGCCGACCAAGAGCGCGCCGACCAGGCCCGGGCAGTCCGTCACCGCGAGGGCGTCGAGGCTCTCGCCGAGCTCGTCGAAGCGCAGCCCCGCCTGCTCGACGGCGCCGCGGAGCACCGGCGCGAGGGCGTCGAGGTGGTGACGGCTGGCGAGCTCCGGGACCACCCCGCCAAAGCGCGCGTGGACCTCGACCTGCGAGGCGACCACGCTGCTGAGCACGGTGCAGCCTTCCACGATCGCGCACGCCGTCTCGTCGCAGGAGGACTCGAGGGCCAACACCCGCATGGGCCTGTCGGTGGCCGTCATCACTCGTTCAGTTCGCGGTCGAGCCGACGGACGTTCTTTTTGATCATGCCGGTGTAGTTCGAGTCGGTCTCGAGCTCGAGGAAGCGCTTGTAGGCCTGGAGCGCGCCGGCCTTGTCCTCGGTGGCCTCGAGCAGCCCGCCCAGGGTCGAGAAGCCGCGGGCCAGGTCTGGGTCGGACATCGTCGCCCGACGGGCGGCGGCCGCCGCCTCTTCGAGCTTGCCGGCCTCGGCCAACAGCTCGGCGCGCAGCAGCAGGGCCTCGGCGTGGTTGGGCGCGACCTCGAGGATCTCGTCGATGAGCTTCGACGCCTCGTCCTTGCGCTGGAACTTCTTGAAGTAGCGCTGGGCCGAGGCCAGCTTCTCGTCGATCTCGGCGACCTGCTCGGGGCTGAGGGTCTCGCCGTCCGCGGCGGAGTCCGTCTCGGCTGCGGCCTCGGTGTCAGACTCGCTCTCCTCCTCGGCCGCGCCCTCCTCACTCGGAGCTCCGGCCTCACCGCCGACCGCCGCGGCCTCGTCGGCCTTTGTCGGCTCGCCCTCGGCCTCGCCTTGGTCCTTGCCGGAGTCCTGGACCGCGCTGTCGTCTCCGCCCTCGGTCTCGCCCCCATCTTTGTTGCCGCCCATGCCGAAGGCGACGAACAAGCCGCCGCCGATGAGCACGACGAGGCCGATGGCGATGTACAGGCCCATGCCGGGGCCCGAGCTCTCGGGCTCGCCCCCGCCGGACTCCAATTCAGACCCGAAGTCGGAGTCGGCGAGGCGCGCGGGCGGGGTCAGGTCGGGGGAGCTCAGCGGGCTCAGCTCGGGCTCGGCCTTGGCGACGGGCTCGACCGCGGCCTCGGGGACCTTCACGGCGACCGAGCCGAAGTCGTCGCCGCTGCTGAACTCGCCGGCGGCGTCGTTGCTCAGGCTCGAGTCGATGGTCCCGCTCGTGCTGGTCGCCGCCTCGGGAGCCTCGGGCTCGGGGGCGGGCGCGTCGGCTTCGACGGGGGCTACGGGCGCGTCGTCCTCGTCTTCCTCGTCCTCGTCGACCTCGCTGATGACGGGCGCGGGGCGAGGCGCGATGAACATCGACTCGGTCTCGCTCCGATCTCGATCGCGCAAGCGCTCCGCCCGGGCGATGGCGTCCTCGACGGAGTGGATCGGCCCGTCGTCGTCGCCGTCGTCGCCGTCATCGTCATCGTCATCGTCGACGTCACGGATGACCGGGCTCGGCAACGGCCGCATGCCAGACAGCTCCTCCTTGCTCAGCCGCGAGCTGAAGTCCTGCGAGCCGGGCTCCGACGCCGACTCGGGCTCCGCTTCCGGCTCCGCTTCCGGCTCGGGCGCGACGGACAGCGCCGGCCCGCCCACGGGCTCGGTGTGGCTGAGCGCGTCGTCGTCGTCATCGTCGACGATGGCGCTGAGCTTGTTGGCCAGAGCCGTGACCCCCGAGGGCTCGGGCGAGGGCGGCGAGGGCGACGAGCCCGAAGACGAAGCCGCGGGATGCCCCGGCGGCGGCGCGAGGGAGGGGAAGCTGTCCGACGAGCTCGAGTCGTCCGAGCCCAGGCCAAAGTCGAAGGGCGGCTTGAGGGCCGAGCCCGAGCCCGATGACGAGGAAGACGACGCCGTCGACAGCGAGGTCAGCGAGCCCGAAGACGAGGGGTCTTCGAGGGGGGTCAGGCCCTCGCCGAGGGAGGGGGTGTCGTCGGGCAGCCCGGCCACCAGACCGTCGCCGCTCGCCGCAGCCGCGGGTGAGGGGAAGGTCGGCATGGGCGGCAGCTCGCCCGGCAGGTCGTGGGGCCCCGACTCCATCGTGGTCGGCGGCTTGAAGAAGGCCGGGCTCGCCGTCGGCAGGTCCCAGGCCTCGAGCTTGAGCGCCGTGCTGCTGTCCCCGAGCTGCACCTCGTCGTCGACGTCGCCGTCCGGGTCGGCCGAGAGCAGGCCTTGGAAATAAAGGGTCGAGATCGCCTCGAGGGCCTCGAGGTCGTCCTTGCCGGTCTCGTCGACGACCTCGATGATCGTCCGCCGCCCGTCGAAGCGCCGCAGCACCTCCTCGAGCTCGGGCCCCAGCAGACCGTCGGGCAGCTCCTGAACCGCGGCCCGATCGACGCTGAGCACCTCGCTGAGCGCGGGCAGCTGCTCGAGCAAACGACCCCACTCGTCGACGCGGCGCATGCCCTCCATGAGCAGGCCCTGCGTCGACTCCTTGATCACCGCGTTGCGGGTGATCGGCTTGAACTCGACGGCGAAGCTCCCGTCGGCCAGACCGAGCAAGCGATAGACCGCCTGCTCCGCCTGCAGCCGGCCCATCTCGGCGTCGATGATCACGCCGTCGCGGAACCAGATCGTCGCCTCGCCCAGGTCCGTCTCAAATTGGATCGTCCCGCTCTTGCGCGAGATCTCGATGGTCTGGAACAGGTCGACCACCGCCATGTCGGCGAGGTGCCCCGTGAATTTCGTCCGCGCGGCGTTCTTGCTCTCTAACTTTTCCCGCTGCTTTCGCTGCATCAGCATGCGTAAGCGCGTGGTGACCTCTTTGATGTAGATCGGCTTGACGAGGTAGTCCTCGACGCCGAGCTCGAGGCCGCGGACCTTGTCCTCGATGGCCTTGGCCGAGGTCAGGAATACGAAGGGGATGCCCGCCCACTTCGGGTTCTTCTTGACCGCCGTGCAAAAGGCGAAGCCGTCCTCGCCGGGGAGGCGCGTGTCGGAGATGATCAGGTCCGGCTCGCTGTGCTCGAGCACCAAGAGCGCGGTCTCGAGGTTCTCCGCCGTAGTGACCGTGAAGCCCGCCTTGCGCAGGCTGACTTCGAGCACTCGCCTGCTGCGAGTGTCTCCATCGACCAAGAGTAGGTTCTGCCTCGGCACGTAGAGCGATCCTGCTCGAACCACCCCGCGCGTGCGGGGCATCCGCCTGCGTTGGATGCGTCAGCGACGCAACCAAACGGGCGGACGATAGCAACGGGCACGGCGCAGGGGCAAGGGAAGGGGCGCTGGGATCGGCGGATCCTGTACACCGGTTCGGGGAGCTCAGTGCTCCCGAGTTTCCACGCCGCTCGTTCGCGCGAACTCGCGTGTCCGAGTAGGGTGCCCGAGGTGAGTCAGAACCCCCGACCCACGGGAGCCGCTCGGGCGACTGTCGCGCTGATCGTGTGCTGCACCGTCGTGTTCGTGGCGGCCTTCATCGTCGCCCTCGCGCGCGCCGAATCCCTCGATATATGGGCTCTGGCGCGCTACCTGGTCCTGTTCGAGGATCTCGAGCTGCTCGAAGCTTGGGGCGCTCTGACACCGGCGAACATCTGGATCGACGGTCAGTGGTGGCGGCTGGCGAGCGCGGGCTTTCTCCACGGCTCGTGGCTGCACCTCGGGCTGAACATGCTGGCGATGTGGAGCGTGGGCCGGTGGACGGAGTCGATCTGGGGTCCATGGCGACAGCTGGCGCTGTTCATGGCATCGAGCCTCGGGGGCTGCCTGGCCTCGGTCGCGTGGGCCGAGTCGCCGCTGGTGGTGGGCGCTTCGGCGGGGATCTTTGGGATCGCGGGCGGGCTCTTGGTGGCCCGGCTGTGGGGCTCGGAGTCGGTCCAGCGCGAGCTCGAGGTCATCTCGACCCGGCGGCTGGCGGGGTCCCTGGGCTTTTGGATTCTGGTGGGTTTTGGGTTGCCGCTGGTGGGGGTGAACATCCTGGCGCAAGCGGGGCATGTCGGCGGCCTGGTCGTGGGCATGCTGGTCGCGGGGCTGTTCACGCTCGAGCTCGAGACCCTGAAACAGCGTTTAGTAGCCGGGGCGCTCAGCCTTGGGCTGGTGGGCGGCGCGGCAGCCTGCACGTGGATGGCAGCGGAGCCCAGCGGCCGGGACAACTACCACCTCTTCCTCGCCTTCGAGCACCTCGACCGCGGGGAGCCGGAGCTGGCGGTGCCCCACTTCGAGGAGCTCCCGGAGGATGACCCGGTGATCAACAACGCGGCGGCCTACGCCATGGCCGAGGCTCGGGTCGAGCTGGACCGGGCGCTGGAGTTGGTGAACCTAGCCCTCGAGGAGGACCCGGACAACGCGGACTATCTCGACACGCTGGGGTGGATCGAGTGTGGGCTCGGGCGCATCGAGGACGGGCGCGCGAGCTTGGAGCGGTCGAAGGCTGCGGCGAGTCGGGAGATTCCGGAGATCGACGAGCATCTCGCGGCTTGTGTGGAGTGAGTGTTCCACGTGGAACGTGGGCTTGGTGCAGAGCGATCGCCGTGCTTGGGCAAGCTGGATCTCGGCTCGAGCAT
>NZ_ABCS01000076.1 GCF_000170895.1 Plesiocystis pacifica SIR-1 | reverse complement strand
AGACCCCGGGGGAGTGGCCGCGCTTGCCCAAGAAGCTGCCAGGCTTGCTCGCGCGAGTGCCCGCCCACCTCGTGCCGGTGGAGGCGGTGATGTACGCCGAGGTCCTGCGCCTGGGGGGCTCGGGCGTCGAGTTCGCGTGGCTCACGAGCGACTATGGCTACGTCCTCGACCCGACCCTGGCGCGGCCGAGCGCCCGCGATTTTTGGGAGGGGGCGGTGCGCTGGCTGGCCCGCCACCGCGCCGAGTTGGGGGAGGACTCGGCGATGGCGATCCTCGCGTGGGCCCGCCACGTCCACACCGAGCGCCACGGTCGGGGCGAGCGCTTTGACTGGACCGGCCGGAGCCCCCGGGCGGCCCGGCGAGAGGCCGAGCGCTACGCGATGGAGCGCAGCCACTACCGCTGGCGGCCGCGGCTGCGGTGGTCGGGCCAGCGCTGGGACTGGGAGCTGAGCGAGGGCGAGCGGACCTGGGCCTTCGTGGAGCTCGTCACCAGCGAACAGCTCGCGCGGGAGTCGGCGGCCATGGCCCACTGCGTGTACGGCTACGACCGCGCCTGCGCCGAGGGACACAGCGCGATCTTCAGCCTGCGCTGCGACGGCGAGCGCTGCTTGACCATCGAGGTTCGCCTGCCGACCAAGCGAGTCGCCCAGGCTCTCGGTCGCTGCAACCGAGCGGCGCGACCCTGGGAGCAGGCCGTGGTCCGTCAGTGGGCGGACCGGTTCTTGCGCGAGACCCAGCGCGAGTGAGCGGGGTGGTCTACTTGGAGAACAGGCGCCGCCACCAGGAGCGCTCGGGTTCGGGCTCGGGCTCGGGAGTGGGCTCGACGGCGAGGCGGCGCCAGCTCGAGACCAGCGCGTCGAAGGTCGGTCGTTGGTCCTCGAAGGCGATCGCGCCCGAGAAGCCCAGGCTGACGCGGAAGGACTCGCCGTCGTCGTCGACAAACCAGTAGACCAGGGTGTGCCGCGGTTCGGACTGGGTGCGCATGCTGACCTGGCTGCGCACGGCGACGGCGTGGGGCCCATCGCTGGCGACCTCGCTGTGGACCTGGACCTCCTCGGCCCCCTCTTCGGACCACCCGCGCAGGGTCTGATCGGCAAATTGGCGCAGCCCTCCGGGCCCGCGAAAGCGCTGCTCGAGGCGCCACACGTCGATCATCGAGTCGGGCGCGGGCTCGAGGCCGATCCGCACGAGGCTGGCCAGGGTGGGCGCCATGGGCAGGACCTCGCGGGGCACGAACAAAAAGCCCGGCGGAGGGACGATGGAGCTCGCGGCGGTGGGCAGCTCGACGCGCGCACCCGTGGCCTGGAGCGGAGGTGTATCGAGGACCTGGAGGCCGTCGTCGGGATCGAGCCACGCGCTCAGCCCCCGGCGGACGCAGCTGAGCCCGTGCTGGGGGAACTGGGCGTCGTGCTGCGGGTCGTCGTAGAAGGGCTGGCCGGGGTGCTCCATGGCCGCGGGGTCCTCGGCCGCTTCGAGCAGGGGCACGCTCAGGGCGCTCTCACGAAAGCCCGTCAGCCCCGCGCGGTGGATCAGGGACAGGCGCAGGTGGCCCTGGGCGAGGGGCAGGGCGAGCTGGCCGCGGATGAGCTCGTGGCCGGGCTCGTAGGTGATGCGGCTGAGGGTCCGCAGGACGCGGCCGGGCTCGCGCTCGACGAGCTCGCACTCGACCATGGGCGACCAGCTGGGGTCGGCGGTTCGAGGCGGGCGATCGAAGAGCGCGGCCTCGGCCTTGGCTCGTTCGGGGTCGGTGTGTTCGAGGGCCGCGCGCTGCGTCGCGTTGGCCGCGTGGGCTCGCTCGAAGATCGCCCGGGCTTCGGCCTCGAGCTCGGCGCGCAGCGTGGGTCTACGGGCGTCGGAGAGATCCAGGGGAAAGGGGCTGTGCGCGGCCATGCCGACGGCGCCGAGCTCGGGGTCGTGCCAGCGCAGGTGTCGAGGGCCCTGGTCGACGATCTCGAGCGTCGTTCCCTCCGTTCCAAGTTGCACGCGGACACCGAGCAGGCCCGCGCGCAGTCGATCGTGGAGCAGCATGGAACCATGCTACCCCAGTCGTCGGGTTTGCGGCCCCGCGGCGAGCCTGGGAGCATGCCCGCGTGTACGCGCGTCTGATCGCCCTTGGAGTGTCCTGCTTGCTCGGGTTCGGAGCGCTGGGCTGCGTGTCGGCGCCCGCGTCGACGACCCGCCCCGACGAGCCCAAGGCCCCGGTCGCCGCCCCGACCAGCGAAGAGCGAGCCGGCATCGAGGCGGCCATCGCCGACTACCTCCACGGCATCGCCGAGCCCGACCGCGCCCGCCTCGAGCGGGCCTTCGTCAGCGAGCACGCGACCATGGTCCGGGCGGTGCGCGACGGGTCCGGGGTCATCGAGGTGTCGACCTTCAAGGACATGGGCGCGGTGCTCGACGAGTGGGGCGCGCGGGAGGACCCGCCGCGCGGGGCGGTGGACAGCGAGATCCTGTCCATCGAGGTCATCGACGGGCGCCTGGCCCTGGTCTCGCTGCGCTACTGGAACACCGTCTACGACGCGCTGATTCTGGCTCGCTTGGAAGACCGCTGGGCGATCGTCGCCAAGGCCTACACGGACCAGTGAGCGGTCACGCGCAGCCCTGAGGCAGACCGAAAGTTCCAGGGTTCACGCGTCGGGGCGAGGGCTGGCCTCCGAGCGGTGTGTTGTGGGACAATCGCCGCGGAGCCCGCCATGCCTCGCTTGATCCCTTGTTCGACCTGCCACAACCACATCCGGGCGACGGATGGCAACTGTCCCCACTGCGGCGCCATCGTACGCACGACCGTGAGCCCGGCCGTGCCTGCGCTGATCCTCGGCCTCGCGCTCACGGGCTGCCCCGAGGCCGAGCCGGCCTACGGCGTCCCCGTGACCACGACCGAGGACGGCGACACGGCGACGGACGACACGGGCGACACCGGGACGGACATGGGCACGGCCGAGGACACGACCGAGACCACGACCCTCGACGCGGGCGAGTCGGAGTACGGCGTCGCGTCTACGGGCAACGAGGGCGAGGCGTCGAAGCCCGGCGCGCCCGCCCTGATCGACACCCACACCCCCACCGAGTAGGAGCTGTTCACCATGGCACGCATGACCACCTGTCCCAACTGCGCCAACCACATCCGCGTCACCGACTCGGTCTGCCCGCACTGCGGCACCCGACACCGGACGGTGGCCAACCCCGTCGTCCCCATGGTGCTGCTCGGGCTGACCCTCGTGGGCTGCCCCGCGGACGACGGCGACGACTCGACCAGCTCCGACACGACCACCTCGGACACCGACGGCGACGCGGACACCACGACGGAGACCGGGACCACCGGCGACACGTCCACGGACGAGACGACCACCGATCCCGGCGACTCGGAGTACGGCGTGCCGGACACGGGCTTCGAGACGGACACCACGACCGACTCGGAGACCGAGGCGGGCGAGGCGGAGTACGGCTTGCCGGACACCCTCGACACCGACACCGGCGGCTGAGTCTCGAGCCTGAGCGCGAGTGGTGGGCGTCCCTTCGGGGGCGCCCATCTTCGTTTGGGGGCGCGAGCTCGCGAGGTGCCCAGTCGCGGGCAGCAGGCGCCCGGATCCTGACATTGTCGGGCGCGCCCGGCCTCCTAGGCTGAGGGCATGTTTGATCGCCAGTTTCATCTCGAGCCCTTCGTCCGCTTCGAGGAGCTTCGCCGGCACCGCCCGGTGTTCTACGTCGAGGCGCTCGACGCCTGGCTGCTGCTCCGCCACGACCACGTCAAGCAGGTGCTGCAGGACCCGCGGACCTTCTCCTCGGACGATCCGCGCTGGCACACCGAGGAGTTCGAGACGGCGCCGACGATGATCACCTCGGACGACCCCACCCACCGACGGCTGCGCGCCCTGGCCCAGCCCGCGTTCACGCCGCGGCGCATCGCCAAGCTGG
Source organism: Plesiocystis pacifica SIR-1 (assembly GCF_000170895.1). Taxonomy (GTDB): domain Bacteria; phylum Myxococcota_A; class Polyangia; order Nannocystales; family Nannocystaceae; genus Plesiocystis; species Plesiocystis pacifica. The sequence continues at coordinate 45,111 of NZ_ABCS01000076.1, read as the reverse complement.
CGACCGCGGTCGAGGAGCTGTGCGAGTCGATCCTCGACGAGGTCGAGGCTCGCGGCGATCGCTTCGACCTCGTCGAGGCCTTCTCCGGGCCCTTCCCCGCCATCGTCATCGCCGAGCTGCTCGGGGTGCCGCGGGAGGACTACCCGCGCTTTCGTCGGATCGCGGCCCAGGCCGTGCTCGCGACCCGGCCGGAGCCCGAGCGCAGCGTCGGCATGCGCGCGGGCCAGGAGCTCAACGCCTACTACGGGGCCTTCCTCCGCGAGCGGCGGGAGTCGGGGGAGCTCGGCGACGATCTGACCAGCGACTTCATCCGCGCCCAGCGAGACGGCGCCGAGTGTAGCGACGGGGAGCTCGAGGCCATGGGCAGCCTGTTCTTGATCGCCGGCCACGAGACCACGACCAACCTGATCAACAACGCGGTCCGCTGCCTCGACGACGCCCCAAAGCTGCGCGCGAAGGTCGTGGCCGATCCAGACTGCGCCCGCGACCTGGTCACCGAGGTGCTGCGCTACCGCGGCCCCGTGCTCGGGAATTTCCGCTTCACCACGCGCACCGTGGAGATCGGCGAGACCGTGCTGCCGGCTGGCTCGCGGGTGTTGCCGATGTTGATGGCGGCCAACCACGACCCGAACGAGTACGAGGCGCCCGGCGAGTTTCAGCTCGAGCGCCGGGCCAAGGGGCACCTGGGCTTTGGGCGGGGGATCCATCGCTGCCTCGGCGAGCCGCTGGCCAAGCTCGAGGCCGAGATCGCCATCCCGGCCCTCTACCGGCGCTTCCCCGAGCTGCGCGTCGACACCGAGCGCGACATCCTGCCCGTCGAGGTGCCGGTGATCCACGGCTGCCGCGAGCTGCATGTGCGCGTGTGAGGTTGGCATGGACGGAGCTGAATCCAGGCCAGAGCAGGTGACGCTGATCCTCGAGGGCGAGCGCCACACCATCGCGGTCCCCGAGGGCGAGACGATCCTCAGCGCGGCCCTCGGCGCGGGCCTCTACGTCGAGAGCTCGTGCGAGGTCGGCGACTGCGGGACCTGCAAGCTGCGTCGCCTGTCCGGCGCGGCCGAGCAGGACAACGACATGGGGCTCACGGACGAGGAGGTCGAGGCGGGCTACGTGCTGTGCTGCGTCGGCCGCCCCCAGGGTCCGGGGCTGGTGCTCAGTGACGAGCGCTAGCAGTCTGCTAGCGCGGCTCTCGAGAGGCGCCGCGCAGGCGCATGGCCTCGACGCGGTCGAAGCCCGCGCGCTCGAGCAGGGCGCGCAGCTCTCGACCCCGCTCGGTGTCGCTGAGCCGCTGGCCCATGCTGCCGTAGATCCGCCCGGGCCCGCGGATGGTCTCCGGCAGCACGGGCACGAGGTCGCCGAGGGTCAGGCTGTCGGGCAACAGGGCGATGCCGCGGTGGGCGTAGACCATCTCGAGCACGGCGCTGGAGCTCGTCGACAGGAAGCGGGGGTTGACGGGCAGGGTGCCCCCGTCGCGCAGCGGCCAGGCGAAGGGGGACACGCCGCCCACGACCTGGAGGGCGATGCAGGCGTGGTCCTCGAGGGCCTCGGCCGACTCGGGGGCGCCGCTGCGCTCGAGATAGGTCGAGGTCGCCACGCAGCGCCACTCGAAGTCCGTGGGCGGCAGCCGAAACAGGTTGCCGTCCGTGGGCTCCGCGAAGCTGACGACCAGGTCGAAGTCGTCGCGGATCGGGTGGACCTCGCGGTCGGTGAACACCAGCTCGAAGCCCAGGCCGAACTGGGCGATTTCGTCGAGCTGCAGCGTGGCCTCGAGGCGCTCGAGGCCCAGGCCCGGGGGCAGCGCGATGCGGACGCGGTCCCCCGTGCCCGCGCGGACGCTGACCTCGAGCTGGCGGGCGGCGTCGACCAGGGGGGCGCCCTGCTCGACCAGGCGCGTGCCCGCGCTGGTCAGCCGCAGGTGTCTGGAGGTGCGCTCGACCAGGCGCACGCCCAGCTCCTCCTCGAGCTGGGCGAGGCGGCGGGTCAGGGTGCTGCGCGGGAGCCCCAGAGCGCGGCTCGCCCCCACGAGCGTGCCGTGGCGGGCCAGGGCCATGAGCACGACGACGCCGTCGAGGTTCAGCATCGAGCCAGCATAGCCCGACTGGGCGCCGGCTCGACGCGCCGTCGGGGGCACCGCGGGTCAACAGGGCGGGCCGTAGAAGTGCTGGCAGGCGAAGCCCGGCGTGCAGACGAAGGGCGTGGCCTGGTAGCACATGCCCTCGTACGTGTGGTGGCGTGGGTCATGCCTCCAGTCATTGCGACAGAACGCTGCGCGAGTGTCGGCGGGGCGCGATGACACCCGAGGCGCGGACGCGGGGTCTGGTTTTGCGATCAGACGACCGGCAGCGAGCGCTTGCGCGTCGGCGCCGGCACGGGGTCCGACCACGGCTGCTCGCGCAGCTCGAAGCGGCCGAAGTCGTAGGGGCTGTTGGGCGCGGCCTCGGCGTGGACGAGGACCTCGCGCAGGCCCTCGCGGCGCAGCTTGTCGGCGCGGTAGTAGCAAAAGGGGTTGTTGCCCCGGCGGCCCAGGGTGCTGTGGCTCGTGAACGAGCAGCCGGCCATGCAGGTGTCGGCGTAGTAGCAGCTGGCGCAGTGGCCCCACAGCTCGGAGGTGTCGCGGTCGCGGGTGAAGCGGATCGGCGCGGCGTCGGCCCAGATGGTCTCGATGTCGAGATCGCGGACGTTGCCGCCGACGTAGGGCGCGGTGGGCAGGGAGGGGCAGCCCTTGATCACGCCGTCGGACTCGATGCCCATGACGAAGCGCCCCGCCTGGCAACCGGTGAAGTAGCGGTCGCTCCGGTCCGGGCGTGAGCGCAGCTTGCCCTCGTGGCGGCCGTAGTAGCCGAGGTTGTTGCCGAGGGTGACCCGGAAGGCGCGCATCGGGTCGAGGCCGGCGGCCGAGGCCCGAGCCTGCGCCCCGGCCTGGATCTCGGCGAGGGTGTCGATGATGTCGAGGACCATGTAGGGCTGGACGATCCAGCCCGGTCGGTCGGCGGCGCGGCCCATGGGCGCGGTCAGCTGGGCGCGCCAGACCAGGGCGCCGGCGGCCTCGAGCTCGGCGGCGATGGCCGGGAGCTCGTGCATGTTGAGCCGGTTGATCTGCGAGTTGCTCGTGACCAGGAGCCCCGCGGCGCGGGCGTTGTGGATCGCCTGGATCGCGGCGGCGTGGCTGCCCGGGCTGGCGCGCAGGGTGTCGTGGGTCTCGGCGGTGCCGTCGACGGACACGCCCACGGCGGCCAGGCCCGCCTCTTCGAGCTTGCGCGCGCGCCCTTCGGTCAGCCCGCGGCCGCCGGTCTGCATGGTCACGCGCAGCCCGTGCCCGCGCAGGTGGGCGATGAGGGCGTAGACGTCGCTGCGCAGGTAGGCCTCGCCGCCGATCAGCGTGACCTCGCGGGCGCCCAGGCGGGCGAGGGAGTCGGCGACCTCGAACAGCTCCTCGGTGCTCAGCTCGTCCTCGCGCACCGGCCCCGCCCGCGAGCCGCAGTGGGCGCAGGCGTGGTCGCAGCGCAGCGTGATCTCCCAGACCACGTAGACGGGCCGGGGGGTGTCGCGCTCCTCGGGGCGGATGCTGCGGGGGCTGACCATGGCGCGATGGTAGCAGGGCCACGCAGCTCAGCGCCGCTTGGTAGCTTTTTTCTTGGCGGCCCTCTTCTTCTTCTTGGCGACCTTCGGCGGCAGCTCCTCCGCGAACGCGCGGGCCGGCTTTAGCCAGCTCTCGAGCTGCCGCTTGGTCTTCAAGCCCTCGACGCCGACGTAGACCATGCCCTTCATGGGTCGGCCGGTGAAGTCCATGGGCCGGGCGTGCTTGCGGCCGAGGACCTTCTCGAAGCGCGCTTCGCCCACGCGGAGCATGAGCTCGTCCTTGACCACGCCGGCGGTCATGTTGCCGTGGATCAAAAAGCACAGCCCGCCGAACATTTTTTTCTCTGCGTAGCCGGGGGTCGTCGCGAGGAGATCGCGGACCCGATCGGCGAGGCCTTCGTCGTACGCCATGGGGGGAGCATCGCCCAGACGCGGGGTTGGGTGCCAGGCGAGGCGGATCAGCCCCGGCGTCGGGCCCGAACGCGGCGGCGCATCGTCGCCGGAAACAGCGCTCCGTCGAGCAAGAGCGAGCGAAACCAGGACCGGGCCGGGTCGTGGTTTTGCGCCCGCGGCCACCACAGCACGACGGGCGCGGCGGGGAGCTCGATGGGCGGGGCGAGCACGCGGACGCCGAACAGGGCCTTGGCGCGCTCGGCCACGACGCTGGCGACGGTCGAGATCATGTCGGACTCGGCGACGGCCAGCGGGGCCGAGACGAAGTGCGGCACCCACAGCCCGACGCGGCGCTGGAGCTCGCGCTCGGCGAGCACGCGATCGACGACCCCGCGGCCGCGGCCTTCGAAGCGGACCACGACGTGGTCCGTGGCCAGGTAGGTCTCGAGCGAGAGCCGGCGGCCGATGCTGGGGTGACCCCGGCGGGCGATGACCTCGAAGGGCTCTTCGAACAGCACGGCGTGGTCGAGGCCGGCTCCGTGCACGAGCCCCGTGCCGGCGAGGATGAAGTCGAGGCCGCCGCCTTGGAGGGCCGCGGCCGACTCGGCGGTGAGGCGCTCGATCGACAGCCGGACCCCCGGGGCGTGGTCGCGCAGATAGGCCAAGACGGTGTGCAGCGCGGTGAACTCGAAGTAGTCGACGGAGGCGACGCGCAGGGTGAGGGAGGCGCTCGCGGGGTCGAAGGCGGGGCCGCCCCCGAGCGCGGCGCCGAGCTGCTCGAGGGCGTCGGGCAAGCTGGTCGCGATCTCTTGGGCGCGGGCGGAGAGCACGAAGCGGCGGCCCTGGGGGACGAGCAGGGGGTCGTCGAACTGGGCCCGGAGCTTGGCCAGGGCGTGGCTCATGGCGCTCTGGCTGACGCCGACCTCCCGCGCGGCGGCCCCAACGGCGCGGTGGCGCAGCAGCGCGGCGAGGGCCGGGACGAGGTTCAGGTTGAAGGACCGAATATCGAAATCGCTCATGTGTGACCTGATTAGATTTCACTTTTTATCATGTCCGGCCGACCCTAGGCTCCAACCCATGCGACGAAGCGCGCTTGGATTCATCGTCCTGTCTGTGCTCCTCGGGTGTCGCCCACGGCTGGACGCCGTGGCGGTCGAGTCGAGGACGCCGGTCGCCGAAGGGTCTGGGGTCCACGCCTGCTGGGTCGAGAGCCGGGCGACCCTGGGCTTCACGGCCTCGGCGATCCTGATCCACCACCCCACGGGCGGCTCGATCCTCATCGACGCGGGCAACAGCTCGAATTTCGACGCCGAGATCGAGCCCTACGAGGGCCAGACCAAGCGCTGGCTGGCGACCTTCCCGGCCGCGCTCGCGCCCAAGCTGCCCCTCGACGAGCTCTTGCGCGAGCTCGGCGTGGACCCGGCGAGCCTGACCGCCGTCGTGCCCACCCACGCCCACCTCGACCACATCGGGGGCATCTTGGATCTGCCCGAGCCGCCGGTGTGGGTCTCGGAGGAGGAGGCGGCGTTGATCGAGCGCGGCCGAGAGGCGGTCATCGAGGAGGTCATGCCTGCGCACGCGGAGGCGGTGGCGGGGCTCATCGAGCCGCTGCGCTTCGTCGACGAGCCCTACGAGATCTTCGACCGCCACGCCGACTTGTTCGGCGACGGCAGCGTGGTCGTCGTGCCCATGCCGGGGCACACCCCGGGCAGCGTGGGTGTGTTCGTCACGCTCCCCGACCACCGCCGCGTCTTTCACGTCGGCGACGCGGTCAACGAGCGCGCTCAGGTCAGGAAGCTCCGGGGCAAGACCCTGGCGATGAAGCGGACGGACTCGGACCGCGTGGCGGCCAACGTCAACGTGGGGCGGCTCCACGCCCTCGCGGAGGCGCTGCCCGAGCTCGCGATCTTGCCGGCGCACGAGCGGGCGGCCTGGGTCGACGCGTTTGGCGAGCCGACCTCGTCGTGTCCGGCCGGGTGAGCGCAGCCATGGTTGGGGTCCTGCCCCGCCCGCGCGTGGGCGTTGCTGTCCCTCGCGCAATTCTTCCCCGGCGAGGGGAGGCCTCGGCTATGCTCGCGCCATGCGCATGTGCCCCCAGTGCGATGGTTTTGTCCCGGCTAGCATCGATCGATGCCCAAACTGCGACCATCGAGTCGAGCCGCCGCGCGCCAAGGGCATGAGCTTGCGCGGCAAGGTCGCGACGACGCTGCTCGGCGCGGGCACGGCGATGACCCTGATGGCCTGCTACGGCGCGCCCTGTGGGGCCGACGACGAGTGCTTCGGGCCCATCGACGACACCGGCGGCCCCGAGGAGACCTGCAACCCGCAGGCGAACGTCACTGCCCTGACCCCAGGCACGACCACGCAAGGTGGCAGCCTCGCGGCGCTGGCGGGCAGCGACAAGGGCAGCTGCGGCGGCGACGGAGACGAGGACGTCTACCAGTGGACCCCGCCCGCGCCCGGCGACTACCGCCTGTCCGTCGACGCGAGCATGGACACGGTGCTCTACGTGCGCACCCCGGACACGGTCCAGGGCGGCAGCTGCGGGACGGAGCTGGCCTGCGTCGATGATGTCGACGGCGCGCAAAACCCCGTCGTCGACGTCACCGTCAACGACACGGAGCCGCTCATCGTCGTCGTCGACGCCTTCGGCACCGACGGCGCGGGCGACTACGCGCTGACCATCCAGGAGATTTGAGTCGTGGGCGTGGGGCAGGGAGGGCGCGGCGTCGTCCACGACGTCTAGAGTCGTCATGGCGGGCCGTCGCCTCGACGTGTTGTCGACGGACTTCTTCCCGGCCTACGTGGTCTGGGAGCTGACCTTGCGCTGTGATTTGGCCTGTCGCCACTGCGGCTCCCGGGCAGGGCCTGCGCGGCCGGTCGAGCTGACGACGAGCGAGGCCGTGGCGGTGGCCGAGGAGCTCGGGCGCATGGGCGCCCGGGAGGTCGTGCTGATCGGCGGCGAGGCCTACCTGCACGAGGGCTTCCTCGAGGTCGTCGAGGCCCTCGCCCGCGCCGGGGTCGTGCCCGTGATGACCACCGGCGGCCGGGGGGTCGACGAGGCCCTCGCGCGGGCCATGGCCGAGGCCGGGCTGCGCCGGGTCAGCGTCAGCATCGACGGGCTCGAGCCGACCCACGATCGCATGCGCGGCTTTAGGGGCAGCTTCGCGGCCGCGCTCGCGGCCCTCGATCACTGCGCCGCCGCGGGCCTGTCGATCTCCGCCAATACCAACCTCAACCGCCTCAACTGGGGCGACCTCGAGGCCCTCTACGAGCAGCACCTGCGCGGGCGCGTGCGCAGCTGGCAGCTCCAGATCACCACGCCCCTGGGCCGCGCGGCCGACCGCACCGCGATGATCTTCCAGCCCTTCGATCTGCTCGAGCTGCTCCCGCGGGTCGCCGCGCTCAAGCGCCGGGCCTTCGCCGAGGGCGTGCTGATCCTCCCGGGCAACAACCTGGGCTACTTCGGGCCGGAGGAGGGCCTTTTGCGCTCGCAAACGCCCGAGGGCACCGACCACTGGCAGGGCTGCCAGGCCGGGCGCTTCGTCATGGGCATCGAGTCCGACGGCGCGGTCAAGGGCTGCCCCTCGCTGCAGACGGCGGCCTACGTCGGCGGCAAGGTCCTCGAGCGCGGGCTCGCCGAGATCTGGAACGAGGCGCCACAGCTCGCCTTCACCCGCGAGCGCAGCGTCGAGGATCTGTGGGGCTACTGCCGCGGCTGCGTGTTCGCAAAGACCTGCCTGGGCGGGTGCAGCTTCACGGCCCACGCGGTGTTCGGGCGCCCAGGCAACAACCCCTACTGCCACTACCGGGCCCGGGACTTCGCCAAGCGAGGCCTGCGCGAGCGCCTGGTCCCGACCGAGGCCGCCGAGGGGACGCCCTTCGACAACGGGCTGTTCGAGGTCGTGGAGGAGCCCCTCGACGCGCCCGATCCCGAGGCGGCGCTGGAGCCCCGCGAGCTCGTGCAGATCACCCGACGGCCGGGGTCGACGCCTGCTCAGACGCCGCGGGATCCGGCCGGCGGGGGAGCGTGACCGTGAAGGTGGTGCCGCCGCTGTCGTTGCCGGCGTAGGCAATGTCGCCGCCGTGGGCCCGGACGATGTCTCGGACCAGGGGCAGGCCGAGGCCCATGCCCGAGGACTTGGTCGTGGCGAAGGGCGCGAACAGGTCCGGGAGGTCCTCGGGCACGCCGACGCCCTCGTCGATGACGTCGACGCGGACGCCCCCCTCTTCGGTGGCCTGGGCGCGCAGGCGCAGGACCTCGCCGCGCTCGTGCATGGCCTCGAGGGCGTTCTTGCACAGGTTGAGGAACACCTGCTCGAGCTTGTTGGCGCTGGCGAACAGGCGCGGGAGCTCGCCCTCGATCTCGGACTCGATGAGCAGGCCTCGATCCTTGGCCTGGAGGGTCAGGGTGTGCTCGACCTTGGCGAGGACCTCGGCGATGTCGGTCATCGACAGCTGCAGCTTGGTCGGCCGGTGGTAGGAGCGGAACTCGTCGAGCAGGGTGTTGAGGCGCTGGATCTCCCCGAGCAGGGCGTCGACCTTGGGCCCGAGCTCGCCGCGGTCGGGGCGATCGACGCGCCTGCGCAGGAGCTGGGCCTGGAGGAACATGGCGTTGAGCGGGTTGCCGACCTCGTGGGCGAACACCGAGGCCATCATGCCGATGCTAGCGAGGCGCTCGGACTGGGCGAGCTTGGTCCGCAGCTGCTCGCGCTCGGTGATGTCCTGGCCGACGCTGACCAGGCCGAGGACCTCGCCGGCCTCGTCGTAGACCGCGTTGCCCCACCACTCGATCAGCCGCTCCTCGCCCGAGCGGGTCCGGATCGGGTTGACGTTGCGCGCGACCTCGACACCGTCGATGCCCCGGGCGTAGAGCTCGCGCAGCCGCTCGCGCTCGTGCTCGGGGATGAAGCGGTCGAACCAGTCCTTGCCCTCGACCTCTTCGAGGGCGTAGCCGCTCAGGTCGCGCATGTAGTCGTTGAACAGCACGACGCGCCCCTGGGGATCCATGAACAGCACGATCGCGTTGGTTGAGCGCATCAACCGGGCGACGAAATTGGTCTCGCTCGAGAGTTCGGTCAGGGAGGTCATGGAGGCGCAACCACCAAACCACGATTCGCCAGCGGCGAAAAGCGCGGGCGCTGATTGGGCGGCGAGGGAGCGGCCGCGAGCGCGGGGGGCCCTTGGGGGCTCGGCTCAGCGCAGCAAGGTCAGATAGCCGTCGATGCTGTAGTGCCCGCCCGAGCCCTTGAAGTCGAGGCGGAACATCTGCGGGTTGAGCAGGCCGGCGCGGGCGAAGGCGCCGTCGTCGAGGCCCTCGAGCGCCACGCTGATGATGCGCGTGCCGATCAGGTCGTCCTGGGACCACTCGCGCATCCAGCTGACGAAGGAGCTGACGACCCAGGAGGTCACGGCGACGACGGGGACGGCTCGGGACGCCAGGCCGGCGACCCCGGCGACGGCCCCGAGCCGGCCGCGGACGTGGGGTTGGAGGCCGGACCACAGCTGGGCGACGTTTTGGTCGAAGCCCTCGACGTCCTTCTCGACCAGGGTCAGGGTGATCGAGTAGGTCGCGGGCCAGCTCGGCGCGGTCGCGAGCAGGGGGACCTCGGCGAGGACCTGGCCGCCCTCGTACTCGACGAGCTCGCCGACCTCGAAGTCGTCGTCGATCATCCGGGGGTCGAGGGGGGTGACGTTGCCGAAGGGGTCCGTGCAAAAGCCCCCGAGGACGATCTCGTCGGCGCCGGCCTCGTTGGTCTCGGCCCAGCAGCGGACCTCCGTGCCGACCAGGGCGATCCTCGGGCCGCGGGGCACGGCCGGGGCCTCTGGCTCTGGCTCGGGCGCGTTGGGGTCGATGATCTGGATGCCCGAGAAGCTGGCGGAGGAGGGCGGCGCGGCGCCGTCGAGCTCGGCGTGGGCGCGGGCCTGGTCGCGGCCCGGGGCGCGCTTGGCTCGGGCGGCGACGATGTTCTGGACCCCGCGATCGATGTCGTTCTTGGCGGCGCGACCGGGGGCGGCCGCGTGCGCCCGGAAGCTTCTTTGCAGATCGCCGAGGACCTGCTCCCCGACGGCGCGGATCTGCGGGTCGCTCGGGGCACAGGGCGTGGGGAAGGAGGGCAAGCCCGCGCCCGAGGGCTGCGCTCCAGCGGCGACGACGGCTCGGGGAGACACCGGAGGGAGAAAATACTTGGGCATGGCTACGAAGCCAGTATAGGCGCGTCCACGGGGGACGCCGCTGCCCAATCGCGTCGCCGTCATGGACCACGCGAAGCGGCCGGCTTTCACGCTGACCTCGGGGTGGGCTTGGTTGTCTCGATCGTCAGGGCATCAGGCTCAGCCAGCGCTCGACCTCGGCGACGGCTGCGTCGTCGTGGGCGGCCGCGTGGGCGTCTCGAGCTCGCTCGGCGAGGCGTCGGGCCCGGTCCAGATCGCCGCCGCTGCGGACGAGGGCCTTGGCGTGGACGAAGCGGACCTCGGCGGACGGTCGGGGCCCGGGGCGGGCGCGGTCGAGGATGGCCTCGGCCGTTTCGGCGCGGCGCAGGGCCTCGGCGCCGTCGCCCTCGAGGAGCGCGAGCTCGGCCAGGCCGACGAGGCAGGGCAGGGCAGGGGGTCCGAGCTCGAGGTCCCGGTCCTGGTCCCCGCGAGGGGAAGACCCGTTGTGGGGGGCGAGCTGCGCGGCGAGGTCGAGGGCGCGGGCATAGCTGGCCCGCGCGGCCTCGAAGTCGGCGCGGGCGCGCTGGCTGTCGGCGAGCTGGACCAGCGGCGTGATCAGCCGAGGGTCTCGCGTCCCGTGGGCGACCTCGAGGCGGGACAGGGCGTCTTGCCGGCGCCGCTCGGCCTGCTCGGGCTCACCTCGGGCGAGGTCGACCTGCACGCAGCGCTCTTGGACGCGGGCGAACTCGGGGTGCCCAGGCTCGAGGACCAGCTCGGCGATGGCGAGTCCGCGGGCGCAGTGGGCCTGGGCTTGGTCGAGGTCGCCGCGGGCCAGGGCGAGGGCGGCCTGGTCGACGAGCAGGGCGGCGGTCGTGGGGTGGCGCGGCCCGAAGGCCTTGCGACGGATCGCCATGGCCCGGGTCAGGCTGCGCGCGGCGTCCTCCAGGCGTCCGCTCGCGAGCTGGGCGCGGGCGAGGGCCGTGAGCGTGTCGGCCTGATAGGGCTGCTCGGGGCTGGGAATCTGGGCGTGCAGCTCGAGGGCTCGCTCGAGCAGCTCGCGGGCGCGGTCGACCTCGCCCATGGCGAGGGTGGCCTCGCCGCGCAGGGTGAGCAGCTGGGCGACGTAGGGGTGGCGCTCACCGACGATCGGGCGCCACAGCGCGAGGGACTCGTCGAAGCTCTGCAAGGCGGCGCGGGCCTGCCCGTCGGCGAGCTTGGCCATGCCCAGGTTGCGGATGGCCGAGGCGGTGATGGGGTGGCGGGCGCCGATGGCCTGGGTGCGCAGCTCGACGGCCGCGCGGCTCGAGTCGATGGCCGCCGCGTAGTCGCCGAGGCCCAGGTGGATCTTGAGCATCAGGTAGTGGCCCTCGGCCGCGTCGAGGCCCGTGGGGTCGGGGAGCTCGGCGGCGAGCACCTCGGCGTGGCGCATCCAGCTCTGGGCCTCGCGCGGGGAGCCCTGGTTGGCGAGGGTCGTGGCGAGGGAGCGCGCGCTCCGGAACGCGACCTCGACGGCGCCGGCGTCCATGGCCCCGAAGTAGGCGCGCTCGAGGCTGGCCCGCGCGGTGGGCAGGCCGTTGATGAGCTCGGCGCGGCCTTCGGCGAAGCGCGCGGTGGCCAGCAGCGGCGGCCAGTCGAGGGCCTCGGCCTCGATCCGGGCCTGCCGGGCGAGCTCGAGGGCCTCCTCGAATTCGCCCCGGTTGCGCAGCCGATCGGCGGCGACCACCTGGGCGCGCACGCGCTGGAGCTGCGGGCGAATGTCCGGGGGCGGGAGCGGCAGCCGGCGCAGGGCGGTGGGGTCGAGGCAAGAGTCGATGGGGTCGAGGTAAGACGCGATGCGGACGGCCCGGCGCGCGGTCTTGCGGTCGAGGGTCGCGAGCTGGTCGACGGTGGCCTCGAGCTGAAAGCGGCGGTCCTCGAAGCACCACGCGGCGCGATCGAGGCGCTCGGCGTCCCAGTCCCCGGCGATGCTCCCGTGGGCGCAGACCTCGGCCCGCCCGCTCCGCCACGCGCCGGCGTAGTCGTCGAGCCAGGGCAGCAAGGTCTCGAGGTCGTCGCGGGTGAAGTCCAGCTCCGTGGCCAGGAGGTTGGTCTCGATGCGCTCGCGCGCGGCGGGGTTCCAGATCGCGTCGATCACCGCGCCCTCGGCCTCGCACGCGGCGACGCGCGCTCGGGCCTGCTCGCGCTCGTGCTGCCGCCAGCCCAGGGCCAAGCTCGCGCCCACGGCCAGGACGCCGACGCCGGCCAGGGCGCCCTGCCAGCGCCACCGCCGGCGGCCGCGGTCGAGGGCGTCGAGGAGGGCGCCGAGGCTCGGCCAGCGCTGCTCGGGCTCGGGGGCGAGGCCGCGGCGCAGGACCTGCTCGAGCCAGCGCGGCGCTCGGGACCGGGCGTCCTTGGGCAGGGGCCGGACGCGCTGCTCGGTGATGTTGGTGTAGCGCTCGCCGAGGTTTTGACCGTCGAAGGGGCGCTCGCCGTAGAGGGCCTCCCACAGGCTCACGCAGAACGCGAACTGGTCGGCGGCGGGGGTCAGCGCGTCGGCGCGCAGCTGCTCGGGGGCCATGTAGGCCGGCGTCCCGGCGATGTGCCCGACGGTCGCCTCGGTCAGCACGGAGCTGGAGCCCGAGATGGAGTCGACGTCGGCGTCGTTGGTGGGCTCGGTGTTGGCGCTCGGGCGGGCGAGGCCGAAGTCCATGACCAGGACCTCCCGCCTGCGCGAGACCATCACGTTGTCGGGCTTGAAGTCGCGGTGGATCAGCTCGCTGGCGTGGGCCGCCCGGAGCCCCTCGCCGGCGAGCAGGAACAGGGCCAGGATGTCACGCCAGCGTCGCTCCCGATGCTCGAGCCACGCGCGCAGGGTCCGGCCCTCGACGAAGGCCATGGCGACGTAGACCCGGCCGTTGTGCTCGCCGACGTCGTGGACCGCGACGACGTTGGGGTGGGTCAGCTTGGCCATGGCCTGGGCCTCGCGCAGCAGGGCGCGGCGGTTGGCCTCGTCGGTCCCGCCGCGGAGGATCTTGAGGGCGACCCTGCGGTCGAGCTCGGGGTCGTAGCCGAGGTAGACCGTGCCCATGCCCCCCGCGCCGAGCTTGCGCAGGACGACGTAGCGGCCGAGGGCGTCGCCCTTGTCGAGGCGCCGGCGCAGGCCCGACGCGGCCGCGCGCTCGCCCTGGTGGTTTCGCTCGCCCGACCCCGACAGACGCACCACGGTGCTGGCCGCGGCCAGCTCTCCGGTGGCGGGCAGGGTGTCTTGCGAGGACTCCATCGCAGCGTCCGAGGGACGCGACGACCCTAGTGCGGTACCGCCGCAGGTGGCAAGCTGGGGAGACCTTCAGTCCTGCCCGGGCAGGCTGCCGCAGCGGTCGACGGGCCCATGATCGGGCGTCGTGAACGGATGGCTCGGCTCGGGCATGATGAGGACGATGAGACGCTCGCGCTTCACTGCACCGTTGACCACCCTGGGGCTCACCTTCGCGCTCACGATCAGCTTCGCAGGCTGCAAGTCCGAGTCGAAGCCCGTCCACGACGATCGCTGCGGCTGCACCTTCACCCCCGCGCCGATGATGCGGGCCGACCCCGAGGTGCGCGAAGACGGGCTGCTCGGCTACGGCAACGGCTTCGCCGAGCTCTACGCGCGCATGGACATCGTGCCCCGCAGAGAGGGCGAGGCGCTGTCCCTGGCCTCGTGGCTCTACCTCCAGACCGTCGCCGAGATCTCCGAGAGCCCCGAGACCATCGTCTCGCCCAAGCCGCGCTACTTCGAGGTGCCGGGGGAGGGCGGCAAGCGACCCGCGGCGATGCTCGAGACGACCTTCCACGTCAACGGGGTCCAGGTCCGCATGCGCCGGGTGATGGTCGACACGGGCCGCGACCTGTTGCTGTTGCAGCTGTGGACCCTGGCCAATCGCTGGGAACGACACGCCGACGCGATCGAGACGATGACCCGATCGCTTCGCCTCGACGACGTCGAGCGCAGCACCTTCGGCAAGCCGGCGGCCCTCGACTCGGCGCCCTTGTTCGAGGCGCGCGAGGCCTTCTCGACCAAGATCGCCGTGACCGAGGAGGCCGATCCGGAGCTCTCCCCGGAGGAGCAGGCGGCCGTCAGCGCGGCCCTCGACGAGCAGCTCCAGCCCCCCGAGGGCTCGGGCTACGAGCTGATCCGCTACGCCGCCGCGCCCGGGCCGATGCGCGCCTACCTGACCCAGGACCCCGGGGACGGCAAAAAACACCCGGCGGTGCTGTGGGTCGAGGGGGGCTTCGGCGGCCCCTCGGAGGCGCTGTGGACCGAGGCCCCCGCCGACAACGACCCGAGCGCGCTGGCCTTCTCCAAGGCGGGGATCGTCGTGATGTCCCCGGCCTTCCGCGGCGAGCTGGGCAACCCCGGCCAGGTCGAGCAGTGGTACGGCGAGACCGAGGACGTGCTCGCCGCCCTCGAGCACCTGCGCGCCGTGCCCTGGGTCGACCCCGAGCGCGTCTACCTCGCCGGCCACAGCACCGGCGGGACCCAGGTGCTGCTCGCCGCCGTGGCCGGCGCAGAGTTTCGGGCCGCGTTCGTATTTGGCGCCCGGGCCGATCTCGAGCCCGTCGTCCGGGAGGGGGGCTACGGCTTCGAGGTGTTCGACATCCAGGACCCGCGCGAGGCCTACTTCCGCTCGCCGATCCACTGGGTCCGCTTCCTCGAGCGCCCGGTGTTCGCCTTCGAGGGCGACCGCGAGTACGTCGCCGATCTCCTCGACATGGCCGAGCAGGCCCAGGCCGCGAACAGGCCGATGTGGACGTATTTGGTCCCCCTCGGCGACCACAACAGCATCCTCGCCCCCGTCGAGGGCCTGGTCGTCCAGCGCATCCTCGGCGACACCTCCCCGCATCCGGTGTTCACCTTCGCCGAGCCCGAGCTCTTCGACGCCATGCTCGCCGCGCAGCCCGACCTGCTCGACGACGTCGACACGCTCCTCACCGGGGAGTGAACGCCGCCCGCTGCGACCAATGCGCGTGTGGCTTTGGGGGGTTTTGAAGCTTTGACTTCACCAAGGTCGACCCTCATGGGGCTGCAAACGCCGTCCGGACCCGTGATAGGCTGGCGCCAACATGCGCAAGCTGTCTGCTCCCATCGCGCTGATCCTGAGCCTCGCGCTCCCGACCTCCGCTCTGGCCATGAGCCCCACGCCGACCGGGCCGCGAGCCGTCGTCGCCCCGGCCGATGAGATGAGCGAGGAAGAGAAGCTCGAGAAGGCCAAAGAGCTCTACGTCGCCGCCGAGGGCCTGGCCCAGGACGGCAACTGGACCGCGGCCATGCCCCTCTACGAGCAGGCCTACTACCTCGTGCCGGGCAAGCACGGCTTCGCCTACAAAGTCGGCATCGCGTCCCACAAGATCGACGACTGCGACAAGACCTACACCTACCTCACCCACTTCGTGACCTACGCGACCGACGAGAAGTACGCGGACAAGGTCGCAGAGGCCAACGGCATCCTCGCCGAGCTCGAGGAGCGCAACTGTCGGACGCCGGAGCCGGAGCCGGAGCCGGAGCCGGAGCCCGTCGCCGACGAGAACCCCCTCGACAACCCCCTCGCGGAGGACAGCGACACGCCCGGGGGCGGCAAGGACAAGGACAAGGAGAAGAAGGACAACGGCCTGCTCGTGGGCGGCGCCGTGATGCTCACCATCGGTGTGCTGGCCGCGGGCGCGGGCGGGGCGGGCTTCGCCGTCGCCAACAGCCGCGTCAACGAGCTCCAGAGCCTGTCCTCGCTCCAGACCAACACGGGCTTCCCCGTGGGCGACTACTCCTGCCCCAGCGGCGAGCCCTGCCCCTCGGACCTCGAGGGCCAGGCCCAGGGCATGAACGTGCTCGGTTACGTCGGCGTGGGCCTCGGCGGCGCCCTGGTCATCGGCGGCGCGGCGCTCATCGCCGTGCACGTGGTCAAGAAGAACAAAAAGGGCGGCAAGTCGGCGTCGACGAAGAGCGGCGCGGAGCTGACCGGGCTGGGGCCGATGATGCTCCCCGGCGGCGGCGGTGCGGCAGCGTCCCTTGCCTTTTAGGACCCCGCAGGCGGTTGGGGCTGGGGTCGCTTCGTCGCTCCGCTCCTCCGCTTGGGCTTGTCCTCAATGATGTTCGTGCCCTCTAGGGGGCGTGTGGTCGCCCCTAGGAGTCGCCCACCCCGGCCGCGCCGGGACCCATGATCCACGAAAGCATCGTCCACGGACTCAGCTGGCGCTGAACCCGTGGGCGGCTGCCTTTCTCGGCAGGGGCGTTTGTCTTTGTGGGGGTGTGGGCGTCGAAGGGGGCTGGGGGCCTCGAGCTGGTCGTTCGGCTGGCGCGGCCTCATTGCGCTGGTTGCTCGGCTGGCGCGGCCTCACTGGTCGGCGGTTGGGTGGGCGGCCTCGGGGGTCTGGCCGGTGTAGGCGAGGCCGAGGCGGAGCAGGGCCCAGGCGACGCCGGTGATCGCGGTTGCGACCAGGCTCAGGGCGAGGTCGGGGGAGAAGCGGCGGATGGTCGCCATCGGGGCGCCGATCATTCGGGGGACGAGGCCGGTGAGCAGGGCGGCGACGATGGCGGTGCTGAGCAGGGGGAACCACAGGCTGAACAGGCCAAAGGCGCTGCTGGTCTTGGCTCGGAGGGCGTCGCGGCCGAGCCAGGCCCACGCGGCGCAGGCGAGGAAGGCCAGGGGGGAGAGGGCGAGCAGGAGGAAGGTCAGCTTGGCGCCCCAGCGGCCGCCCTCGCCGTCGTCGTCGAGCTCGAGGGCGCGGGCGGTGATGCCCAGAGACAGCGGGGCGGTCTCGCCAAAGCCGACGCCGCTGCCGGCGTTGACGAGCACGACCGCGGCGGAGCGCGTGTCGGGGACGAGGGTGATGAGGGTCTCGGTGCCGGGGCTGGCTCCGGAGTGCCACGCGCTCCCGTTTTGGGGGTCCAGGAACCAGCCAAAGCCGTAGTGGGGCGAGGCCTCGCTGGCGGGTTGGAGCATGGCGGCCTTGCCCTCGGCGCTGAGGATGTCGTCCTGGCCGTTGACCATGACCTGGGCGTAGCGGGCGAGGTCTTCGGCGCTGGCGACGATGCCACCTTGGGGCGCGGAGCCCGTGGGGAAGGCGTAGGGAGGTCGCGGGCGCTTGGTCCCGAACCAGGGCAGGTGGCCGCGGGCGACCTCCGGGTGGGCGGTGCCGTCAGCGGCGAAGCTGTGCGCCATGCCGACGGGCTCGAGGATCTTGGACGCGACGTAGTCGGCGTAGGGTTGCCCGCTGCGCTCCTCGATCACGCGGCCGAGGATCTGGTAGTTCGCGTTCGAGTAGGCCCAGGTCGTGCCCGGGGCGTTGGCGGGCGTCAGCGCGGCGAGGGCCTCGACCTCGACCGCGAGCCGACCCTCGGCGTCGCCCGTGGCCGAGTTGCCCTGCAGGGTCGAGTAGCCGCTGGTGTGGCTGAGCAGCTGGCGGATGGTCGCGTCGCCAGCGGGCCGGTCGGCGAAGGCGTCGAGGTGCTCGGCGACCGCGTCGTCGAGGTCGAGGGCGCCGGCCTCGGCGAGCTGCATGATCGCGAGGGCGGTGAAGCTCTTGGAGATCGAGCCGGTCACGAAGGGGGTCTGGGCGGTGACCGCCTCGCCCCCGCCGAGCAGCGTCACGCCGTGGCCGCCAGCGGCCACGAGCTCGCCATCGACGACCACCGCATGGGCCACGCCGGGGGCTCTGGAGGCTGGCAGCGCGCCCTCGATGAAGGCGTCGATCGAGCCCTCGGGGACAGCTGCCCGGGGCGCACCGGCGAAGCCGAGGGCGAGGACGCCAAGGAGGGCGAGGGCCCCGAGCCGTGCGCGGGGTGAAGTGCTGCGGTCGCGGTGCATCATCGTGGCGACCTTCAGTCGAGGGCGGCGAAGTCGACCCCGGTCAGCTCCGCGGAGACCTCCCACAGGCGCTTGGCGACGGCGGGGTCGTGGGCTCGGGGCTTGGCCGCGACCTTGACCGGCGGGCCCTTGAGCTCGAAGGCGCCGCCGGGTCCGATGTAGTCGCCGCCGCGGACCTCGGGGTGGGTGGCGGCGTAGAGCGTGGGCAGGGCGCCCTGGGCCGCGGTCTGGGCGAAGCGGGTGTTGCCGATGTGCATCATCCGCTCGGACACCGAGGCCTTGGCCATGCGCGGGCCGGCGTACTGCAAGTTGGTGTCGGAGTAGCCGGGGTGCCCGGCGGCGGCGAGCATGCGCCGGGCGGCCTCGTCGCTCGCGGCCTCGAGCTTGCGCTGGAGCTCGAACATGAACAGCAAGTTGGCGAGCTTGCTCTGGCAGTAGGCCATCCACTTGTCGTAGCGGCGCTCTCGCTGGAGGTCGTCGAAGCGGATCTTGCCGAACTTGTGGGCCACGCTGGCCACGCTGACGACGCGCACCGAGCCGGCGGGGTCTTGGCTCCGGGCCGCCGACGCGGCGATCAGCGCCGGCATCAGGCGGCCGGTGAGCGCGAAGTGGCCCAGGTGGTTGGTGCCCAGCTGCATCTCGAAGCCGTCGGCGGTGGTCCGCCGGGGCAGGGCCATGACGCCGGCGTTGTTGATCAGCAGGTCGAGGCGCGGGGAGTCCTCGAGCACCCCCTCGGCGAAGGCGCGGATCGACTCGAGGGAGGCCAGGTCGAGGGCCCGGAACTCGAGCAAGCTGGCGTCGTGGGTGGGGACCAGGCGCGCGCGCAGCTCGGCGATGGCGGCCTCGGCCTTGTCGCGGCTGCGGCAGGCGAGGATCACCTTGGCGCCCTTGCTGACCAGGCCGAGGGTGGTCTCGAAGCCGAGGCCGCTGTTGGCCCCGGTGACCACCGCCGTGGTCCCGCTCAGGTCGGGGATGTCGTCGGCGCTCCAGGCTGCGTTGGCGGGCATGTCCGGGTCATAGCGCCTGCAGCGGGACCTGTCAGGCCCCTCCAGCCAAAAGGCGGGAGGGGCCCGTCACACCCCGCGCGAAGCGGGGGCTCGCGCTCGCTTCGGTCAGCGACGCCGACGAAGGCCCAGGCCCAGGGCGCCGAGGATGGCCAGGCCGAACAGCCCGTGGCCGCCGCGCTGCTCATCGCTGGCCGAGCAGGTGCAGCTGCCCCCCTCGGCGTTTTGGATCGCGTTGGCGCGGGCCTTCTCGTTGTGCTCCGCGAGCATCTGGTCGATGAGATCGGTGTTGTCGACGAGGTTGATCAGCGGGGCGTTCTCCGCCATGGACTCCTGGTCGACGTCCTCCTCCCAGGGCATCTCGTCGGGGAACTCGGGCCAGACCGGGTTGGGGTTGTCGAAGGCGACGACGCGGCCGTCGGGCAGGGTCACCTCGGTCACGCCGTTGCACAGGTTGTTCTGGCTGGCGATGCGGGTCCGCTGGACCTCGGGCAGGGTGTCGTTGATCCGGAAGATCGGGTCCTCCATCATCTCGGCCGGCGAGATGGTGGTGTACATCCGGGTCAGGTAGCTGTTCTCGTCGAGCAGCGCGCGGGCGGCCAGGCCGGGGTCGGTGATCCGCTCTTGCATGCGCTCGGCGAAGGCGGCGGCGTCCCAGGCGGCCAGGTCGACGTCCTCCTCGTAGCAGCTCATGCAGTCATAAAAGACCGACTCGTCGACGCCCTCGGGGGCCGGGATGAACTCCTGCAGCATCCCGCGCAGCAGCGGGTGGTTGTAGATGCACTCGTTGTTCCACTCGAGGTCGCACTCGAGGATGCCCTTGCCCTCGAGGGCCTCGATCACGCCCACGGGGCTGTCGGCGAAGGCGTCGAGGCCCGAGGGGTCCCAGCCGAGCTGGTGGACCCGGTTGCGGTTGATCACCGAGCTGGGGCCGGCGTACTCGGTCACGAAGGCGTTGCCGTTGGCCATGTCCGCGTCCACGGCCATGGTGATGACCTCTTTGTAGTTGGCCGCGTTGTTGAACCAGTCGATCTTGAGGGGGTTGACCAGGACGTGGCGGTAGTTGACCGGGACCGTGCGCGCGTCCTGGAGGAAGAACACGCGGATGTCCATGTTCTCGACGGCCGCGATCCGGGTCAGCTTGATCGGCACGCAGGACTCGTCCCCGTCGTAGCGCAGGGTGACGGGGTGGATCTCGCTGACCTCGGCGTCATTGGTCAGCTTGAGGGCCACGAACAGGTGCCCGTCGGCGAGGTACTCGCCGAGGATGGGCTCGGCGGCGGGGTCCTGCTGGTAGCCGTTGTCGTTGAGCCAGGTCATCACGCCCTCGACGGTGCCGCCGTCGAGCACGGCGATCTCGAAGGCGCCGACGGTGGTCTCGAGCACGACGTTGGGGTTGCCGTTTCCGCCGTCCGTGCCCTCGTCGCTGCCGGCCTCGTCTTCGCCGAGGTCGTCGCCGCCCCAGCCGTCCTCGGTCTCCTCACCGCAAAACTCGTTCGACACCGTGAGCCCGTAGCTGGGCACGGAGGCGTTGAGCATGGTGCTGAACAGGTTGTCCGAGCCGACGCTGAAGGTCGGGATGGCGGTCACGGGGATGACCCAGGCGAACTGCTCGGCCTCGGCGTCGGGGTCGTACTGGATCTGGATGTGGGCCTCGACGAAGCCGTCGCCGATGTGGAACAGGATGTTCTCGCCGGTCTGGTCGACGGGCATGGCCTGGGGGCCCTGGTCGCAGAAGGTCCCGCCGCAGGCCTGGGCGAGGTTGGGGAGGAGGAGGGCTCCCGCCAGGGCGGCGGTCGCGGCGAGGGGGGCGAGGTTCAGGGTCTTCATGGTGCGGGGGGGTCGCAGGCAAAGTGCCATGGGCGAGGGGTTTCGATCACGCGGTCGCAAGCGTTCGCTCCGCGGGGGCGCGCAAATTGCGGACCGCCCCGGCGCAGAGCGCTGGGGCGGTCCGATCGCGCCCGATTCGGAGCCGAGGCTCAGCGGGGCAGCGGGATGTCGTCGTCGGGGACGATGCCGGCGACCACCACGGGCTCCGCGTCGTTCAGGCCCAGGTCGAGGCTCGGCGCCAGGCAGGCGAAGGCCAGCACCAAGGCGGCGGCGAGGGGGGCGACGAGGAGGGCGGCGGTGGTGCGGGGAGCGGTCATCTTCGGTCCTGATTTGGCGCTCATCGAGCGGCTTCGACTTGGATGTGCCGTGACCCCGACGCATCGATCACGGTTGGGGCATTCTGGGATGAAAAAAATGTCGTGGTGCTTCTCTCGGCCCGATCAACCCGCCAGGCGCCGCTGATGGCGCCGACATGCACGAAGAGCGCTCGGCGCGGTTTCGCGCGAGCGCTCTTCAGAGTCACGTCTTCGCTGTGGGAGAGGGGCAGGCTCAACCCTCGAGCTTCTCGACGATGATGTCGATGAACTCTTCGGAGTTGAGATCCTTGTACTTGTAGCTGCTCTCGAACCACCCGACGATCGGATCGTCCTCGCCGCCCTTGGCCCGGCGGGTCAGCGAGCGGTGCTCGTTGCACAGATCCGCGAGCCGACCGAGCACGCCGGGCCCCGCGTCGTGGTCGCGGTAGCGCTTGCGCAGCCACTTGAAGATGAAATAGACGAGCACCGGGTCGGCGTCGGAGAGCTCGCGGAAGGACTCACCCGTGGTCATGGTGCCGAGCTCGATGCCCTCGAGGAGCCTCAGGGCGGTTCGTTTTTCGTGTTCGAAGGCCATCGCGTGCTCGGGCCAGCATAGCCGTCTTGGCCGCCAACGAAAGGGGCGATGGCCGAGCTTTTGCGACTTTATTGAGGCAGCCCGAGTCAGCCCTCGCGCAGCCAGGCGAGGGCCTGGGCCTGGTCTTCGAAGAAGCCGACCCGGTCCGAGCGACCGATGAGGGCGATGATGATCCGGGCCACGACGCGGTTGAAGTTGTCCATGCCGCAAAAGGCCATGCGGTGGTAGTCGAGCTCGGCGGCCCGGGCCTCGAGTTCCCTGCGCGTCGCCCTCGGGATGGCGCCCGGGCTCTCGGCGTGGTCGAGGAGCACCAGCCTCCGCTCGAGGCCATGGATGAGCGCCTTGGACTGATCCAGGAGCGAGTCGACGTGCTCGGGCCGGAACTCACCGACGAGCTCGATGCGCGCGCAATGGTTGGCCTCATCCCAGCGCACTCGGTGATCCATGCCCCATCGTACCCACGCGCGGCTCGTGGGGCGCGCTCAGTTTTGGCGTAGCCAGGTCAGGGCCTCGGTCTCGGTCGCGAAAAAGCCCGTCTTATGGGCGCGTCCGAGCAGCGCGATGATGATCCGAGCCACGATGCGGTTGAAGTTGCCCATGCCGTAGAAGGCCAGGCGGTCATAGTCGATGGCCTCGCCGCGCCGCTCGAGGACCTCGCGGGTTGCGCTCGACACCACCCCGGGGCTCTGGCTGTAGTCGATGACCAACAGCCGAGGAGCGCGGGAGGTCAAGAGCACGGCGGCCTGCTCCATGTTGGCCTCGGCCTGCTCCGGCAGCAGCTCGCCGACGACGCGAATGCGCACGCAGCCGTTGCCTTCATCCCACCAGACCGCGTGCTCCATGGGCGCCGGAAGGGCTCACTCGATGTCGCCCATGGACTGCAGGCAGGCGGTCAGGCCCTGCTTGAGGTTGCGGTGGGTCTGGACCTCGGAGATGTCGAGGCCGAGGCTGACCATGGTCAGGGCGACGGCCGGCTGGACGCCGGTGAGCATGCACTGCACGCCGAGCAGGCGCGCGGCCTGGACCACCCGGGTCAGGTGCGCGGCGGTGTCGGTGTCGACGAGCTCGATGCCGGTGACGTCGAGGAGCACGAAGCGGACCGAGCCCGAGTGGATCATCTGCAGGAGCCGGTCGGAGACGTCGTTGGCCCGGTCCGAGTCGAGCACGCCGATGATCGGCATGACCAGGATGTGGTCCCACAGCTGGAGCACCGGCGTCGACAGCTTGAGGATGGTCTCGCGCTGGCGCTGAATGAGCTCCTTTTGCGCGGTGATCTCTTCGAGCTTGGCCTGGAGCTCGCGCTCGTTCTTCGTCGCCCTGTCGATCTCCTCGTTGAGATCCTGCATGACGATGTTGACCCCGTACTCCACGGCAGCCAGGGCGTCGTCGTGATCGACCCGGATGGGCTGGAAGGTCCCGGCCGCGGCCGCGGCGAGGGATTCTTCGAGGGCCGTCAGTCTCTGGTTGAGATCGTCGATCGACATCGTGGGGAGCCGAGCTTAGCACCTCGGCTAGAGGCCAAACAGGTATGCGAGCTTCACGAACAGCACGTCCTCGTGGCGAGCATTGCCGGCGCCGAGGTTGGTGAACATCTTCTCCGGGCGATACTCGACGACACCCTCGGTCTCCGAGAGCACGGTCCGGTGTGTGTACGCGACAAACAGGAAGGAGCCGGGCAGGTACTCCCAGCGAAGGATCGAGTTGCTGGTCAGGCTGGTCAGGCCGCGGTCGACGGTGCCAAACCAAGGGTCGCGCTCGATGGCGACCAGGAGGTCGGGGGCGTCGAGCTGATAGAAGCTGTAGTGGCGAGCCGTCGAGTACAGCAGCTGATTGAAGCTCGTCAGTGACAGCCGGGGCGTGATCGCCAGCGTGAGCCGAAAATTGATGTTGGAGTTGATGAGCGCCGCCCGAGCGAAGATGGGCTTGGCGTCGATTTCGCGCTCCGCGACCCAGCGCGGCCGGTTGAACTGGGTGTTGACGCTCGAGCCCAGGCTCATCTGCAGGCGGTCGACGGGGCGCACGGCGAGATCGAGGAACACGTCGGGGCCCGGGTTGCCGTCCTGCTCGCCGTAGGCGCCCCCGAGGCTGCCCGATACGCGCTTGTTTCGGGGCGTGCTCACGCGAAAGCCGCTCCACCAGTGGAGGGGGACCTCCCAGGGGATGTTGCCCCGGGTCTCGAACAGGTTGTACTGGGGGAGGTGGCCGCCGGCGAAGGCCGTGATCCGCCACAGCCCGAGGGTCTCGAGGCTCCAGTCCGTGAACAGCTGCTTGCGCGTCAGCTCGCCCTGGAAGCTGGTCCCGACGATGACCTCGGCCCGACCGGACAGCTGGCGGACCTGGCCGATGGGTTGGGCGTTGAACACCGACAGCCCCGTCGCGGCGCTGACGTAGTTGTTCCGGGTCATGAAGCCCATGTCCGAGAAGTTGGCGTGGGGCGTCAGGAACTCGCTGTTGAGGTTCCAGCGGGTCCGCCGGCCCGAGCGGACGAGGGAGGTCTGGCCGCCCATGCCCGACTTCTCGCCGTCGTGGGTGGCGATGACCTGGGCGCCGTGGGTCCAGCGCTGGCGGAAGTTGATGTTGTAGTCGATGCCGCCCGTGGTCGCGCCGGGGTGGTCGGGGCTGGCCCGGGTGACGTTGGTGACGATGCCGCCGATCCAGGTCTGGGGGTCGAAGTGCTTGCGCACCCGGGCGACGTTCCAGGAGGTGAGCGGATCGGCCGGCACGCGCTGCTCGCTGCCGTCGCTGAAGCGCTGGACGCCCCAGGTTGGGCCGGTCACGGCCGAGAGCGCGCCGACGATCCAGCCGGGGGCGACCTGGCCCGTGAGTCTGGCCGAGCCGAGCACCCGCGAGATGGGGTCGAGGCCGACGAGCGAGGCCTGCTCCTCTTCGCCGAACACCACCCGGCTCGTGGGCGAGGCCGCGCCGGGGCTCGGGGCCGCGCCGACGCGGCGCGAGTAGAACAGCGCGAAGCCGGTCTCGAAGATCTCCTTGGACTCGAGGAAAAAGCGGCGCTTTTCGGGGAAGAAGACCTCGAAGGGGCCGAGGTTGAGGACGGCCGCGTCGACCTCGGCCTGGCCAAAGTCGGGGTTGACGGCCAGATCCAGGGTCAGGTCGCCGGTGATCCCATACTTGAGGTCGAAGCCGGCGTTGGGCAGGGCGCGCCACGACTGGTCGAGGCTGTCGGGGGGGCGCTGGAGGGCGAAGCGGCCGGAGGTGTAGGGCTGCAGCTCGAGGTTGAGGCCCGCGTCGATGCCGGTGATGTTGGTCCAGTCGATGGCCTCGGACACCCGCGCGGGCACGCCCTGGGGCACGAAGCTGAGCCGGTCGACCTCGTCGCCCTCGTTGATCGAGCGCTGGACGTTGACGCCGATGGTGTTGGCGTCTTGCCGCTCGAAGCGGAGGGTCGCCCAGGGCACGAAGATCTCGGCCGTCCACCCGACGGGGCTCTTGCTGCCCGCGGCCTGAAACACGCCGTCCCACAGCAGCTCCTGGTTGGTGTCGCGGAACAGCTGGCCGTCGAAGATCGCCCCCGAGGGGCTGACCCCGAACACGTAGCCGTTGGTGTCGTCGCCGTTCGAGTCGATCTCGACGACGACGAGATCCGAGGGCACGAGCTGGTCGCGCTGGAAGAAGGGGGCGATGACCGACTCGGGGTCTTGGTGGCAGACGAAGGCGAAGTAGAGGCCGCGCTCGCCGTAGGCGACCCGGACCTCGGTGCGCTTCGAGGGCGCGCCGCCGAACACCGGGGCGCGCTGGACCAGCTCCGGGAGCAGGGGGACCGGGGCCCAGGCGTCCTCATTGGGGACACCATCGATCTCGATGGCCGCGTCGTCGAAGCGGGTCGAGGGGATCGCGAGGCCGCGGCGGTCGTGAGCTCGCGTGGCGCGGGGTGCCGAGGTGGGTGTCGAGGCCGCGTCGTCGGGCCCGCTCGCTTCGGCCGGGGCGGCGGCGGCTCGCAGCGGGAGGGCGAGGGCACAGGTGCAGGCCCAGGCCAGGACCGCCAGGGAGCACGGGCGCGGGCGCGAAGGGGAGGGCATCGGCGGCTTGGGCGAGGCTCAGCGTGCGGTTCGCAGGCGTCGCTCCGGTCGGCGCAGGGCGATCAGGGTTCCGCAGCCGCCGTTGTCCTCGATGCGCGCCTGGGAGCTGCGTCGGACGTCGAGGCCCACGGCCCGCACGCGCTCGAAGATGGCCTGGTAGCGGGCATCGGACACGGGCGCTTGCGTCGAGGTGGGCACGGGGTTGTAGCGGTAGAGGTGGATCTTCACGCCCAGGGGGGCGGCGCGCTCGAGGAAGGCGTCGATCTCCTCGTCGCCGTCGTTGAGGTCCGCGAGCAGCAGGTAGGCGAGGGCGAGCTTGCGCTTGCGCGACCGGGACAGGCGCGGGATGGCCTCGCCGAGCAGGGAAAAGAGCGGCCCGAGGGCGGGCCCGCGGGGGACCGTGCGCGCCCGGGTGGCCTCGCGTCCGGCGTGGATCGAGAAGGTGATCCCGTTGTGCGGCGGCGCGGCGTCGGGGTCGAGCCACTCGCCGAGTCGGCGCAGCGGCCCGCCGGAGGTCGTCAGGCTCGCGGGCATGTCCCGCTCTCGACACCAGCGCACGAACTGCGCCACCGGCTCATGGTTGTGCAGGGGCTCGCCCACGCCCGACACCGTCACCCGGCGCAGGGCCAGGGCGGCCTCGGGCCCGTCGGTCGCCTCGATGTGGGCGCGGACGGCCTCGACCTGGCCGGTGAGCTCGCCGAGGCGCAGGGGTCGATCGAGGCCGTTGGCCCCAGAAGCGCAAAAAGGGCAGCCGACGGCGCAGCCGACCTGGGAGGACACACACAGCGAGTCGAGGCGGTAGAGTACGGCCTCGACCGAGGCGCCGTCGTCGAGGCCAACGACGAAGCGACGGTTGCCATCGCCCTCGCGGTGTTCCTCGACGATGCGGACCACGGGGGCTGGCTACCCCGTTCAGACCCGCGCGTCCAGGCACGCGCAGAGCACGGATGTAGCGGAAGCTGCGCCGAGCTGCCTCACATGTTGGGCCCCTGCGTCAGCGATAAGCTGTCCGTGTCCAACTTTTCATGACGGGTTGGACATCGTCTGACACTACCCACACGAAGTGGACGGGATGACCTACGCCGACAACCCCAGCAGCCCGACGGAGGGCGACGCGAAGTCGCGCCTGTTTGGCAGCGGGGACAGCAATCATCTGATGAAGCAGATGATCAAAGCCCGTTTGCTGCGCGATATCCAGCAGCCTACCCAAGCCGGCAACGACTCGGAGATGAACGCCGACACCGAGTGCGCCGACGACGACGCGGTCGACGAGACGACCGGGCCGCGCGGGAAGTCCGCACCGGTCGAGCCCGTGCGCATCGGTCGCTTCACCGTCCTGCGCAAGCTCGGCCACGGCGGCATGGGCGTCGTCTACGCCGCCTACGACGAGCAGCTCGACCGCAAGGTCGCCATCAAGGTGCTGCGCGGGGAGCTCAGCGACAGCGCCCGGACGCGCACCCGCATGCTCCGCGAGGCCCAGGCCCTCGCCCGCCTGTCGCACCCCAACGTCGTGCAGATCCACGAGATCGGCACCTGGCGCGACCACGACTTCGTGGCCATGGAGTTCATCCAGGGCCAGACCCTCGACCGCTGGGTCCACGCGCCGAGCCAGCCCCGACCCTGGCGCGAGACCCTGGCGATGATCATGCAGGCCGGCCGCGGCCTCGCCGAGGCCCACCGCGTCGGCCTGGTGCACCGCGACTTCAAGCCCGCGAACGTGCTCGTCGGCGACGACGGCCGGGCGCGCGTGCTCGACTTTGGCCTGGCCCGCGCCGCCGACAAGAGCGAGCCCGGCCTCGCCATGGACGAGATCGGGATCACCGAGGACGACTTCCGGTCGAACCGGTCGAACCGCTCGAACCACGGCTCGTGGTC
This sequence comes from Plesiocystis pacifica SIR-1, assembly GCF_000170895.1. Taxonomy (GTDB): domain Bacteria; phylum Myxococcota_A; class Polyangia; order Nannocystales; family Nannocystaceae; genus Plesiocystis; species Plesiocystis pacifica. The sequence goes on along the minus strand of NZ_ABCS01000076.1, from coordinate 17,529 downwards.
CTCGGCGGCCGTGCACGACTCCCTCGGGATGTCCGTGGGCACGACCAAGAGCGCCTTCGATGCGGAGCTGACGGTCACGGGCGCGGTCATCGGGACGCCGGCCTACATGTCCCCGGAGCAGCACCTCGGCGCGTCGTCGACGGTGCTCAGCGATCAGTTCGGCTTTTGCGTCGTGCTCTACGAGGCCCTGTTTGGCCACCGCCCCTACAAGGCCGAGACCCGCACCGAGTACGCCGTGCGCGTGGCCGAGGGCGACGTCATCGTCCCGAGCGCCAACTCCGGGGTCCCGATCTGGCTGCGCAAGGCCGTCGTCCGCGGCCTCTCGCCCAACCCGGAAGATCGCTGGCCGTCCATGGACGCGCTGCTGGCCGAACTCGGCCGCGATCGTCTGCGGCGCGTGCGGACGGGCCTGGCCGCGGCCGGGCTGCTCGGCATCCTCACCGGCGGCCTGGCCCTCGGCGCCGCGTCGGCCCCGGAGGTCTGCGCCTACGACGACAGCGCCCTCGAGGGCGTGTGGGCCGAGGACGAGCGCGCGGCCGTCGAAGCGGCCTTCGGCGCGGCCCCGGTCCCGGGCGCCGCGGCCCTCGAAGCGCGCACCGTCGAGATCCTCGACGACTACGGCGCGCAGCTGATCGACGCGCGCAAGGACGCGTGCGAGGACCGCTGGGATCGCCAGGTCCAGACCGACGCGCAGCTGGCCCTGCGCAACGCCTGCCTCGACCAGCGCGAGCGCGAGTTCCGGGCCGTCGTCGACGTGCTCGCCGACGCCGACGAGCAGGTCGTGCGCCGCTCCGCGAGCTTGCTCGGCGGCCTCGGTGACATCGGCATGTGCGCGCAGATGGACGTGCTCGAGCGCACCGCCATGGGCGTCACGCTGCCCAAGGACAGCGAGTCCGCCGCCGCCGTGGCGGAGATCGAGCAAGAGCTCGCGCGCGGCCGGGCGGCGGTGTCCGTGGGTCGCTTCGCCGAGGCCAAGGCCGTGCTGACCCGGACGCAGCGCCAGGCGGAGGGGCTCGACTATCTGGTCATCGACGCGAAGACCGAGCTGCTCGCGGGGCAGCTCGACATGCGCGAGCGCAACAACGCGTCAGCGCGGGCGCACCTGCAAAAGGCGGCGGCGTTGAGCCTGGAGGTCGGCGACGACATGGTCGGCGTCGAGGCCTGGCTCAAGCTGGCCCTCGCTCAGTCCCGGCTCAACGACGACGACGCCGCCCTCGAGACCCTCGGCTACGCCGACGCGAGCATTCGACGGCTCGGCGAGCCGGCGACGCTTCGGGTCCGCTACCACATCATCCGCGGCAACGTGCTCAACGGCGCGGGCAAGTCCGAGTCGGCGCGCGGGGAGTACGACCGAGCCCTCGAGCTCGACGCCCGCGCGCAGCTCGACAACCCCCAGGTCACGGCGGGGTTGCTGGCCTCTCGGGCGGCCGCGTCGGCTCGCCTGGGCCACCGCGCCGAGGCGCGCGAGGACCTCGAGCGGGTGCTCGCCCTCGAGCCGACCCTGGGGCGCACGAACCACAAGATCCTCAACGCCTCCTTCGACCTCGCGATCATCGAGCTCGAAGAGGGCAACCTCGAGGTCGCCGACGAGCTGTTCAGCGACGCCATGGCCGGCTACCGGATCGTGTTCGGGTCCGACTACTCGGGCTTGCTGCAGGGCCAGCTGGCGCGGACCGAGATTGCTCGCCAGCGCGGGGACGTCGACGAGGCGCGCGTGCTCGTCAAGTCGACCCTGGCCAAGCTCGACGCCGACGCCCCCGGGCGCGTCGATGCCCTCGACGCCCTGGCCAACGTGGAGCAGGCCGCCGGCACCCCCGAGGCCGCGGTCGAGGCGATGCGCGAGGCCTTGAAGTTGGCGGAGACGCTGGGCGAGGACGAGTCGGTGCTCGCCTACCTGCACGCGCGCTTGGGCGAGTCGCTCGCCGCGAGCGGGGCGAGGGAGGAGGCCCTGCGCGAGTATGACGCGTCCCTCGACCTCTACGCGATCACCGAGTACGCGGAGTCGAGCGAGGTCGTCATTGCGCTCCTCGGTCGCGGCCGAATCCTTCGGGCGCAGGGCCACCCCCGCGCGGCACTCGAGGTCCTCGAGCGCGGTGTGAAGGCGCAGGGCGAGAGCTCGACGGGTCTCATCGCGGCGGAGCTGTACCTCGAGGTCGCGGAGCTCCTCGCCGAGCTCGGCGAGGACGAGTTGGTTCGCACGCGGCGAGCATCGGCGGCGCTCGAAGTCTTCTCGGGGATCTCCGGGCAGACCGCTCAGGCCGAGCGGGCTCGCGCGCTGGCCCAACCCTAGGTTCTGGTCCATATTCAAACCTCCACCGCACCGAAGAAGGTAGAACGTGAACTACAACTTCATCGACGAAGCCGCTCCGACCCTCGACACGACCATCGACCCTACCGGGAGTGTGACCCTCTCCAACGGCATCGAGCAGGGAGACCTGCTCACGGACAACTTCGGGGCGCGCTCCGTCTCGGTGTCCATCGCTCCGCCCAGCGGCTGGTCCCTCGACCGCGTCGTGTGGACCTCCGGGGGCACCGGGACCTTCGCCGTCCCCGCGGCGGGCGCGGAGACCGAGCACCCCTTCCAGTACACCGTCAGCCAAAACGGCACGTCGCAGACCGCGTCTGGCAGCTTCAAGATCAAGCGCCAGTCCGACGGCGACGGCACGGGCGACTGAGTCGTGGACGTGGGGCAGGGAGGGCGTGGCGTCGTCCACGACGGCCCAAACAGACAGAGACTGTGAATTTTCACAGTCTCTGAGCCCTACTCGCCCTTGGCGTGGATGGACCGCGCCCAGGTCTCGAGGTCCCCGAGGGTGCTCTGCAGCTCCTCGGGGTTTCGGGCCAAGACCTTCATCTTCTTTTCGAGCAGGGCCTTGCCCTTGCGGATGCGGCTGCGGACCGTGTTCTCGGGCAGGTTGACCACCTCCGCGATGGCCGAGCCGGGCAGCTCTTCCCAGTAGTAGAGCTCGAGCACGATCTGGTAGTCGAGGGGGATGCGGCGCAGGGCCTCGAGCAGCAGCTGCTGCTCGCGGCGGGCGCGGAACATGGTGCTCGGCCCGGGGGCCACGTCGCAGGCGCTGACCTCGGTGAACTCGAAGCGGTCGCGCTCGCGTCGGCGGGAGCGGAAGAAGGCTTTGAGCACGTTGTTCGCGATGCCGAACAGGAAGGTTCGAAAGCTCGCGTCCCCCCGGAAGCGGTCGCGGCTCTCGACGCAGGCCTGGAAGGTCTGCTGGACGAGGTCCTCGTAGCCGTCGACGACCTTGTTGCGGAAGAAGCGGTCGATGGCGTCGAAGTGACGCTCGAACAACTCGGACGCGGCCTGAACGTCCCCGCGCGTCCAGGCGTCGAGGAGTTCGCGGTCGGTCTTCCGAGTCGCGGGGGCCACCCGCGCACGCTAGCAGCCCGGGACCATCCGTGTCATGCGCAGCCCCGGCGAGGGAGGATTTGCCGCGCTTCGTGGCACCCATCGGGGCTGCGGGGCCTACCGAGAAAGGCAGCCGCCCACGGGTTCAACGCCAGCTGAGTCCGTGGACGACGCTTTCCTGGATCATGGGTCCCGGCGTGGCCGGGGTGGGCGACTGCTAGGCGCGAGCGCGCGGCCCAGCCGCGCTCTCGTCGCTGGGAGCGGCCGCGCGGTCAGGGCCGGCCAGCTCCCTGGCCAGGTTCAGCAGGTCCGACGGGGTCCACGGCTTGCGCAGCACGGTGTGAATGGCGAGGGCCTCCGCCCGCTCGGGGCTGACCGCGTCGGCGTAGCCCGTGCTCAGGGCGGCCGGCACCGCGGCGTCGCGCTCCCGGACGCGCTCGATCAGCTCGACGCCGTCCATCCCCGGCATGGTCTGGTCGGTGAGGATGAGCCGGATCTCGGCGGCGCGGGCCTGGTAGAGCGCCCAGGCCTCCTCGCCGTCGTGGGCCCGGAGGGTAGCGAAGCCGCCGGCTTCGAGGATCTCGCCGGCGAGGTCGAGGATGATGGCCTCGTCGTCGACGAGCAGCACGAGCGGGTCCGAGGAGGCCTCGGGGGCTGGCTGGGTCGCGGCCGAGAGCTGGGCGTTGAAGTCCCGGACCGAGGCGAGGGTCTCGTCGAGGGGGTTCAAGAGCACGCGGATGCGCGTGCCCTTGCCGGGGCTGCTCTCGATGAGCAGCTCGCCGCCGTGGCTGCGCACGGTCCCGATGACCGCGGCCAGGCCCAGGCCGTGGCCGTCGTCCTTGGTGGTGAAGAAGGGGTCGAAGATGCGGTCGATGGTCGCCTCGTCCATGCCGCAGCCCTCGTCCTGGACCTCGACGAAGGTCAGCTCGTCCTCGGTCCACGCCGGGTTGAGCAGGCCGGGGCCGACCTCGGACGCGGCGACCATGCCCGAGCGGACCCACACCCGCCCGGCCTCACCCTCGAGGGCCTCCGAGGCGTTGGTCAGCAGGTTCATGACCAGCTGCTGGAGCTGGACCGGGTCGCCGAACACCCGCGGCGTCTTGGCGGTCAGCTCGGTGACGATCTTGGTGTTCGGGTGCAGGCCCGGGCGCAGCAGCTTGCTCAGCTCGAGGCACAGCACGCGCAGATCGACGGGGATGTCCTCGGGCTGCTTTTTGCCGGCGTAGGTCAGCATCTGCTCGGCCAGCAGGGCCCCGCGCTCGGCGCTGTCGAGGATCGCGTCGAGGTGCCGGGCCTGCTCGCCCTCCCCGAGCTCGCCGCGCAGCAAGTGGGCGTGGCCGGCGATGGCGGCGAGGATGTTGTTGAAGTCGTGGGCCACCCCGCCAGCGAGCATGCCCACGCTCTCGAGCTTTTGGCTCCGGCGCATCTCGGCCTCGAGCTGCTCGCGCTCGGCCTTGGACTGAGCGCTCGAGCGCTCCCAGATGAAGGCCATCACGCTGATCGTGAACAGGGCGAGGAGCAGGTTGAGCCAGCGAAAGGCGATGGACTCCGGGGCGATGGCGCTCCCGAGCAGGTCCTCGGGCCACCCGCCGGGCAGCTCCGCGAGGGCCCAGAACGCGGTCAGGATCAGCGCCGAGAGCATGGTGAACGCGGCGGTCCAGCGCGCGCCGAGGACGAAGCTGGCGACGGTCGGGATGAGCAGCAGCCAGACCGTGAGGATCGAGTGCAGGCCGTGCTGCAAGGTGGTGGGGATCACGGTCCCGACGACGGCCGCGAGCAGCAGCCAGCCGGCGGCGAAGTTGACCGAGTGGCTGCGGCGGAGGACGGCGGGGGCGAGGGCGAAGGCGAGGGCCACGGGCCAGGTCGAGGCCGGGGTGGCGGGTCCGGGCTGGCCCTCGATCCACTGGCCGAGGTAGGGGACGACGGTGACCAGCGTGGCCATGGGCGCGAACGCGACGATGGCCCGAGCGCGCGCGGCGACCTGGGGTCCCTGGTCGAGGACGGCCTTCGGTACGAAGTGGTCGACCCAGCCCGTCGCCCGCTCCCAGGCGCGCGTCGCAAAGGATGCGAGCGATGGGCGATTGGCCTCAGACTCCACCTCTCCGTTTTACTTCCATCATATTTTCGGCGTCCACACCCGGGTGAGATAGCCTGCGAGGGTGCCGACCTACCGCGCGCGCGTGCTCTCGCCCCGGTCTCCGGAGGCCGTGGACTACTGGGAAGACGGCGTGGTCGTCGTCGAGGGCGAGCTGATCGCGGAGGTCGGGCCCTACGACGGGCTGCCCGTGGACGAGGACCTGCGCCCGGGGCTGCTCACGCCGGGCTTCGTCGACGCCCACGTCCACTACCCGCAGTCGCGGATCGTGGGCGCGGCCTCGGGGCCGCTGCTCGAGTGGTTGGCGCGCTCGGTGTTTCCACAAGAGCAGCGCTTCGCCGACGACGGCTACGCGCGCGAGGTCGCGGACAGCTTCGTCGAGGGCCTGGCCCGGGCGGGCACGACCCTGGCGATGATCTACGGCTCGGTGCACGCGAGCGCGACCCAGATCTTGCTCGAGGCCCTCGAGGCCCGGGGGCTGCGGGCGATCGCCGGCCCGGTGCTCATGGACGTCGACTCGCCCGAGGCCCTGATCCGCCCCCCGGAGCTCGCCCTGCCCGAGCTCGAGGCCCTCGCCGAGCGCTGGCGCGGGCACCCGCGGCTGCAGGTCGCCGTGATCCCGCGCTTTGCCCTGAGCTGCTCCGTCGAGATGATGGAGGCGGCCGCGGAGCTGGCCCGCGCGCGGGACCTGTGGGTGTCGACGCACATCTCGGAGAACGCCGACGAGATCGCCCTGACCTGCGCGCGCTTCCAGGCCCAGGACTACCTCGAGGTCTACGAGCGCCACGGCCTCATCCACGCCCGGACCGTGCTCGCGCACTGCATTCACTTCAGCCCGAGCGAGTGGGAGCGCATGGCCGAAGCGCAGGCCGTGGTCGCGCACTGCCCCGACTCGAACGCCTTCCTCGGCAGCGGGTCCATGCCCGTGGGCGAGGTGCTGGCTCGGGACATCCCGCTGGCGATCGGCAGCGACGTCGCCGCGGGGCGGAGTTTGAGCATCCCCCACGGCCTCGCTCACGCCTACGACAACGGCCTGCGCACGGGGACGCGCCTCGATCCCCGCCGCTTGCTGTGGTGGGGCACGGCCGGCGGGGCGCAGGCCCTCGGCCACGGTCCCACGGGCACGGGCGGCGGCCTCGGGGCGGTCGGCAGGCTCGCGCCAGGCTATGCGGCGGACATGGCCTTGCACCCGGTCCCGAGCTACGTCGAGGGCGAGGACGGGGCCCTCGGCGCGCTGCTCTTCGACGCCGATCGGCCCAGGCCGACGCGCACCTGGGTGGCCGGGCGCGAGGTCTACTCGGCGGGCGCTGGCGCTGCGGACGGCGGCGCCGGCTGAGGTTCGTCGCTGAGCTCGGGCGAGTCCTCGCCGGGCTCGGCTTCGGGCTCTTCGCCCTGCTCGGCTTCGGGCAGCGGCGCCGCGAGCTCCGGAGGCGGCGGATCGGGAAAGCGCGCTGGCGGTGCCCGATCGGCACACGCGAGCGCGCTCGCCAAGAGGATCAGCGCCGCGAAGCCTCCGCTCACGCGCAGGCTCGAGCGGCGACGATCAGTCGTCATCGTCGTCGAGGTCGTCGCTCTCGAGGTCGTCGACGTCGACGTCCTCGAGGTTCGCCGAGTCGTCGCTGCTGGTGACGGTGCCGTCGCTGCTGTCGGCCGAGTCGGAGTCGCCGTCCTCGTCGTCGTCATCGTCGTCGTCGTCGTCCTGGAGCTTGTCCGGGTCCGCCGACAGCTCCTTGACGTCGTCCTCGTCGTCGTCGTCGTCGTCGTCGAAGGAGGCGGCGTCGATGAAGGTCGCCTCGTTGCCCGAGCTGGCCATCAGCGAAGCGCGCTGCTCCTCGATGTAGCCCTTGATCGTCTCCTCGACGTTCTCGGTGTAACGGACGACACCCTTGGCGACCTCGCGGAGCGCGACCACGCCCGACTTGTTGTCGCTCTCGACCTGGGCCGTGCCCTTCCCCTCGCTGAGGGCTCGGGCCCGGCGGGAGGCGAGGACCGTGAGCGCGAAGCGGTTGGGGACTTGTTCGAGGCAGTCTTCGACGGTGACGCGTGCCATGGGAGGGGCGGAGTATGGTGGTCCACGGGGCGCTTGTCCACCCAGCCTGCTTCGCTGGGCGGTTTCGACGCCGGTTGCGGCGAGGAGGACGTGAACGCATGTTCCGAGAGATCGCCCAAAATGCCAGCTGTTAGGCTCTGGGGGCGATCGAGCCCGAACCATGAAATCGAAGCAAGTGGCCCAAGCGACCGTGGACTGGCCCACGCTGTTCGCCTCGCTGTCTGCGGCATCGGCGGAGCAGGCGAGGGTGGTGGCCGACACGCGGGCTCGGCTCGAGCGCGCGCGGAGCTTGATGCACGGGCGCTACGCCGAGCCCCTCGACCTCGAGCGGCTCGCCCGCGCCGCCCACTTCTCGCGCCACCACTTCGTCCGCAGCTTCCGCCGCGAGTTCGAACTCACGCCTCATCAGTACCTCACCCAGCGCCGCGTCGCCGCGGCCAAGGAGCTGCTCGAGGGCACCGAGCTGAGCGTCACGGAGGTCTGCCTGGCGGTGGGCTTCTCCAGCCTGGGTTCGTTCTCGACGCTGTTTCGTCGCCACGTCGGCCACGCGCCCGCGCACTACCGCCGCCTCGTGGTCCCGAGTGCCGGCGTGCCTGGCCCCGCGCTGTTCGTGCCTGGCTGCTTCATGGCGCGCCATCGGCCGCTGAGCAACTTTCGAGAAGCGTCGCCGCAGGGCCTCTCTTAGAGTCGCCGCGCGATGATCAAGTCCCTGTCTCACGCCACCATCTACGTCACCGATCACGACGAAGCGCTCGATTTCTACACCAAGAAGCTGGGCTTCGAGGTCCGCATGGACGCGACCATGGACGGCTTTCGCTGGGTCACGGTCGCGCCCAAGGACCAGCCTCAGCTCGAGCTCGTGCTCATGAAGCTCGCCCCGAGCCCGGTCATGGACGAGGGCACGGTGGCGCAGATGCGCGAGCTGCTGAGCAAGGGAGCCTTTGGCACCGGGGTGTTCGCAACCGCGGACTGCCGGGGGACCCACGCCGAGCTCTCGGCCAAGGGCGTCGAGTTCATCCAGCCCCCGACGGAGCGGCCCTACGGCACCGAGGCCGTGTTCAAGGACCCCTTTGGCAACTGGTTCTCGCTGACCCAGCACCGCCAATGAAAAAAGCGAGCCACCCGTCGGCGCAGGGTCTCCCCCAAGCACCTGCGCCGACGAGTGGCTCGACGGGTCGTTGCCGACCGAATCGCATCCTGGCCACAAATGGGCCGTATATGTGGGTTTCCCCCTTCGGTCAGCTCAACTTCGACACCGACTTCGCTGCACTTTCCGGGTGCGAGTCGTCGGTCGCCCCGTGAGGGACGCTGTGATCGAGTAGTGCCTTGGGCTCGGCGACTCGATCACGAGGCGGACGAGAAAAATCGTGCGCGGGTTGTTCGGCCCTTGCGTCGGCCCATCCAGCCCAGGGCGAGGAGCAGCCAGAGCAGCCGGGGGCGCGGAGTCTCGGGCACCGAGCAGCCGGCGTGGCTCCCGCTTTCGCCATCTTCGCCGGAGTCGGAGCCCGAGTCGTCTGCGCAGCCTCCGACGCAGGGGCGCAGCTGCGCGGGCTGGGAGAGGTGGGCGACGGCGCTGCGTCCGAGGGCATCTGTCACTCGCACGCGCAACAACAAGGTGGGTTGGTCGCTGGCCTCGGCGTCGCGACCGGGGGGCCCGAGGGCCTCGAGGGGCGGAGCGGTGAGCGCGAGGCTGAAGCTACCGTCGGTGATCGCCTCGGCTTCGAGGAGCGGCCGCCAGTCGAGCTCGGGCGCGAAGGGAGACCAGTCCACGCTGGCGAGGGCAGGCTCGAGGAGATCGGCGCAGCCCTCGAGGGTGAAGGCGCCGTCGGCTTCGAGGATCAGCTCGGGGGAGCTCAGCGCGAGGGCCGGGAGGTCCTGCTCGGGATCGTCGAGGTCGTCGACGATCTTGATGAAGCCAGGGCGCGGGGACCACAGGTTCAAGGGCGGCTCGAAGGTGTAGCCGGCGACGCGCCACACCCCGACGGGGACGTCGGCGAGGGTCCAGTCGACGCCGGCCTCGGCGGCTGCGAAGGTGATCGGGCGGCGGTCGTCGTCGGCGGTGATGCGCCGGGCGCAGCTCGACCACTCGGGGTGGGCGTCGAGGATGCCCAGGTCCGAGATGATCGCCTCGGCCTCGGCGGCGTCGAGCAAGCCCGCGTCGAGGCTGCGGGCGAGGTCGTCGGCGGTGATCCACTCGGGGAGCAGCTCGGTGCTTGGACGGTCCCGACACAGCGCGAGGAATTGGTGCGTGCGGCTGTCTTCGAGCTCGTCGGCGGTCAGCAGCGTGTCCTCTGCGGGGATGGCGTAGTCGAGGTGCAAGGCGGCGTCCTCGGAGCCTCCGCGCTCGACGACCTGGCCGCAGCTGGCCCCGGGCCACAGCACGGGGGTGCGGACGTGGAGCTCGTTGCCGGCCTGGGCGCGCGCTGGAGCCAGCGCCCAGGCTGAGAGCCCCAGGAGCCCCGCGAACGCGGCGCGCAGCGCCTGTCGGCTGTTCCGTGCTCCGGCCACGTTTGGACCTTAGCAGGTACTGGGCGAGCGGCCGGGCAGACGCGGGCGCGCAGCTGTGGCAGGTTGGGAGAGGTGACTTCGCGCGTGTCCACGGCTTCGACGGCTTCGACGGCTTCGGCTTGGCTGGCGCTGGGCTTCGCGCTGGCGCTCGTGGCCTGCCCGGACCCGGGCGGCGACGAGGGAGGCTCGGACGGGGACGAGGCCGAGACGGAGGCGGCGGGCGAAGACGAGATCGGCGAGAACACGCCCCCGCCCGCGCCGATCTTGCTCAGCCCCGAGGACGGCGCCGTGGATGTCCCGCCCCAGTCCCAGCTGTGTTGGGAGGAGAGCGTCGACCCCGACGGCGACGCCGTGGGCTACCGGGTGTGGGTCGACGGGGTCGAGCTCGCCAACGGCAAGACCGGCGACTACGGCTTCGCCTCGACCTGCACGGGCCCCCTGGACTTCGCCGACGACCGGACCTTCACGTGGTGGGCCCGGGCCTTCGAGCTCGACCGCCCCGGCGATCCCGAGGCCGAGTCTCCGGACAGCGAGACCTGGAGCTTCACGACGGCGTGGACGAGCGGGGCCATGCCGGTGTTCGAGGCGGACTTCGAGGACGACCCGAGCGCGGCGGGCTGGACTGTGTCGGGGGGCGCGAGCTCGGGGGACTGGATCTGGGGCACGCCCGCGGTGGTCTACGACAACGACAGCGCGGTGTCCCAGCCCGAGGGCTGCTCCCTGGGCCAGGGCTGCTTCTATACCGGGGCCAACCCCGACGGCCTGCTCGGCGAGGCCGACGTGGACGGCGGCGCGGTCGTGTTGACCTCGCCGCCCTTCGACGCCGGCGAGGCGACGAGCCTGTCCGTCGGCCTCGACCGCTTCTTTTACCGCTCGGACCTCGTGCCCACGGGCGTCAGCTTCGAGCTCGCGCTGTTGGTCCCGGCCACGCCCGGGGAGGCCGTCGATCCCGACGACCCGGACAGCTACACCGCGCACGTGCTCGAGAAGCTCGACGGCGGCCCGACGGCGACGCCCGCCAACGCCTGGAGCGCGGTCGCCTTCGCGGCTTGCGGCGTGGCCCTCGGCCCGGACATGCGCCTGCGGATCACCGCCGCGGACCTCGTCGACCCCGAGGCGGTGATCGTCGAGGCCGCGATCGACAACGTCGAGGTGCTCGGCTACATCGACGATGACGTGTGCGCGCCAGGGCCCGGGGCGCTGTGCGACCCCGACAACCCGGCGGTGGCTTGCGGGGAGGAGCTGCTGTGCTGCGCCGAGGGCCCGGTGTTCGACGGCGTGTACCGCTGCGAGCACCCGGTCCCGGCCATGGGCGACACGCCGCCCGCGGAGCCTGGGGATCCGCTGACCGGACCCTTGGGCTGCGACGCCCCCGACCTGGTCGTGCTCGACGAGGACCTGATCGTCTACCTGCAGAACCTGTTCGTGGCCCCGGGCTCGTGCACTCTCTACGAGGGCTGCGTCGGGGGCACGGGCTGGCGACGGGTGCTGCGCTTCGACACCAAGACCGCCAACCTCGGGGCCCGCGACCTGCTCCTGGGCGTGCCCGCCAACCACCCCGACCTCTACAGCTACTCGCCCTGCCACAACCACCATCACTTCGACAACTACGCCTCCTATGTGCTGCTCGACCCCGCGGACGACAGCGTCGTGGCCGAGGGGCACAAGCAGGCCTTTTGCCTGCTCGACTTTGAGAGCTGGGCGTGGGAGGGGATGTCGCGCCAGGAAGACGGGACCTACACCTGCATCAACCAGGGCCTGTCGCTGGGCTGGTCGGACACCTACGCGGCGAGCGTGGACTGCCAGTGGATCGACGTCACCGGGGTGGAGCCGGGGGAGTACACGCTGCGGATGGAGATCAACCTGCCGCCCGAGGGCAAGGCCCACTCGACGCTGGTCGAGTTGCGCTACGACAACAACGTGCTCGAGATTCCCGTCGAGGTGAACTGATTTTGCCCCCGCAGGCGGCTGGGACCGGGGACGCGCTGTTTTACCCCCGCCGACGGGTCGGACCGGGGACGCTTCGTCGCTGTCCGCTCCTCCGCTTTGGTTTGTCCTCAAACTCGTTCGTGCCTCCTCAGACCGCATGTGGTCGCCCCCCGAGGGGGCGTTTGTGTGTCGGGGCTCGTGGTGGTGGCGGGCGGCGGTGGTTTTGGGCGGTCCGTGGGGGCGCCTCTTGGTGCTGGCTGCTGGTAGAGTCAGCCATGCTCGACCGTAGAAGCTCCGATGACATCAATGGTCCGCGGCGTGGCGATCGGGCTGGCCGCGCTGAGCTCGTGGCTGCTCGGCATGTTCTGAGCCTCACCGCGTGAATTGACACCTCGTGTTGGGCTGGCGTGCATCGGTGGCCTCGCTATGATCTCGCCATGGTTGCCCCCCAAAACTTGCGTGATTTGACCTCTCCCATGCTGCGGCGTTGCGGCATCGCTTGTGTCGTCTACCTGTCTGTCGCGGCGCTCGCGTGCACGGTGGAGGTGGTCGAGGACGAGGGGGCAGGGGAGACCGCGGGGGACTCGGCCGATGACGAGGGGGGCGACGGGGGAGATGGCGGTGACGCGTCGGGGGACGGGGGTGATGGCGGGGACTCCGAGAGCAACCCCGACAACCCCCACGATGATCCTGCTCAGGAATGCGTCGACCGCATCAACATGTTCCGGGCGACCATCGACCTGCCGCCGCTCGAGCGCTGGGTCGACGCCGAGGTCTGCTCCAACGGCCAGTCCGAAGATGACGCGGCCACGAACACGCCCCACGGCGCCTTCGGGGCGTGCAACGAGTCGGCCCAAAACGAGTGCCCCGGGTGGCCAGGGCCGCCCTCGGCCATGCTCGAGGGCTGCCTGCAGCTGATGTGGGACGAGGGCCCCGGCGAGGACTTCTCCGAGCACGGTCACTACATCAACATGAGCAGCACGCAGTACACCAAGGTCGCCTGCGGCTTCTTCGAGACCGCCGAGGGCAGCTGGTGGTCGGTGCAGAACTTCAAGTAGCTCGAGTCGGCAGGCTGGTCGGGCCCCAGTAGCGGCGCACCGGGAAGGCCGCGCCGTCCCAGCAGGCCGCGCCAGCGTAGTCGCCCGCGCAGGGCAGGTCGACGAGCTGCCAGCGCGAAGGGTCGTCGCCCTCGCGCTCGGTCCGCATCACGCGGGGCGCCTCGTCGCGGCCGAAGGTGATCGAGAAGCGGTTGGAGGGGAAGCTCATGCCCGTGCCCAGGGCCTTGAGGTAGGCCTCCTTGCGGGTCCAGGCCCGGTAAAAGGCGGGGCACTGCTCGGCCGCGGCCACGCGCCGGAAGTAGGCGAACTCGTCGGCGGCGAAGAAGGTCTCGGCGATGCCGATGAGGTTGCGATCGCAGCGCGCGTGCTCGACGTCGACGCCGAGCTCGTGGGCGCGCAGATCCAAGATCACGGCGACGAGCCCCGCGGCCTCGGAGTGGCTGAGGTTGAAGCTCAAGGTCGCGGTGGCGAGGTCGCTGCTGGTGCTAGCGAGGGTGCACAGGAGCTCGAAGCCAGGCCCCTCGCGCCGCGCGGAGGGCTGCAGGGCGGGGTCGAGGTCGGGCTTGTCGTGCTCGCCGTAGACGAAGCGGACCTCGCCAGCGGGCATGCCCAGGTAGTGGCCGAGGACGCGCCGCAGCTCGGCCCGGGCGCGCAGGCTTTGGGTGGCCTTGCGCGGGATGATGATGCGATCGCCCTTGGCCTGCTCGGCCTCGGTCAGCAGGGCGCGGTCGTCCGCGGACTCGCGCTTGCCCAGGTCGAGCTCCCACACGTCGACGACGCGAGCCGCGAAGCGGTGGGTCTCGAAGGCGGCGTGGGCGGGCGTGGGCGTGCCGGTCCAGCGGTCGGGGGTCGGGGTCTGGATCATCGCTCGCGCTGGTTTTGCAGGACGTTGCACTGCTTGCGGACGAACAGCGCCGTGCCGCCGATGCTGTTGCTGCGTCCGGGCTCGGGGTGGGGGGCGACGCTGCGGGACTCGTCCCACTCTCCGGCGACGCGCAGCCACACGCGGTGACCGTTGGGGACCTGGAGGGTCTGCACGCGGGTCGAGCCGACGCGCACCGTGGGCGTCGCCGCGCTCGGGAGCTCGGCGGAGACGGCGAGCACCACGGCCTCGGGGCAGCTGTTGCGCACGGACACCTGGAGGCCCATGCTCGAGCGCTCGGCCGGACCCCCGGCGGCGCCTCCCTGGCCCGCTTTGCCGGCCTCGCTGGGCCCCTGGGGCCCGCAACCCAGCAGCAGGGTCAGGCTCATGGTCCAGGCGACGAGGCTCCCTTTTGTCGGGGGCATCGACGGAGTGTAGCCCACGCGCGCATGCGCTGGTGACGTTGTCACCACGGGCCGCGCACGATTGTCGCGCGCCGAGCGGTCCGGGACGGTGGAGGCGCGGCCCGGCGCTGGCATACTCGCCGCGATGACTGCCCTCCGCCCCCGTGTTCGCGCGCTGCTCCCGGCTCTCGTTTTGACCCTGGTCTCCCTGGAGCTGGGCGCCTGCGTCAGCGCCAAGGAGTACGACGAGCTCGCGGCCGATCTGGCCAAGGCCCGCGACGAGCTCACGGCCGCGCGCGCCGAGTCGAAGGACCTGAGCGTCGCCCTGCAGGAGGCCGAGACCGCGGCCCAGCTGCTCGGGGCCAACATCGCCGACCTCGAGGACCAGCTGCGCACGGCGGAGGTCCGCGCGCAGGAGGCGGAGACCGAGCTCGCGGGCGTGCTCAAGGACAAGAGCAACCTGAGCGCCTCCGTGGAAGAGATGCAGCAGGCCCTCGCCGAGCTCCAGCGCCTGCGCGCGGCGGCCGAGGTCCGCGCGGGCATGTACCGCTCGGTGCTCAACAAGTTCAAGACCCTCATCGACAACGGCACCCTCAAGGCCAAGATCGTCGACGGGCGCATGGTGCTCGAGCTGCGCACCGACATCCTGTTCGACTCGGGCAAGGCCAAGCTGTCCGACGAGGGCGCGGCCACGGTGGGCGAGGTCGGCAAGCTGCTCGCGGAGCTGTCCGACCGCCGCTTCCAGGTCGAGGGCCACACCGACAACGTGCCGATCAAGACCAAGGCCTTCCCCTCGAACTGGGAGCTGGCCTCGGCCCGGGCGATCACCGTGGTCAACGAGATGATCGCCGCGGGCATGCCAGCGACCAACATCAGCGCGGCGGCCTACGCCGACACGCGCCCGGCCGCGAGCAACGCGACCGACGAGGGGCGCGCGCAGAACCGGCGCATCGAGATCGTGCTGATCCCCGATCTGTCGGACTTGCCGGGCGCCGAGGACATCGAGAAGATGTTCAACGGCCCGCGGAGCTGACAATCGGCCGTCGTGGACGGAGCTGCGCCCGCTTTGTCGCCGCGGGCGCGGCTATACTCGGGCCATGAAGCGCGAGCTCTTCGACGAAGATCACGAACTCTTTCGCCAGTCCGTCCGCGGATTCATGGAGCGCAACGTCGTTCCCAAGCAAGAGCAGTGGATCGAGGCGGGCTCGGTGGATCGCGAGGCCTGGCTGCAGGCGGGCGAGGCCGGGCTGCTGTGCCCGTGGATCGAGGAGGAGTACGGGGGCCCCGGGGGCGACTTCCTGCACTCGACCATCGTGTCCGAGGAGCTCAGCCGGGCCTACGAGTCGGGCTTTGCCATCCCCCTGCACTCGGACATCGTCGTGCCCTACATCCACAGCTTCGGCAGCGCCGAGCAAAAAAAGCGTTGGCTGCCGGGCTGCGTCAGCGGCGAGCTGATCACCGCCATCGCCATGACCGAGCCGAACACCGGATCGGACCTGGCGGGCCTCGAGGCGACGGCCAAGAAGATCGAGCGTGACGGCGAGACCCGCTACGTGCTCAACGGCTCGAAGACCTTCATCTCCAACGGCATGCTCTGCGACCTGTGCCTGGTCGCGGCCAAGACCGAGAACAGCGAGGACCCCCACCGCAACGTCTCGCTCTTCGTCGTCGAGGCGGGGACGCCGGGCTTCGTCAAGGCCAAGAAGCTGGCCAAGATGGGCCTCGCCTCGCAGGACACCGCCGAGCTCGCCTTCGAGGACTGCGAGATCCCCGAGGCCAACCGCATCGGCCCCGAGGGCGCGGGCTTCATGATGCTGATGAACAAGCTCCAGCAAGAGCGGCTCGTCGTGGCCATCATGTGCCAGGCCTCGGCCGAGCAGGTCCTCGCCGACACCTTGAAGTACGTCGGCGAGCGCGAGGCCTTCGGGCGCCCCATCGGCAAGTTCCAAAACACCCGCTTCAAGCTGGCCGACTGCGCCACGGAGGTCGAGGTCGGCCGCCACTTCCTCGACGCCGTCGTGCGCCGCCACGCCAAGGGCGAGTACCTGGTCAAGGAGTGCTCCATGGCCAAGCTGTGGCAAAGCGAGATGCTGTGCCGCGTCGTCGACGAGTGCCTGCAGTTCTTCGGCGGCTACGGCTACATGCTCGAGTACCCGATCTCGCGGGCGTACATGGACGCTCGTGTTCAGCGCATCTACGCCGGGACCAACGAGATCATGAAGGTGATCATCGCCAAGCAGCTCGGGCTCTGAGTTCTGTTTTGCCCCCACAGCCGCCTGGGACCGGGGGCGCTTCGTCGCTGTCCGCTCCTCCGCTTTGGCTTGGTGGGCAATGGGGTTCGTGCCTTTGAGAAGGCTGGTGGTCGCCCCCGCAAGCGGGGGCGTGGATTCCTTGACAATCTCTGAGTCGTGGACGTGGGGCAGGGAGGGCGTGGCGTCGTCCACGACGGCTAAAATAGTCAGGGGCTGTGGGTTCATCCATAGCCCCTGAGTCGTGGACGTGGGGCAGGGAGGGCGTGGCGTCGTCCACGACGGCTAAAATAGTCAGGGGCTGTGGGTTCATCCATAGCCCCTGAGTCGTGGACGTGGGGCAGGGAGGGCGTGGCGTCGTCCACGACGGCTAAAATAGTCAGAGGGTTGGCCGAACTCGTTTTGGCCGACCCCCTGAGTCGTGGACGTGGGGCAGGGAGGGCGTGGCGTCGTCCACGACGGCTAAAATAGTCAGAGGGGTGGCCGAACTCGTTTTGGCCGACCCTCTGAGTCCCGCTGTGTTCCCACGCAGGCGTGACCGTGGAGTTTGGCCGCAGCGAAAGTGGGGCAGGATTGGACGCCCTCGAAACCTGCGTCCGGCGCCGCTTCGGGGCGCACCCATCCAAGGGGAGGGGAGCGCAAAAAAACTTGGAAGCGGCGAAGCAGCCGTAGCTGCGGGCTCGGGACCTTGGTCGACGCAGAAGCTCGAAGACGCTCACGCCTCGAGCGTCGACGAGCGGCCCTTCTCTCGACCCGTGGTAGCCTGGTCAGACGCAGTAGGTCGTCGTCCATGGATCCGGGGTGGGTCCGAAGGCAAAGGGAGTTCGTGATGTCCCCGTCGACCGGCCGCTGACTCGAACGTGGTACAGGCGCCGTGAACCGATCCTCGGACTCCATGAAGATCTTGACCTGGCAGGACTTCGACGAATTTTGGGAGGCCCTCGAGGCCTCCCACGCCGAGACTCCCTACACCTTCGACGCCTACGACGAAGAGGTCGCTCGCGTGGCCT
>NZ_ABCS01000077.1 GCF_000170895.1 Plesiocystis pacifica SIR-1 | reverse complement strand
GTGGTCGAGGAGGCCGCTCGTGGCCACCTGAGCGGCCCCGAGGCGGAGGGGGTGGTCCGGCGCAGCCTGGACATGGTCGCCGACGTGGTGGCCGCTCACGGCCTGCTGGGGCGGGCAGCGCTCGGGGCCGCGGTGGTCGAGGGGGTCTTCGGCGCCGGGGCGGCCGAGACCGAGGGCGCGCTCTCCTCGACGACGACAGAGGCGGCGGCGCTGCTCTCGGCTTTGGACTGGGCGCGCGTGAGCCCGCAGCTGGGCGCGCGAGCGAGTCGAGCCGTCCGCGCAAGGGAGCGCGCGGCGGCCGAGGCCCAAGGGGCGGGGGCGAGCGCTCCGACGGAGGCGACCACTCGTCCGGGGCCGACGGAGGCGACAGCCCCGGCGGCTGGCGAGGACCTTCGTCGGCGCCGAGAGGAGGAGGCGCCGGTCCAGGGCGTGAGCGCGGCGCTGCGCCGGCTGGTCCGGGCGCTCGTCGATGGGCACGCCGCGCGCGCGGACTCGGAGGGCAGCGAGGCCTCGACCCTGCCCGCGCTCCCGCCCGCGAGCGCCCAACCCGAGGCGCTCCAGCGCAGCATCCTCGCGCTGGCCCGGGCGCTGCTGGCCCAGCGTCCGACCCCGGCGGCGCTGCGCGGGCAGCTCGAGTGGCTGGCCTCGCCCGCGGCCGCCGAGCTCCCTCAGCCCTGGCGCGAGGCCCTGCTCGTCGAGCTCAACGCGAGCTTGACCTCGGCCGCGGGCTCCCCAGCCTCGGGACGAGGGCCCGCGGCCCACACCCCCCGCCCGACGCCGGACCGAGGCGAGCCCGCGCCGGCTCGCCGCGTCCCCCCCCGAGGCCTGGCCGAGCTCCTCGATCAGGGCGGCCTGGCCGTCGAGGACGCTGGCCTGGTCATGCTATGGCCCTTCCTCGAGCGCCTGCTCCAGCGCCTCGAGCTCGTCGACCCCGAGTCCCGCACCTTCCCGCACCTCCGGGCCCAGACCCTCGGCGCCCGGCTGCTCCACGCCCTCGCCCGCGGACCTGCGGCCTACGCCGAGGACCCCCCCGAGTTCACCATGACCCTGCCCAAGCTGTTGTGCGGCCTCGAGCCCGACGCCCCTCTCGACCCCGACGGCCTCGCCGAGGCCCTGCCCGCGACCTTCCTCGACGAGGGCGAGCGGCTGCTCGAGGCGGTGCTCGGCCACGCCGAGGGCCTCGGGCTGCGCGGCGTCGACGGCCTGCGCGGGAGCTTCCTGCTCCGCGGCGGCGTGCTCGTGTCCCGGGACGGGGCGTGGCTGCTGCGCGTCGCCGGTGAGGCCTACGACCTGCTGCTCGCGCGCGTGCCGTGGTCGTGGTCGTGGGTGTCCCTGCCTTGGATGGCCGAGCCGCTGCGGGTGGAGTGGTGATGGACCCGCGCGTCGCCCTGAACGCCGCCGCGATCGCGGCCGAGCTCGACTGGCTCAGCGTCGTGTTGGACCTGCGCTTGCGCCATTACTTTGGCGCGGTGGGGGAGGCCGCCCCGAGCGAGCCCGAGGCCCCCGAGGACACGGAGGCGGCCCCGAGCGAGGGAGAGACCCCCGAGGGCCCGGCCCCCGAGGACACGGAGACGGCCCCGAGCGAGGGAGAGGCAGCCTCGAACGAGGCGGCGCCCAAGCCCGGCCTGCCCAGCCCGCTGTCGGTCGCGCCGCCGCCCGTCGACAACGAGAGCGACTACGCGGCGATGGTCCGCGCCCTCGAGCTCGACGTCCCCGAGCGCCTGGCCCTGGCCCTGGCCCTGGCCGCCGAGCTCCGGCCCCAGGCCCTCGACGTGTTTGCGATCAAGAACTCGGCCACGGGCCGGCGGTTCACGGAGTTCGGCGGGGTCAACTCCGGGCCGAGCGAGCGCTTCGTCCCGACGGGGGAGACCCTGGCCTTCGTCCTCGACGGCGGGGAGCTGCTCGGCCGCATCTACGTCGTCGACCTGCTCGGCCCGGACCACGCCTTCGCGCGCAACGAGCTGCTGACCATCGACCTCGGCGAGCGCCCGCCGCCCCTGCTCCAGGCGCCCATGCGCGTGCCGGCGGACACCCTCGGGCTGCTCACCCGGGGCCAGGTCCCGCCGCCGCGGCTGAGCATGGACTTCCCCGCGCGGCGGCTCGAGACGCCGCTGAGCTGGGACGACCTGGTCTTGCATCCGGTCACCCGCCGGCAGGTCGACGGGGTGATGACCTGGCTCGACCACGGCGAGACCCTGCTCTACGACTGGGGCATGGTCCGCAAGCTGCGCCCGGGCCTGCGGGTGCTCTTTCACGGCCCGCCCGGGACCGGCAAGAGCATGACGGCGGCGCTGCTCGGCGCGTCCACGGGGCGGGAGGTCTACCGCATCGATCTATCGATGATCGTGTCGAAGTACATCGGCGAGACCGAGAAGAACCTCGCGCGGGTGTTCGACCGGGCGGAGCGGCGCGGGTGGATCTTGTTCTTCGACGAGGCCGACGCGCTGTTCGGCAAGCGCGGGGAGACCAAGGACTCCCACGACCGCTACGCCAACCAGGAGGTCGCCTACTTGCTGCAGCGCATCGAGAGCTTCGACGGCGTGACCATCCTGGCCTCGAACCTGCCGGAGAACCTCGACGACGCGTTCACGCGGCGCTTCGAGTCGGTGATCTACTTCCCCACGCCGCGGCCGGAAGAGCGGCTCTCGCTGTGGCGCAAGGCCTTCCCCGAGCGGGCGCCCGTGGAGGGCGTCGACTTCCACGCGATCGCGCGGGAGTACGAGCTCAGCGGCGGGGCGATCATGAATGTCGTGCGCCAGGTTTGCCTCGAGTCGATCGCGGGAGATGGGCAGGTGATCGACGAGGCGCGGATGCGCAAGGCGATTCGGCGGGAGCTCAAGAAAGAGGGCAAGGGGCTGTGATCGAGTCGAACTGCGCTTAGTGACAATTGTTGGTCCAAGAAACAGTTCTTGACGCTGAGCGCGCCCTGCCCCTCGAGAGGGGATGCGCACCCCCCGCGATCCGGCGTGAACATCGCAGCGCGCGAAGCCGCTCGGTGATCCTTCCGCGCTCGCGCGGGCGGGAGTTTTCGGCGCGAATCGCCTGAAATCGCCGTATACCGTCAATTATTGGGGATAGAAGCTGAGCCAATCGAGGTGCTGCGGGTCGGTGCAGGATAAACTTTGAGCCAGAACATTCGAGTTGGGGCCCAACAGGCGATATCTTGTGGGGGATGGGGGCACCTTTTCGCGCCTACGAAGACAGAAACCTCCTCGTGATCCGCTGGCTCGAGCCGAGCCCGGAGGCGATGGGAAAACTTGGTCGAAAGATCATTGAGATGAATAGTGCGCACGGTCCGGTGCTGCTCGCGGCGATCGTCGGTGGGGACTGCCCCGTCTTCGACACCGCGACGCGGAAGGCTCTGGCGACCTTCTTCGATGAGAGCGAGTCGGTGCTCGAGGCTTCGTGGACGGTGCTGCTCGGGCACACCCTGCGGCAGTCGATGTTCCGCAGCATCTTCGCGGGCATCAACTTGCTCATGGGGCGCCGCGCGCAAAACGACACCCTGGGTTCGATCGACGCGATGTTGGACGCGTTCACGGACAAGGGGGCGCCCGTCGAGGGGCTCGTCGATTCGCTCGAGCAGGCGCAGGTGCTCGTGCCTGAGCAGGACTGAGGGCAGGGTCACCTGCGAGGCCGTCCGTGTAGTTGGCCTTGGTGCGGGCGTCGCTCTGATCTTGGAGAGCGCGCACGGGCCGTGGGGGTCCCGCAGCGAGACTGGGCTCCCGGGTTCGGGGCTCGTGGACGGGCGCGTTTGGTGTGGGTGGATCGTGGGAGTTTGGGGAGGTGGAGACCGGCCCTTTAGCTTACGAAGAGGGACCCCCACGGCCCTTCTCGTGCGCGCTTGGGTTTGTTGGGGGGCTGGGGGTTTCTAGGATTTTTTTGAGGTGGCGGCGTTGTAGAGGGCGGCGGCTAGGCTGGCGTTGGGGTCGATGACGTGGGCGCCCTCGATGGGGAGGCGGGGGAGGGGGAGCTCGGTGCAGCCGAGCAGGACGGCGTCGCAGCCTTGCTCGCGCATGTCGTCGACGATGGCTTGGCGGGTCTCGCCGGCTTCGTCCCAGGTGGGGCTGCCGTCGGCCTTGATGGCGTTGATCAGGGACTGGACGCGGGCCTGGATGGGGGCGGTGGGGAACGCGAGCTCGAGGCCGGGGGGGTGCGCGAGGTCTTCGAAGACCTGGGCCCGGCGGCTGCCGACGGTGCACAGGACGGCGCAGCGTCGGGCGCCCTGGGCGTGGGCGGCGAGCAGCTCGGCCTCGAGCAGGGTGCGCAGGTCGATGCGGGCGGCGCTGGGGTGGCGGGCGAGGCAGGCCTCGACGGGGGCGATGATGGGCGCGGCGTGGGCGGTGATGCAGGGGATGGCGATGAGCTCGGCGCCGCAGCGCAGCAGGTCCTCGACGACGGCGGCGATGGCCTCGCCGGGGTTGACCGGGCTGTCGCCGAGCAAGAAGGCGTTGCGGTTGCCGATCGCCCTCGGCCGGGCGAGGTGGACGATCGAGAGGTGGTCCTGGTCCTCCTCGACGGGCGTGGCCGCGAGCACGCGCCGGTGGAGGTCGAGGCCCGTCCACGGCCCGAGGCCGCCGACGATTCCGATGGTCTTGCTGCTCGCCTGGGTCGACACCGTCGGCGAGCGTGCAACGGCGCCTTTGCGCCGTCAAACGGCCCCTGAAGTGCCTAGGTTAGCTTCCAGGCGGCCTTTTCTTCGCTGACGGTGATCTCGGTGCCGTCGAAGCGAATCCGCTTGGCCTTGTCGTCGATGATGGTCAGCAGCGAGACCGGCCGCTTCCAGATGCGGACCAGGTTGCGCAGCGTGTCCCGGGCGTAGCCGAGCTTGAGGTCGATGCCCTCGTGGCGGTGGGCCAAGAGCAGCTCGCCGCGGTTGTGGTCGTTGGCGTCGACGACGTAGATGAAGGGCTGGCCGAAGTTGGTCAGCTGCTGGAGCATCTGCTCCTTGACCTTCTTGAACTCGCGGGTCTCGATCTCGGCCCGGCCGGTGCGGCGGTTCTCGGCGAAGGTGAAGAACTTGTGCCGGCGGCAAAAGTCCATGGTGAAGAACTCGTCGATGAAGGTGACGTCGTTGTAGAGGCGGCGGACCTCGAAGATCTTGCTCTTGCCGAGGTTGAGCTGCAGATCCCACTCCTCCTTGGCCTGCTGGTCGTCGCACTCGTCCCACTGCTTGCCGAACTTGCCGGTGTCCCAGCGCTCCTCGATGTCGCGGTAGAGCTCGACGCCGATCTTGTAGGGGTTGAGCTGGTTGGGGGCCATGGCGGTGACCCCCGAGGCGGCCTCGGCGTAGTCGATGACCTCGTCGTCGCGCAGGGCGCGGGTGGTCATCAGCTTGGAGTGCCAGTAGGTCGCCCAGCCCTCGTTCATGATCTTGGTCTGGCGCTGGGGCAGGAAGTAGTACGCCTCTTCCCGGATGATGCCGAGCACGTCGGCCTCCCAGGGCTCGAGCGGGGCGTGCATGAGCAAAAAGCCCAGCAGGTCGCGCTCGGGGCGGGGCGGGATCTTCTTGGCCTGCTCGCGCTCTTGGAGGGCGCGCTTGCGCTGCTCCTCGATGAACTCGGGCGGGTTGAGGTAGTCGTCGAGGTAGGAGCGGTCGGAGCTGAGCCGGCCGATGTTGATGGGCACCTCGCCGCTCGGCTCGCGGATCGGGTTGCTGCGCGCGCCGCCCTTTTCATCGGCCAAGTTGGCGCGGAAGGGCAGCCAGGGGTCGATGAGGTTGTCGATGGAGTGGCAGGTGTCGATGAAGGCCTCGACCGGGTCGACGCCGTGGCGGTCCATGTGCCGGCGCACGCGGCTGGCGTGGTTGGCCATGCCGTCGATCATCTTGCGATCGGTGTGCGAGAAGAAGCGGTTGTGCTTGAAGAAGTCGCAGTGCCCGGACACGTGGCACATGACGAGCTTTTGATCGACGAGGCTGTTGCCCTCGAGCAGGTAGGCGTAGCAGGGGTCGGTGTTGATGACGAGCTCGTAGATCTTGCTCAGGCCGTAGGCCTGGCTCTTCATCATCCGGTCGTACTCCATGCCGAAGCGCCAGTGCGGGTAGCGGACCGGGAAGCCCTCGTAGGAGGCGATCTCGGCCATCTGGCGGTAGTCGATGAGCTCGTAGATGGTGGTGAACAGGTCGAGGCCGTAGTCGCGGGCGTAGCCCTCGATCTCGATCTGCATTTGCGCGAGGTGGCGGGGCAGGGGCATCACCGACCTCCCTTCAGGAAGTCACGGATCGAGTCCATGATGTCGTCCTTGGTCTTGACCTCGGAGGTGATCAGCAGCTCCTCGTCGCCGAAGGCCGAGCGCAGGTCCTTGATGAACTGGCCCGAGCCGTAGGGGCTCTCGACCTGGCCGTAGCCGAACTGGTTGCAGGCCGGGAGCAGCTGCTCGCGGAGCAGCTTGATGCACGCGGCGGTGTCGTCGACGGACCAGTTGTCGCCGTCGCTGAAGTGGAAGGCGTAGATGTTCCAGTTGCTCGGGTCGAACTCGCGCTCGATGAGCTCGACGGCCATGCGGTAGGCCGAGGAGATCATCGTGCCGCCGGACTCGCGGGTGCTGAAGAAGACCTCGCGCTCGACCTCGCGGGCGGTGGCGTCGTGGATGATGTAGCGCGACTCGATGCCCTTGTATTGGCTGCGCAGCCAGGTGTCGATCCAGAAGCTCTCGATGCGGACGATCTCTTTTTGCTCGTCGCCCATGGAGCCGGACACGTCCATCATGTAGATGATCAGCGCGTTGCTCTGGGGCTTGGGGTCGCTCTTCCACGAGCGGTAGCGCTTGTCCTCGCGGATCGGCACGATGATCGGCCGCTGAGGATCGTAGGTGCCCATGGCGATCTGTCGCCTCAGCGCGCGCTTGAAGGTGGCCTTGAAGTGGCGGAGGCTCTCGGGTCCGGTGGTCCGCAGGCCGACGTAGCGGTCCTTGACCGTCTCGAGGTTCTGCGAGCCGCGCGGCTCGATGCGCGGCAGGCCGAGCTCCTCGCCCATGATCGCCGCGAGCTCGTCGAGGGTGACCTCGACCTCGACGGCCTTTTGGCCCTCGCCCTCGCCGGCCTTGCCCGAGCCGTCGCCCTCGCCCTCGCCCTGCTCGACGGCGTCGCCGGGGTCACCGTCCCCCTGACCGACGCCCTTGCCCTTGTTGCTCCCGTGGACGAAGCGGGGGATGTCGATCTGCGGCATGGGGATGGAGACGGTCTCCTTGCCCTTGCGGCTGATCATGTCGCCGCGCGAGACGTAGCGGCGGAGGTTCTCGCGGATGCGCCCGCGGACGATCTCGCGGAAGCGGCGGTGGTCCTTCTCGATTCGCGAAATCATGCAGCGGGGACCTGGTCGGGGTCGGGCCGGCTCCAGGCCCTGGGGTGCGGGAGCGCCCCGGCTGGAAGCTCGGAATCTCAGTGTAGCACCGCGGCCCGCGGCGCACGTGTGAACGTGTGACACTTACATCAGAACCGGCATCGGCCCGCGACTGGACTGGCATCCCGATGGGCGCTCGAACTGGCATCCTGCGCGCTGTCGTTGCGCCCCGGCCCCGCCGTTGGGGGAGGCCGCTTCGACGGGGTCGTGAGCGCCGCTGAGCGCCTCGCGGTGGCCCGCGGGTAGGCATCGGTCGTATGCTAACGGCAGAGGGTCACCGCGCCCGCGCCTCGCTCTCGATCTCGCCTCCACTCGACCCCAGCTTTTGTATCCGGAACTCGAATGAGCACCAGCACCCTCGTCAATCAGATCGCCGCACTCCAGGACTATGAGCGCTACGAAGACCTGAACTGGACCGGGAGCTTCGAGGACTACCTCGAGCTCGTCCGCAACAAGCCCAGGATCGCCCGGACCTCCCACGAGCGCCTCTACGACATGGTGCTGGCCGCGGGGGCCGAGACCTACGTCGACAACAAGAAGAAGATCACGCGCTACAAGTTCTTCGACGACGAGCGCCACGGGGGCCGCGACGCCATCTACGGCCTCGACATCCCGCTGATGCGCCTGGTCAACGTGCTCAAGGCCGCGGCCATGCGCTACGGCACCGAAAAGCGCATCATCTTGCTCCACGGCCCGGTCGGCTCGTCGAAGTCGACCATCGCCCGCCTGCTCAAGCAGGGCCTCGAGGAGTACAGCCGCAGCCCCGAGGGCGCCCTGTACACCTACGAGTGGACCCTGCCCGACTCTCTGCGCCACCTGACCGCGGGCGAGGAGGTGTTCCGCTCGCCGATGAACGAGGAGCCCCTCAAGCTGATCCCGCCCGAGTGGCGCAACAAGGCCATCCGCGAGTTCGGCCTGTGCGATCCGGGCGAGGCCGGGCGCATGGCCTTCACGCCCTACGTGCCCGGCCAGCTCAACCCGGCCTGCCGCTTCATCTTCCGCGAGCTCATGGCGCACTACGGCGGCGACTGGGGCAAGGTCATCCAGCACGTCCGCGTGCGCCGCATGCTGATCTCCGAGGAGGACCGCGTCGGCATCGGCACCTTCCAGCCCAAGGACGAGAAGAACCAGGACGCGACGGAGCTGACCGGCGACATCAACTACCGGCGCATCGCCGAGTACGGCTCGGACACGGACCCGCGGGCCTTCAACTTCGACGGCGAGTTCAACGTCGCCAACCGCGGGCTGATCGAGTTCGTCGAGATCCTCAAGCTCGACGTCGCCTTTCTCTATGACCTGCTCGGCGCCACCCAGGAGCGGCGCATCAAGCCCAAGAAGTTCGCCCAGACGGACATCGACGAGGTCATCATCGGCCACACCAACGAGGCCGAGTACGAGCGCCTGCTCGAGAACAAGTTCATGGAGGCGCTGCGCGATCGGACGGTCAAGATCGACGTCCCGTACATCACCAAGCTCCAGGAAGAGATCAAGATCTACGTCAAGGACTACAACCCCGAGAAGGTCCGCGGCCGCTTCATCGCCCCGCACACCCTCGAGGTCGCCGCGATGTGGGCGGTGCTCTCGCGCCTCGAGGAGCCCAAGAAGCAGAACCTCTCGGTGCTCCAAAAGCTCAAGCTCTACGACGGCAAGACCATGCCGGGCTACACCCAAGACAGCGTCAAGGAGCTGCGCAAGGAGGCCAAGCGCGAGGGCATGGACGGCGTGTCGCCGCGCTACATCCAGGACAAGATCGCCAACTGCCTGGTCAGCGACCGCGGGCAGACCAACATCAACCCCTTCCTGCTGATGAACGAGCTCGAGTCGGGGCTGCGCAACCACTCGCTGATCACCAGCGAGGACCAGCGCAAGCGCTACCGCGAGCTGCTCGCGGTGACCAAGCAAGAGTACGAGGACATCGTCAAGAACGAGGTCCAGCGCGCCATCTCGGCCGACGAGGACGCCATCGATCGCCTGTGCGCGAACTACATCGACAACGTCAAGGCCTACACCCAGCGCGAGAAGGTCAAGAACCCCTACACGGGCCAGGACGAGGAGCCGGACGAGCGGCTGATGCGCTCGATCGAGACCAAGATCGACATCGCCGAGAGCCGCAAGGACGACTTCCGCCGCGAGATCATGCACTACATCGGCGCGCTCGCGGTCGAGGGCAAGCAGTTCAACTTCCGGACCAACGAGCGGCTCTACAAGGCCCTCGAGCTCAAGCTCTTCGAGGACCAAAAAGACAGCATCAAGCTGACCTCGCTGGTCAGCTCGGTGGTCGACAAGGAGGCCCAGGAGAAGATCGACGTGGTCAAGCAGCGGCTGATCCGCGACTACGGCTACGACGAGGCCTCGGCCTCGGACGTGCTGACCTACGTGGCGAGCATCTTCGCCCGGGGCGAGATGAAGGGCGAGTAGCGAGCACCGCTCGACGGACCAGAGGGGGAGCCGCGAGGCTCCCTTTCGTTTTGGTGAGGCCCGGATCTGTGGCCTCGAGTCGAGTCAGATCTGTGACCCTTGGGACTGGAGGGCCCAAGCCCGACCGCCGGGGAGGGGGCCCTGCGCCAGTCAGCGTTAGTTCGTTGATTTAACTTTGGTTTCTGATCCGGGTGGAGAGCCGTCTCCAGCATTTCTCCACGTGCGGCGGCCCTACTCGTCGGGCTTGGTGATCTCCTGATGGGGCGGAGGGGCCTCCAGAGCTGCGATCGCAGCCGTCGTCGCGCCGGGAGACAGATGCATGTAGCGCTCCGTCGTGACCAGGCTGGAGTGTCCGGCGAGCTGCTGGATCACGCGCGCCGGGATCCCGCGCATGGCCAGGTGACTACAGAAGGTGTGCCGGAGCGTGTGCGGTCCCTTGTCGCGCAGCCCCGCCCGCTTCTCGACCCGACGCAGGCGCTTGTCGAGCAAGCCCGCCGTGAGTGGCTCGCCCGAGGGCTGGGGGAGCACGAGCTTGCACTCCCGCGGGAGCTGGCGGAGCGCCTTGTTCAGCCGCTGCGTCATGGGCAGCACGCGGATCTTGTCGTGCTTGGGCGTCGTGATGTGGCCGTGCCACTCCGCGCGCTCGACCGTCAGCCGATTGCGCTGGAAGTCGAGGGAGTCCCAGTGCAGCCCGCGGATCTCACCCGCGCGCAGCCCCGCGTCTCCGCCGAGCAGGACGATGGCGAGGTCAATCCCATCGCTCGGGGCCTTGGCCGCGAACTCGCGCAGCCACGCGAACTCGTCGAAGTCGAAGAAGTCCATCTTCTTGCGGACCACACGCAAGCGCTTGATCTCCACCGGGACCTCCTCGATCACCTTCCACGCCACCGCCGCCTTGAGCAAGGTGCTGAGGGTCGTCTGGATGTTGTTGATCGTCTTGTTCTTGCGGGTCTCCCCGAGCTTCGCCTTGAAGCGTTCCAGATCTTCTTGCTCGAGCTCGTCAAGGCGCTTGTCCCCGAAGGCTGGGAGGATGTGGATCCGCAGGTGCCGCTCGATCGACTCGGTGTGGCTCGGCTTGGCGCCGTTGCCCTTGACCTGCCCCTCCACGTAGCGGGGCGCGAACTCGGTGAAGGTCGGGACCTCCTTCTTGGGTTGGGCCGTGTCCTCTCCCGAGGCACGGCGGGTCGGCCCATGAACCAGCAGGTAGCGCTCGCGCTCCCTGCCCCAGCGCAACGACGCGGCCTTGGACGAGTGCGGCGACTTGCGGCGCTCTCGGTGGCTCTTGCCGTTGGGCAGGCGGGTCATGATGTCGACTTCGTAGCCCCCGTTGCGGTAGGGGCGGATTTTCACGGTCATCGTGGGTCGCTTTCTCAACCACGAGCCGCTGCTGCTTCGCGGGGTCCATCCTAGAGGATGGGACGCCGAGACGCTACGGTGCGGAGGGTTGTTCCACGAGCCTGGTCCTAAAAAGGGCTGGGACACAAGCCGGCTGAGCGACGGGTGGCGGAGACCACGTGACTGCGTTGGTGCCTGACCAGTCGGTTTAGAAGGTCACCCTAGGTCCACCTGGCGCGGGCTCCTGCCGTTGTCATTCGGTACTCGTAGCAGACCTCTCACGACCCCTCGCTTGGCCTTTCGCCAACGCCTAACCTCAAGTCTCGCAGATACTCCACATAGTCCTAGTTAAGCTTGCTCGGGTCAAACCGCGCAACAGGGAACTCCAAAACACGCGTCCCCTCTTGGAAGAACTCTGCTTCGATTCTGAGAGTCCGGGCCTTCTTAAGTTTCTTCATGAAGCTTGATTCCCGGCGTAGAAAAATAGATTCGGTACTGTGATCCGAGGGTCCAACTGCCCGCCAGCGCTCCGTCTTTCCGTCGTCAAAGCGAACCATTACTGAGCACCCAAGTGCACACGTAAACTGACCACGCTCGATGGACAGGATTATGTCGGTCCCACTCTCATGACGAACCATGAGGGTTGCTTGCTGTGTGCCTTGGTAAGGGAAGTCAAAATCGAACATATTGCTACTCTGAACAGCCGCAAGCGACACTGTCCCACCCATGGGGTCCGCACGCATGTCATACAGCCACTTGCTTGGCGGAGGCATATTCTTGAGACAAGCATCAAGCTCAGCATTCAACTCTTGCACCCGAGTATAGCCAGGATCCGACTCGACGAGCCCCTCGACCTGCTTGCGCGCAGATTTTACTTCGGAAGGATCTTGGCACTTGCCTTTCTCGCCAACGACCGCTTCGGCTCGCTCTATCCAAGCAACTGCTTCTCGAACGCGTCGATTTGCGTCAAGCTTTGAGGTGAGCAAGTCATGTCGAGGCATGAGGGCTGCAATCTCTTCTGGAATTGGGTCGAGTTGCTTGTATTCCCCAATGGACGCAGTAACCTCTTTCATCTCGTCACCCGCTTCCTGCCATTTATCTTGTTGAGTCAAACTCTCAACAGCATCAAGTTTGGCGGCATAATCTTTGGCCGCCTCACCAGCTTTTGCATTCAACTCAGCCTCATGCTTGGCCCTGACGGCAGCCGCCTCAGACTTTTGCTTCTCCCTCTTTTCTTTCTCGGCCGCATCACTGTCAGCCTTCTCTTGTGCCTCACGAGCCTCTTTCTTTTGAGCATCATACTCTGCGACGCCACCCATAGCGCCACACGTAGTCACGGATACAGCAAGCCCAATCCCAACTGCCGCCAGTAAAGCCGTTCGGCCAGAATCTGGAAATAGCAGGTTAAGTGGCCCCTTCATTTTCCCGATAGCCCCTGCGATAGCCCATGCCAAGAGTACTGCCCCAAGCGCTGCACCCCACCAGCCAATCAGCAACGAGACTAAACATAGGACCAGGGATCCAACGATTACGAGCCCTCTGCGGCTATCCTTCTTCTTAGTGGCATTGTTCGTACGGGGAGGCGGTGCAACAGCACTCCCTACTGGAGCACCCACCACGTTTATTGCGCCACAAGTAGGACACCGAAACTGTCCCCCAGCGGGATTAACTGCCAGTAAATTATGACACTGGTGACACTTGATCTGCATCGTGTTTCCTCGACCTCAATTCAACCAACAATAGCCAGGGTAGCCCCATACAGTCAAGCTCTGTACGACTATCCTTGAGATAGATGTCTGGCATATATGGGTTTTGGAAGTAACGGTTGCAGACCCCTCGTTCTGCCACCAGGCAGAGAATCATTCGTTCGTCAAGTGCACGTGGCGCGGAGACTGGTTCACGAAAGGCCTAACTCAAGCCGGAGAGCGATTCGCCCGCGCCGAAGAATCCCTCGCACGGTAGAGGGAGATACCGATAGCCGGCTACCGATCTGCGTCGAGTTCAGGCCCTCTTCGCAGGCAAGCCGGAGGACTTCCCTCTGGAGGGTCTGAAGTCTGAGAACGGCCCCCCGAACCTCGTCTAGTATCCGTCCATGCCTGGCGAGTGCGCTGATGTCCTCGGGACTGGCGAACTCTGGCATCGTCCCCATCGTGATGGGCTGGCTCCGGGCCTTGCGGTGCCAGTCTGTACAACGCCATCGAAGCCAGAGGGCGAGCAGGGCTCGCGGCGGGTAGCCCTCAAGTCCCTCTGGTGGCCTTTCGATCAGCTTGACCCAGATCGAGTTCACGATGTCCTCGGCGACATCTGACGCTACCCGGCCACGACGGAGCGCATACTTGACGGCCCAGCCATGGTGCTCGGCGACAAAGCTAGCAATCCCAACGTCATCGGCGCGGAGGAAGGCTTCGAAGGGGGAGCAGCGATCGTCCATGGTGGGGAGCTAGTCGTTTACCATGGTGCCGACCTGGGATGGAAGACCTCCCAAATCCGTTCGACTTCGAGTTCGACGAGAGCGAGTTGGCCTCTGACCTGGACGAGCTCGAGGTCGACGATGTCCCGAGCACGGCGGGGCTCTCGATCGCCCTGGAGTTCGAGATCTCGCGGGTCTGGAAGAAGGTCGGGAAGCCTTACGAGGAAGTCTTCGTGGCCGGTCGCTACCGGCTCGAACGTCGGGTGGGGATTGGTAGCTATGGTCGAGTGTACGAGGCCACCGACCTGGAGCTCGACCGCCGGGTGGCCGTGAAGGTGATGGCCCTGGGGGATCCGGCGGTGGCAGACCGGGAGGGGAAGGCACTCGCGGCTCTGGACCACCCCAACGTCGTGCGAATCATCGATCGCGGGCAGCATGCCGACTACCGCTGGCTGATCCTCGACTTTCTCGACGGCCCCAAGTTGAGCGACTGGTGCCAGGAGCGCCCTCCCGCGCGGGAGATCATCGCTCGCTACTTGGAAGCAGGCCAAGGGCTCGATGCCGCTCATCGGCGGGGGCTCGTCCACCGAGACTTCAAGCCCGGGAACATCATGCTCCACCGAGGCAGGGCTGTGGTGACGGACTTTGGGCTCGCCAGGAACGCGGAGTCGCTCAACGGCTACGAGAGCGAGCAGTTGATCGCGTCCGGCACGATCCAGTTCATGTCCCGAGAGCGGCTCCGCGGGAGCCCTGGCGACGAGCGCAGCGACCAGTTCGCGTTTTGCGTCTCCCTTTGGTGGGCCCTGACAGGTGAGTTTCCCTTTGGGCCTGCGACAGGGCTAGAGAGCTACTACAAGGCGCTGGAAGGTCCCACACGCGGTGGAGGTGCGATCAAGCGACGCGTTCGCAAGGTGCTCAAGCGTGGGATGGCCGTCGTGCCAGGGGAGCGGTGGCCGTCCGTGGCCACGCTCGTGGCCGAGCTCGACGACGCCGCGAGCCCGCGGGGCTGGTCGTGGCTCGGAGGCTTGCTCGTCCTCGGGCTGACATCCACGGCCTTGGCGGTGAAGCTCATGCCGGTCCATCAACTCCACGTGGAGTACGAGCTGTCGAAGCTCGATGCCGCAGCCTTGGAGGTCGTCGAGCAGGTGGACAAGAAAGACGCTACCAAGACCATCGGCGCGGTGACGGCCGGCTACCTCGAAGCTCGCGCGCGAAAAGAACAACGGCGCTTCGTGGGGATCGCCAAGTTCGCGGCGAAAGAGCTCGAAGAGTTGGGCTACGGGCACGAAGCCATCGATGCCTGGTGGATGGTCCGACACCTCTACCTCGACCTCGGCGACCGAGAGCAGGCGTTCACCGCCGACGAGAACCGTCGGAAAATTGAACACGCTCTTTGAGCGCTACTCGCCTTCGACATACTCGAAGCACGTCACGGTCCCGTCCTCGTTGCACACGCCATCAACGCACCAAAGCAGGGTCCCCCCGCAGTCATAGACCGGCCAGCAGACGCCGTTGATGCAGCAGATGGTCTGCTCCGTGCCCCCCGACGTTCCATCGTCGTACGACTTCGGTGAACACAACCCCTCCACGGAGCAAGCGTTCTCCAGCGGGACGTAGGCCACCACGAGCTGTAGGACAGGGTCCACGACTTCTCCGAAGCGCACGTGAAAGGGAACCGACCCAGCCCCGCAGGTGGTCGACCCTTTGAGACGAACCTCCCCGGTGGGATCGAGGCACACGTCCTCGTCTAGGACCGGGGCACCTGGCCCCGTGTACTCGCAGACCTTCGAGCTGTCGCAAAGATCTCGGTACTCCGCGCTCGCCGACGCAGGTGCAGTGAAGAGCGCAAAGGCAACCAGGCCCGCGACTGAGAGAGTGAACTTCCTCGACATGTCGGGATTCTACTCAGCCACCCAGGAACTCCGCGCCAAGACTGAGAAGCGCGAGAGTGGACGCGCTCACTCTGGCCAGCGGTTCAGGTGTTTTCGCAGGTGAGGAACTCACCGGCAGCGGACGCCGAGACTCCAGAGCACTGAAGCACGGCGTTCTCAAACTCATCGATGCACGTGAGGTGCTGACTCTGCTCGCATCCATCATCGATACTCGTCGTCAAGCAAACGGAATACAGCTGGACGGCGTTCGTAGCGCAACTCAAGAAGGACTTGGGGTCCTCTTGGTCTTGGATCGCCTCACGCATGCACTCTTGCCGCTCGGAGCCCACGATGCCGAAGGCGGCCCCGCACTCGGCGGCGTTGTCAAAGCCGAGGACGAGCGGACACTGGCAGACGAGCTCTTCGGCGCCGCCCAACTCGCCCGCGTAGTCCTCGACCTCCTGAGAGATATCAGGCTCAGCGCACGCGCACGCGAACACGAGAGAGAGCAAGGTGAGGGTCTTGCGCATCGACGGGACTCTATCACTCCTCGTCAGCCTCGGGGTCCCGCCGTCGAAGTGCCACGGCCCCCGCGACACCGACCACTGCAGCCGCTCCTATGGCGACCGCTACTCCGGCGCGCTCACCAGCAGACCAAGGAGGCGAAGCGTCGAGCCGCCGAGCTTGTCGCGCGGGCTTCGGCGCTCGACTGGCGAGGGCGTTGATGCCCGCGAGCGCCGGCTCCACCATCACCTTGGGACGCCTCGGGGCGCGGGCGGGCTTTTCCTGGGGCGCAAGGAGCTGGTGACCGAGGCCTGGACTGCCGTCAAGGATCGGGTTCGTCTTCGGCATCTTCACTCCGGACTTGACCAGCTCCGCCCGATACTCGGGGTCGCTCACGCGTCGCAGATTCACGCTCATTCGCTTTGGGCTCGAAAGCAGCTGTGTCCGCGAGCGGACGAACTTGAGTGCGAGTTCGTCACTCTTGAGCTTCCCGGAGCTCCGGTACAGCGCGCCAGCTCCCGGAGGGATGTACGCGACCTCGAGGGTGTCGAGGTAGTGAGCCTGCATGGCGTAGGCATCCCGGCAATACGGGGCGATGATCTCAGAGAAGATCGAGGACGCGAAGGACACGGAGAACCGCTCGCTTCGCGGGTCTTGGATCAACGCCAGGGGGTGTCCAGGATCGCGGCCCCCGAGGACGGGCCCGGCGTCACTGTGATAGGCGGTCATGAGCGTCGCCAGCCGCGACAACTGCCCGCGCCAGCCCGCGCCGCGGTACGTCGTCCACTCCCGTTGAATGAAGTCCCAGAAGCTCTCGAAGCATGTCCGCCAGCTGTCGAAGACCTGGACGAAGTCCACCGTGAACAAGAGCGGCCCCGGCTGGACGATCATCTCCAACAGGTTCAGCAGGAGCTTGTTCATGGACGGATAGAAGGCCCCCACGTTCTCTCCCGGTGTCGTCGCGTTCAGCGGGGCCCCGCCGTAGGCCCAGCCGACCCCCTTGGTCGGCCATACCGACTCAGCAGTGACGCACTGGCGGCAGTCCTTGGTTCCATCGAAGGACTTCGGCGACTGCCAGCATGGCTTGTCGACACCACGACATCGAAGCGCGTAGCGGTCCACCGGGGTGCCGCGAACGCTCTGGTAGAACCGATGGGAGGCTTGGAGGACCCGCAGGCTGGTGGTCGTCCCCGGCATGAACCCGAAGGTCGAGCCGTCGCCCGGGTCGAAGTTGAACTGGGTCTCGCCTCGGGGTCCCCGAGCCTTGCTTGGGTTGCCCTGCTGCGCCGCGACGCCACCGCCCCGGTACTGGATCTTCCAGGGCATGGTGTGTCGGTACGCGGGCAGAAACAGCTTGGTGTAGTTGGCGTTCGAAGCCGCCTCGATCTTCCCGTCAGGGTAGACAACGCCGCCCGAGCCTGCGCGGCGGATGAACTCGAACACCCGGTTCACCTGCCAGCTGTCGGTCGCTGGCTCCTCGGACTGAAGAGGGGGCAGGCTGACGTTCTTGGCGAGCTCGGAGTTGCGGTGGGTGGCCCAGACATCTGCTGCCCAGACCGCGGCGGCGATCACCTGCGCGACGGTCTGCGCGATCATGTTGGACTGGCCGGCGATCTGCTGGAGCGCTTGCAGGCCCGCGTTCTTGAGGAGGTCGGCGACGAGCTCCTCGGGCGCGGCGCCTCGGTTGTAGGCGTCGAGGGTGAACTGGATGTTCTTGTAGACGTCCGCGAGCGCGCTGGTCAGGGGGCGGCCGACCGTGGGCGTGAGGCCGACGCGGGTCCCGACCTCGTACAGGCTGATCTGGGTCGTCGAGATCCAGTTCATCCAGTCGGCCTTGGCGAAGGTCTCCAGCGCGAGCTCGCCGTCGATGCCGATCGAGGGGTCGAGGATCGAGTTGGCGAAGACCTCCTTGCCGGGGAGGTGGGACTTGAACTGAAGCCAGCCGGTGCTCTCCGGGAAAATCCGCGCGAGCTGATTGGTGGCCTGGTCCCGGTGTGTCGCGTCGGGGCGTAGGAGCATCGTCTTCGAGTCTGCGCGCCCCGGCTCTGGGGTGGAACATCCCGCGGGACGGGCCGCGAGGTCAGTAGTCGTCCAGGATGATGCGCTCGGTGGCGAGTTTGCCCATGATGAACTCCGCCGCGAACTGCTCTTGACGGGTCGCAACCTCGCGGAAGATCCGGGTCTTGAACAGCTTGTCGACGAGCGCCCCGCAGCCCGCCAGCGCGGTGTTCTCGTCCTCAGTCTTGCTCAGCCGCTTGAGCGTCGTCATGACCTCGTCGGCGGCCTTGCGCTTCTCCGAGGGCGTGCCGTAGAAGCACATCACCAGACGCTCGGACTCCAGGCTGATCTTCAGGTAGCGGAGCGCGTCTTGGGCCACGCGGAAGCGGGGCAAGGTGCGAGCTCCCGTGACGACCCCTTCCAAAGTGCTCTGGATCGTCGGCAGAGCTCCCACGGCCGACTCGCCCACGTCCTTGACGAACTTGAAGAAGGACTGGATGCGCTCGGTTCGGTTGTGCTCGGTGATCGCGTGGAGCCGGATCTCAAGGGTGTGATCCTCCTGGCTCACCAGGTTGTCGAACGCGCGCTGCTGGAACTGGAGCGCGCGGTCGAGGATGCCGTGGGCGTTCTCGATCGTCTCCGGCGCAGCCCGGTTCACGCGCTCGAGGTGCTCGAAGAGCTTCTCGCGGTCTCCGTTGAGCTTGTCGATCAGCGTGTCCTTGACGCGGTCGAGTTGTAGCCACGCGGCGCGCTCATCACCGATCATCCCGCGGATGGCCTCGTCGATCGGGGCGCGCTCGCGGGTCTCGCCATCGTCGTAGCGCGAGCGCTCGCCGCTGAGGTTGCAGCGCTTGCCGTCCTCGAAGAGGATCGTGTCCTCGCTGCCGTAGCCGCGGATCTGGAAGTCGCACACGGGCCCCTTGGCCCTGGTCCAGAGGACGGCGACGCTCCACAGGTCGCGGGCGACGTCTTCGAGCTGCCTGGCGCGCTGTTCGGGCGGGATGTTCTCGACGAGCGCCCACTCGAAGTGGGTCTCGGGCAGTTCGAGCTCTTCCCAGGTCTCAAAGTCGGCTTGCTCGAGGTCTTCGAGGGCGAGGTTGACCGGCACGAGAGGACGGTATCGACCGCCGCCTCGACGCCAGAGCATGCGGACTCGGGTGAGCTCCGTGTCGTGTTGACGGAAGAACTCGGGCCACTCGGGAGGGGTTTGCGTGGGGGCTCGCTTCTTGGCTCGCTTGGGCATGGTCGAGGCTTTCTTGGCGGACGTGGGGCAGTGCTCGCGGGGAAATGAGGCGGAGCTCAGCCCGAAATGGCAGTGCAATTCGGCCGTGCAAATGGCAGTGCTACGCGCTCAAGCTAGCTTCGATTTTTTCTGACGTCGCCGGGCGCGAGGGCTGTTTTGGTGCCGGCCGCGGGGCGGCCCCATCGTCGAGCCTGCGCGGCGGAGGGCTCTCCCGACGACCCGTTCGTGCGGTGGCCGTCCGCGCGGCGAGCTTGGCTGGGGCCCCGAAAGCGCGTCAGACTTACTGGTGATGATGAAGAGGGAGGTCCTGCTGGCGCTGGGGGGAGTCGTCCTCGTGGGGGGCGCTCTGATCCTCGGGGGGCTCTACCTCGAGGGGCTTCTCAGCGAGCCTCAACGGGCCGTGCACACGCCGAAGATGCCAGACGGTCCCGTCCATCTCGACATCGATGAGTCGACGCTGACGGGGTCGCGGATCGACGCGGAGAGCTTCCTGGCTGAGCGCGAGAGGGGTACGGGTGCTCCGTCGGAGACGAGCAAGCAAGAGACGAGCTCGACACCGAAGGAGCGAACGACGCCCGCCGCACCACTGAAGGAGACTGGGGCGAAAGAGCAGGCGCAGGCGGCCGATCCGAAAGCCGAGGCGCCCGAGCCTGAGCCCGCCACGGAGCCACAAGCTCAGGGTGGTGAAGAGTTCGCGGAGACGGGCATGTACGAGAGGCGCCAGCTCGACGGGGACGTGCTTCACGCCCTGGGCCTGTTGGTCGAGGACGCCTTCCCCGGCTACACGCACGGGCTTCAGTACGAGCCGGGGATCGGCGATCAAGTCCTGCTCGCGTCCGCGTCCAAGCTGGTCGGGGCTGAGCGGGCGAAGCCCCACTACTTCGCCGCCGAGATCCAAGGCTTCGAGGAGGGGGAGGTCGTGCTCGACGTCCTCGCCCGCCTCGACACGAAGGGCGCGCGTCACCAGGACTCCCCGGGGTGTTGGGTGAGCGTGGGCGACAAGCTCGTGGTCCACCCGCTGTGCGTGCTTCGGGTGATCAAGATCCCGGCGAAGGCGGGTGCGGATGACAAGCAAGACGAGCCGCTGGCGACGCCTGAGCCCGCTCAGGCCGAATCGGCTCCCCCAGCCTCCCCAGCTCCCCGAGCTCTCTCAGCTGCTCCCCCGACAGCTGCCCCACCTTTGAAGGTCGAGCCGCCTGCGATGGTCGTGCCCAAAAACCGGCGCAAGCGCTACCGGGTCATACCCGGCGGGCAGATCGAGCTGCGGCCGGAGAAGATGGCGACGCTGCCACGCGGCTCGACGCTGCGAGTATCCCGCGATGACGTGGAGATGCGCGTCATCGAGGTCGACGGCACGCGAGCGGTGATCAGCCTCGAAGGTGTCGCCGGCGAGGTGAACGTGGCACTGCTCGTGCCCAAGGGCGACCGTGAGCGGGCGCTGTGCAGTTGGAAGTTCGACCTGGCGAAGGTGGCGTGATGGGCTGGTTGGGGAAGCTCGCCGTGGTTGGGGCCCTCGTGGCCGTCGGGGTCGTGGTCGTGCAGCGCTACGGGGCTCGCCTCGCCGATGAGCGCGACCGCAAGGATGAGGCCGCCCGAGCAGAGCGGAGCGCCGCGGAGGATGAGCTCGCCGACGTGTTCACGCGTTGCCAGGCTGACCGGTGCGCGGGCTACAGCTGCGTGTCTCGGGCCGAGCTCGGCGACTTCCAGGTGCGCGAGGTCGCGGCCGTGCTGTCCAAGCGCTGGCCGATGCTCCGGGAGCTCGGGCAGTCGAGGATCAGCGAGGGCGACCGGGTGGGGGTCGTGCTCGAAGTCGGCAGCCAGCCTGGAACGACGACCCGAGAGCTGCTCACCGCCACGGTGATCGCCGTCGACGGCGAGGACCTCATCGTCGCGCCCAGCTGCGCGCCGCGAGAAAGCGAGCGCCACGGGGTCACCTGTCAGAGTCTGGCTCTCGTCCCTCGGCGCACGATAGTTGGGTGGGCGACGCCTGAGGACCCCGAGCAGGATGGGGAGCTCGAGCGTTGGGAGGGAGCGGCGCGGGTCCGCTACGTGCGTGAAGGTGAGCCGATCCAGCTGAGCTTCGGCGCGGCGACGCCCAGGGCCTGGACGATCGAGCCCCGGGGAGCGGCGGAGGTCGTGGAGCTCGGCCGTCGGGACCGGGCGACGACGATCGCCCTGCGTCGAACCCAGCGCGGGCGGGTGGAGTGCGAGCTCCACGGAGACACGGAGCTGGGCGAGGGCCTCTCGTTGGGGCGGTGGCGCTTCGTCGTCGTCTGACTGGAGAAGAGCAGAGAATGAAGACCTGGCAGATCATCGGACTGGTTGCGGCAACGGGCCTGGGCATCAGCGCGGGGCTCTGGTGGTTCCTGAAGCGTCACAAGGCGAAGCGGGACGCGGCCGAGGCGGAGACAGAGGCCAAGCCGAAGAACAAGCCGAGCAGGCGGGTGGTCGATGACGAGGTTCCCCCTCGGCCGGCGACGGGGCATCTGCTCGGCGTCGACGAGCTCGACCCCGAGCTCCGAGCCAAGCTGGATGAGCGCTTCCCCGACGGATGGCCGCCGACCGACGAGGTGATCGACAACCTCGAGCCCAAGGACGTGATCGTCGTGGCCGTGCAGAGCGATCCCCAGGGACCCTTCGAGCGGACGCAGGTCGAGCTCATGGAGGTCACGGTGCTGGAGGTCGGCGAGGAGACGGTCGAGACGCGGATCCGGCCGGCGGTGATGCTCGCGGAGCACTTCGGGACCTTCGCCGGCCATGG
Source organism: Plesiocystis pacifica SIR-1 (assembly GCF_000170895.1). Classification (GTDB taxonomy): domain Bacteria; phylum Myxococcota_A; class Polyangia; order Nannocystales; family Nannocystaceae; genus Plesiocystis; species Plesiocystis pacifica. The sequence goes on along the minus strand of NZ_ABCS01000077.1, from coordinate 26,389 downwards.
CCACCGCGCGGGTGAGCGGCTGACGGTGCCGCGGGACAAGATCCTCGTGGCTGCGCGCGAGTCTGGCGAGCAGGCGACGGGCTACGGCAGCAAGGGGCATCCCGAGGGTCGGCTCAAGCCGGATTTGACCGCCGTCTACAAGGTCAACCCCGAGACGCCCTACGACCTCATCATGCCCTACCGCACCGACGAGATGGTCTGGACGACCAACCGGGAGAACGTGAAGTTCATGCGCGTGGGCGAGCACGGGCTGAACGAGCAGATCATGTTCTGCGAGGACGCGGCGCGCGGCTCGGTGACGCTGCGCGCGATCGACAACGACCCCGAGATGGGGAAGGTGTTGATCGGGCGCTGGAACTTCGAGATCTCCGCCTGACGGCATGAGCTCAACGTGAGCGAGCCGGGCCCCGGGATGGGTCCGGCTCGTCGTCGTGGTTGGGGTTGTGGAGACGAAAACGGGTCGATGTGGCCACGGAGAACCGTGCCAAGTCGGCCCGATGGTCGTCTCCAGGATGTCTCCACCGACTCGCCGGGATCAGGCGGGACGAGAGAGACTGAGGAGCACTTCTAAGGAAGCGCCAAACTGGCCCAGAACCCCCACCACATGCGAAACAGCAGCGATCTCGGTGGGTTGGGTTCGAAGGGGGTAAAGGGGAGGGGGACCCGTGACGGCTTTGCCGGCGCGGGGGAGGTGGCTGCGAAGCCCCTCCATCAAAGCTAGTACCGCGTGTCTGAAGTTCGTGCCGGGTTTGGGGCATCGCTGGGACCCGAGGGCAAGGAGCCGCGACGACGCTGTGGTGGACCCCACTGCGAGGAGCGGCGACACAGCCATTCGGGTTCCAGTGCCGCTCCAAACCCGGCGCGGACTTCGGACACGCGGTACTAGAGAGCGCTGGCAATCAGCCAGCGCTCGGGTGCCCGTGGAGCTGCGCCATGCCCCAGTGCAGGTTGGGCACGCCGGGGAGCCCGAGCAGCTTGCCCAGGCTGGCCAGGGCGACCTCGACCTCGCACTCGCGCACGTGGCCCCACAGCGGGGGGCGCTCGGCGATCAAAAAGCGCGGGCTCTGGGGCTCGCAGTGGGCGGGGTCCTCGACGTGCACGTGGGCCCGGCAGCTCAGCGGGCGGTCGGCGTACTGGCTGCAGCTGCCGTCGTCGCCGAGGATGGGGCAGGGGTGGCCGAGGCGGCGCCAGCCGATCTGGGCCTCGCGGTAGCTGGGCGCGCTGGTGTCGAGGGTCTTGTCGCGGAGCAGCTCGACGCCGCCGGCGGACTGGTGCAGGTGGCGCTGGAAGGCGCGGGCGAGCTCGACGGCGCGTTGGATCCGCTTGGGCGCGCGCTCGGGGACGTCGCGGCGCAGGGCCCGGAGCATGCGCAGGGCCTCGATGGGCAAGATCGGCGGGAGGTCGGTGCAGCAGGCCGAGCAGCGCGGGGCGCAGGCGGGGTCGATGGCGGCGGTGTGCAGCAGGTGGGCGAGGTAGACGTCGAGGGCGGCGTAGGCCTCGTCGAGCAGGGGCCACACGCCGGCGGGCACGGTCAAGGTCGCGTCGTTGGCCGCGGCGCCGCCTTGGGTGCCGCCTCGAGCGTGGGCCTGGGCGCGCCGCTCGAGGGCCGACTCGACCAGGCGCTGCGCTTTGTGCAGGGGCGCGAGCACGGCCTCGAGGCGCGCGCGCGACTCGGGCTGGTCGCGCGCGCGGTGCAGCTCCTGGCTGCGCTGGGCTGCGGAGCGACCGTCCTCATCGACCACGCGAAGGCGAACCACGGTGCTCATTTTTACCACGGCGCGATGGCGGCTAAGGTCTCCGGCATGCGCCCTCGCACCCCACCCGCGCCCCCGACCGCTCGAGCTGCCGCGGGCGCGCTGCGGCTTCGGAACTCCGCGCTGCTCCTGGTCGGTCTGGCCGGCTCGCTGAGCGTCGCGAACCTCGGCTGCGACGCGGCCAGCGGCGAACAGAGCACGGAGGTCCCGGGCTACGTCGACGCGTCCTCGCCGGACATGCGCCGCGTGCCACAGGCGCTGCGCGACGAGGATCTCGAGGGCGCGCGGGCGCGGGGGCTCGAGCTGTGGCGGATGCAGCGGGCGCAGGCCTTGACCGACGCGGCCCTCGAGCGCTACGGCGGCGCCCGACCCCCGCGCACGCTGGGCATTGCGACCATCGACCCGGTGGGCAATTCCGGGGAGGTCGCCTACTTCGCCTGGGACGCGGCGAGCCTCGAGGACGGCCGCGCCGAGGCGGGCGAGGCCCGGCGGTGGTTGACGGTCTCGGTGGCCCTCGACCCCGACGAGGCCCTCGAGCCCGTGGAGATCACGACGGCGCCGACGGAGGGTCAGCGCCGGGCCCTCGACGCCATGGCGCGAGCCCTGGCCGCCGCGCAGGCCGAGTATCCCGGCGGAGACTGGCGGCTGTTCGTATTCCGCGAGGTCGCGCCGCCGAGCCCAGGCAAGAAGAAGGCCAAGAAGGTGCGCGGGCAGACGCGGGTGTACTTGATGGGGGTGTCCGCCGACAGCCCGGACCTCGAGCTGACCGTGCTCGACGGCCAGGGCAAAAAGGGCGCGCCGGAGCTCGGGCTGATCCGCATGCACGTGGCCGCGGGGGCCAAGGGGAGCTCGGAGATCGCCACGCCGGTCACGCCCCCCGGGCCGCCGAGCCTGGCCCGGGCCTACGCCCGCGCGGCGGCCCTGGGCGCCCCGGTGGAGCTCGTCGACGCGACGGGGATGCGCTACCCCATCGAGGCGCCGCGTTGACGGTCTGCGTCAGCCGGCGGTCAGGTTGAAGGGGTAGATCACGGTGACCTCGGCCCCGCCCTTGGGCTTGGGGAACTTCCAGCGCTCGATGGCCGAGGCCACGCAGGTCCCGACCCCGGCGTCCGCGAGGGTGCTCTCGCTGACCGCTGCCGAGCTGACCTTGCCCGAGGCGGCGATGGTGAACTCGACGGCCAGGCGCCCGCCCTCCTCGGGGTTCTTGGCCAGGGCGGCGTCGTAGCAGCTGCGGACCTCGTTGATGTGGGCCCGCACGATGCGGCGGATGATGTCCTTGTCGAGGCCGTCGCTGGACACCTCTGCCTTCGCCTGGGTGACCTTGGGGACCCGCTCACCCCGACCGCCGAAGCCGTAGCCGCTGCCTGCACCGTCGCCCTCGCCGTCGCCGATGGTCCCGTCGAGGGGCAGGCAGTCGAGCTCGTCGCCGATCTGGTCGCACACGGCCTCGACCCCCGCGCAGGACTCGCCCGCGCCGAAGAGCTCGCAGCCCGTGCACAGGCCGGTCTCGCAGGCCTGGCAGCAGCCGTCGACGGTCTCGACGTCGAGGGAGAAGCAGTCGAGCTCGCCCTCGACGCGGTCGCAGCTCGCCGAGGTCTTGGCGCAGCTCGCCCCCGCGGCCAGGAGCTCGCAGCCGGTGCAGCTCATGGTGTCGCAGCTGTCGCAGCAGGCGTCGAGGTCCATGGCGTCCTCGGTGCTGGCTGGCGCGGCCGGGCTGGGCTCGCTCGCGGGCTCGGCCGGGGCGGCGTCGGCCTGGGCTGGGGTGGCGCTCGCGGGCTGGCTCTTGTCGCAGGCCGTCGCCAAGCCCAGGGCGAGGACGCAGGCTCCGATCCGTGCCGTTCTATCGACGCTTCGATGACGCATGGCCCGAAGCTAGCATCGCGAGCTCGCGTGGGACCACTCCCATGGACGAGGCCCGCAGCCAGGCTGCGCGCGCGCCCGAATGAGCCAGAGTCACAACTGGCTTCGCTTGGGGGTCGCTTCGCTGGGGGCGGCCTACTTCGCCTGGCTGCGGATGATCCGGACCAGCGCCTCGACGACCTCGGGCTTCGAGGCCAGGTCGGCGTTGGGGGCCATCACGTCGCTCAGGCCCACGGAGGTGCCGCCCTTGACGATGACCGTGGCGATGCGCTCGTTGGTCACGCTCGACTGCCAGCCGGGGTCGCCGAAGGAGCGCGGCTTGACCAAGAGCGCGGCGGAGGTCGGTCCGTCGCCCTTGCCCTGATCGCCGTGGCAGGTCACGCAGCGGTCGACCCAGATCTTCTTGGCCTCGACCTTGGGGTCCATGCCGCCGCCGCTGTTGCAGGCCGTGGAGGAGGCGAGCAGCGCGATGATGGCTGCGATGGACGCGGTCGTGAGGATGGCGAGGGCGGCGGTGGCGCGAGACATGGACGGAGCGAGCTCGGGTTGCGAGCGCAGGGAGAGTACACGGCTGCGGGCGGGAGGCCAGGGCCCGGCAGCTTTTGCCGCCTCGGGCCTATACTGCGCGCCTTGGCCTCCCCCTCGAAATACCTGGCCCACTACTCGGAGGGCCTGCGCGCGCAGGTTCAGGGGCTCATCGACGACGGCCGACTCGGGGAGGTGCTCGCGCGCCGCTACCCCGAGGGCCACGAGATCCAGAGCAACGCCGCGCTCTACGAGTTCGCGATGGGCATCAAGCGCGCCAAGATGAGCCAGTCCAAGCCGCTGAGCAAGGTGCGCTACTGCGACAAGATCAGCACCCTCAACCACGCCCTGGGTCTGCACACCTACGCGACCCGGGTCCAGGGCGCGAAGCTCAAGACCAAGCACGAGCTGCGCGTGGCGAGCGTGTTCAAGCAGGGCCCGCTGGCCTTCCTCGAGATGATCGTCGTCCACGAGCTCGCCCACCTGCGCGAGCGCGACCACGACAAGGCCTTTTATCGGCTGTGCGAGCACATGCTGCCCGAGTACCACCAGGTCGAGTTCGACATGCGCATGTGGCTGACCTGGCGCGAGCTCGAGGGCAAGCCGGTGCGCGAGCGGAAGGCGAAGAAGGCCAAGAAGCCGAAGCCGGAGTGAGCGGCGCGAGCCTGGAGGCGCGGGTGCGCGGGGTCGAGGCCTTCGCGGAGCTGCTCGATGGCTTGATTGCCCAGGCGTTGATGGCTGGGTGAAGTCGATGGTCTACGGGGTGAATCGGAGATCGTCGATGGTGAGGGTCCAGATGATGCCTGCGCCGTCTTCGTACTCGAGCTCGAAGGGGGCGAACTCCCAGCCCGTGCTGGTCTGCCAGAAGCTCGAGCGCGTGGCGTTGACCATCTCGACCACGCGGCTGCCTCCGTCAAAGTGGACCGCTGCGATGAACACCGCATCCCCTGGTGTCACGACCCACTTCGTCCCGAAGATGAGGGGCTCGAGGGGTCCATCGAGGGCCAGCTTGGAGTCGTAGATCGGCTTGGGATCTGCGCTCGGCCCGGCAGTTGGTGTCGCGCCGATGAGGTTGAGCTGCGAGACGATCATCGCGGTGGTCGCAGAGTTCGTCGCCGTGGTCATGGCCGAAGCGGTCGTGTCGAGGGTGAGGCCTTGCGTGCCGAAGGTCGAAGACAGAGAGAGGCTGGCCCCCGGCGCGAGCGAGGACGACGCCACCGCGTCGTAGCCGGGGACTGCGACGCTCGCCGTCGGAATCACCGAAGTGTTGTTGTCGTCCCAGTTCACGCAGGTCGCCCATTCGGGGACGGGGTCGGGGTCGGGGATGTCATGGACGGTCGTCCAGTCGTCGATTCGAGAGGCCCCGAGTGTCACGGTCGCGCAGTCGTTGGATGTCCAGCAAAACGCGTAGGTCGTGCCCCCGAGCTCGTTCCACGCGGCTCCCGAGGGACCCGGAGCCTGCTCGTACAGGCTCCAAAAGCACTCGTCGGTGTGGGTGTCGATATGCTCGGCCATCTTGGCCATCTGGCCCTGGATCAGCTCCTCGTGGTCTGTATCCGGAGGCAGCTCGGCGGCGAGCTTCTCGATGAAGGCCGGCATCCCGATGCAGGCTTGCTGCACGGAGTCGGCGATGCAGTTGTTGACGTAGGGGGTCTTCTCTGCCTGCCCCGCAGCGTTGAGGTCGTAGTCGTATGGGCCGCAGCAGGCTGCGACGAGGGGGGTGTCGTAGGCGTCGGGCTGCTCCCACCACGTGGGGTTCGAGGCGCCGGGGCCGGAGTCGAAGGACGTCCCACTCTCGAAGTCGTAGGTTGTCCCGGCGACCACGACGGTGCCCTCGAAGGAGAGAGCCAGGATGCCGGTGCACTGGTGGCGGTAGCCGAAGGCGTTCAGGCCTGACTCCGACAGACACACGCCGGTGGGGACGAGCACGGGGTTTTCGCCGGTGCCGAGCTCGTCGGCTCCGTCGTCGGCTGGGGGCCTCGGCTCGAACGACGACGAGGTCGGTGAGGACGCCGAGACGGGCGAGACGGGCGAGACGAGCGAGACGAGCGAGGGCGAGACGAGCGAGGGCGAGACCAGCGGGGGCGGGTCCGACACGCCGGCGGGCCTCGACCGTCCCGCGGATCCGGTGGTCGTGCTGGGGGCCCAGCTCCCGGCGCTGACCCAGGTCGACGCGGCCTACGCGCGGACCATCGACGCCGAGGGCCGCGGGGCCGACTGCGGCGACGGGGAGTGCAGCGAGGGCGAGGCGAGCAGCTGCGCCATGGACTGCGCGCCCGTCGACGGGAGCTGCGGCGACTCGATCTGCGAGCCGCCGGAGAACTCGACCAGCTGCCTCGCGGACTGCCCCAACGGGGGCGGGGGCGGCATGGGGGCCGAGTGTGGCAACGGCGCGTGCGATGGGGTCGAGAACCAGCTCTCGTGCGCGCCGGACTGCTGGGCGCCTTTTAGCAACCAGGTCGCCTGCGTCGAGGCCAACTGCGAGGGTCTGCTCGACGCTTGCGCAGACGAGCAAGAGTGCGTGGACGTGACCGTGTGCGTGGGCGGCTGCGTCGCCGGGGGCGGGGCGCTCAACGCCTGCCTCACCGACTGCGCGGCGCAGGTCATGCCCGCCCAGGTCAACCTCGACACGGCCAACGCGATGTTCGCTTGCGGCAACATGGCCGGCTGCTTCTGAGCGAGGCGGCGCCCCCGATGCGGCCAGGGGCGAGGTGCAAGTGGCTTGCGTGTTGTCTCTGGCTACACTAATTTGAGGCTCTGTGGACGATACGGCCTCACCCACGGACCGCGGACAGCCGGTCGCGGCGCGCCGCCAAGCGTGGGAGAGGGTCGAGCCCCACGCCTCGGCGGTGCACAGCTACTCGGTGCTCGGCTTCGTGCTCGAGGGCGAGGCGGTGGTCGACCAGGGCCAGCGCTTTTGCCTTCGCCCGGGCGACGCCTACCTGATCCCCGCGGGCTCCCAGCACCGCATGGTGTCCGCCGACAGCCTCGAGTTTTGGGGCGTCCGCTTTTGCCCGCCCTGCTTCGCGGGCACGGAGGTCGGCTCGCTCTACGGACCCTTCGACCGCGTGCGCGCGGGGGCGTCGACGGTGGTCCCGATCCCCGACGCGCGCCGCGAGTTCCTCGCCACGCTGTGCGCCGAGCTCGACGCCGAGACGACCGCGCGGGCGCCGAGCCCCCACGGCGCCCTCGCCCAGCGCAGCTTGCTCTCGCTGATCCTCGCCGAGGTCTCCCGGGCCGCGACCGCCGTGCACACCAGCGAGGTCCCGGGGAGCCTCGTCGGCGACGCCCTGGCCTTCATCGAGCGCCGCTGCCTCGAGCCGATCACCGTCGGCGACGTCGCCAGGGCGGTGCACCGCTCGCCCGCCCACGTGTCGACGGCGCTGCGTCGGGCCACGGGCAAGTCCGTCAAGGCGTGGATCATCGAGGGGCGCCTCGCGGAGGCCTGCCGGCGCCTGAAGTACACCGACGAGATGGTCGAGATCATCGCCGAGCGCGTCGGCTATCGCGACCCCACCCACTTCATCCGGCTGTTCCGGCGGCACTACGAGCTGACCCCGGCGGCGTGGCGCTCGGCTGCTCGGGCGCCGTTGGCATAGCCAGGGCGAGGTTCATCGCGGCCGCGGTCCGGCTCCCGCTCGCTGCGGCGAGCAGCGCCGCTTGCATGCGCGTGGTCAGGTCGCCCGCCGCGTGCACGCCGGGGATGGAGGTCTCGCCGGTCGCAGCGTCGACGCGCACGTAGCCCTGCTCGTCGAGCTCGGGGTCGAGGGCGCGGACGAGCTCGACCTGGCGCTGGGGCGGGTGGGCGTAGAGGACGTCGATGGCCACGCGCGCCCCCGTCGACAGCTCGACGGCCGCGAGCGCGCCGTCCTCGGTGACCAGGCGGGCCGGGGCGCCCTCGAGCTGGACGCCGAGTCCTGCGAGCTGGTCGCGGACCGCGTCGGGGAGCGCTGCACCCTCGGCGAGGAAGCCGGTGACCCGATCGGTCCAGCCGCGCAGCAGGGCCGCGAAGGGCAAGGCGTGGGCTTCCTGGCCCGGGAGCAGCAGGAAGCCCCAGCGCTGGTCTTGGACCTCCCAGCCGTGGCAGTAGGGGCACTGGTAGGCGTGGGTGCCCCAGACCGCGTCGAAGCCGGGCAGGGGCAGGCGCTCGTCGATCATCCCGGTGCACAGCAGCACGCGCTTGGCCGTCAGCGTGGGGCCGTCGACGAGGGCGACGCGGAAGGCTCCGAGGGAGCCGCCGATGGTCGATACGCGGGCGTCTTGGGTTTCGACCTTGGGGTAGCGCTCGAGCTGGGCGCGGCCGAGCTCGCGGAACGCGTCGGGGGGCGTACCGTCGCGGGTGACGAAGTTGTAGATCTTGGCCGCGGCCGCGTTGCGGCGCGGGCCGTTGTCGAGCAGGAGGGTCCGCCGACGGGCGCGGCCGAGGGTGAGGGCGGCGGCGAGGCCTGCGGGGCCGCCACCGACGATGATGACGTCGTAGAGCACGATCGAGGCATAGCCCTCGATGGGCGAGGAGGGCAGGGCGAGGCCCTCGCTGCGATCGGCGAAATCGTGGATCGCAGCGAGCCTCACCCATTGGACCGTGCCGTAGGTGGGAGCTGCGGGGTTCGCGACGCTTTTTGGGGAGGTCCGGCGCTGGAAGTGTGCAGTGCGCACCTGTGTGCCAATGGAAAAGTGCGTAGTTTGTTAAGCGGATTGTGCACTGTAATCGATTGCAGTTGTTCTCGAGTACAGTTGAAGGGCATCAAAATGAGCTAGAACGCGGCATTCGCATGTCCCTACGGACACTGTTTTGACCAAGGTACACTCTTAATTTGTTGCTCGAGCCAACCAAACAAATTGGTTTCACTTGGTTTATTGTTCATATATAGATGTCTCCAGCTGGGTGATGCGCTCGGTTGTGGGATCATGAAGAAGTACATCTCGTTCTGTGGTATGGCCATTGTCTCTCTCGCGTTTGCTTGTAGTAGCGAACCGGATACTGGTGAGGCTGAGCTCCTCGCCGAGCTCGAGGCCGAGGAAATCGTCGAAAACCTGATGGTCGCGGGCTTCCCCGCGGAAGAGATCGAGGTCCGCGAGGACGAGGTGATCGTCGGCGGCGACGCGGTGGTGACCCTCCAGGCTTCGCGCGAGATGGCGGGCGCGCGCCAGGTGGCGCCCCTGTTCGAAGACGAGGAGGAGGCCTTCCGGCAGTACCGGACCAACAACCTGGTCAATTCGCCGAAGACCATCAGCGTGATCGGCTACACCGGAGGCGGCAACGCCCTCGACTCGACCATGCAGACCGCCCTGCAGATGGCGGTTCAGAACTACAACGAGATGAACCTCGGCCTGACCTTCACCCTGACCACGGGGACGAACTACCAGGACAAGGACATCGTCGTTTACAAGGTCAGCGGCAACGGTGGCGGACAGGCCGGCTTCCCGGAGAACGGCAACCCCTACAAGTTCGTCCAGATCCAGAGCGGGACCTCGAACTTCGGCACGGACGTCGTGGAGCACGTCATCACCCACGAGATCGGCCACTGCGTGGGCTTCCGCCACACGGACTACTTCAACCGCTCGATCAGCTGCGGCTCGGGCGGCAACGAGGGCTCCAGCGGCGTCGGGGCGCAACACATCCCGGGCACGCCGACGGGCGCCGACATGAGCTCGATCATGCTGGCCTGCTTCAACTCCGGGGTGAGCGGCGAGTTCAGCAGCTACGACCGCACCGCGCTCGAGTACCTCTACCCGGGCTCGGGCTCGCCCGACCCCGATCCCGGTGAGCCCGCGCCCGGTTGTACGGGGTACTGCGGCGGCTACAGCCAGTCGGGCGCGTGCTACTGCGACTCGGTGTGTGAGAGCTACGGCGACTGCTGCGACGACAAGGCGGCGGTCTGCGACTAGCCTCCACGACCTGCGTCCCATCCCATCGCTGAGCTGAGGGCGCCGAGGCGTCCTCGCAAGCGGGGCCCCGTTCGAACTGCTCGAACGTGGGCCCTGGTTTCATTTGGGCTCGGGCTCAGATCAGCGGGTCGGCCAGAATGAGCCACGCCCTCCCTGCCCCACGTCCACGGGGCACACGAAGCGCAGCCAGGTCTGCCCGTGGGCGTTCACGAAGGTCTGAGGCTCCGCGTTGGTGACGGCGCGGGCGACCCGCTCCGAGGCCGCGTTGTTGGGATCGAGGACGACGTGGGCCTGGCGCGCGCCGGTGTGCTCGGCGACGAAGCGCAGCAGCAAGCGGACGGCTCGCTTGACGTGACCGCGCCCGCGGTGGGCGGGGTGGCAGGAGTAGGCGAGGTTGGCCTCGCCGGCGGGGGCGTTGGGGCTGGCGAGGTCGCAGTCGACGTAGGCGACGTAGGCGTGGGCTTGGGTGTCGACGGCGAAGCACCACTTGGGCCCGGAGCCGAAGGCGTCGCGTCGCGCCTCGAGCCCGCGGCGAGCGTGCTCGCGCTGCTCGGCTGGGCGCATCGCTGCCCACTGCTCGCGCTCGCCGGGCTCCCACATCCAGCGGATCTGCGCCTCGTCCTTGGCCTCGAGATCGGCCTCGAGGTCTCTCGGTGACAATCGTCGGATCGACACGACGCCGTCGGTGTAGCGCAGCGGCGGGACCGGCCGGACGCGGTAGTCGCCGCCGCCCGCCTGGCCCCGAGCTTCGAAGCCCGAGCGCTGGGCGACGCGGATCGAGGCCAGGTTGTCGGGGTGGATGACCACGCTCGCGCGGCTGTGCTCGCCCTCGAGGGCGAGGCGGTGGACGAGCAGCTTCACGGCGCGGGTGGCGTAGCCCCGGCCGCGGTGAGCCGCGAACACGGTGTAGCCGACGTTGACCTCGCCCGGGCCCAGCCACGGGTGCCCGCGCGCGTAGTCGACCCAGCCGACGAGCTGACCGGCGACGTGGATGCACGCCGTGGGTCGCGGGTCGTCGCCGCCGGGGCCCATCCACCGGGCCCACTCCGCGTCCCGGCCGGCGATCAGCCGCGCGCCGTCACCCGGGCGCGGGGGCTGGATGGCGACGACACCGTCGGTGATCGACCACGAGTCAGTGCTGGCGAGGGGGTCGGGGCTCAAGGCCCCTCGATGTGCTGCATCGCCCGCTTCATGATCTCCGCCGTGGGGAAGCGCTCCGCAGGGTTCTTCGCCGTCGCCGAGGCGAAGAAGGCGTCCACGTCGCTGCGATGCTCGGCGTTGAGCCCCGGGTCCATGTAGGTGCTCGGCGGGGTGTGGGGCCGCTCGCGCTGGGCCATGAGGGCCTCGCGGGGGTTGACCTCGAACAGGTCCTCGAGGGGGTGGCGGCCGTTGGTGACGAGCTCGTAGAAGGTGATGCCGAGGGCGTAGAGGTCCGAGCGCGCGTCGAGGGTGGGGTTGGCGTAGGTCTGCTCGGGCGGCATGTAGAAGGGGTCGCCCATGATCCGCTTGCTCGGCGGCGGGCTCGTGTCCGAGAGATCCTTGGCCACGCCGAAGTCGATGAGCTTGACCAGGCGAAGGTTCGGGTCGTAGAGGTCCGTGGCCACGAAGATGTTGCCCGGCTTGATGTCGCAGTGGACGAAGTTGCGGGCGTGGACGTGGGTCAGGGCGTCGAGGGTCTGGGCGATGATCTCGCGGATCTGGGGCCAGCTGAGCGCCTCGCCGCGGTTGAGGTAGCCCATCAGGTCGGAGCCCTCGAGGTAGTCCATGGCGAACCAGAACAGCCCGTGCTCCTGGGTGGTGCCGACCTCGAGGGTGCGGACCAGGTTGGGGTGCATGAAGGTGCCGCACAGCCGCGCCTCCTGGCGGAAGCGCCGGCGCTCCTCCTCGGGCACGTTCATCTTCATCATCTTGAGCGCCGCGTAGCGGTTCATGATCGGATCGAAGACCTTGTAGACCTTGCCAAAGCCCCCCTCGCCGAGGCGACCGACGATCTTGTAGGTCTTGGACTGGGTGATCAGCGTGCCGGGCTCGAGCTCGACGCTCGTCCCCTCCTCGCCGATCACCACCCCACCCTGAGCCTGGTCGCTCACCCCCCGACCTTAGCGCCGGGGGGGTCCCACGGCTAGTCCGTTCAGCTCAGCCCATGAAGGATGCGGAAGGACAGCGAGATCGAGGCCAGGAGCGCGCGCATGGACGGGTGGCGCTCCCGAGGGTCCGGGTCCATGCCGCGCTCGAGCAGGGCGGACAGCCAACCGGGTACGCGGGTGTGACTCGGCGCAGGCCGGCGATCGCCGTCGACGATCGCACAGGCGATCTCGGCGAAGGTGTGGCCGTGGAAGGGGCGCTGGCGGTACAGGCCCTCCCACATCGACACGCAAAAGGCGAACTGGTCCGCGGCGGCGCCCCCGGCATCGCCGAGGTGTTGCTCGGGTGCCATGTAGGCCGGCGTGCCGGTGACGATCCCGTTGTGGGTGACGGAGACCTTGAGGTCGAAGCTGCCGGAGCTCTCGGCCTGGAGCAGGCGCTCGACTCCTCCGAGGGGTGGGACTCCTCCGAGGGTGGGATCCGTGCGAGGGTCGAGGCCCGCGTGTCCCCCGGCTTGGGTGGGGACCTCGCCTTGGATCTGCAACTCGGCGAACGAGGCCTCGAGCCGGGCGAGGGCGTCCTCGTCGACGTCGTCCGGATCTTCGGGGAGGATCAGGGCCTCGTACTCGGTCTCTTCGAGCAGGAGCTCGTCCTCGATGCCCTCGCCGGGTGGGGTCGGCCGGGCGAGGCCGAAGTCGAGCACGCGGGCCCGGCCGTCGGGGCCGACCATGACGTTGTCGGGCTTGAAGTCGCGGTGGGCCAGGCCGACGTCGTGGGCCGCGAGCAGGCCGCGGCCGGCCTGCATGAACATGCTGGTGACCTCGGTCCACGGCCGCGCACACTCGCGCAGCCAGGTGTCGAGGTTGGGGCCCTCGATGAGCTCCATGGCGATGAACACGGCGCCTTCGACGAGGCCGACGTCGTAGACCGGGGCGACGTTGGGGTGGCTGATCTTGGCCATCGCCCGGGCCTCGCGGACCAGGCGAGCGGGGCCGTCGGCGTCGCGTGGATCGTCGATGGTGACCAGCTTGAGGGCGACCTGGCGGTCGAGCTCGGGGTCGTAGGCGCGGTAGACCGTGCTCATGCCGCCGCGGCCGAGGTGGCGGAGGACGGAGTAGCGGCCGAGGCGGATGGGTCCGTCCCCGGGCGGCTCAGGGGTGCTCATCGAGTCGATCTTAGCAGTCCCCGGGAGCGGGCCAAGGGCCCCCCGGTCAGCGGGTGGGGACGGGGTGGACGAACCGCAAGGGGCGTGCTCGCGCTGCGCGACTCGCCCCTGACGCGCAGGTGTAGCATGGCCGCGATGGCCAGGATGGCGGGACTGGGGATGGGCGCCTCGGGCTCTGCGGGTCCGACCGTCCCGGCTCCCTCGGGCGTGGAGTCCCTGGTCGACACGGGGGGCGGCGGGCGGACCCTCGGGGAGGGCGATGTCCCAAGCGGACGCGGGCGCGCCCAGATCGGGGAGCAGCTCGGCCGCTACGTCGTGCTGCGTCGCCTGGGCGCGGGCGCCATGGGGGTGGTGTTCGCCGCCTACGACCCGGAGCTCGACCGCAAGGTGGCGATCAAGCTGCTGCGCTCGCCCGATCGCTCGTCGGTGGCCAGCGCCCGGCTCCAGCGCGAGGCCCAGGCCCTCGCCAAGCTCGATCACCCCAACGTCGTCGCCGTGCACGACGTGGGCGTGCACCTGGGCCAGGTGTTCGTGGGCATGGAGTTCGTCGCGGGGCAGACCCTGAGCGAGTGGCTGGACGAAGCGGGCCCGGGTCCGCGCCCGTGGCGGGAGCTGACGCCGGTGTTCCTCGCGGCGGGGCGGGGCCTCGCGGCGGCCCACGCCGCCGGGTTGATCCACCGGGACTTCAAGCCCGACAACGTCATGCTGGGCGCGGACGGGCGCGTGCGGGTGATGGACTTTGGCCTGGCCCGGGCCGAGGAGGCCGCGGACGGCGAGAGCCTCGACGGCGAGGCGGCGGAGCCCCGGGCCCGGGCCCGGGCCCGGGTTGGCAGCGCTTCGCGGCGGCAGGCGTTGGCCGACACCCTCGGGCAGGCGAGCGCGCCCATCCGGGAGGGCTCCGCTGGCAAGCAGCTGTTGAGCAGCCCGCTGACCCGGACGGGCGCGATGATGGGCACGCCGGCCTACATGTCCCTCGAGCAATTCGACGGCGCCGAGGTCGACGCGCGCAGCGATCAGTTCAGCTTCTGCGCGGCGCTCTACGAGGCCCTCTATGGCGAGCGGCCCTTCCCCGGCGAGACCCTCGGCCAGCTCCTGGCGGCGCTCGAGGAGGGGCGGGTGCGTCCGGCTCCGCGGGGCGCGGCCAGCCCGGTGCCGGCGTGGCTGCGCCGGGTCGTGGTCCGGGGCCTCGCGCCAGAGCCCGAGAACCGCTGGCCGTCCATGGACGCGCTGCTCGAGGCCCTCGAGGGCGGCCGGGCCCGCCGTCGCCGCTGGCGACGGGGCGCGGCCGTCGGTCTGTGCTGCGCCCTCGCGGTCGGGCTGGGCTACGAGCTGCGCAGCCCCAGCGGGGGACCGAGCTGCGCGGACATGCAAGACAAGCTCGGCGGGGTGTGGGATCCGGCGCGCAGCGAGGCGATCGCCAGCGCCCTCGAGGCCACCGGGCTGCCCTACGCCGAAGAGACCTCGGCGCGGGTCCGCGAGCGCCTCGACGACTACGCCGAGCGCTGGGTCGCGGGCCGGGTCGAGGCCTGCGAGTCGACGGCCCGGGGCGAGCAGTCCGGCGTGCTCCTCGACCTGCGCATGGCCTGCCTCGACGATCGGCTGCGCGACCTCGAGGCGGTCACGGAGGTCCTCGCCCACGCCGACGCGACCGTGGTCCAGGGCGCGGTGCCGGCCGTCGCCGCGCTGCCGAGGCCGGAGGACTGCGCGGACCTCGAGGCCCTCCGCGAGCGCGCGGGCATCGAGGTCGAGGCGGACCCCCACTGGGCGGGCGCCGGGCACCTCGGGCCGGGGGAAATCGACGCGTTCGAAGACGCGCTGGCCCGGGTCGAGGCGCTGACCCACGCGGGCAAGTACGAGGCCGCGCTGGCGGCCGCGGACGCGTTGGCCGAAGACGCGGCCGCGCTCGAGCACGAGCCGGCGCTGCTGCGGGCGTGGCTGGTGCAGGGCGATCTGCAGCAGCGCACGGGGGCCCACGCGCGCGCCGAGCAGACCTTCGAGCGCAGCTACGCCGCGGCCCTGCGCCGCGGCCTGCTCCCCGAGGCGGCCGAGGCCGCGGGCCAGCTGGTCTGGGTCGTGGGCCACGAGCTCGCGCGCCAGGACGAGGGCCGGGGCTGGGCCAAGCACGCCGAGCCCCTGTCGCGCGCGGCCAACAGCGAGGCCGCGCGGGCGGCCTTTTGCAACCGCCTGGGCAGCGTGGCCTTCGAGCAGGCCGAGTACGGCGAGGCCGAGGCGCTGTGGGAGGAGTCCCGGGTCCACTTCGAGGCCATCGGCGGGCCCGAGCACCCGAGCGTGGCGACGGCGCTCAACAACCTGGGCAACGTCGCCTTCACCCAGGGCGATCACGGGCGCGCGCGGGAGCTGTGGGGGCGCGCCCTGGCGATCCGCGAGCAGAGCCTCGGGCCCTCGCACCCGGACGTCGCCGCATCCCTCAACGGCCTGGGCCTGGTCGCCAAGGCCCAGGGGCGCTACGCCGACGCGCGGGCCTACTACGAGCGGGCTCTGGCCATCGAAGAGGGCGCCCTCGGCCGCGAGCACCCGGGCCTGGCCACGACCCTCAACAGCCTCGGCAACCTCGCCTTCGCCGAGGCCGACTACGAGCGGGCGCGGGCCCACCACGCGCGGGCCCTGAGCCTGACCGAGGCCAGCTTGGGCGCCGAGCACCCGAGCGTGGCGACGGCGCTCAACAACCTGGGCAACGCCGCGACCGAGCTGGGCGACTACGCGGGGGCGCGGGCCTCCTTCGAGGGGGCGCTGGCGATCTACGAGGCGAGCCTGGGCGAGTCGCACCCGGTGGTCGCGATCACCCTCGACAACCTGGGCTCGGTCGCGCTCGCCCTCGGGGAGTTCGAGCAGGCCCGGGCGCACCACGAGCGGGCGCTGGCGATCGGCGAGGCCGCCATGGGCGAGGACCACCCGGACCTGGCCTACTCGCTCACGGGCTTGGGCCAAGCAAAGCTGGGCCTCGGGGACGCGGACGGGGCCGCCGAGGCGCTCGAGCGGGCCTTGATGCTGCGCCTGCGCGAAGACGCGACGGTCGAGGCGACGGAGCTGGCCAAGACCCGCTTCGCCCTGGCCCGGGCGCTGCTCGGCGCGCTGCCCGGGGAGGACTGGACCTACCGGTGGCAGCGCGCCGTGGCCCTGGCCGACGAGGCGCGGGCCAGCTACGCCCTCGCGGGCCCGGGCTCCGAGCAGGCCCTCGACGAGGTCGAGGCCTGGCTGCTCGAGGAGCGCCCAGAGTAGGTTCAGCTCTGGTTCAGCTCTGGTTCAGCTCTGGGCGGCCTCGTCGTCGCGCAGGTTCAGCTCGGTGATGAAGTCCTGCTTGCCGATCGCCACGCCCGTGGCGCGCAGCAGGGCGTAGGCCGTGGTCACGTGGAAGTAGAAGTTGGGCAGGGCGAGCTGGCGCAGGTAGTCCTCGCCGCGCAGGACCTTGCCGGGGAGGAAGCCCAGGCGGACGTCCCGGTCGGCGCCAGCGTTGACGGCCTCGGCGTCGAGGCCCGCGAGGTACTCGAGCACGGCGGCGATGCGCGAGCGCAGCTGGGCGAGGGTCTCCTCGGTGTCGGGGTGGCTGGGGGCCTCGACCCCGGCCAGGCGCGCGCCGGCGAACTTGGCCGCGTCGCAGGCCGCCTGGATCTGGAAGGTCAGCGGGCGCATGTCCGGGGACAGGCGGGCGTTCAGCAAGGCGTCGACCTCCATGGGCTTGGCCTCGGCGAAGGCGACCGCCTTGGCGAGGAAGCCCTCGAGGTTGCGGAGCATGGACGACATCTGGAGGACGCTGTGGGCGTGCAGAGACATGGCCGCACTGTCCTGCCCGCGACCACGGCGGTCAACGCCGGAGCGGCCGCCCACCCAGGGGGAGCCACGATGAAACAGACACGGGCTCGCAACGTGGCGGGCCCGTGCCTGGGTCGGCGCTCAGCCGTTGGGCCCGTTGAGGTCCTCGGGCGGGCAGTTCTTGTCGGTCTTGATGGTCAGGGGCACGGTCGGGATGCCCTCCTCGGTCTGCATGCCGCCCTTGCCAAACCACTCGGCGATCACGACGAAGTCGCGGAGGTCATCGAGGGTGTCGGGCATGAGCTCGTAGCTGATCTCCCGGCCTTCGACCATGGCGAGGGTGACGGGGTCCTCGTCGTCGGGATCGACCTCCATCAGCCAGCCCGGGGTCCCAAAGTGGACCACGAGGGTCGCGCTGGCCTGGTTGCCCAGGAAGACGTTGACCGAGGGATCGCCGAGGGGCCGACGGACGCCGTCGAGGATGATGAACCAGTCGGCTTGGTTGTCGACGAAGAGGTGGACCTCATCGACGTTGCAGCTGGTGGATGCGGACTCGACCAGCTTCGCGCCGAGGGGCATCTGCTCGATCTGGTTGGTCGTCGGAGACTGTTTGATCTCGCTTCCGTTCGCGGCGACGGAGCCAGCGAAGCCCATGCTGAGGGCGAGGACGGCGGCGGGGACGAAAAGAGAGGGAAGCAGGCGCATCAAGTTCAAAGTGTTTTTTGGCTTGCAAGTGTCCACGATTTTTTGTTGGGCGTGCGAGCTCGAATACATCGGCCGTACAAATCAACGAAGTGAATGTCCGGAATGATCGGATCTTTCATCTCTTGGCACGGACACTTGGAGGTCACAGAGTCGTGAGGCTCAGGGGCGGGAGCCCCATCGGGAGCGGCGAGGAGGGGAGCTCACTCACCGGGTTTTGCGCGAGCTCAAAGATGCGCAAGCCAGATGCGCCAATTGTCGTATCGGCGAAGTAAGCCCGGTCTCCGATCACCGCCAGCGCTCCGGTCACGCTCTGTAGACCCTCGACGCTGCGGATCAGTTCGACGGCGTCGTCGGGTCCGGCGAAGTCCGCACGGTACAGGGCGAAGGCACTGAAGTCCGCGTCGGCGATGGACAGCCAGATTTGGCCCTGGCTGTCGTACCCAAATCCGGACAGGTGCAACCGGGTGATCCCCTCGGCCTCGAACACCGCCTCGGGGATCACCCACTCCGAGCTGCCTGCGGCCAGGTCGATGCGCTCGAGGCCGGAGTTGAGCATCACGAGGGTGTGACCGTCGCTCGCGCTGGGGTCGAGGCGCCAGGCCCCGACCCCCGTCCCCAGGAGGGGGATGCCGTCGGCGCCAGGGTGGGCCGGGTCGAAGTCGTAGACCGCCGGGCTGTCGCCGAGGCGGACGGGGATCAGCAGGGTGTCGTCGGCGGGGACCCAGGCGCTGCGATCGATGCGCTCGGCGCTGACGAAGGCGAGCTCGGGGCCGCAGCCGATCAGCTGGCCCAGCTCGGGCACGCCGTCGGCGTCGGCGAAGGCGCTCAGGTCGAGGGCCCGGTCGACGCTCGGGGTGGCGAAGGCCAGCTCCGGGAAGCGCACGCGCTGGAGCTCCGGCGCGCCGAACAGGCTCAGCCAGCCGTGCTCGCCGACGAGCAGGAGGTCGTGGGGGTTGGCGGAGTCCTCGCTGAGCTGGGCCGCGACGGCGAACTCGTGGACGAGGCCCAGGTCCGCGGGGGCGAGCTCGTCGACGTAGTCGAAGCCGAAGCGGTTGAGGACGAACACGCGGCCCGCATCGACCACGGGCACGGCGTCGGTCGAGGCAAGGGCCAGGTCCGCGGCGACCTCGTGGGCGTCGGAGCCCTCGCCGGGCAGCGTGACCAGGCCGACGGCGCCGGTGTTGAAGTCCGTGCTCGTGACCACGAGGTGGGTGGGCGCCTCGACGGGTCCGCGGCAGGGGCCGGCGAGGCTCGGGTAGCCGTCGACGAGCTCGGGGACCAGGACCTCGACGGCCCCGGCCTCGTCGTCGCCTCCGGCCGCGTCGTCGGTGCAAGCGAAGGCGAAGGCACTCGGGAGCAGGGCGGCGAGCAGGCGGCGGTTCATGCGGGACCTCGGGGCGCGGACGGGCGGAGGGCAAAGTCGACGCGCAGCGTCCCCCACACGCTGCGCCCGGGGATGGGGTAGCCGATGAAGTCGCTGAGCGCGGCGGGGTAGGGCGTCGGCGGGCCCTCGCTGGGGTCGATGACCACGCGCCGCTGGTCGCTCAGGTTGCGCACGCTCAGCCCCAGCTCGACGCGGTCGGCGAGGCGCAGGGACGCGCTGAGCCCGTGGAGCAGGCGCGGCGGGAGCTCGACGCGGCCGGACAGGTCGAGGGTCGTCCCGGCGATCCACTCGAGCTCGTAGCCCACGCGCGGCTCGAGGCTGGGCCGGCGGCGCTTGGGGGCGAAGCGGTGGGCCAGGCCCGGGCGCAGCAGCAGGGAGTGGCGCGGCCGGCCGGGCAGCGGCTTGCCGTTTTGCTCGGCCTCGGGGGTGTCGTTGCGGCTGTCGAGGAAGGTGTAGGCGGCGTCGAGCTCGAGGCGCGTGGCCGCGGGCCCGGGCCCCACGCGGGCGCGCACGCTCAGCCCGGTCTCGAGGCCGCGCACGCGGGTGCTGGCGAGGTTGATGGCCCGGACCACGGGGCCGCTGCGGATCCACGCGATGCGGTCGACGCTCCAGGTCGCAAAGCCGACGACCTGGGCGAACACGGCCACGCGTTTTCCAGTTGCTGCGTCCGTGTCCGCGGGCCGGCGCAGGTCCAGGAGCAGGCCGCCGTCGACCTTGGTGCCCTGCTCCGGGCGCAGGCCCTCGTTGCCGACGACGTAGCCGCGGTCGCCGAACAGCTCGCTCAGGGTCGGCTGACGCAGGTAGCGGCCGACGCTGGCGCGCAGCTCCACGCCCTCGAGCAATTTCACCTTGGTCGCCAGGCGCGGGGAGACCCCGAAGATCCGCTCGTCGCGGCCCTCGTCGTCGACCTCGCCCTCGCCCTCGGGTACAGCGAAGCGGCTGTCGGCGGCGTCGAGGCGCAGGCCCGGCGAGACGGCCCAGCGCCGGCGAAGCAGCCACTGGTCGAGCTCGAGGCCGAGGCCGAGGCCGGTCCGCGAGCGCGCGGCGTCGCCGGAGCTGAGCACCGGGCCCTCGCCGGGCTGGGCGTCGGCGCCGTAGCGCTCGTCGACGTCGATCCGCTCGTGGCGCAGCTCGGCGCTGAGGTTGAGCCAGGCCGAGCGCCACAGGGCCACGCGCATGCGCGGGGACAGCCAGCCGTCGACCCCGAGGGCGCGCTGGTCGTTGGCCGAGAGCCCGACCTCGCCGTCGAGGTCCCGGAGCACGCGGTCCTCGACGGCGACGCTGCCCACCCACTCGAAGTAGCCCCCGGGCCCCAGGCCCTCGGCGTGGCGGAGCTTGGCGATGAGCCGGCCCGAGGCCATGCGCAGGTTGGTCTCGCTCGCGGGGGCCTGGGCCGTGCCCGGGATGCCCTGGAGCTTCCACCACGCGAGGCCCTGGATCGCGGCGGTGGTCGGGCCGCGGCGGTGATCGAAGCGCAGCTGGCCCAGGCCGCGGTCGTAGTGGTTGTTGGCCCGCCGGGCCTGGCCGTCGTCGGCCTCGAGCTGCGGGGTGTTGCCGTCGTCGAAGTAGGGGAAGTCGCCGCGCGCTCCGGCGTAGCCGACCCGGGTGGCCACGCTCCACCCGCCCGGGAGCGCCTGGGCGTAGCCGACCCGGAGCTCGCGAGCGAGGAAGCTGCCGAAGCCGGCGGCGGCCCACAGCCGGGGGGGCCCGCGGTGGACCTCGCCGACCAGATCGACGGCCCCGCCGATCGCCGCCGCGCCGTAGCGCACGGGGACGTGGCCGCGGTAGACCTCGACGCGGGCGAGGGCGTCCAGGGGGGCGGTCGAGAGGTCGACGAGGCCCGAGAGGCTGCCGGTGAGCGGGGCGCCGTCGAGGAAGACCGGGACCTGCAAGCTGGTGCTGCCGCGGATCGAGATGGCGCTGAACTGGCCGAGGCCGCCGATCGAGCGCACGGTGACCCCCGGCGCGCGGCTGACCACGGTGGCCAGATCGTCGCTCGGCAGCGGCCCCTCGGCGCGCAGATCGATGGCGGTGACGAAGCCGAGGTTGGCCTTGCTCAGGGCCCGCTGGGCGTCGAGGCCGTCGCCCGCGTCGTCGCTGACGACCTCCGTGCGGTAGGGCCTCGCCGCGGTCTCGGCCGCATCATCCTCGCCGCCCTCGACCGCGGCCGGGGGGGACGCGGGGGGCGGAGAGGCGCACAGCAGCGAGAGGTGGAGGAGGGCGCTCGGCAGGGCGTGGACCATGGCGAGTTGACTCCCGTCTCACCGGTTCGAGGCGCGGGGGCAGGTCTCCTGACTCGCGGGTCTTCCGCTCGGGCGTCCTTCCCAAGACCGCGTGTCCGTGGTCCCAGTGGCGTTCGTGCCCTCGCGTCGCCGCTCACAGTGGCGGGAGCCGTCCCGGGTTCGCACCGGGTTCCCTCTTCGCCGCCTCGCCGGACTGCCCGGCTCGAGCGGCACCACCCGCGCGGGGTTGGTTGAGACCGTCCTCGCACGCCCCCCGACGCCGGTCAAGCCTGAGGGCCTACCAGCCTCGGGCCGCTCACCACGCGCCGCCGCCCCAAGTCCGAGTCGCAGCGTCGGGTCGGTCCTCGAGCGCGGGGCTCTTGCGCCCCCACCCCGTGGGGCTTGGCGCTACTCCCAGCTGTAGAAGCCCTGGCCGGACTTCTTGCCCAGCTTGCCCTCGGCGACCATGTCGCGCAGGAGCTGGGGCGGGTTGAAGTGCTCGCCCTGCTCGAGCTTGCCGGCGAGGTACTCGGCGATGCTCAGGCGCACGTCGAGGCCGACCAGATCCGTGAGCTTCAGCGGGCCCATGGGGAAGCCGTAGCCGAGGGTCATGGCCTTGTCGATGTCCTCGGGCGAGGCGACGCCCTGCTCGACCATGCGGATGGCCTCGAGGCCGATGACCAGGCCCAGGCGGCTGGTCGCGAAGCCGGGCGCGTCCTGGACGACGATGGCCTGCTTGCCGATGCGCTCGGAGAAGGCGCGCATGCGGCCGAGGACCGCGTCGCTGGTCTGCTTGCCGACGACGATCTCGAGCAGCTTCATGATGTGCACCGGGTTGAAAAAGTGCAGGCCGATGACGCGGCTCGGGTTGGGGATGGGCGCGGCGATGTCGGTGATCGACAGGGAGCTGGTGTTGGTCCCGAGGATGGCGTCGTCGCCGACGACCGCGGCGACGCGGGTGAACAGGTCGCGCTTGATCTCGAGCTTCTCGGGGGCGGCCTCGATGATCAGGTCGGCCCCGCGCACGGCCTCGGCCAGGTCCGGGGTCCCGCTCAGCTTGGCGAGCGTCGACGCCTTCTGCTCCTCGCTGACCTTGCCCCGGGCGACGCCCTTGTCGAGGTTCTTGGCGATGCGGGCGAGGCCGGCCTCGACCTGCTCGGCGCCGAGATCTTGGAGCCGGGTGGCGCAGCCCGCCATGGCGCAGACCTGGGCGATGCCGTGGCCCATGGTGCCCGCGCCGAGCACGGCGACGGTCGCGATCGCATCGTTGGGGAGAGTCGAGGAGTCGGACATGACCGCGATCTACCGCAAGCGCGGGGCCCTTGCCGTGCCCGAGAGCGGGGTGTGGGCCGAGCCGACCGTGTGTTTTCTTGGGGCGGGGGGCCGGGCGCGCACGGCTGGCCCCCGAGTGTGTAAAATCGATGGCCGACCGTGCCCATCGAGGTCAAGGAGGTGGCGCTCGTGCTCGCGGGCGCGACGCAGGACGCCGAGCTGGTCCGCGCGCTCGCCCGGGCTCTGGCCGAGCAGGATCAGGCGGCGACGGTGCTCGTGGGCGTGGACGAGGCGCCCGAGCGGGTGCTCCAGGTCCTCGCCGAGCCCAAGCGCTGGACCTTGCTGTTCGCCTGCGAGAGCGAGGCCCTGGACGGGCCGCACATGGGCCGGGTCGAGGCCGTGTTCAACAGCGCGCGCAGCCACCGGCAGTTCCTGGTCCGCCTCGACGTCAGCCACGATCTCAACTTGCAGAGCAGCTCGGTGCTCAACGTCCTCGACACCTTCTGCACCAACAGCGGTCGCTTTCGCCGGCGGCGCTCGCCCGGGGACCTGCAGCTGCGCGAGCTGTTGCCCATCAACGACAGCTCGAGCCTGGCCATGCCGGTGGTTCGGCTGGGCGCGGACGAGGTCCTCGACGGGGACACCGCGCGGCTGCAGCTGCCGGACATCCCGGTGGCCGCCGAGCTCATCCGTCGGCGCAAGGCCGCCCGGGCCCGGGCGCGGGAGCGCGCGCGCGTGGTCGAGCGCTCGCACGCGCGCCAGGACGAGGGCGAGGCCCCGAGCGAGCTCAGCCGGCGCGAGCCCTTCGACTTTGACATCGGCGACGGCGAGTCGGATCTGCTCGAGCGGCGCATGGTGTTCGTGCTGCTCGCGGCCGGCGTGCTCGCCGTGCTCGCGGCGCTGTTCACCTGACGAGGGCTCGCTAGGCTCGCTGGGCGACGAGGGCCGCGGCCAGGCTCGCGTAGGCTGGCATGTCGACCCCGGCGACCGAGAGCGCGAGGGCGACGGCCGGCCGCAGCCCGCTGAGCACGCAGCGGCCCCCGAGCATCGCGGTGGTCCGGGCGAGGGCGCCGAGGCGCGCGGTCACGCCCGCGTCGTGGGACTCGAAGCCGGTCAGGTCGAGGATCACCGTGCGCGCGCGGTGGGCCACCAGGGCGTCGAGCAGGGACTCGGTGACCTCGGCGAGGTCGCCCGGATCGAGCGCTCCGATGAGCGGGATGACCAGGGTCCGCTCGGCCACGAGCAGGACCGGGGCGCGCAGGCGCTGGATCTCCTGGCGCTGGCTCTGGATGGTCTCGAGCTGCTCGCGCAGCGCCTCGTTGGTCCGGGTCAGGCTGCGCGCGTGCTCTTCGGCGAGCAGGCGCTGCTGGTCCCGGGCCCGGGCGTCGAGGCTCTCGAGCATGCGCACGGCGGTGGCCGCGAAGCTGCGCGCGAGCGCGACGTAGTGGGAGCCGAAGAAGCCGGGCTCGGAGTGCAGGCCGATCAAGATCGCGGGGCGGTTGGGCAGCGACAGCGGCATGCACAGCATCGAGCGGAAGGCGGGGGCGTCGAGGCGCGGCGCGAGCTCGGGGACCTTGCGCAGGTCGTAGAGGGCGACGGTCTGGCCCTTGGCGACGCGATCGCGCAGCCGCCCCGGGGGCCAGCGAAAGGCCCGCAGCTGGGGGTCCTCGGCGTCCCGCGGCCCGAGCAGGTCCGGGTCTTTTGGGTCGGCGCGCAGCATGACGGCCCGCTCGTAGGCGAGCAGGGGGCGCAGGCCCTCGCACAGCGCCCGGTCCGTCGCGTCGAGGTCTTTGGCGGTCGCAATCAGGCGCAGCCCGGCGAGGGCGGCCTCGGAGGTCTGTCGCTGCTCTCGCTCGGTCGCGAGGGCCTGCTCGAGGCGTTCGATGTGCTCGTTGAACTCCTCGCTCATGCTCGCTCGAACACCGTCACCGAGATCATCAGGTTCCCGTGGCAGTTCTCTCCGCCGACGAAGCAGCCCTGCTCTCCAAAGGTGAAGCCGCCCAGGAAGGGCACGTCGCCCAGGACCCCGCGCAAGCTCGCGACCACGTCGTCGAGCTCGTCGCGGATCGTCAGCATGCAGCCGGCGCAGAAGATCACCAGCGCGCCGGCGATCTCCGAGGAGGGCCGCCGCGCGCGGGCCAGGGCGTCGGCGGCCACGCGCCCCGCCCGAGAGCGCAGGGCGTCGGTGCTCCCGGTCATCAAGATCAGCTCGTCGCCGACGGAGACCTCGGCGAACAGGACCAGGTGGCCCTCGGCGGTGACCGACTCGGGGTGGGCGAGGCGGTAGTAGCTGACCCCGCCGTCCTCGCCCACGCGCCGGCCGATGGGGTGCAAGGTCGTGCTCCCGAGCACGCTGCCGCCCGCCTCCAAGGCCTCGCCCACGGCCCCGCCGGTCCAGCGGTCGTAGGTCGCCGCTGCTGCGTCGCCGTCGATGGTCTCGATCGCGCGACCGGTGGCCGCCGTGACCGTGCCCGTCGTGGTCGTCGGCGAGTAGCCGCTGTGGAACACGGAGTGGACCCCCGTGGACGGATAGAGCACGCTGACGACGATGCCGCTGCCGTAGTCGGCGTGGGCGTCGAAGAGGTACCAGCCGCCCGCGACCGCGTCATCGGCCGCGCTGCCGCCCACGATGGGCGCGCCGGCTCCAATCTCGGCTTCGATCCCCGCGATGCAGCGCTCCTCCGTGCCTGGGGACGCGCTGACCCAGACCAATTCGGGCAGCTCGCCCTCGCGCTGCGCGTTGGCGATGGCCTGGCGCAGCGCAGCTCCGGCCGCCGCCGCTGGATCGTCCCCCAGCGGGGCACTGCCGACGCCAAAGTCCCCGTCACTGTCGCGCAGGCCGAACAGGCCCAGGCCCCCGGCCGTGTCGACGCCCGCGTCGCTCATGACCCCCAGGCACGAGCTGCTGCCGTGGAGCTGTTCGACGCCGCTGAGCCGCGCCGCCTCGCGCAAGGTGGCGACCTCGTGGCGCACGGCGGACTGCACGATCAGCCAGTCGGGTGGACCGCCGAGCTTCCCGACCAGCGCGGCATAGGCCGCGGAGAAGGCCGCGCGGGTGTCCGCCTCCAAGCTCGTCACCGTGGCGATATCCATGGTGGAAATCTACCAGCTTCGCTGGTGCTAAAGCGCCCGGGAGGCCCGAATTCAATGACTGAGGGGTCGGTACGGGCGAAGCCGCGCCAGACCCTGATCGCTACAGTGGAGCGCTCAGAGGGTCGGGAGCTCGGAGCCGGCGCGGCGCCCCCCCGGCCCCTCGCCGACTTGTTCACGGCGCGGCGGCCCTGCCTGTTCGAGGCCCTCAGGGACTGCCGGTGGACAACATGCTCACCCTGCCGATCGCGCGCAGCTCCACGCCGAGGATGACCGCCGCGGACACGGAGGTCGCGCGCAACGAGCTGGTCGTCGGGTTGATCAATCGCAGCGGCGGCTTCGACGACGCCTTCATCGCCAGCTTGGGCCCGATCATGAGCGTGGCCCGCAACCTCGTCGCGCACTACGACCTGGTCGCGCTGGTCGAGGAGCAAGAGCAGGAGTACGCCCGGGCCGAGGAGCGCTTTCGAATGTTCATGGACGCCTCGCAGCTGGTCGCCTACCTGAGCGACTCCGAGCGGCGGGTGGGGTGGATCAGCGAGGGCTTTCGCGAAAAGTTTGGCATCGATCCGGCGGACGTCGTCGGGCGCCTCGAGGAGGAGCTGCTGCCCGCGAGCCTCATGGCTCGGGTCCGCGCCATCGACGAAGAGGTGCTCGAGACCGGGGA